>DHGW01000002.1:90487-140493 GCA_002402965.1 Bacteroidales bacterium UBA4788
CCATAGAAGTCAACGGCTCTGAGGGCGTTGCGGACGAGTATCCTCGCTTCATCCTTCCTGTCGGGGGCAACAGAATCCTCCAGATCAAGAATTATACCGTCAGGTGAATGGAGCCCGGCATTAAGGAACATCCCCGGATTGTTGCCCGGCAGGTAGAGCCGTGAGAACCTGTATCTTTCACGTGAAGAGTGATAGGTATTCCCGCTGATCATCTCAGGGATGAATGATTTGGCTGTGCCGGTAAGAGCTTTTACTGCAGCCTCAATTCTTGCAGCGATGACGAAGGGAAGAGCGCCGGAGTCGTTCACTGAGAGCCTGGCGTTATCTACATCGAAATATCTTAGCAGGCTGCGGCACTGCTCTTCGATGGCCTTGCCGTACATTGTCTTTACCTTCGATTTGAGGTTCAGTTCAATGCCACCTGCTTCGGTGAGTTCAAGCGTTATCTCAATGTCAGACCTGACCTTGGGTCCGGCATTACCTGTTGTTGCCTGTTTCATCTGGTACCAGGAATGATGGTTACAAACAAACTTACTAAAATTATCCCAGATAGCTGAGAAGTATCCCTGCTGCTATGGCTGAGCCGATCACGCCGGCCACGTTCGGGCCCATGGCGTGCATGAGAAGGTGGTTTGTCTTGTCTGCCTTAAGGCCTTCCGTCTCCGATACGCGTGCGCTGTCAGGCACTGCAGATACACCGGAGTTACCGATAAGCGGGTTGATCTTGTCGCCCTCCGGCAGGAAGAGGTTCATTCCCTTGGCGAAGAGCACTCCTGTTGTAGTAGCCACGGCAAACGCTGCAGCGCCAAGTCCGAAGATCAGAACTGATTCTTTAGTCAGGAAGACATCAGCCTGGGTTGAAGCACCCACGGTGAGCCCGATCATGATTGTAACGATGTCTATCAGAGATGTACGTGCTGTCTCAGCCAGTCGCTTGGTGACACCTGACTCCTTCAGAATGTTCCCGAAGAAGAGCATCCCGAGCAGTGGCAGTGCACTTGGTGAGATGAAACAGGTCAGCAGCAGGCCGAATATCGGGAAGAGGATCTTTTCGGTCTTGGTGACGGCACGCGGGGGCTTCATGCGGATGAGTCTCTCCTTCTTGTTTGTGAGGAGTCTCATAATCGGAGGCTGTATCACCGGCACCAGGGCCATATATGAGTATGCCGCAATAGCGATGGGACCGATGAGATTCTTCACCGTTGTACCGTCTGATAGCACATTGATGCCGTTGGCGAGTCGGGAAGAGAGGAAAATTGCAGTAGGGCCGTCAGCACCGCCGATAATGCCAATTGCTCCTGCTTCAGGAGGAGCAAAACCCAACAGCAGTGCACCGATAAAGGTTGCGAAAATCCCTATCTGTGCGGCTGCTCCAAGCAGCAGCAGTCTGGGGTTGGATATCAGTGAGGAGAAATCGGTCATGGCACCTATACCCAGGAAGATCAGTGGCGGATAGACACCTTTCATCACTCCGAAGTAGAGGTAATTAAGTACGCTGCCCTGCTGGTAGATACCCACCTGGAGGTTCATGCCCCCGTCAGTGAAGAAGGGTATATTTCCAATAAGTATACCGGTACCTATTGGCACAAGCAGCAGCGGTTCATATTCATACCTTATTGCCAGGAAGATGAAAATCAATCCTACCACGATCATTATCAGGTGACCCGAAGTCACATTCCGGAACCCGGTGAAGGCCCAGAACTGCATCAGTCCATCAGCAAGCCCCTCTTCTTCGGGCTGATCCTGCTGGTACTGCGGGAGGGCTGCAGAGGCTTCGATGCCCGATTCAGCCAGCGCTTTCTGCCTGTCTTGTTCAGGCTTTACGAATGCCATCCACGCCAGTGAGGTAATCACCAGCAGAGCCAGCATCGTCCACATCTTTCTCTTTGTCATTACTAGCCGATTACAATTAGAACCTCATCCTGAAGGACCGACTGACCGGGTGCGATACTGACAGTGGTAACCTTACCGGCATTGTCAGCCTTGATGGCATTTTCCATCTTCATTGTTTCGAGGGTACACACCGTCTGGCCGGCCTTTACCTCATCGCCTGGCCTCACAAGGACCTGGATGATCACGCCCGGAAGGGGTGCCCTGACTTCGGATGCCTTGCCGGAAGAGGCCTTTTCAGGCGCCGGTTTCGTCTCCTTAACTGTTCTTGCCTGTGCCTGTGCAGAAGTTATAACGCTTTTGACCTTGGGGATCTCGCGCTGCATCTCAACATCATAAACAGTTCCATTCACCTCGATCTTCGCCATGTTCCCGTCGATCTCGATTAATTCAACCTCATACTGGTTTCCGTTTATCCTGAACTTATAGTTTTTCATTTCACTGACAGATTATTCTGGCCTTACAGGTTTTTCATATTGTACAACTTGGAACTCCATGGCGAGTAATGCCTTGAAACGCGCTTGATTGTCATCACGCCGCTTTCAACATCGTGCAGTTCATTGAAGTAAGAGAAGATTGCCATTGCGATGGCTGCGTTGACCTCGCCCGACTGGATTGTCTTTACCGTCTGTATTTCAGTCGGGTTAATTCCCTTTTTTCGGGCAAAACTCTTGAGTCTGAAATTGAGTATGAAGGTGAGGACATACCTGAAGAACCAGTAGACTATCAGCAGTGATAGAAAGACTATGCCGATGCCCACCAGCACTATTGTCCAGGTCAGGGAATCAAGACTCCGGACAGCCTCTGCGAGAAATATACTTTGCATTATCATGGCTTATCAGAGTGGAATGTTGCCGTGTTTTTTCATTGGTCCCGGATCCTTCTTGGTCGCCAGTGTTCTGAGAGCCCTGATAACCCTGAACCTGGTGTTGCGGGGTTCGATCACATCATCAAGATAGCCGTATTTGGCTGCCTCGTACGGGTTGGCAAACTTGTCGCGGTATTCCTGTTCCTTTTTGGAGACGTAATCCTTACGCTCAGCCGGGTCAGCGATCTCGCTGATTGTTCTGCCCTCCAGCACTTCGATGGCTCCCTGCGGACCCATGACTGCTATTTCGGCCGTAGGCCATGCGTAGTTGATATCGCCTTTGAGCTGTTTCGATGACATGACGCAGTGTGCTCCGCCGTATGATTTGCGTAGGGTGACGGTCACCTTCGGCACGTTGGCTTCGCCGTAGGCATACATCAGTTTGGCGCCGTGGATTATAATGCCACCGTACTCCTGGGTGGATCCCGGGAGGAAACCAGGTACGTCAACAAAGGTCACGACGGGGATATTGAACGCATCGCAGAACCGGATGAAGCGGGCTGCCTTGCGCGAAGCTTCAATATCAAGCACACCTGCAAGGTATGCCGGCTGGTTTGCCACAATCCCGACGGGCATGCCGTCAAACCTGGCAAAGCCGACCACAATGTTTTTCGCGTAAGCCTCATGGACCTCCAGGAAGTCGTGATAGTCAACCACCCTCACAATGACATCCTTGACGTCATATGGCTGGTTGGGGCTTTCCGGGATTATGTCATTGAGTTCGTCCTCCAGCCTGTCAATAGGGTCATCGCACTCCATCTGCGGTGGTTCCTCGAGGTTGTTCTGCGGCATGAAGCTCAGCAGCTTCCTGATAAGGTCGAGTCCCTCCTTCTCCTCGTCAACGGCGAAGTGTGCCACGCCCGATTTGGTTGTATGCACTCCCGCGCCTCCCAGGTCATCAATGGTGATGTCTTCCCCGGTGACAGCCTTCGCTACTTTCGGGCCGGTGACGAACATGTAACTGCTTTTGCGGGCCATGATTATATAGTCAGTCAGTGCAGGCGAGTAGACTGCTCCTCCTGCGCATGGACCGAAGATGGCCGAGATCTGGGGTATTACGCCAGAGGCGAGAATATTGCGCTCAAATATCTCGGCATATCCGGCAAGGCTTCTTACTCCCTCCTGGATCCTTGCACCGCCGGAGTCATTGATCCCGATAACCGGTGCGCCCGCCTTCATGGCCTGGTCCATAATCTTGCATATCTTCTGGGCGAAGGTCTCTGAAAGAGAACCTCCGAAGACCGTGAAATCCTGGGCAAAGACGTAGACAACCCTGCCGTCGATCGTACCATGGCCGGTGATGACTCCGTCTGAAAGGAATTTTTTGTCGGCCAGCCCGAAGTCTTCGGTCCTGTGGGTGACGAACATGTCATACTCTTCGAAGCTGCCTTCGTCAAGCAGCAGGGTAATACGTTCCCTTGCCGTCAGCTTGCCCTTGGCGTGCTGGTCTTCAATTCGTTTATCTCCACCTCCCTTGCGTGCTTTATCCCTGAAATCAAGGAGTTGCTTAATTCTTTCCTGACTGTTCATTGAACCTTGTTATTTATTGTTTTCGTTCTTCTTATCCTCGCACAGTTCGGTGAGCACCCCGAAGGTTGACCTGGGGTGGAGAAATGCGATGCTCAGTCCTTCCGCTCCCTTTCTCGGGGCAGTATCGATGAGTCTTATGCCTGCAGCCTCTGCTTCGCGAAGCCTCTCCTCAATCTGATCAACGGCAAAGGCAATATGATGTATCCCTTCTCCCCTCTTTTCAATAAACCTGCCCACCGGTCCTTCAGGATCGGTTGACTCCAGCAGCTCGATCTTTGTCTGCCCGATCATGAAAAAGGCGGTCTTCACCTTCTGATTAGCCACCTCCTCTATGTTGTAACACTTCAGGCCAAGCACCTTTTCATAGAAGGGCAGGGCCTCTGCAATTGAATTTACTGCAATTCCAATATGCTCAATATGTGTAGGTTTCATAAAATGAACGTTTAGTTCAGAGAATAAATGAGAGCATGCAAGTTAATTCTATTTAACTCTGCCTCACACGATAAAAATCATGTTTTTAAGCCTCAGAAGGGGAATTCGGATGGTACTGCTTCCAGCTCTTCCGACTCGGGTTTGATGGCAGCTTCATGAAGGGGGTTTCCGTCAACGAAAATGGCCCTGAAAGGTCTTGTAGGGCAAGCATACTCGCAAGCCCCGCAACCGACACATATCTCGTCCCTGACTTCCGGAATAAGAAGGCTGCCCTCATAGGGAACCATGTGGCAAGCTTTTGTGGGACAATGTTCGGAGCATGCCCCGCATGCTGTCTTTTCGGTATGGACTATGCAGTTTTCCTTTATGAAGACTGCCTTGCCTATCTGGGTAAGTTTCTTGGCTTCAATCATCAGGGGCATAATAGCACCCGTGGGGCAGACGTCAGTGCAGCGGTTACAGTCAAAGTTGCAGAAGCCGCTGTGAAAGTCCATCCTGGGTTGCATTATGCCGGCAAATCCGTATTCATTGACAGACGGCTGGAGGACGTTGGTGGGACAGGCGTTGACGCAGAGGGTGCATGCAGTGCACCGTGAGGTGAATGATTCAATCCCCACTGAGCCAGGAGGCGAAACGGGGTAGAGCCTGTCTTCCTTCACGGTGGAATCCTTTGTGGGAGTGGGCGGCGTACCCTGTGCCCTGACCAGCTGTGAGCCTCCTGCGAGCAGAACCAGCGAACCGGCGATGAAACTGCGTCTGGATGGATCAGTACCGCCGTCATGCATGGCTGGTTTCTTCAGCCGGACCAGGCCGTAGGACATTCCGTTCTCCTTGCAGGAGTCGATGCAGTTGAAACAGTTGACACATCTGCTCAGGTCAACACTCTTGTTGAGAAAGTCGATGCATGAAGATTTGCATGCCATTGCGCACCTGCCGCAGCGTGTACACTTATCCTCGTCGAACCTGATCCTGAAGAGCGACACCTTGCTGAGCAGACCGAGGAGCGTTCCCACCGGGCATACGGTATTGCAGTAAAGCCTGCCATATCTGAAGGAGAGTATGCCGACGAGCAGGAGGAATGCTGCAGGAACTATGTATACAGCAAGTTCATAAGGCTTTATGTCGACGTGGTAAATTGTGTAGACATCAAATTTCCCAAGGACAGATGCCAGCAGGTTGTTTAAAAAGAGTACAACAGGCTGAGCAAAGTAGGTCATGAACCTGCCAAAGATGCTGTAGGGGTCAAGAATGCTGAGGACATAAACACCGCCGATCGCCAGGATTGCTGCAGTCACCACCAGAATGAAATAGCGCAGGATCGTGTAGGGCTTCTTGTATCCGTACTTGCGGAAGCGTCTCTTGACAAGTCCGCCCACACGGCTGATGCTGTCCTGCAGTATCCCGAGGGGACAGAGGAACGAGCAGTATGTCCTGCCCGTCAGGGCGGTTAGCGCCAGGACCACGATGAAGCCTGTAGAGGCCGCCACACCGGTAATGACAAACTTTATAAAAGAGGGAACGAACTGGAGGTACAGGATCGGGCCGAAGGCCTTTTCCCCGAGAAGGCCCCTGAAATCAATGAACAGAAATGCAAAAAGAAGCAGTACTAGAACTGCAAAAACGGTTCGGATATGCTTCAGGGCAGATGACCTCATTGAGGGCTACATTTTCATCCTGTGGATGTTCATGGTTGTCAGGTCCATCTTGCCTATACCCATTCCGGCAGCCAGTGCAATGTGTTCAATGGATGACGGTTCTTTGCCCATCATTTTTGCCCCTGCGGCGTCAATAGCCACCCAGTCAGTCGATATCATCAGTGATTTCATGTTGGAAAGGTCAGCCACGGAGACGCCACGGGGTCCGTTGCGCATCATCACGTTGTATGCATCCATAACATTCAGCTGTGGTTTTTTCGAGTAGAGGGCATAATCGGCAATGCACTGGTTGAGGTTGTTCCTGTGCCAGTAGCCGCGATCCCAGACAACACCCATCATATTCTTCAGGGCTCCGGTCATCATGGCCGAGCTGTGATGTTTCAGGACGGGAACGTTGATGAATACATCGCTCTCGAGCACCAGCTCATGAACCTTGGTCTTCGTCAGCTTCTTGCCATTGGGAATGGTCACTTCCTGGTAATAGCTCTCCGAATTGGCCGGGACAATCTTTGCTCCCGCATCTTTTACGGTCTGTTCAATACCGGAGTTCTTGTAGCATTTGATCCAGTTATCACAGGTGTTGTCAAATACATATACCTCCTTGGCTCCTGCCCTGTAGCAGTGCTCGATAATCCTTTTGATGAGGGCCGGATTGGTATTGCCGCCCTTTTCAGGCACAACGTCCCAGCCTATATTGGGTTTCACCAGCACCTTCTGCCCCTTTTTGACGAAGCTCCCCATACCTCCCATGGCCTGAATACCCATATCAAACATTGCTGCCGGCTCCCCTCCCATCACTGCTATCAGATCATAATCGGCACCTGAGGGCAGTCGTTTCCCTGCAAATGCTTTCTCATAACTGCCAAAACTCATGAACGCCCCTGCTGCCAGTCCGGCACCAAGCGAACTTCTTAAGAAATTTCGTCTTTTCATTCCCTGCTGTTAACCATTACCCCTAAAATGAGAGGATGCAAAGTAAACATTTTTTTTAATATATCGGCTCCGTATTCTTATATTAGCAGCCTGAGAATGCGGGCGTGAGCGACTGTGCGGCCTGCAGATGAAGTGTTAAAAAAACTAAAATCAGAATGAAGATACTGTACTACGACTGTTTTTCCGGAATCAGCGGTGACATGAACCTGGGAGCCATGCTTGACCTGGGAGTCAGCCGTGAGACTCTGATCAGCGGTCTGAACAAACTCAATACCGGAGGTTGGCGTTTGGAGATAACCCGTGACCAGCGTCACGGCATTACCGGCACCAAAGTAACGGTAATCACTGAAGGCGAAACAGATCCGGACCAGGCGCACCATCATCAGAATGAAAATGAGGATGACCATCAGCACAACCATGTTCATGATCACGGGCATACTGATGAGCATGGTCACAATCACAGGCACACTCACAACCATGAAACTGAACAAGAATCAGATCATGGCCATGGGCAATATAGTCATCCTCACCGGAACCTGTCGGACATTGAGAAGATTATAAATGCCAGCACGCTTTCCTCGTCTGTCAGGGAACTGTCAATGAAGATCTTCCGTCACATAGCTGAGGCTGAAGCAGCTGTTCATGACAAGCCGGTTGACGAGATCCATTTTCACGAGGTCGGCGCCATCGATTCAATTGTTGACATTGTGGGAGCTGCCATCTGTTTTGATGACCTCGGGGTAGACAGGGTCTATGTGTCAACCGTTGAACTCGGGGGCGGCATGGTAAGGTGTCAGCATGGCCTCCTGCCAGTCCCCGCACCGGCCACGGTTCGCATAATCAGTGGTTTCCCCGTACACACCGGGGGAGTCAGTTTCGAGGCCACAACCCCCACCGGTGCTGCGATCATTGCAGCTATGGCTGAACCGCTCCCTCAGTCAATGAAATTAGTGATCAGGAAGAGTGGGTACGGGATCGGCTATAAAGACGATCCTGCCAGACCAAATATGCTCAGGGTATACCTGGCTGAGACGGAGCAAGAGCCGGACAGGGGTCACCAGGCACTGCTCATCGAGTGCAATATTGATGACATGAATCCCGAACTGTCGGAATATCTTTCAGGCAGGCTCTTCGCTGCGGGAGTGGGTGACGTGTGGTTTACACCGGTGATTATGAAGAAGGGAAGGCCTGCTTTCACCCTTAGCATTATCTGTGAAGAGGACCAGTCGGATTCCGTCAGGGAGATACTCTTCACCGAGTCAACCACCATCGGACTGAGAGTCACCCCCTTCACCAAAGAAACACTGCACAGGGAATTTGAAGAGGTCGACACCCGTTTCGGGAAGGTGATGATCAAGAAGTCGTACTTCAGTGACAGGCTGGTCTCAGTAAAGCCTGAAGCTGACAGGTGTGCAGCGATAGCGGCAGCAACCGGCTTGCCGATGAAGCAGGTGATACAGGAGATAACCGCCCTGATAAGCGCAAAACAATGACTTCAGCTGAAAAACTCAATAAGCTGAAGGCTATCCTCACGGATGCCGGATCTGCTGTCATAGCCCTTTCGGGAGGCACTGACAGCACTTTCCTCGCCAGTGTGGCAGCAGGTGTGCCCGGCCTGAGGCTGATGGCAGTAACGGTGAGCACTCCATACATGTTTTCATCAGAGGTTGATGACGCCGCCCTCTTCTGCCTGAATAACAATATTGAGCACAGAGAGCTGAGGCCTGACATCCCCGCTGCTGTTTTCAGCAACCCGCCTGACCGATGTTACCTCTGCAAGAAAGAGGTGATGAAGGCGGTCACGGCGGCAGCGCATGAAGGGGGGTATGCCTTCGTCCTGGACGGCACCAACGCCGACGATCTCCTCGAGTACCGCCCGGGCCTGATGGCACTGCGGGAGTCGGGGGTAAGGAGCCCTCTGGCGGAAGCACAGCTCACGAAGGAAGAGATCAGGGCCATGGCCCGCAAGGCAGGGCTCGCGGTGAGTGATAAGCCATCGAACACCTGCCTGCTAACCCGCTTCCCTCACGATGTAAAAATCACCCCGGGTGATCTGCGCCGGGCTGAAGAGGCGGAGCGGCTGGTCACCGGTACCGGATTTCCCGGAGCCCGCGTGAGAGTGCACGGTGAACTTGTACGCATAGAGATAAGAAGTGAACACTTTGAGCAGATAATCGCACCTGAAGTAAGGATGAAACTGTCACAAGCCATAAAAGGCCTTGGATTCAAATATGTTACGATTGATGCTGACGGGTATCGCACCGGAAGCATGAGCAAAACAAAAGAAGAATGAATGCACCAGAGCTGGAGAAGATACTTTCAGGTATAAGAAACGGATCAGTGAGTGTGGATGAGGCCATGGAGAAGCTGAGAGAGTTTCCCTATACCGACCTGGGGTTTGCCCGTATTGATCATCACCGTGAGCTAAGGACGGGTTATCCGGAGATAGTCTACTGTGCCGGCAAGACGCCTGATCAGGTGAAGGCTATCTTCCATGCCATGGAAGGGCATGACAATAATATAATAGGTACGCGAGCAGGAAAGGAGATGTTTGAATATATAGCTCCCTCCTTCCCCGATGCCATCTACTATGAGACGGCCCGCATAATAAGCATCAGAAGGAAGGAGATCAACCATCCTGCCACAAAGATCGCAGTCATCACTGCAGGCACATCCGACATCCCGGTTGCTGAGGAGGCTGCCATCACTGCCGAGCTCCTTGGTAACGATGTGGTAAGGATCTATGATGCCGGGGTGGCCGGAATACACCGGTTGGTTGACAAACTGCCTGAGATACGGTCATGCAGGGTCTCCATAGTTATAGCAGGCATGGAAGGTGCGCTTGCAAGTGTGGTTGGAGGACTGGTGAACATGCCTGTCATCGCCGTTCCCACGAGCGTAGGATACGGGGCCTCGTTTGAAGGATTATCCGCACTGCTGGCCATGCTGACGAGCTGTGCCGCCGGGGTTACGGTGGTGAATATCGATAACGGCTTCGGGGCAGGATTTGCCGCAAGCAGAATAAACAGCCTCTGAATGAGATGACTGAGGAGGTTTTTCTCTCAACTGCATATTTCCCTCCCGCTGAGTATTTCAGCCTGATTGCGCACAGCAGACGGGTGATCATCGAAAGGTGCGAGAATTATCACAGGCAGACATACCGCAACAGGTGTATCATAATGGGTGCAAACGGGCCTCTCCCTCTGATCGTTCCGGTTCTGAGGGGCTCATTTCACAAGACGCGAATAAGCGATCTGAAGATTGACGAGAGCAAAAGGTGGAGAGAACTGCACCTGAGGGGTATCAGGTCGGCGTATGCCGCCGCCCCTTTCTTTGAGTACTACTATGACCTCATCAGGGATGTCATCACCAGACAGTACAGCTTTCTGTTTGACCTTAACATCGCGGCGCTGGGAGCTGTATGCGATGCACTGGGACTGGGTGTGCAGATTGACTACACACGGAAGTTCGAGCCGGAAGGCAGCCCGGGGAATGACTACCGGTATTGTATCACCCCGAAGAGGCCGTCTGGAGTGGCAAGTTTTTCTGACATCCCTTACACGCAGGTATTCGGTGACAGGCACGGGTTCATTCCCAGGATGAGCATAATCGACCTGCTCCTCAATAACGGACCAGGGACCCGAGCTTTATTGCTGAGGTCCCTGGAAGCAGACAACTGTTAATCAACTTTTAGAATTTCAGTCCGACCGTAAGTGACAGGTACTTATCCTTTGTATTCAGATTAACCGGATCACTGGTGTATTCCCGAGCCGGTCTCGGGTCATCGGGGAACATCATATAGGCCTCGTAGCTATTGAGCCATACCATTGCCACATCGATGTAAAACTTGTCCTGTCTGTATCCCAGGCCGGCACTGAATCCGCTTGAAGTGGCGTCCTCATTCAGAGTTCCCTCTGTGAATGATGAGCCCTGGAAACTGTACCCTCCGCGAAGATAAAGCGGACCAGTACGCACCTCGGCACCAAGCCTGAGGTTGCCTGTTCTTGTCATCTCTGCCGCAAGGTCCTCATTCTCCTGGGCAAAATCATACCCGTCAGCTCCTTTGCTGAGCTTCGCCGACCCATAGTCTATCAACTCATAATCTGCGCTTATCAGGCCAAAGTTCCCGATCTGGTATGCTATGCCGGCATTAAGATGGAACGGGGTCGAAATACGGTAGCGGTATGTCGAAGGATTATCCGCAGGGGGTATGACGGGGTTGGCATCATCCGAAGGATCAGAAGGTGTGTCATAGTCAAACTTGGCGGAAAGACTGTTGTAAAAGACCTCATCAATTGTATAGATTGTAGGTGTGGTAAATCCAACGCCAATCCGCAGTGATTCAAAAGGTCTGACTATTGCTCCGACCTTGAAGTTCCATCCGGAACCGACAGCCTCGAAATGATCCGTATAGGTAAAGTTCACAAAGTCAAAGGTTTTCTGGGCCTCATCAAACTCCGTGTGAGCGTAATGACCTGTATATGATATATTTGTGATACCAAATCCAGCACCCAGGTAGACTTTGTCCCCAAGATTGGCGCCAATGGCCACTGTATGTTCGTTACTATAGCCTGAGTTGTCAATGATTCTTTTTACCTGCTGTCCGTAAAGGGGATCCACTTCGCCGTAATATGAGAAGATGGATGCATATTCGTCCAGATAGTTTGGCAGAGTATCAATAAGGTAAGAATCATAGGCCATGAATGCTGTGCCACCAAGTTCGCCGGTTCTGTAACCGGTTGCCTGCAGAGCCCAGAAGTCAGTCATTGATCCGTTTTCGCTGATACCGTCTATAACTGCATTCCTGTAGTAGTTGTTTGTCCTGTTGAAGGTATAGGCGAAAGAGAGGTTTGTCAGTCCCGAAGTCCTTCCTATCCTTAATGATGAGACAACTCCTATCTGTCCGAGGTTCAGCCCCGAATAACTATCGTCACTACCGAATCCGTTCCAGTCAGTATTCATATCGCGGAAGAATACAATGGGAGTTATTGACACTTCCGTTGAGCGGAAAACGCCTGCAGCGGCGGGATTAAGACCTATGGCCGAAATATCGCCTCCAAGGGCGGTGAATGCGCCGCTCATGCCGTTGAATCTGGCTGTACCCTGGTAAAAGAGTTTGGAGTACCTGAGTGCATCATCCATGTTCTGTCCGGCCATCCAGGCGGGGAGCAGCAGTGCTGATGCGGCAATCAGTAATATTTTTCTTTTCATTTTATGTAATTTTCAGATATACAATTCCTGTTGCTCCTGCGTTGTGAGCGGAACATGGTTCAACTTTTACAGTAATTACTGTTTATCTTCTTCCGCCTGACGAGCTCCGGCTCGAGGAAGAGGAAGAGGAGGAGGAAGTGGAAGAGGAGGATGAACCTGAGCTATAGCTTCCGCCTGAAGAGTATGAGCCGCCACTGCTCCTGCTTCCCGATGAGTAGGACGAGCCGCTGCTGCTCCTGCTGCCTGATGAGTATGATGAACTGCTGCTGCTGCGCGAGGGAGCAGAATACTGCACCGGGGATGATGACGACCTTGAGGGCGTGTAAGCCGGGGTGCTGCTGCTCCTTGACGTGGAGGTTCTGTTGTATACAGTACTGCTGTTCTGGGTGTTGGTGGTACTGCTGCGCGTGGTGTTATACGAAGGCCTGGAGCTCACCCTGGGGTTGTTGTAACTCGGAGTATAACTCCTCTCGGACTGCTGATACTGTGGCCTGTTGACGGTTTGTGTCTCAGTTCTTTTCACCGGAGTCTGTGACTGAGTAGGAGTCTGGGTGGAGGTTCCGGTTCTCTCCTGTGACTGGGTACGGGTCTGGGTGGGAGTCTGCACGGTGGTTCCGCCAGCTTCGCGCCTTGTATACTCGGGTTTAGAAACGGTACCGGTTGAAGTTCCCTCCCTGGTATATGTACCTGTTTCCTGTGATCTTCGGGTGCCGGGTGTTGATGTACCGGTGCCGGTTGTTGATTCAGGAACCGGGATGGGTCGTCTGTTGTTTATTGTGCCTGTTGATGCATAGCCTGACTTGCTTCTGGTGTCAGTGGAGTATGAACCTCTCGACATGGTGCTGTATCCTCCCCGGCGGGCGGTTGTTGCAGCATAGTCATTATTGCCATTATAGTATGAAGGCCATCCGTAACCCGAGTACCAGGGGTAGTAGCTGCCGTATCCGTAGTAGTTGTTGTAATATGGATACCCTCCGTAGTAGGAGTAGTATGGGCTGTAGTACGAGTAAGGGCTGTAGTACGAGTAGGGACTGTAGTATGAGTAGGGAGAATACCAGTCTGAGTAGAAAGGATCATATCCCCCATAGAACGGTGAGTATCCGTACCCGAAGTTGAGCCTCATCGAGAAGGGCGAGTAGTAAAACGGGTCTCTCCAGTAAGGATAGAAGTAGTCATCATTGAACATATAGATCCTTTCGCTGGGACTGCCGTAGTAGTTATTGACCACTGTCGCCTCGCCGGCAGCAGCATACTCCGAATAATCGCCGTCAGGGAAGTACTCATCCGCGATCAGAGTATCGGCCGCAAATATATTATCATAGTACTCACCGGCACTCCTGTCCTGAACCGTGACTACTGTCGCCGGGGTTTCAGATGGCCTGTAGTACAGGTCATCATTTGAGGCACCTGTGAATTGCACAGATGAACATGCGCTGGTTATCACAAGTATTGCCGGGATAATGTACCAAAACCTTTTCATTTTCTTCTCCTCCTGGTTGTCTTCCCAAATTTATACAAATTTCGTACCAATTCCACTCATGCGGACAGATAATTGCATGGCTCTCTTTCAGGTTCGCAAGTTTTATCTATTTTTACGCAATCTTTTTTAAAGGTAAACACTTATACAAACTTAAACTGAGTAATGGCCAAGTTTCTTACAAACAGGGAGGAAAATTATTCACAGTGGTACAATGACCTGGTAATCAAGGCTGACATGGCTGAGAGCTCAGCCGTTCGCGGCTGCATGGTCATCAAGCCGTACGGGTACGCGATATGGGAGAAGATACAGGCAGAGCTTGACAGGAAGTTCAAGGCTACCGGTCATGTCAACGCTTATTTTCCTCTTTTCATTCCGAAGTCATTTTTCAGCAGGGAGGCGGCACATGTTGAAGGATTTGCCAAGGAGTGTGCGGTGGTGACCCACTACCGTCTCAAGAAATCTCCCGACGGCAAGGGTATTGTGGTCGATCCCGATGCACGTCTCGAGGAGGAGCTTATAGTCAGGCCAACCTCAGAAACGATCATATGGAGTACTTATAAGAACTGGATACAGTCATACCGTGACCTGCCGCTCCTTATCAACCAGTGGGCCAACGTGGTCAGGTGGGAGATGCGTACCAGGCTCTTCCTGCGCACCACCGAGTTTCTGTGGCAGGAGGGTCATACCGCGCATGCAACCATGGAGGAGGCCAGGGAAGAGGCGGTTAAGATACTGGAACTCTATACCGATTTCGTGGAGAATTACATGGGCGTACCCGTAATAAAAGGGGTTAAGACGGAGAGTGAGAAGTTCGCCGGTGCCATTGATACATACACCATCGAGATGCTCATGCAGGATGGCAAGGCTCTTCAGGGCGGTACCAGCCACTTCCTCGGGCAGAACTTCGCGAAGGCCTTCGATGTACAGTTCACCAACCAGGAGGGTAAGCTTGACTATGTATGGGCAACCTCATGGGGAGTCACCACCCGTTTGATCGGCGCACTCATCATGGCTCACGCAGACAATAACGGACTGGTGCTTCCTCCGAGACTCGCTCCGATCCAGGTTGTGATCGTCCCTATATACAAGGGCAATGAACAGCTTGATGCGATTTCGCAGATTGCACTTGACCTCAAAGCCAGGCTTGAGAAGGCAGGCATCTCAGTGAAATTTGACAACCGTGACACACAGAAGCCCGGCTTCAAGTTCGCCGAATACGAGCTCAAGGGAGTGCCGGTCAGGCTGGCCATTGGTCCCCGCGATGCGGAGGAGGGAACAGTGGAAGTGGCACGCCGAGACACACTGACCAAGGAGACCGTCAGCCGTGACAATATCGTTGAACGGATTCAGACACTGCTTGAAGATATCCAGAAGAACATCTTCAAAAAGGCTGCTGAATTCAGGGAGGGCAATACTTTCAAGGCCGATACCTGGGATGAGTTCACGGACATCATTGAAAACAAGGGCGGTTTCGTCATGGCACACTGGGACGGCACGGCAGAGACTGAGGAAAAGATAAAGGATCTTACAAAGGCTACAATCAGGGCCATCCCTATCAATAACCCTCCTGAGGAAGGGAAATGCATACTCACAGGCAAGCCTTCTGACCAAAGGGTTCTGTTTGCAAGGGCATATTAATAAAGACAACTTTTGATGAACGCAGCCGCCAGGCCATAATCAGGCGTGGTGAAGCCCTTTTCGTTTTTAATGCACGTCTGTTGTTTTTATTTTGAATAAATCTGTAATTTTAGACGGTTGAGTAAATGAAATGATATGGCGGATGAGATCACGCAGAAAACGACACTGATAGTTGACACCCTTAAAGGCAAGTCGGTACTTAAGCAGAAAGTCTTCGATAATACCGCCACTGCCTTTATGATGGTGAAAGACATATTGAAGAACCTGGCACGGGAAGTGAACGGCAACCTCAGCGGTATTGACCCGAGGATCCGGATGGAATACACTGACAGGAGCAACTTCGACGCCCAGATCAAGGTTGCGGCAGACATGCTGCTCTTCAGCATGCACTCAAACATTTTCCAGTTTGACCGCGAGCATCCTGCCTGGAAGACCGCCTATATCCAGAAAAATAAATATAACGCCTACAGCGGATTAATCAACATATACAACTTCCTGGCCGACTCATTCAAGTATTCAAGGCTTGATGACCTTGGATACCTGATTGCCCGCATCTTCATCAACCATGAGAACCAGTATTTCGTTGAAGGAAAGAGGCAGATGGGAATGCTCTTTACAAATTACGGAAATGAGGCCTTCAGCACTGAGTCACTGAAGAAGATAGTATGCACAGCGATCAACTATTCCCTTGAATTCGATCTGCTGGTTCCTCCATATGACACTGTCAAGATTGCTTCCGTTGGCCAGGCAGAGTCGAAGATTCAACACTCAAGGCTGATAACAGGAAAGAGGCTCGGGTTCCAGTTTAACTCCGATGACGTTCTGGATGAAAATTCAAAGGCACAGTGAAGCCATGCTCAAATAGCCAAACAAACACTGCTTTTTATCTTTTTCTCTCACTTTTTCTTCTCATCCCGGGTTTTAGTGCACAAGCCCAGGAGACTGTTCCGTTGGATACCCTCGCCCGTAATTTTTATGACTCCCTGAAAGTAAGGGCTGAAAAGCGGAAATTCACCAGGCTGTTGTATGACATGATTGTCATTTCGTCCCCGTCTCCCGGCTCCGCGAGGGAAAAGATGACAAGTACCAAAAACTACGAAGAATATGAGGGAAGGGTTATACGTAAGAGGGAGATCATCAGGCTCAATGCCTTCGGCTCAAACATAGACAATCCGCTTGATTATGACCCCTCAAAGCTGGAGATGCTAATGAACTCCACCTACGCCAAGACCCGCAAGTTCGTTCTGGGACAGCAGCTTCTCTTCAGAGAGGGCGACACCATCTCCTCGCTCGATCTGGCTGACAATGAACGTCTTCTGAGAGAGCTCCCCTTTGTTGAGGATGCAACTATTACAGTCGTGCCCGTGGACAGCAATCTGGTTGACGTAGCGGTGGTGGTGCGGGAAAGCTACCCCTATGGCCTGAACATCGGGCTCAGTGATATCAGGAGCGGCGTAGTAAAGGTTTACAGCAGGAATTTTGCGGGCCTGGGTCATGAACTTGAGATCAGTACACCGTACAACTTCAATGAGTATTCCGTCCCCGGAATCGGGTTCAGGTATGCAGTGCGCAACATCGCCCGCTCCTTCTCGGATCTGGAGATGGAGTTCAATGACGGCCTCGGAACCACCCGCATGGGCGGCGTCTACAGCAGGGATTTCGTCACCTCCTCAACGAAATATGCCTGGTCCGCTTCGATGAAGCTCACCTACACCAATGAGGACCTTGATACAATGGACGTACCGGCTCCTCTCAGGTTCATCTGGCAGGACTACTGGGCAGCCAGATCCTTCATGCTTGACAGGAACAGCGTCACCAGGCTTATCGTTACCGGACGATATATGCACAACAATGTCTTCCGCAGACCGGAGATAGATGATTTTTCATATTACGAGCTGCAGAACTACCAGATTGCCACAGCAAGCATTGCGGTCTCCTCGCAGCGGTTCATAAACACCTCTCTGATATACAGTTACGGACGTACTGAAGATATCCCGTACGGATACATGATTGAGCTGCTGGGCGGGAGGGAAAAGAATGAGTTCAAATGGCGCACTTACGCAGGGATTAAGCTTTCATACGGCAATATCTTTACCAGGTTTGGGTATATCTATGCCGGGGCAGGATTCTCCGCGTTCTACAATCATGAAAGCACCGAGCAGGGCATGGTGCAGGCCAGCCTGAGGTATTTCACTCCACTTTTCAGTGCGGGAAGATCGAAAATGCGCACTTTCGTGAACATCCATTACACGAGGGGATTCAACCGTTATTCCGATGAATGTCTGTACCTGAACAACAATGCCTTCATCAGGGGTTTCCATAACGACTCCATCAGCGGAGGCACACGCCTGACCCTCTCTCTTGAGCCTGTTATGTTCCTTCACAGGCCGGTAGTCGGTTTCAGGTTTGCCCTCTTTGCCTTTGCGGACGCGGGAGTGCTGGTCAGGGATGGATTCATGAACGGCGGATTTTATACCGTCCCGGCGCTTGGCGCGGGCGTCAGGATCAGGAATGATCAGCTGGTCCTTAACACCCTGCAGATAAGACTGGCATGGTATCCCAACTCGCCGCCCTACTCGGAAAAATCATGGATCACCGCCGACGGTCTCGTGAGACTCAGGCCACCTCGTTTCGAGCCTGACCCGCCCGGAGTGACTCCGTTCCACTGAGCTGTCTCCTCTGCTCTCCCGGTGATATACAGGATGACAAAATGCCAATTCCCGGTACTCTTTTTACATGCGGCGAAGCTCATTTCCGGCAACGATGCTTAACTTTGTGCAAAGCGAAGCAGAATGCTCAGCAGATTTATCGAATACTCAAGTAAGGAAAAACTGTTCGGCAAGGACAGCAGGGTACTCCTTGCCGTCAGCGGAGGGATCGACTCCATGGTGATGGCATGGCTGTTCAGGGAATCAGGCACCAAACACGCAATTGCCCACTGCAACTTCTCGCTCAGGGGCAAAGAGTCTGACGGTGACGAGGAGTTTGTTGCATCCTGGGCTGCCAGTAATGACATTCACTTTTACAGCACCAGGTTTGACACACTGGGCTATGCCGCCACCAGGAAGATCTCCGTGCAGATGGCTGCCCGCGAGCTGCGCTATGACTGGTTCAGCTCACTTGTCCTCAATGAGGGTTTTGATGCCGTTGCTATTGCTCACAACCTCAATGACAATGTAGAAACATTCCTTATCAACCTGTTGAGAGGAACGGGACTGAGCGGACTTACGGGCATGAAACAGCATGCAGGTGACGTGATCAGGCCTCTCCTCTTCGCTTCAAGGGATGAGATAGCGGCATTTGCTGAAGAAAAAAAGATTGAATACCGTGAGGACAGTTCGAACTTACAACTTAAATACACCCGCAACAGGATCAGGCACAAGGTCATGCCTGAAATGGAGAAGGTGAATCCGGGAGTGCTCGGGGCTATAACAGACACCATGAGCCATCTTGAGTCCTCCTCAGAGATCGTCGACGTCTATATTTCGAAGCTCGGCATGGAGCTTTTCAGGCTGAAAGACGACGAAGCAGAGGCTGACATTAAAAGTCTATTATCCCTGACTCCTGATACCCCGCATATATACGAACTGTTCCGGCGGTACGGGATCTCACCGAAGCAGACGACGGAGGTGATTGCACTTATGCGGTCAGACACCGGAAAGTACATGTACACCTCCACCCACCGGTTGCTGAATGACAGGGGTAAGATCATCATTACTCCCAGGACCATTGAAGCACCAGCGGAATATCTTTTCAGTTCAGTGGACGAGATGCGTATCTCAGGCCTCTTCAGTGATCTTCGGATCACAGGGCCGTCTGACGAATCACTGCCAATTTCACCACTTATCGCGTCACTTGACCTGGATCAGGTGGACTTTCCGGTAACGGTAAGGCACTGGGAGCCCGGGGACAGGTTCATGCCGCTGGGTATGCAACAGATGAAGAAGATCAGTGATTTCCTCATTGATCTCAAGGTACCTGTTTCCGAAAAGGAAAAGGTCCTGCTGCTCCTCTCCGGGAGAAGGGTGATGTGGGTAATGGGTTACAGGATCGATGACAGGTTCAGGATCACGGACCAGACTGACAGGATACTTATACTGACCCTCTGACAGTCACTCCCGTAGTCCGGGATATAACTATCTTTCTCGTACTCCGTTTATTCCCCTGTCCATCATAAGGAGATCCGCAAGTCCGATTGCCACTGCCGATTCCAGGATAACGGGAATGCGTCGGGCTATGCATGCATCATGTCTGCCGGTTACTTCAAGTTCAGTCATCTCACCCTTGGCGGTATCAAAGGTTTTCTGAGTTACCCCCGTGCTGGCTGCCGGTTTGACGGAGACTCTCATTATAAGATCATTGCCGTTAGTAATCCCGCCATTTATGCCACCCGCATTGTTAGTGGATGTCTTGCCCCTTGCATCAACGAAAGGATCGTTATTCAGGGAACCGTAGCTCCTTGACGAGGCGAATCCAGCCCCGAATTCCACGCCATTAACTGCAGGTATCCCGAAGGCTATCAGTCCAAGGGCAGCCTCAACGGACATGAATCCCGGCTCCCCGAGGCCCTTTGGGACATTCTTAACCACGCACTCAACCACTCCGCCCACGGTGTCATTTGTCTCCATGGCCTTTGCAATGGCTGCGGCGGTATCCTTTTCGCCTCCCGCCTCCACCAGGCTGGCAGTGATTATTGTCGGAGAAAGTATCTTCCGTGCAAAGTAGCCGGCGGCCACAATGCCCCATGTCAGGCGGCCGGAGAAATGACCTCCGCCCCTCATATCACTGAAGCCTTTATATTTGTAACCTGCCGTGAAGTCGGCATGGCCAGGCCTCGGGATACTTGTGAACTGTTCGTAGTCACCAGGGCAGAAATCGCTGTTGCGTGTGCACAGGACCAGCGGAGCTCCCGTAGTGTAGTCATTGTATATCCCGCTTACTACTTCAGGTTCATCGCTCTCCCTGCGCGTAGTTGTGCCGGGCAGCAGTCCCTTCCTTCTTGACAGGTCTGCCATCAGCTCCTCCCTCCAGAAGTGCAGGCCAGCCGGGCAGCCGTCTATTACCACTCCTACCGACGGTCCGTGTGACTCGCCGAACACCGATACCCTGAAAATTGTTCCAACTGTATTCATATTCCCTGTTATTGTGACTGACTTTCGAGTTTCTTTTCGTTGTAATAATTGACAAATGACTGAATTTCGGTCAGGTGTAATCTTCGTACGATTGCTTTACCCACCGATCTGAGCAGGACAAATCTCACCGAGTCTGCTTCGCCCTTCTTGTCTCTTGAGATCCTGCTGACCACATTTGACGGTAAGCTGCAGTCCATCAGGAGGCCAGCCTTTTCCAGCGCAATCTCCAGGAGCCTGAACTCGTTATGGGGCATCTCCCCTTTCCAAACCGACAACTCTGCCGCGATGATCATTCCCTGAGAGATGGCGACGCCATGAGGGATCGAGTAGTGGGTCTCGAGCACATGTCCGAATGTATGACCGAAATTGAGGATCCTTCGTATGCCATTCTCCAGGGGGTCGCTTTTAACAACTGAAGCCTTTATCTTCACTGCCCGGAGAATCAGGTCGCCAAGTATTTGCAGGTCCCGACCGGTGAGCTGACCGGCTGAGGCGGACAGGTCAAAAAAGAGATTCCTGTCGCGTATGACTGCATGCTTGTACATCTCCCCCAGGCCTGACCGGAATTCCTCATAAGGCAGTGTGGCAAGCATACTGTGGTCACATAGCACAAACTCCGGCTGGCGGAATGTGCCGATGATATTCTTGTACTCCCCGAGGTTCACTCCGGTCTTTCCTCCTATGCTGGCATCGACCTGTGACAGCAGGCTGGTGGAGACGAAAGCATGCCTCACACCCCTCATAAAAAGGGAGGCTGTCAGTCCGGCAATGTCACAGACAACCCCTCCGCCAAAACCCAGTACAAACGAGGAGCGGTCTGCTCCTGCTTCGAGCATCTTCCTGCATAGGTCTCCAGCCACATCCAGCGTCTTGCTCTTCTCTCCGGCTTCAATCACCATTACCTCGCCGGGAGGAAATGCATCGCCATAGATCCTGCTGACGTTGGTATCAGTGATGATGAAGAGGCCCTTCTCCGGCAGCAGGCCATGGATATGTTCCATGGTCCCGCCCAGGATGAGCAGCGACTTACCTCCTGCAGTGTTTATCCTGATCTGGTTCATTCCGGCGAAAAATAACAAACAGAACTAATACTTACCATGATTTTATTCAGATAGTGAACCTTTCCCGGTAAAAAAAATAAAAAAATACTACATTCATCTCCTCAAACTCAAATAGGACATTGAAGATTAGAGACAGGTACAGGGGTGTTATGGACTGGTTTGCGGCGAACATGCCTGTTGCAGAGACAGAGCTGTCATACAGCGATCCATTCCAGCTTATTGTGGCAGTGGTCCTTTCGGCTCAGTGTACTGACAAGCGCGTTAACATGATCACGCCGGCCCTCTTTGCACGTTTTCCTGATGCCCCTTCCATGGCAGGTGCCACTCAGGAGGAGATCTTTGGGCTGATCAGGAGCTGTTCCTACCCGAACAACAAGGCGAAACACCTGATTGGGATGGCTGAGATGATAGTAAGTCGTTTCAACGGACAAGTTCCGTCGGACAGGGATGAGCTTACACAGCTTCCGGGTGTCGGACGAAAGACAGCAAACGTGATTACCTCGGTGGTATGGAACAGTCCGGTAATAGCTGTTGACACGCATGTTTTCCGTGTAGCACGGCGGCTCGGGCTTACCCCGGGAGCCAGGACTCCCCTGGATGTGGAGCTCAGGCTGACGCATGAGATAGCAGAAGAGGTCAGGCCTCAGGCCCATCACTGGCTTCTCCTCCATGGGAGGTATGTGTGCACGGCGCGCAAGCCACACTGCTCCGAATGCGGACTGAAGAAATGGTGTGCCTGGTTTCCGGAACATAATAATGTAAAAATAAGTTGACGGGGAACTCCGTTATAGTTCATACATATATAACTACATTTGTTCAGCCAGACCGCTATTCTCCGTTTTTATGTACTCAACAGGCACCCAGATGGAAAAGAGAAAAGAGAAAGTCAATGAACCGGAAACATCCCTGGCTTACCTGGCATCTCTGAGACAACTTGCTGACATTCCCGAGCTGGTATTCAACTCCACAAACCAGCTTATCACCCTGAGCAACCTCGAAACGCAGAAGTACATTGAGGTCAACCAGGCTTTTCTTGATACTACCGGTTACAGTAAAGAGGAGATCATAGGGAAAACCTCCGAGGACATCCAGCTTTACGTTGACCTTATTCAGAGCCGCAAGTACATGAGGCTACTTTCGAGGCTGAAGAGAGTGAGTGACCTGGAGATAAAGCTTCGGCTGCGTTCCGGAGAGGAGCGCACCTTCCTCTTCACCGCACGTACATTTTTCCTTGGTGAGGATATCTTTCTCGTCACATACTACAATGACATAAGCGCACTAAATGGCGGTTTCGCCAGGGCGGAGTCGGAGAAGATACTTAAGGAAATCTTCGATTCAATGAGCAGCTACGCTATCATTCTGAGGCGCGAAGCGGAGAACAAGCACTTCATTATCGATTTCAATTACAGGGCTGAGGATGTTGAACAGCTTGACCGCAAGGATATGCTGGGCAAGGAAGTCATTGAAACTCCCCTTGCAAAGAGCGAAGCCTTCCTCAGCCTGCTTGACAACCTGGAGACCAGCCGCAGACCCTACAAGATACCGGTATCACCTGACGGCACTGATGAGGCGGGTTATTATATTGGCCTGCTCCTCTCCTCCGGCGATATCCTTGTCACCTGGGAGGCAGGGAAAGCCCAGAAGGAGAGAGAGAGCGAGATACTCAAGCAGGGTATTGTATTCGAGACATTCGCCGAACTCCTGCCCGAGATGATAATGGAGATAGACACCCAGGGGCATGTCACCTTCATGAACACCCAGGGGATGATGACCCTGGGATTTGACAACAATGATCTGGCCAAAGGAGTAACCCTGTCGGAACTCTTCATGTCGGAAGACCTTGACAGGTTAATGAGGGAGTTGTCGGGGCTGACCAAACCGGGACAGATTACATTTAACGAGTATATCCTGGTAAACAACCTGAAGCGCAATGTTTCAGTGCTTTTTCATGCAGGACCGATCATTATCAGGAACAGGGTGACAGGGTACAGGTGTGTGCTGACTGATGTCAGCAAGCACAAGGATTACGAACAGAAGCTCTCAAACGAAAAGGCGTTGCTCGAGCACCTGATTGACGCTGCTCCTGAGGCCATTGTACTGACTGACTTCGACGGGCGCATCATGCGCATCAACCATGGCTTCACCCTGCTTTTCGGCTTCGAGCCTGATGAGGCAATGAACAGGATGATAGACGACCTGGTTGTGCCTGATGAGCTGCGTGATGAGGCGGTGAAGATCGACGAGGCAGCACTAGCCACCGGAACAGGATACCTCGAGACCATAAGGAAGGATAAACAGGGAAACAGAATAAATGTTTCGCTCATTGCTTCCTCGGTCATCTCCAACGATAAGACCATCGCATTTCTGGGGATCTACCGTGACATTACACGGGAGATAAAGAGCAGGCTGATGCAGGAGATCCAGTACAATATCTCCACCGTGGCGCTGCAGGACAGCGATATCTTCGACATCTATCCGACCATAGTCAAGGAGATAGGTAAGCTCTGGAATGTAAACAACTTCTTTATTGCCCTCTATAACAGTGAGAAGGATACGCTAACATTCCCCTTCTTTGCCGATGAGCGTGACCACTTCCAGGAGACGGCTGCACGAAACACCCTCACCGGGTGGGTTATCAGAAACAACAAGGCCGTGCTGCTCGATGAGTATGATATCCTCAAGATTGAGAAGACCGGTGCCATAAGCCTCGTAGGGTCACCCTGCAAGATATGGATGGGGGTCCCGCTCAGGATGGACGACGAGGTCATCGGGGCAATTTGCCTTCAGGACTATAAGAAGATCGACGCCTTCAATAATGAGGATCTGCAGGTATTTGAGTTCATTGCAAACCAGATTGTGCTCACGTTGCAGCGGCGCAGGATGCTTGACAACCTGATCACGGCGCGCAAGAGAGCCGAGGAAGCTGCTTTCTCAAAGCAGCAGTTCATGTCTACTATGAGCCATGAGATCCGTACACCGCTGAATGAGGTGATAGGCATAACCAACCTGCTCCATCAGAGTAACCCGCGCGAGGATCAGATGGATTATATCAATACCCTCCGCTTCTCCGCCAACCACCTCCTAAGCCTGGTCAATGATATTCTCGATTATAACAAGATGGAGGCCGGCAAGATCGTATTTGAAAAGACGGAATTTGACCTGGCAAGCATGCTTGAAGACATCAGGAGATCTTACAGCCACCGGGCGCTGGAGAAAGGCATCTATTTCGCCCTGGAGAAGAGTCCCGACCTGCCGGTATCACTTATCGGTGATCCCATCAGGCTTAATCAGATACTATCCAACCTCCTCTCCAATGCCATGAAGTTCACCTCAAAGGGGGGGATAACGCTTAAAGCCAGGGTTATCAGCCGTCAGGAAGGAAAAGCTCTTATTGAGTTCTCGGTTGCAGATACCGGTATCGGGATACCTCTGGATAAGCAGGAGGAGATCTTCGAGAGTTACGCCCAGGCATCAGCTGATACCACCAGGAAATATGGCGGGACGGGCCTCGGTCTGGCAATATGCAAGAGACTGGTCGACCTCCAGGGTGGAACCATCGGAGTGGCCAGTGAGCCTGACAAGGGGGCTGTCTTCACCCTCTCCATTGAATACAGTGTTCCTGCTATCGAAACCAAAGCGGTGGATCAAAGCACGGTTACTGACAGTATGAAGGGCCTTGCCGGCAAGAGAATCCTCGTTGCAGAAGACAACAGGATAAACTTTTTCGTCGCCAACAAATTCCTGGAGAGCTGGGGCGTTATCGTCACCCACGTGGAGAATGGTGCTCTGGCTCTTGAGGAGATTAAGAAGCAGGATTTCGACCTCATCCTTATGGACCTTCACATGCCTGTTATGGATGGCATAGAGGCAACCCGGGTAATCAGGGGCTCGTCTGACAGAAAGATCAGTCAGATACCTATAGTGGCACTCACCGCCGCAGTCATGTCAGAGGCACATGACAAGATAGAGGGCCTGGCTATAAATGATTATGTGCTTAAGCCCTTCAAGCCGAAGGACCTGTACGACAGGATCGCCAAGAATGTAAAGTAGATTCCGCCCTGACGGGGTAATTCTCACCTGAGACAATGTCTCGCGAGGTAGTCGGTGGCCTCTTTCATTCCCAGGCTTCTTGCCTTGCGCAGGTAATGGCAGGCATCGTCGCTCCTGCCGCTATTAATGAGAGCAATCCCCAGGTTAAGGTTCACCTGCCCGTTCTCAGGGTCAAGGTCAAGGCTCATGGTATAATCCTCTGCAGCCCTGTCCCATGTACGCGAAGCAAACCATGCATCACCCCGGAGGCTGAAGGCAGAGGCTTCACCGGGATGTTTATCAACATTTTCATTCAGGTATGGAAGCGCTTCATAGATGGCCCCTTCCTCAGCATAGGTCCTGCCTATAAGCCCCAGAGCCTCGGTATTGCCAGGATCAATCGAGATATATCTCTGTATCTCTGTTTTTGCCGCCTCCCGGTCTCCTGCCCTGAGAAGCATGCGGGATTTCTTAAGCAGCAGGCCGGGATCAGGGTAACGCGCTTTGATCAGCCTGTCATAGACGGTTGCAGCGGCATAGTGGCTGCCCTCCCCCTCCAGTGCAGTTGCCAGGGCCATGATCCATTGCGGCGGAGGATTCCCTGATGAGGTCAGTGTGCCAAGGATGGCTGCAGCTTCGCGGTATCTTCCCTGGCTCATCAGGATGCGGGCATTGCAGTACTCTGTCACAGGCATTTCGGGATAGAGTCCGGAGAGTTCGGCATAGGCCGCGGCCGCAAGATCAGCGAGGTCAGACTTCAGGTAATGATCTATCTCCCAACTCTTTCTTTCATAAACCCGGTACCAGTCTTTTTTCCAGAGAACTCTCCATTCGGAAGAGGAGGTAATTTTACTGAAGGCATCATCCAGTATTATCTCAGGTTCGCTCCTGCGCTGGGACGATTTAAGGTGCGATTCCAGGATGGATACGGCTGATTTTGAGTCACCCTCTGCGGCAGCGCATCGGGCAAGCCCGTAGAGCCCTGAACCCTGACTCAGGTTTTCTGCTCTCATGAAGTCAGCCTTTGCTTCCCTGAGCATTCCGGCTTTCAGGTAAAAATCCCCCCTTAGGGTCAGCATACCGGTATCATTGGCTGTTTCAGCTGTTTCCGCCAGCAACCGGGCTGCCTGAGCCGCATCACCCCTTCCTGCAAGAATTACAGCCCTGAGGACGGTGTCATAGTACTGCTGACCCGACATGATCTGGGATACAACCAAAACGGCAAGGCAAAAGCTTATCTTTTTCATTGCGGTCATTTTTTTCCTTCAATAATTCCGGGTCCTGCACCCTTTTCAGTGATGACATGGACGAAACCGCTCAGATGGAACTGCTCCAGTCCGCTGACCCTCCTCTCAAATACCTCACAGTCATAGTAATATACTCCTGTTGGTACTAATTTGCCCTTGTAGGTACCGTCCCAGTTCAGCCTGGGGTCAGTAGTGCTGAAGACCAGTACTCCGGCCCTGTTGAAGAGCCTGAACTCCACCTGCTCCACAAGAGCCGAGGTCTTGGCCAGCAGCCAGTCATTGACGTCATCCCCGTTGGGGGTGAAGACGTTGGGTATCTCGTAGAAGTTGCATGAGTCCACGCAGACCATCGTTGAAAGAGGACTCTCATTGCCGTTTACGTCAAAGGTTGAAATGGCATAGCATCCTGCCACGTATTCAGGAAGAGAGTGAATGTATTTCAGCACCTCCCTGTCATCAAATGAGATCAGCAACGACAGCTCCTCCCCTGTTGTCTGCTTGTAGAATAAGTTGTACCCGGCAATATCTTCGTAACAAAGAGGATCCTCAACTGTCCATCGGACTGTATTGTAAAGGCTGTCGCACTGCGACGATACCGTCAGTTCCGGTGTGCACGGGGGTTCATTGTCCACCGGCACGGCGCAGGTGCGCTGGGAAAGATTGATGAGGTTGTCTGGCGTTCCTGCGCCCTGGTAGCCTCCGGTGGATACTGCATAGTAACAGTATTCTGTGCCGTTGACAAGATTTCCGTCAGTAAAGCTGAGTTGGTTGGTTGTCCCCACAAGTTCCCATTCCACTCCGTTAAACCTGTAGAAATCATATGAGGTATTAATCCATGGCACGTTGCGGGTAAGGATGAAACGCATCTTCCTGTCTCCCGGCAGGGCAGTAAGGAAGAGTGACGAGGCGATGCCCGGATCACCTATCAGGAACCTGTTGCCGGGAGCATTGTTATATAGCTCCACCCTGTAAACCCAAGCCTTGTCAAGAGTATTGATCAGGGTATCGATATAGACAGTGTCATTAAGATCCGTTGTGGGGAGTGTGTGGATCAGCTCCCATGAGGTGCCTGCCACACCCTCTGCCCGGTAGATAAGATATTCATAAGGCCCGCTGGCGGGGATTGTATCCAGGTCACGGGGTTTCTGCCAGGCCAGGGTCAGGGATCCGTTGACCGGGTGTGTGTGTCTTATTGACACGTTTGTGATCAGGGGAATACCTGTAATGAGCGATGTCACAATCTCGTTGGAAGGTTTGCTCTCCGTGCCGTTAGGATAGACAGCCACTATCCTGTAGGCATACTCGGTTCCCGCATCCAGACCGTTGCCGTTGTCGGTGTCAGTGAATGTGATTGTGTTGTGACCCGCAACAAATCCGACCTTGACGAATCCTGCTGAGGGTGGTATGCCGTCATAACATGTATCGGCCGTCAGGGTTGATGCCCCCTCGCGCCGGTAGATACTGAACCCCGCTATCTGGTCAGTATTGTAGCCTGCCCAGGAGAGCTGGGCGAACTTGCCCACGGGAACTGCTGAAAGAAGAACAGGCGAAGGCCCGAGGACCTTGATGCTCATATTGTCTATGTCGACAAGCTGGAGATCGTCATTGGAGTCCTCCGCCTTGATAATGATATCATATGGCTGATGCCGGACGGCACTGTGGCATGGTACCCATTGGAGCCTGGCCCGTGTAAGTCCGGCAGCAGAAGCAATCGTGCCAAAGGTTGCAGGGCAATCCGTTGCTGTAAAGATTCCCGAAGTAGCCAGAAGGGTAACTGAATCGAGATCGGCATCCGTTGCGCTGATTTCCAGGGAGATTGTCTCTCCTGCCTCCACACACAGATCCGGCAGAGCAGAAGTGACCGGCGGTTTGTTATCAGTCTCGTAGACCTCAATCTGCATGTCGCGCACAACGATTCCAATCTTTATGCCGGCACGCCATTCCTGAATCTCCATAGCAACATTGTAGATGCCGATGGCTGTCGGAGCATCCCAGACCAGGTCACCCGAGATGGAATCGACGTAGAAAGTCCGGGAAGCCGGCGGCAGGGTATAGTTCAGAATCGGTTTGCCATCCTCCCTGGTGCAAACGGTAAGCTTGTATGAAAGGCTGTCGCCGTCAGGATCGAATGCAGCGGGGTTATGGATGAATATCTGATTGAGTGCTGCCTTGTCATAAGGCGGATTGAGAAGCACGGGGGTGCTGTTGTGACCCACCGCGGTATTGACAATGAGAACGGTTGTGATGGAGAAGACAACATTAACCGAGTTTGGTATGTTTTCAACTCCCAGGTTCCTGTTCGGATCCTGAACAACTATCCTGTAGACACCGGGTCCGGGATATGTGTGCTGTTCCGTGTAAACGTTCTTCTTATAGTTGTTGGGCAGGAAGGTTTCTGAGTCCCTTCCGACGGTTGTAATGGAATTGTCGCCCCACTCCACGTCAAGTGTCGGCCTGTCAGCCTTGCTGAGTGTATATGTAAAGGTGGTTACTGTCACCTCAAATGTAAGGTCAGAGATCTGCTTGTAGGTGATCTCACCGGCACGGTTATGAGTTGCCGTTACTACGGAAGTCACAGCCAGTATCAGGGCCAATGTACAAAAAAGTCGTCTTCTCATCTCACTCCCTTTCATTTCACTTTATAGCTCTTCATCGTATCCGTCACGGTGAACCTGTATCCCTCTTCGAGTCCTCCAAGGCTGATGAGGAGCATGTTTGCCTGGTCTTCATAGAGGCGGGTCATGATCCGGTTTATCACTGTCACGCTGCCGGGAACGGTTTTGCCTGTTGCCCTGAGGGTGAAACGGTGTTCCAATCCGTCAACTGTTGCAGAGAGTAGTTCCATCTGCACAGGTGCCCCATCCTCCATGATAATTAACCGGTCGGAAAGATATAGAAAAAAACGCTCTTCCCGGTTGCCCGATATTACACCGCCACCGCTCCTGCCCAGGTTCATGTCAGCGTAGAGATCATCACTCCAGACTTTGACAAAGACTGACCAGACCCTGTTCACATCGTCATACTCAATGCCGGTAAGCGAGACGTGAACGGGATGGAGAAGCAGCAATATTGCAAGTAATATCGTTTTCATGCCGGATCTCTAATGATTACATCAAAAATCACGCCATCAGGTCCTTTTCGGTGACCCCTGACCGTTCCCTGAGATAATCTATTGTTCCCACCTCGATGAAAGAGAACCCGGTGCCCCTGGAGAAGTTCCCTGCGAGAACCACCACGATATCACTGTTTTTGAGGTTATGTTTCTTCAGGAGCTCTCTGATAGCAGTATGGATGAACTCATCAACCGACACCTTTTTCTCAACAAACACCGGTATGACGCCGTATGAGAGTGCCAGCTCACGCATGGTCCGGTGTGAGTAGCAGTGTGCGATGACGGGATTGATCCCGCGGAAAGCTGCCATGTTCCTGATGGCCGTTCCGTTGACGGTATCAGAGAGGATGGTCTTTGCCTTTATCCGGATTGACGTTTTTACAGCCACTTTTGCCAGGTAGGCAGACACGGGTCCGCTGAGGGAGCCGGCGGGCATCTCGATATACAGGTCCTTTTCCTGCTCCACCTCCGATGCTATGCGCGTCATCGTCCTGACCGCCTCAACCGGGTACCTTCCCGCAGCTGTCTCCCCGCTCAGCATGAGTGCGTCGGTCTGGCTGTATACGGCATTGGCCACGTCACTTACCTCGGCCCTCGTGGGCCTGGGACTCTGGATCATAGAGTGGAGCATCTGGGTAGCCACGATAACCGGTTTGCGCTTCTCAATGCACCTGGCAATGATATTGCGCTGTATCCCCGGTATACGTTCAAAAGGCACCTCAATGGCCAGGTCACCACGGGCTACCATAATGCCGTATGAATGGTCCATGATCTCCTCCAGGTTGTCAACCCCCTGCTGGTTCTCAATCTTGGCAATGATCTTAATCGGACTCCGCTGCTTGTCAAGCAGCCTCTGAACAGCCAGAACATCCTCCTTCGACCTTACAAAGGAGTGTGCAATGAATTCAAGATCAAGCTCCACCGCCAGATCGATAAAGTCGAGGTCACGCTCGCTGACAGAGGGGAGGTTGATCCTTACCTGAGGGATGTTGACCGTCTTGCGCGAGCCCAGGGTGCCGTCATTCTCGATCGTGCCGGTGAGGGTTCTGCCCTCCCTTCCGGTAATCTTTATCTCAAGCTCCCCGTCATCAATCAGGATGAATGCCCCTTCAGGGACATATTTCGAGATGTCACAGTAGTTGACATTAATCACATCATGAGTGGTCTTCTCCCCTGTATTGCCGGCAACCCTGACGGTTTCGCCCTTAAGGAACCTGACAGGTTCATCACAGGTGGTGGTCCTTATCTCCGGACCCTTGGTATCAAGCAGAATGGCTATCTTGTCCGATATGCTCCTGGCGTTTGAGACGATCTTCCTGACACCTGCAGGATCGAGATGAGCTGAATTTATCCTGACGATATCCATTCCAGCATCGTGAAGCCTGCGAAGGAACTGGGGCTCGCAGTTTCTGTCGGAGATGGTAGCTACAATCTTTGTTCTCTTTTTCAGGAGGCTTTTTGCCATGGTAATCCGGGTTATTTCAACAATTCTATCAGAGCTTCAACTGCCAGCCTGTAGCCGTCAACCCCCAGGCCCATTATGGTTCCCCGGCAGTACCGGCCGGTCAGGCTTGTATGCCGGAACTCCTCCCTGGAAAGGAGATTTGATATATGGACCTCTATCACAGGTATCCCGATGGCAGCAATTGCATCAGCGATGGCCACCGAGGTGTGGGTGTAGCCGCCGGGATTGATGATCACCCCATCAGCGTTGCTGCCTGCGGTCTGGATCATGTTCACCAGTTCTCCCTCTATGTTCGATTGTATACAGCTGAATTCAACCTTCGGAAAGCGTGACCGGAGAGCGGTGATCACAGAGTCAAATCCATCCGTCCCGTAAATGACCGGTTCTCTCTTCCCCAGAAGGTTGAGATTAGGTCCGTTTATTATTTCTATTTTCATAACCAGGGTTAAGTGCAACGGTTATTGCCGGCAGTACAAAAATAAAGAAATGACCGGATTTCAGACCTTAATAAGATATAACTTTAGGACCTGTAAAGGCAGAGTATGAAAATATCCTGGATTGATGCTATAAAGGGGTTCGGGAGGTATCTCAGGATTGAGCGTTCTCTCTCGGCAAACAGCGTGGCAGCATATCTGAACGATGTTCGCAGGCTGAGGGATTATATTGCAGAACACAAGGAAGGATTGGTCCCTTCTGCTCTCAGCTACCGTGACCTGAGCGACTTTGTGTCATTCATCGCCGGGAAGGAAAATGCGGTAACCACCCAGGCCAGGCTCATCTCGGGCATCAGGTCGTTCTGCCAGTATATGCTTACCGAAAAAATCATCACAGATGATCCCTCAGCCCTTCTGGAGGCGCCCAGGAGCGGGCTTCACCTGCCTGAGGTGCTCTCGGTGGAAGAAATAGACAGGATGGTGGCATCATTTGACCTCAGCGATGACCTGGGTCATCGTAACAGGGCAATCATCGAGACAATGTACGGTTGCGGACTCAGGGTTTCGGAGCTGGTGAACATGCGCCTGACAGATATCCACAGGAATGAGGGTTTCGTCAGCGTCACCGGCAAGGGAAACAAACAGCGGCTGGTACCAATCGGTTCTGTCACACTCAGGGAGATAGACAACTATATGGCATACAGGATAGTTATGCCTGTCATCACCGATCAGAACATTCTCTTTCTCAACCGCCGTGGCCGGAGACTGACACGGGTGATGGTGTTTAAGATTGTTAAGGATGCCGCAGCGGCTGCCGGTATAGCCAAGACCATCAGTCCGCATACACTCCGCCACTCCTTTGCCACCCACCTGGTGGAGGGAGGGGCTGATCTGCGTGCTGTGCAGGAGATGCTGGGACATGAATCAATAACCACCACTGAGATATATACTCACATTGACCGGAGTTACCTCAGGGACACGGTGCTTATGTTCCATCCAAGGGCCCGGAGAAGATAGGGAAAAGGATATTTCATTATATCCGCCTTTTTATTACCTTTGCGGTTCGAAAAAAAAGAGATTATTAATCAATAACTAGATCGAATATGTCAAAAGTTAAGCGCGTTTATTCCTTCGGCAACAGGACAGCCGATGGCAAGGCAGATATGAAGAATCTGCTTGGCGGCAAGGGAGCCAATCTGGCTGAGATGTGCCTCCTTGGCCTCCCGGTTCCGGCCGGTTTCACAATCACCACCGATGTATGTACGGAATATTACCAGAACAACCATCAGCTGCCTGCTGAACTCATGCCTGAGGTATGGGAAGCCATGAAGAAGGCTGAAGAGGCTATGGGCATGAAGTACGGTGACAGGGAGAATGCTCTCCTGGTATCATGCCGTTCCGGCGCCCGCAGCTCGATGCCCGGGATGATGGATACTGTTCTCAACATAGGCCTCTGCTCGGAAACAATTCCAGGCCTCATCAGGAAAACAGGCAATCCCCGTTTCGTATGGGACTCATACCGTCGTCTGGTTATGATGTATGCCGACGTGGTTATGGAGAAGGCAGAAGGCCTTGAGCCTGCTGACGGCAAGGGTATCCGCAAGCAGCTTGACGAGATGCTTGATGAGTTCAAGCACGCAAGAGGTTACAAGTCTGACACCGATCTTACAGCTGATGAGCTGAAGACCCTGGCCGAGGAGTTCAAGAAAAGGATCAAACAATCTCTCGGCAAAGAGTTTCCGGATGACGCACGCGAGCAGCTGGAAGGTGGCATCAAGGCCGTCTTTAAGAGCTGGAACGGCAAGAAGGCCGTATCATACCGTCGCATAGAGGGAATTCCTGATGAGTGGGGCACAGCAGTAAACGTGCAGGCGATGGTATTCGGCAACATGGGTGATTCATCTGCAACAGGCGTTGCTTTCACCCGTAACCCGGCCACGGGTGACAACTTATTCTATGGCGAATGGCTTGTAAATGCGCAGGGCGAAGACGTGGTGGCAGGTATCCGCACCCCGAACCCGCTCAATGATGACACCAAGAACGAGCAGAACAAGCACCTGCACAGCATGCAGGAGTCGATGCCCGGCACATATAAGGAACTGGTTGACATCCGGAACATACTTGAGAAGTCGTTTCATGACATGCTTGATATCGAGTTCACCATCCAGGAAGGCAAGCTCTTCATGCTTCAGTGCCGCGCCGGCAAGCGTACCGGTACCGCAGCCCTGAACATGGCAATGGACATGCTCCAGGAAGGTCTCATCGACGAGAGGACAGCAGTCATGCGCGTTGACCCCTCACAGCTTGACGAGCTTCTCCACCCGATATGTGATCCCGCTGCAGAAAAGAAAGTATCACCGCTTGTGAAAGGTCTGCCGGCTGGTCCCGGTGCAGCCGTCGGCAAGATCGTCTTCACAGCTGAAGACGCAGTCGCATGGAACCGCAAGGGCGAGAAGGTTATCCTCGTACGTGAGGAGACCAACCCGGAAGATGTGGAAGGCATGCGCGCAGCTGAAGGTATTCTGACCGCACGCGGAGGCATGACCTCTCACGCTGCCCTCGTGGCACGCGGTTGGGGCAAGTGCTGTATAGTAGGCGCAGGCGGAATGCATGTTGACCTTGCAGGAAAGAAAATAAAGCTGTCAGGTTCAGATCTCGTACTGAAGGAAGGTGATGTCATCACCCTTAACGGTACCAGGGGACATGTATACAATGGTGCCATAGCGCTTATGGATGCTACTGAGAACCCCAGGTTCCAGACCTTCATGAAGCTGGTGGACAAGAACCGCACCATGGGCGTTCGCACAAACTGCGACAATCCCGATGATGCAAAGATGGCACGCGAATTCGGTGCAGAGGGCATCGGCCTCTTCCGTACAGAACATATGTTCTACGGCAAGGGTTCAGAGCAGCCCCTTTTCATCCTTCGCAAGATGATCCTCAGCAACACCGTTGCCGAGCGCGTCAGCGCCCTCAATGAGCTCTTCCCCTATGTAAAGAAGGATATGAAGGGCACTATGGAGGCTATGGACGGACTGCCCGTCACCTTCCGTCTCCTTGACCCGCCGCTGCATGAGTTCGTACCGCAGGGCGCAGAGAAACAGGCTGAACTGGCTAAGGCACTCGGCATTTCAACCGAGGCCATTGCCAAGAGAGGCGAAGCTCTTCACGAATCAAACCCGATGATGGGACACCGCGGCGTCCGCCTTGGCATAACCTATCCGGAAGTATCCGAGATGCAGATAAGGGCAATGTTTGAAGCGGCAGCCGAGCTGCTGAAAGAAGGCAAGAACCCGATACCTGAGCTGATGGTTCCCGTGACATGCGATGTATCTGAGCTTGATGTCACCAAAAAGATCTATGACAGGGTCCATAACGAGGTGTGCACTAAGTTCGGGCTCAGCAAGATCGACAACAAGTACGGCACCATGATCGAGATTCCCCGCGCCACACTGCTTGCAGACCGCATGGCAAAGACCGCGGAGTTCTTCTCATTCGGTACAAATGACCTTACCCAGATGACCTTCGGCTTCAGCCGTGATGATATAGGTGGCTTCCTGCATGACTATCTTGACAACAAGATGCTTGCAGCCGATCCGTTCCAGACAATTGACCAGGACGGCGTGGGCCAGCTGATAACAATGGCTTGTGAAAAGGGACGTGCAACACGCCCCAACCTTAAGGTAGGTATCTGTGGCGAACAGGGTGGTGACCCGGCATCAGTTGAGTTCTGTTTCAGAAACGGGCTCACCTATGTCAGCTGCTCACCCTTCAGGGTTCCGATAGCCAGGCTGGCTGCAGCACAGGCAGCCATCAGGGCAACGAAGAAGTAAACTGCATAACACATGTAAAAAAGGAGGCCGCACAGCGAGCCTCCTTTTTTACATGCCACAGGCAGTAGAGGGCCAAGTCCCGGCCCTCTACTGCCTGACCTACCTCATGATCACCCACCTCCGGGCCGCATGATGCCATCCGCCTGCCACGCCGGAACGATGGCTCAGTTCAAGCGTATATACCCCCGGGGCAATGGCCGGCGAAGGATACCAGGGGATTGAATGCTCCCCGGCATCCAGCATACCGCTGAAGAGGCTTTCAGCCAGCCTGCCGTCAGAAGCGTATAAGTTGATAACAACCTGGTCACCCGATTTCAGAAAGAATGTGATCATACCCTTCGTTGTTACCGGGTTGGGATAGATTGCCAGACCGGTTTCGGATGCCTCCGTGTCATCGATGCCGGTTGGTGTGATCACCATGGCATCATCAAAATACATGATTCCGGACTTCAGGCCGCTGCTGTTCTGTCGCACCACCAGGCTGTGATACTGCCATTCACCGCTCCCTCCTATATTGCTTAACGGTATGGCGATAAGGTCCCACCCCGCCCAGTTTATGGGTGCTGCCTCAACTATCTGGTTAACCGATCCGGGTGAATAGAACCAGTATTCAAGATTGTTGTTGCTGAGGTCGCCGTAAACCCACATGGCAAATACCTGGCTAGTATTACTTCCAATTGTTGGTTTGCTTGTGTCAAAGACCCTGCATACGCCGCCGTCATCTCCTGTAAAGAGATAATCGAGCCGGCCGGCAGGGGGGTTCGTCTTATATATATCATAGGAAGAGGTAAAGGTTGTCAATGGGTTGTCAGTACCGGTGGTGCTGCCGCTGGCCTCAGGGTCCCAGAAGGAGACTGTATTATCGAATGGCTCAACAATGCTGCCTGTCTGGTAGGCCTTTGTCCGTGTGGAAAAGGTCGCAGCTATTGCCGCTCCCACGGTTACGCCTGTTACATCCCTTACCGTGGCGTCAATCACTATCGTATAGTTGCCGCTTGTCTGAAGGGGTGAGGCGAGTTCAAAGCTGTAGCTTCCCTTGCCTCCGTCCGAGGTGAAAAGCTCACGCTGTTTGGCAACCGGGGATGACTGGCTGTCAAGCAACCTGATGCCCGCAATTGCTGAGGCCTGATCAGGTGGAGCATCAAAGCGTACCGTTATCCTGGGGAATAGAGTGATTCCGCCGGCTCCCGTTGACGGCCATATCTTATCTACCACCAATTTGGAGCGTGATTTCGTAATGAAACTGACCTGGTACTCCTGCTGCAGGTGAACATCCCATTTCGAGGTGGCTGCCGTCGTCAGCCTGATCAGGTAGTCTGTTTTGGAGACAAATCCCACCTGCGGCCTGACGGTCAGAACCTTACTCTTTTCATCCCACTCATATGTCAAGTTTACGGCCGGTTCGAAAAGCAGAGCTGACTGAACGGCTTCCCGGTCCATTGTAACGTTGAATGTGAATGAAAAAGCCTGGTTGAAGGGAAGGCTGTCTGTTATCACGGGCAGACGCTCCAGTACCATCGGAACTCGGGCGGTGTCAAACGAAGGAAGGAAGTCGGTCAGAGTGGTCTTACCGGCAGTCACGGTGGCACTAAGCGTATCATTGTAGAAATCAGTCATACCACCCGCAATGACCTGATAGTCGCCTGGCGGCACAGAGTCAAACATGAAAAAGCCGTTGTTCAGTTCATCAAGGGTGACCGACATGTTTAGCGGCATCAAGGTGACCGTAGCCCCGTTTATCGGTAAGTGCTGATCCTTCGTCCCGGAGTCGAAATAATAAGGCGGTGAAGTGAGTTGGTCCCTGACGGTGCCAGCGATTATGCCATAAGGTTCTGGCACTACTGTGAAATACTGCTGCAGTGCCCGTAGCATGGACCATGCCTCGTGGTGAAGGTGGTTCGGGTTGCGCAGTCGCCATCCCTCCGCGATATAATCATGGAATGACCCTTCGGAAAGCACCCCTGGCATGTTAAGGGGCCTGAGTACGCCCAGCCCTTCTGTGCCCCACTCGGGGTAGAAGGTCCAGTCACCCTTGACCCATTCGAAGGTATGGGTCCAGCAGTTGCTCTTCTCATAAATTTTCTCCCAGAGAATTTGTGCGAAGGTTTTGGCGGCCGGCCAGGCAGGTGAATTATCATAACCCCTGAAGAGCATCAGGGGCTGGTTCCGTGTGCCGTCAAATCCGTTACTGTGTATGGATAGGAAGATATCGACGTTTGCCGTGTTGGCCATTTCTGCAATAACAGATAGCTTAAGGTCATCCGATGTGTAGTTTGTAGTTCTGGACATGTAAACCGTGGCATTGCGGTCCTCCAGCAGCTGTCTCAGGAACAGGCCCTTTTCCAGGTTCCCCTCCGACTCCCAGAAGTCGGTTGCTGTCATGTGCCTGTCGTCACCGTCATGTCCACCATGACCGGGATTGACAAAAATCTTAAGTCCGCTGAAATCAGTCTTCTGGCCAAACAGAAATGCAGGCATCAACATCAATAGTTCAAACAGGCAGACACTCTTCCACCGTCTCATCTGACTCTTACCTTCATTAAATAAATCTCGCCGTTATCAGTGCAAAAGGCTATTTTCCTGTTTCCGCAGGCGAAGGGGAACATCTCGGACCGGTCCGGAGTGGAGGTCAGTATGACCCTCCTCTTGCCGCCGAGGGAATAGTAAACGAGTTCTGAGGAGGTTATCCTGTGGCCGTCATCCTTGTCGTCCATCCCGATCACTATCCTGTCATTGAACCACCTCGGTGCATTGATATTTCCCAGGTCATGCAAGATCTTGCCATCCGTGTCGCAGATAAAGCTGCCCCTTCCCTGGTAGTTGTAAAGGATCATCGTCCTGTCCGGGGAAAGCGACGTCCAGATATAAAATCCTTCGCCGTTAGGCATAAGGGCTTTTCTCTCACCGCCGCGGTAGAGCACAGGCATCATTTCCTCTGTTACCACGAAGATCCTTTCACTGCCAGATTTGAGGGTTGCTCCTCTCTGCTCAACTCTCGTCTCACTGTCTGACCTGAGCAGTACGGAGTTGCCGGCAACGGCTGGCGGAATCACCCCTCTGCCTCTGTCTGCCAGGAGTTCCTTCCCGCCGGTTGGGATATCATACGCGTATACTGAGGAAGCCTTCATGTTGTCATTGAAGTTGTCACTGCGGTAAAAAACCTTTTTGCCGTCAGCTGTTACTGCAGGTTCATAACCGGCACCGGGCTCGTTGCTTATTTCAGTCATCCTGCCCTTGCGGGTATCAAGCAGAAAAAGGCCATTGTAGCCTTCACCTGCCACCAGCAACTGGTCTGACCCCGGAACAACTCCGGTAAGAAGATATGATCGCGCAACTGCAGGGATGATCCTTTTTACGCTCCTCACCCTTAGGGACTGAGGGTATGCCTCAATTGTCACCAGAAAAATCAAAAGAAGGAAAACCGATCTCATTTCTTTGCGTATTGCAGCCTAAAGATAGTTATTCGCAATCGATCCGGGTAAAATTTCTGAATGGCATTCTCATTGATTTTTGTCAGGGTATTTGATTACTTAATATTATTAACTTTGATGGACATCAAAACCGCCTCAACCATGATGTCAGAAGAAATCCTAAAGCAATACGGCATTACCGAAGTCAGGGGACTTGTATATAATCCCTCCTACGAAAGTCTTTTTAAGGATGAAATTTCATCCGGGCTGGAGGGGTTCGAAAAAGGTATTCTGACCACCACCGGTGCAGTGGCTGTTGATACTGGCGTCTTCACGGGCCGCTCTCCGAAGGACAAATATATTGTGCGGGACAGTACAACGGAGGATACCGTATGGTGGAAGTCCGAGAGTTCTCCGGTATCTGACAACAAGGCACTGACAAAGGAGGCCTGGGATCACTGCAGGAAGATATCTGAACGTCAGCTTTCAGGCAAGAATCTCTATGTTATGGACTGCTATAGCGGTGCCAACAGGGATACCAGGCTCTGCGTCCGTTTCATAATGGAGGTTGCGTGGCAGGCCCATTTTGTAAAAAATATGTTCATCCGTCCCACTGATGAGGAACTGAAAGATTTCAAGCCCGACTTCGTGGTGCTGATGGCTTCGAAGGCTGCCAATCCTGAATACAGGCAGTTCGGCATGAACTCAGAGAACTTCGTGGTCTTTAACCTCACTGAAAGGATGATGCTTGTGGGTGGCACATGGTACGGCGGTGAGATGAAGAAGGGGATCTTCTCGGTTATGAACTACTACCTCCCGTTGAAGGGTATAGCTGCCATGCACTGCTCAGCCAACGTTGGCAAGAAGAAAGATGTGGCCATCTTCTTCGGCCTCTCCGGAACCGGTAAGACGACGTTGTCTACTGATCCTGAGCGGGCGCTGATTGGCGATGATGAGCACGGCTGGGACGATGAGGGTATCTTCAATTTCGAGGGAGGCTGTTATGCCAAAACCATCAACCTGAGCAAGGAGAACGAACCGGACATCTACCGTGCCATCAGGCGTGATGCGCTCCTTGAGAACGTGGTTGTGGACGGGAACGGCGAGATAGATTTCAGCAGTGCCGCCAAGACTGAAAACACACGAGTATCTTACCCGATCTACCATATTGATAATATAGTACGGCCGGTGTCAAAGGCCGGGCATGCAACCACTGTCATCTTCCTGACAGCAGACGCCTTCGGGGTACTGCCTCCGGTTGCCAGGCTCACGGAAGAGCAGACACAGTACTACTTCCTCAGCGGTTATACTGCAAAGGTGGCCGGCACGGAGCGCGGCATCAAGGAGCCGGTTCCCTCATTCTCAGCCTGTTTCGGTGCAGCCTTTTTGCTGCTTGACCCCATCATATATGCCCGTGAGCTCACCCGCAAGATGAAGGCCCACAATGCCGATGCCTGGCTGGTCAACACCGGGTGGATGGGAGGTCCTTACGGGACGGGCAAGCGGATAGACCTGCCCTCGACACGTAAGATCATTGACGCCATCCTCAACAAAGCGATAAACGACGTGCCATATACAACCATTCCGGTCTTTAACCTGAGCATCCCCTCCTCAATCCCCGGAGTACCGTCAGACCTGCTTGACCCGGGCAAAAAATGGCCTGACCGCGATGCCTGGATCAAAGCCGCCAGGGAGCTGGCAGAAAAATTCGTTAAGAATTTCAGTAAGTTTACATCGAACAGCGAAACGGCAAAAATCGTATCTTCGGGTCCTAAGCCGTAACTGATCAATGATGGTCATATCATTAACAGTAATTGCAGTCGTGCTGGCATACCTTGCCGGTTCTGTTCCCAGTGCCGTCTGGGCAGGTAAGATCTTTCACGGGATTGATGTGAGGGAGCATGGCAGCGGCAATGCCGGTGCCACGAACACGGTGAGAGTCCTGGGGTGGAAAACCGGGATACCAGTTCTCATGTTCGATCTGTTCAAGGGATGGCTGGCAGCAATGCTGCCGCGTTTCCTGGATGCTGCCCCCGAAGGCTCTGAGACTCTGATGGTGCTTCAGATTGTATGCGGGCTGGCAGCAATCCTCGGCCATGTATTCCCTGTCTTCGCAGGCTTTCGCGGCGGGAAGGGAGTTGCCACCACTTTCGGAGTGCTGCTGACTCTTCATCCGTTGCTTACGCTGACATGCGCCGGGATATTCCTCCTGGTTCTGCTGATAAGCGGATATGTCTCACTGAGCTCCATGATCGCCGTGGCCATGTTTCCCATTCTCCTCCTGGCCCTCTTCCGGACGCCTTCAGTATGGCTGACTGCCTTTTCTGTTTTCGTGGCTGTGGCAGTCATAATCACTCACACCAAAAACATAAAAAGGCTTCTTAAAGGTGAGGAGAAAAGGTTCATCAGGCGTAGCTGATCATTACCAATAATCACAACCTAAATATATCGATATGAAAGGAATAAAAGGAACACGTACGGAGCAGAATCTCCTGAAGGCATTTGCCGGCGAGTCACAGGCAAAGAACCGTTATGAATTTGCAGCAAAGGTGGCAAAGGAAGAGGGCTATGAACAGATTTCGGCCATTTTTCTGGAGACAGCCATGCAGGAGCAGCAGCATGCCAAGCGGTTCTTCGGCTATCTTGAGGGAGGTATGGTTGAGATCACCGCTGCCTACCCTGCAGGCAAGACTGCAACCACCAGCGAGAACCTCGAGGCAGCGGCCGATGGTGAGCATGAGGAATGGGCTGAACTGTATCCGGCTTTTGCAAAGGTAGCGGAAGAAGAGGGCTTCAAGGAGATTGCGACCTGTTTCAAAGCCATCTCGTCAGCCGAGAAGGTGCACGAGGAGCGTTACAGGAAGCTGCTCGCCAGCGTCATGGGTAACAAGGTCTTCGAACGCGAGGAAAAGATCTTCTGGTACTGCCGCAAATGCGGGTATGTGCACTTCGGCACCAAACCGCTGAAGAACTGCCCGGCTTGCCTCCACCCGTTCAACTACAGTGAGGAATTCGCACAGAACTATTGATCCCCTTTCCCCCCGAATGACCGACAGCAGTGGAATGCTCAGCCTGATAAAGACCAGGCAGAGCGACAGGAAATATCTTGACAGGCCTGTTGAAAAGGAGAAGATCGAAAGGATCACCGAGGCAGGAAGGATGTCACCCTCGGCATGCAACGGCCAGCCATGGCATTTCATAGTAGTGGATGAACCTGCCCTGAGGGATATGGTAGCCGCTGCCTCGGAATCACAGGTCCTGCGAATAAACACCTTCGTCAGGGAGGCTCCGGTACTGATTGTTGTCGTACGCGGGAAATCCAATTTTAACTCCCGGGCCGGAGACCTGATCAAGCAGAAGGATTACTCCCTGATAGATATCGGAATTGCAACAGCCTCAATGGTATACCAGGCCACGGCTGAGGGACTCGGCACATGCATCATCGGATGGATTGACAACAAGAGAATCAGAAAGATCCTCGGCATTCCGGCTTCGAAGAAGGTTGAGCTGGTAATCTCCGTCGGTTACACGGATAACCGATGGAGGGACAAATCGCGTAAGCCGCCGGGAGATGTAATCACGTTTAACCGGTACTGAAACTTACAGAGCCGCATCCGGGATGCGGCTCTGTAAGTTTATTGACAGGTTTGCTCGTCTGAGGGCTGGCTCACCTGTAGGCATGTCTGAATAACTGACGGCTCCGGGTGTTGCTATGCCGTGATGCGGTCAGATCAGTTTCTCCAGTGCCTCTTTTATGCGCTTTGCAGCCTCGGTAATGCGGTCGTCAGAGGTGGCGTAGGAGATTCTGATACAGTTATCAGCTCCGAAGGCGCTGCCGCTAACCATGGCTACCCTGGCCTCTTCCAGCAGGAAGTATGTGAGGTCATCGGCATTATTCATCATCTTGCCGTTGTAGCTTTTACCCAGGAAATTGCTGATGTCAGGCATTACATAAAATGCTCCCTGCGGGACTCTCACCTTCAGGCCTTGAATATCATCCAACAATCTGCAGATCAAATCCCTGCGGCGAAGGAATGCCTCACGCATCCTCTCCTTCGAGTCGCTTTTTGATGTCATTGCAGCCAGGGCGGCTCTCTGTGCGATGGAGCAGACCCCTGAAGTGAACTGGCCCTGAAGCTTGTTACAGGCCTTCGCCAGCCAGAGCGGGGCACCCATGTAACCTATTCTCCATCCTGTCATGGCGTACCCTTTTGAGACACCGTTGACGGTTGCGACCCTGTCGGCAATCGACGGGAAGGTGGCAAGACTGATGTGCGATCCTGAAAAGGTTATATGCTCGTATATCTCATCCGATATTATCAGTATCTCAGGGTATTTCTCCAGCACTTTGACCAGCGCTGCCATCTCATCTTTAGTGTAGACCATACCGGTGGGGTTTGATGGCGAGTTGAATATCAGGACCCGCGTACGGGGCGTTATGGCCGCCTCGAGCTGAGAAGGAGTGACCTTGAAGTCGCTCTCTATGGTTGTATGTATTATCACCGGCTTGCCTTCTGCAAATATTATCTGGTCAAGATAACTTACCCAGTAAGGGGCGAGAAGTATCACCTCCTCATCAGGATCTACAACCGAAATGAGAATATTTATCAGGGTGTGCTTCCCTCCTGCTGACACCACTATCTGATCAGAAGTATAGTCAAGCCCGTTCTCCTCGCTGAACTTGCGGGCGATGGCCTCCCGCAGGTCGCCGTATCCGGGCACCGGAGGATAAAACGAAAAGTTGTCATCTATTGCTTTCTTGGCTGCCTCCTTGATATCATCAGGGGTATTAAAGTCAGGTTCCCCCAGGCTGAGGCTTATCACGTCAATACCCTGCTCCTTGAGTTCCTGACTCTTCTGAGACATGGCAAGTGTCTGCGATACCGAGAGTGCCTTCACCCTCTTGCTGATATGCTCCATTATGTCAGATATTTGTTGGTGTTGTTTCGGAAAAGGCCAAATGTAATTGTTATAAGTGAAAAAGAAAAGGGATTATAACATGACACGACCCGATTGAGAGGCATAAAAAATGATTAATTTGCATCACATATAACCATAAAAACAACCGGACAATGGAAACCTTTCTGGAACTGCTCAAGATATTCCTTCCAGCCCTGCTGGTGATGCTGACTGCATGGCTTGTCATTCGCAGTATGCTACACGACGACCAGGAGCGCCGGAGGCAGGATCTGCTGCTTCAGACGGTAAAGACCGTCACGCCGGTGAGGTTACAGGCCTATGAGAGGGTGGTCTTGTTCCTGGAGCGCATCACGCCTGAATCACTGATAATGCGTACCGCCCGGCCGGATATGACGGTACAGCAGCTGCAATCTGCACTTGTCACCAGTGTCCGGAGCGAATATGAGCACAACCTCTCACAGCAGATCTATATGAGTAACGAGGCGTGGGAGATGGTTAAGAATGCGCGTGGCACGGTTGTCAGGCTGGTGAACAGTGTGGCCTCGAAGCTTCCGCCCGTCGCCACCGGAGAAGAGCTCTCAAGAATGATCCTGGAGGAGGTGATGGAGATGGATACCGAACCGACAAAAATCGCCATTGCCTATATCAAATCAGAACTTTCCCGGATAATGGGATAAAAAAAAGACGCCCTCACCGGGCGCCCCTTTAATCAATCTGCAATAATTAATATCTCTTCTAGAGGAGGCTGATGCTTCGTTTTACGAATGCACTCAGTGCCTCTCCCTTGAGCATGTTGTTAGCCAGCATAGCGAGGTCTATCAGCTGCCTGACAGCCTTCTGCTCGTTCCCGAAGCCCTCCAGTATACCCTTCCTCTTTTCCTCTAGCTGCTTAAGATCGCCCCTCATCCTCTCCAGGTCATCCTTCTCGACCGTGGGTATCTCATCAGGCTTCTTCTTACCGTGTTCCTTTTCCAGGAACTCGATCTCCAGCTTCGTCTTTTCAATGCCTGCGCTGTTCTTCTTCAGTTCGTCAGCATGCTCCTTGTCGAGATCACCGGCCAGCTCGATCACCAGCGGGTGGTTGGTGTTCAGCACCAGGTCAAAGCTGTCAGGCATCTCTCCGTAGAAGGAGTATCCGCCGCCGAACTGTGCCATATCCTTCATCCTTCGCATGAACTCACTCTGGGTGATCACCATCGGCAGGTCATTCTCATCAAGATTTTCAGCCCTGACCTGGAAGCGGGCCTTGTCAGTGTCAGTCACCTGGCTGCGGAAGACCTGTGCAAGGTCATCTGACTGCGACTGGCTGAGTTTTGAGGTATGACTCTCATCTTTCCTGATGAGTTTTTCTATCACATCACTGTCAACCCTGACGAACCTTGAAGATGGCTCCTTCGACTCGATTGTATTTATAAGATGTGTATCAAGCTGACCGTCAAACACCAGCACATCATATCCCTTCTCTGCTGCCTTGGCCACATAGGTATGCTGGGCAACCGGGTCGGTAGTGTAGAGATGCACAAGCGACTTATCCCTGTCGGTCTGGTTTTCCTTAATAATCTTGTCATACTCCTCAAGCGTGAAGTATTTGCCGGCAGTGTTCTTGTAAAGGGTAAATTTCGAGACCTTTTCAAAGAACTTCTCCTCGGTGATCATGCCGTATTCAATGAACAATTTCAGGTCATCCCATTTCTTTTCAAAGCTCTCGCGGTCCTTCTTGAAGATGTCAGCGAGCCGGTCAGCTACTTTTTTGGTTATATGGCCCGAGATCTTCTTGACGTTGGAATCGCTCTGCAGGTAACTTCGTGATACGTTCAGCGGGATGTCCGGGGAGTCAATCACCCCATGCAAAAGGGTCAGGAAGTCGGGCACGATTCCTTCTACGGAGTCGGTCACGAAGACCTGGTTGCAATAGAGCTGTATCTTGTTTTTCTGTATCTCAAAGTTGTTCCTGATTTTTGGGAAGTAGAGTATCCCGGTGAGTTTGAAGGGATAATCCACGTTNNNTCCTCATCCTTAAGCTCTGACGGCTTGCGCGTCCATGCCGGCTGAGTATTGTTGATCACCTTGGGTTTGCCGGTGTCAACCATTTTGCCGTCCGTCCACTCCTTCTCGTTGCCGAACTGGACCTGCACTGGGAGGAAGCTGCAGTATTTCTTCAGGAGGGACTCGAGCCTCTGTTCCTCGAGGAACTCTTTTGACTCCTTGTCAATATGAAGGATGACGTCTGTGCCGCGTTCGTCCCTCTGTGCCTCCCCGATAGAATACTCAGGACTGCCATCGCATATCCACTTCACTGCCGGGACATTTTCGCGGTATGAACGTGATATCACCTCCACCTTATCAGATACCATGAATGCCGAATAAAACCCGAGGCCAAACTGACCGATTAGCCCGCTGGCCTGGTCCTTGTATTTGTCAAGGAATTCGTTGGCGCTGGAAAACGCGATCTGGTTCAGGTATTTGTCAATCTCTTCCGCGCTCATCCCTATGCCGTTGTCTGAGACTGTGATGGTTTTCTTTTTTGGATCGAGGGTGACCTGCACGCGAAGTTCGCCCAGTTCGCCCTTGAATTCTCCGGCTGAAGAGAGTGCCTTCAGTTTCTGGATGGCGTCAGTGGCGTTTGACACCAGTTCCCTGAGAAAGATTTCATGATCCGAATAGAGAAATTTTTTGATGATTGGAAAAATGTTCTCTGTAGTAACTCCGATTTTACCCTTTTCCATATTATAAAGTTTTCTGATTATCCTGTCCCCTTTCTTCAAAGTGCGTGCCGCGGCAGGAAGTATGACAGAGTGTCAGTCGGCCTGGGGCAGGTCAGAAGGTCTGAAAATCTGAAAATCTGAAAATCTGAAGGTCAGGAGTCAGCCAGGTTACGATACAGCCTCTGTCAGGCTTTTCAGGCGCCGGCAGGCAAGACGGATCTCCTCTTCCGATATTGTCAGCGGCGGGGCGATTCGGAATGCCTCCGGGCAGAAGAGAAAATAGTCGAGCAGCAGACCGTGTTCCGGGGCCTTTGATATCATTGACGGGATGATCTCCGGTCTTTCTGGGACCACTGCCAGGAGGAGGCCTTCGCCTCTTATCTCCCGAAACGGCATCCCGGTCAGCCCGCTTCTGAGCAGCTGTTCCTTCTCCAGAGCCTTTTCGGCAAGTCCCTCATTGACTATTACTTCCAATGATGCCAGTCCCGTTGCGCAGCAGAGCGGATGTCCGCCGAAGGTGGTTATGTGTCCCAGGGCAGGGTCATGGGTCAGGGATGACATGATTTCGCATGAAGCGATGAAGGCTCCAAGGGGTAATCCTCCGCCGAGGGCCTTGGCAAGGACAAGTATGTCCGGGGTAACGTTATACCTGTAGAGGGAGAAGAGGCTTCCGGTACGCCCGAAGCCTGTCTGCACTTCGTCAAATATCAGAAGGGCGCCGTGCCTGTTGCATGCCTCCCGGAGCTCTTTCAGGAAGTCGCCGGCCGGCTGGATTACGCCAGCCTCGGCCTGTACCGGCTCAACAAGGACGGCAGCGGTGCTGCTGCAAATTCTCTCCACAGCTTCATGGGAGTTGAAATCGGCCATTGTGGTTGAGGGCATGAGGGGTCGGAATGCATTGCGGTACACCTCCGAGCCCTGGACGCTGAGAGCCCCGGTGGTTGAACCGTGATAGGCATTGCGGAAATAGATGATTTCGTTCCTGGCAGTGAACCTTCGTGCCAGTTTGATTGCTCCCTCTATGGCTTCGCTGCCGGAGTTGACGAAGAAGACCGACTCCAGCGGTGGCGGCAGCAGTGAGACGAGGCGTGCAGCATATCGCACCTGCGGGCTCTGTATGACTTCACCGTAGACCATCAGGTGCAAATATTTGCCGGCCTGCTCGTTCAGTGCAGCCATCACTGCCGGGTGCCGGTGGCCGGTGTTGCTCACAGAGACGCCGGAGATGAGATCAAGGTAGTCTCTGCCGTGACTATCATACAAAAATGAACCCTCCGCCCTCTCAATCTCAAGCATCAGGGGCGCGGGGGAGGTCTGTCCGATATGATCAAGGAAGAGTTGCCTCTGCGAAGGCATCAGCGCTGCATTATGTTGATATAGTTCATGATCCCGTCACGGTATGACTTTCCGACGGGCAGAATCTTGGGAGTGTTTCCGACAACTATCGTGAGGCTGTTTTCACTGATCGACCTGATGACGCTCTTGTTGACCAGGTATGAGCGGTGAATTCTCACGAATAGGCTCGAGGGGAGCTGTTGCTCTATAGCCCTCATGGTAAAGTGAATAGTGTATTTCTCGTCGCGGGTAATGACGCTGACATAGTTCTCAAGTGCCTCCACGTAGAGAATCTCCTTAAGCTTTAAGCGTACGAGCGATGAGGCTTTCTTTATGAAGATCTCCTCCTCTCCTGCTGCAGAGGGGACCGCCCTTGGGGCGTAGTACTTCATGATCTTTTCAACGGCACGGCAGAAGCGTGGGTAGGTGATGGGCTTCAACAGGTAGTCAATACCATTGTAGTTAAAGGCCTTGTATGCATGTTCCTCGCTGCCTGAGACAAATATTATATGAGGAGGATTCTCAAGGCTTGAGAGGAAGTCGAAGCCATCCATCTCCGGCATCTGGATATCGAGGAAAATAAGTTCAACATCTCTGCGTGACATCAGCAGGTTTCGTGCCGACAGGGATTCGGTGAAGCTTCCGATCAGGGAGAGGGATGCCGATTTGCCCACGAACTCCTCAAGTGTTCTGAGCCAAACGGGGTCATCATCAACGATTATACAATTCATTTCGGAACTATGCGGTTGGGTTCGAGCGTCGTTAACAAATATACTAAATATATTGATAAGAAGTTTCACAACCGTTAATTGGAAACAATCAAAAAAATGCCGTTCCAGGCGGCATGCAGGTGAAAAAAAATAAAAAGGGGTGCCTGAGCACCCCTGAAACTTTTACTTCAGGCCTTTTGTAAGAGCCGGAGCTGCTTTGAATTTAACGACTTTCTTAGCCGGGACATTCAGTTTTGCGCCGGTGCGCGGGTTGCGGACAACTCTTGCACTTCTCTTCTCAACTTTGAAAGTACCCATTGAGGGGAGCTGGAGCCTCTGGCCTTTTTTCATGGCCTCGCCGAATGCGCCTACGAAAGCGTTCAGAGCGATGTTGGCATCTTTAAGTGAAAGTCCTGCTTTTTTTGCGATGCTGCCTACTAATTCTTTTTTTGTCATAGTCAATACAATTTTAGGGTTAGACCAAAATCTCTAATTGCATACAAATTTATTTCATTCTAATTCAAAAGCAAGTTTTTGTGATCTTTTTTATGTCTGAAACGCCGAATTTTATTAGAAATGAGAGCTTTTTAGAACAAAAAAACCTTATCAGGTGGGGTCAGGAGCCTGTTGGCATCTGTCATTCGCCCATTTTAGGGGCGTCAGCGACGGGTGTCCCGAGGGCAAAAATCATAAAATTTGTACCCCGGGCTTGAAAAGCAAAAAAAGATTATATTTGTGCCCGCAACCTGCACCGCAGGAGGTCTTCGCAAAGGCTGCGGCCTTCACAGGCCGTGTATACGGGCAGTGATTTTGGAGAGATGGCAGAGTGGTCGATTGCGGCGGTCTTGAAAACCGTTGAACTGAGAGGTTCCGGGGGTTCGAATCCCTCTCTCTCCGCCAGACTGTCCTCACCCCAAATTGGAGAAGTACCCAAGTGGCCGAAGGGGCTCCCCTGCTAAGGGAGTAGTGTGCGAAA
>DHGW01000045.1:0-35584 GCA_002402965.1 Bacteroidales bacterium UBA4788
ACTGTACCGATGAAGGTGCCGTTCAGAAATGCAGAATCCGCATCAACGATCCTTCCAAGGTTGAGAGTTGCAGGCTGCCCGGCTGCAGATGCAGGAATGTCAATCTCTTTTCGGAACCACACGACTCCGTTGATACCTTTCAGCGGTGTTGCCGAAAAGTATCCCGGAACAGTATAACTGCTCCAGTCGTCAGTGTTCAGATTCTCATCATGCCATCTCACTCCCGGTGTGTGGTATCCGGCGTCTGTCTTCTGAAGGTTGCTGTACCACTCAGCAATCCGCTGGCGGTCTTCCTTTTCAATATTGCTTATGTAGGAGTCTTCGTTCAGTTTCCTGAGTTCATCATAGTATGCAGGGTATGCCTTCAGGCTCTCTTCGCTAATCCAGGCCTCAGCCGGCGAACCCCCGAAGGCTGAAGTCAGCAGCCCTACCGGCACTCCGTATGCCTGGTTGATCTCCCTGGCAAAGAACCATGCTGCGGCGGAGAAGTCAAGAACAGTCTCCGGATCGGCAGCCGTCCATTTGCCTCCCGGCAAATCACTCTGCGGTCCAGTGAAGACAAACGTCTTTGGCACTGTAAACGACCTGATTGAGTTATTCTCTGCCGCTGCAATCTCAGCCTCGTACAGGGGTCTGACTCGCCTGACCGGCAGTTCCATATTTGACTGTCCGGAACAGAGCCATACATCGCCAACCAGGATATCACTGACAGCCAGCCTGTTGCTTGCAGTGATGGTCATTGTATGAGGCCCGCCGGCCTGCATTGGCGGCAGCATCACCATCCATTCGCCGGATGAATCGGCTGTTGTGCTGTATTGCTTACCTGTAAATTCGACGGACACATCTTCTCCGGGTGCCGCCCAACCCCATATTTTAAGTTCGGTGTCACGCTGGAGCACCATGCCGTCGCTTATAAGCCGGGGTAACCTGACCTGAGCGGTCAGTGGAAAGACGAAGAGAACTGCAAACAGGATTGCAGAAAGGAGATGAAATTTTGTTTTCATGGGATGATATGTGTAGATATGCTGGTTATACAATTCTTAATGGCCTACGGCCAATATATGATTTTATGCGTTCAATTACAATTTTTTATGGCCTACGGCCAATCAACGGATTCGTCTCTGATATACAATTCTTAAATGCCAAAATTCGCAAATCGCAAATCGCAATTCGTCAATTCTTATAGCTCTCCTGCGGCCCCAGGTATGACGGCCTCAGTCCTCCTGTATTGACTACAATCTTTTCCAGAACCATTCCCGGGTCAATCATCCATACCTTCAGGGTATGATAGCCGGGTTCGGTTACATTGATTTTGCCCTTTACATAGCGTGTGCTGTTGCGGACGGTTTCCTCCCATTCCCTGTTGAAGTTCTCGGCATTGAATCCGGCCGGTACCACGGTGATCAATTGCGGTTCCCTGTCGTCAACGGAGAGCCCGATTTTAAAGTCCCTGTCAGGCAGGAAGTTGAGTGAAGGTGCCATGTGAAGGATAGTTTCAAACTCGCCCGTTGAGAAGAGGTACATCCTGTACTCGAGCACGGGTGAGTCTTTCCCGGGAGTTGCGGGAGGTGCATCTGTAACTGCCGAGGCACGCATGCCTGATCTTGTTCTGCCGTAGTCTTCAATCCACTCCCAGCGCCTCTCATAGCTGTCATTTTTTCCGGTATGGCTGGAGGCTTCCATCGATACGTAACCGTCGGCCTCGACAAATCCCATAACAGTTTCAGGATCAGGTGCGTCTGGTCTGAAAGCTGTCAGGCCTATTTTCATCTCGCTGCTTTCAGCAGTTACAGTTACCGATCCAAAGTGCGTACCAGGGGGGAGGGCAGACCAGTCGATGGTTACATGAACTCTATGCTCGTCAGTTATTGTACCCCGGCTGCTGCTCAGGATTATCCAGGGATTATTTGCTGTAGCAGCGTATTCGAAAGGAATGCTGCCGCGATTGAATATCTCAAAATACCTTGACTGTGTATTAAAAACATCAAACGGGGGCAGGAGGGTAACTGCTTCTGATCCCGGCCATGCCTCCGCAGAGCCTTCCACCGCCACGGCGGGGAGGGCGCTGTCAGGTACTGCCGGATTTGCCAGTTTGATGTGACGGAGACTGTTCTCCGGCGGGTCATTCCATGCGATATATCCCAGGTGAGTCTGGTCCACGAAGTGTTTCCACCTGCCACCTGCATAAACGCGGTTATAATATCCCATCAGTGCAGTGTCGGCAGTGAACAACTGCTCTGTACGAAGGGCCATATCTGCAGCCAGCGCTCTGCCCTGGGCAGCATACATTGCATTCTTTCCGGCAGTGACATACAGTTCGTTTACCAGGGCACATGCCTTTACGGGAAACAGAACGAGATGGAAATATGCATCGCGCATCTCTTCCGGCATCTGCTTCCCTACGGCCTCGGCCCTGGCTGCAAGTTTGTTATAATCTTCGACAACCCGTTCAGCCTCGCGGTAATTCACGAGGCTGTATGTAAACGGTGAGAGCAGCTCCGGTTTACGCCGCCCGTTGTACCTGGTGTATTCTCTTATTATTCCGGATATCTCGTCTGCATGATCCGGTCCAAAAATCTCAGCTGCCCACTGCCGGGTCCATGCTGATATCCCGTCACTTGCAATTACATCAGAATCCCATGCCAGGTTCAGGAAGTATTCAATCGGGATTTCATATCCCCTGAAGTGTCCCACATTGACAATCCATATCCTGTCGGCACCGTACTGTTTTGCCAGCGACATCTGGTCCCATATCTTAGGGATGGGGCTGGTGTTGATCCACTGGTAGCTTCGCGGTCCGCCGTGATAATCAAAATGGTAGTAAACTCCTGCGCCACCACTGCGTTTCCGTTCATCGGCTGTCGGCAGTCGCCTTACATTTCCCCAGTTATCCTCTGCCCATAGCAGGGTCACATCGTCAGGCACCCTCATCCCCTCTTGATAGTAGTCCTGCACTTCCTTGTAGAGACACCACATCTGGGGCACTTTTGTGACATCAGGATTTATCTCTTCAGAAATCATTTCGCGCTGCACCCTGACGATCTCTTCCAGCCTGGCGATATTGGCTGCCGGTCCTCCCGGGCCCATCTCAGTGTCATCAGCGCCACGCAGTCCGATTGAGATTATGCTTTCATAATTCCTGTTTCGACGAATTCCGTCACGCCAGAACTTCACGAGCGTATCGGCGTGGTGTGTCCAGCTCCAGCTTCCCAGTGTTTTCTGATACCTGCGGTCCCACTCCTTCTGCGCTCTTATCATCGGCTCCTGGTGTGAGGTTCCCATTACTATGCCATACTCATCAGCCAGGCTTGCGTTGCGGAGGTCATCTTCATTGAAGGCGTTGTTCCACATTGCAGGCCAGAGATAGTTGGCTTTTAACCTGAGCAATAGCTCGAAAATCCTTGAGTAGAACTCGCTCCCGTAGTTGGCAACATCCGGGGGTACCGGCGGATTGACGGAAGGTGTGATGTTTCCGTATTTAAATGCAACCCATCTTGTCAGGGCAGGATATTCGTCGTTGAGGAAGATGCCGCGGTATTTTACAGAGGGCTCTCCCTCTGCATGTCGGCCCGGAATGACATAAAGTTCGCCGCTTTTCCGTACCGGCACGTCAGCCCACCAGTGCCATGGCGAGACGCCTGCCTGCCTCGAGATTTCGTAGATCCCGTAGATGGTGCCCCGCTTGTCACTGCCGGCAATTACAAGTGCACTCTTCACCCCCGGGAAGGGCTTTTCAACAGTCTGTATAACAAACGACTCCCATTTGCCATGGATAGCGCCCACATCAATCTTATTCTTTTTTACAAGGCGATCTATCAAGGGGCTTTTACCGATTGTCCCGGCAATAACTATGAATGCAGACCGGGGTGCCTTCGTGTCTGTGAACAGCCCGGGCAGGGTCCCGGTAACACGGGAAAGGTCATTCTGCAGGTCGGCAAGAGCCCTCTTCACTCCCGGCCACTCTTCGGGGCTGACGCACAGCGATGCACACTGTCCACCGGAGGCCAGAACAAAAGACCTGTCGTTCTTTTGCGTTGAGATGATTACATCGGTCTCGCCCTGGCCAGACAGAGGCAGGCTGGTCAGGGAAAAGGCTAGGAAAATCATCGTGAAAAGGACTCTGTGGTCAGGCAGTCCGGTTACAGTGTTTTTTTTCATTGGCAGGGTGACTTATTCTGGTTACAAGAGCTCAAGAACCACTGTAGTTACTGATCTGGGTTTTAAAACAAAATACTGATCAGAAGTAAAAGGCTGAATCTCCTTATAATTGTTAACCGCGTCAGTCTGAGCAGCCCGCATGGATTTGACGGTTCTGCCTGTTACCTCGAAATCGTAAAGGGCTTCTTCGTCGTTCGGATTAACCGCCACAACTGTGATCTTCTTGCCTGAAGGATCAATGAAGCCTGACATTGGAATGAATGGGGACAATACATTAATCCTGACATGACCCTTGTCGATCTCCTTTGAAAAGTGCTTCATCACATAATAGAACGGGGTGAGCGTATATGCGCCGGATGAGCTCAGTTTGATCATGGAGTCACTGTTTGTGTCGGCCCATGCCATCAGCCAGTAGATATAGCCTGCGGCGTTGGCTTCGTTGAGGTTCTGGATGATAAACCATGCAGTGTTGAGCCAGGTGAAGTTGGAGTACTCAGTCATGATGCATGGTTTGTTGCCGTAGTTGTCACGGATCATGTTGAGATCCGACTTAGTCTGGGCAATCAGCGCCGAGGACGGGAAGTTGTAGGTGTGATAGGCATACGCTGCCAGTGATGCCTTGTTCTTGATCGGGTCTGAAAAAACGGCAAAGGTGTTGCCGCCCAGCTTGCCGCTGTAACCAATATTCTCAGCTTCGGGTCCGATCATTTTCGGCGGGTTGGTCCGTGTACTGATCTTGTTGTATACAGCGTCAAATGCAGCATTGTACCCCGGGAAATCCGCAGTCTCCGTCGGTCTCCACTCGCACGTCTCCCAGTCGGGGGTGATCCATCCCGGTTCATTCTGAATGCTTATGTAGTCAGGATTGAACTGAAGGTTATCCAGGACATCGTTCCAGTATTCCCCGAAAGCATCATACATAAAGGCTCCGTTATCCTTCTTCAGGGTGCCCTCCTGAAGTTTGTTGTTGCTTTTCAAAGCCGAAGGAGGAGTCCATGAGCTGACCAGGATCTGAATCTCCGGATTGAGCTGCTTAGCGATTGAGTAGAGATCGCCGGTAACAGTATAAAGAGTCTTTATCGACCCGTTCTCCATTGTGGCAGGGCTTTTCACTGCCGGGTAACCCAGGGGATAGTAATTGTTCTTGAACCTGATTATATCCGTTCCCAGGTCCTCGAAGAGGAGCTGGCATAGCTGCGCCTTCTGAGGGCTGGCGGTGACTCTTTCGGAATACCAGGTAAGTGACCCTCCGAAGCCGATCATCTCCTGGTATCTCACAGCCGGATCAATGACAGCTTTCCCTACTACAGGTTCAATTACCGGATCAGGCGGGCCGTCAGAATCACCGCAAGAATGGCAGAGAGCCATAAGTCCTGTCATGATTGCCAAAACAGCAATTTCCTTCATCATTTTCTTGCCTTTAAACCACACTGGTCCTGATCCTCCTTGTCTTGTCATCGACAGACCGGTAATGACTGTTTTAGATAACGGTAAGTATTGTCTTCTGCAGATCCTCGTCTCTTGATGATGATCCGGTCATGATCTCAAAATCGCCCGGCTCCACAACAAACTTCATGTCAATGTTATGATATGCCAGCTTATCCGGTGTTATGTCAAACCAGACCTTCTTCGTCTCTCCGGGCTTCAGTGAAATCCTTGCAAAACCCTTCAGCTCCTTAACAGGCCGTGTGACGCTGCTCACAACATCCCTGATATAGAGCTGCACTATCTCATCTCCTGCAACCTTGCCGGCGTTTGTAACCTCCGTGGTGACCCTGGCCGTCTCGCCCTTCTTAATTGTGCTTTTCCTGAGCACCGGTTTGCCGTATCTGAACTTCGTGTAGCTCAGCCCGTAACCGAAGTGGAACAGCGGTCTGACATCCTGCGAGAGGTAGTCCTGCCACTGGGCGCTGGGCTTATGGTTGTAATACATTGGCAGCTGGCCGGCCGATTTCGGGAAGGTTATTGTCAGCTTGCCTGAAGGATTTACCTCACCGAAGAGGATGTCAGCAGCTGCGGTACCGGTCTCCTGGCCCATGTACCAGCCCTCGACGATTGCCGGGACCTTCTCAGCCAGCTTATTGACCGACAGTGGTCTGCCGTTTGCCAGGTAAAGCACCACGGGTTTGCCGAGGGCGGTTATGGCATCTGCCAGTTCTCCCTGCTCTCCGAACAGATCAAGTGTCATGTTATCCCCGATATGGTTCTGTGCCCATGCCTCGCGGCAGAGATGTTCGTTCTCTCCAAGAGCGAGTATGACGAGGTCCGCGCCGGAGGCAACCTTAACAGCCTCCCTGATGAGCTTCAGGTTATCTTCACGCGAAGCGACCTTAATCTCATCATATTTCCAGTTGAAGTAGCTCAGGGTTGTGTTTATTGTAAGCCTGCAGCCCTGCGCGAAGAGCACCTCCATACCGTTGCCGGCCTTGTTTCTGATACCGTCAAGGAGACTTACCTTCTCATATGGCTCCCCGGAGTAGCCCCCGAACCAGAGATCATTTGCGCACGGTCCGATGACTGCTATCTTCTTGTATTTCCCCTTCTTCAGCGGCAGGAGCCCGTCATTCTTCAGCAGAACAATTGACTCATGAGCCGCCCTGAGAGCTGTCTTTCTGTGTGCCAGAGACTTGCTTACCCTGATTGCCTGTTTCTCATCCACGAATGGATTTTCGAAGAGCCCCAGGCTGAACTTGAATGCAAGCACCTGCTCAACTGCTTTGTCAATGTCCTCTTTTTTGATTTTTTTCTTTTTAAGCAGTTCCGGCAGCACCCTGTACATGTTTGCCTGCGGGAATTCATACTGTACTCCGCAGTTGAAAGCCGTCATTGCTGCTTCGGTGGCATCATGACAGACGAAGTGCTTGTTGAACAGATGGTCTACGCCATAGTAGTCAGATACTATCATTCCCTTGTATCCCCACTCACCGCGGAGGATATCCTTCAAAAGCCATTTGTTGGCATGTGACGGCACTCCGTCCACCTCGTTGTAGGAGGGCATTACCGAAACCGGTTTGGCGTGATCAATGCACATCTTGAAAGGAGGCATGTGATAATCGCGCAGCACCCTCATGGAGTAGTTGGCGGGGCCCTGGTTCAGTCCGCCCTCTGACTCGCCGTGGCCGACAAGGTGCTTCAGGGTAGCTGCAACGTTGTTCTCGCCAACCTTGCCACTGCCGTCGCCCTGCAGTCCCTTCACCGCTGCTATTGAAAGCATCCCGTTCAGGTAAGGATCTTCACCGTAAGTCTCCTCGGTGCGTCCCCAGCGAGGGTCACGGCATACGTCTATAACCGGCGTCAGGGCATGGTGCGTGCCGCGTGAACGCATCTCGTGGGCCACAATGCCATATACCTTCTCGAAGAGAGCGGGGTTCCACGAGCATGCCAGGCCGATCGCCTGCGGAAATACCGTTGATTCAGGCCTCATCATGCCATGCTGTCCCTCATCGACAAATAATGCGGGAATGCCGAGGCGGGTCTCTTCAACAAGGTATTTCTGGATCGCATTGCGCATCCTGACAGTATCCTTTATGCCGAACGGGGCAGGGTGCACTGAATGGCACCCGTTGCCGAAGATCTCCTTCATCTTTGCAGGATCACTGAAGATCTCAGGCTTGAAATCCTCCACTCCTCCGTTCCAGAGGCCCATCAGCTGTGCACATTTCTCTTCGATTGTCATACGGCCCATGAGATCCTCAACCCTCTTTCTCACTGGCAGGGAGGCATCCCTGTAGGGCGCTGCTGTTTGCTTTTTCATATCGTCTGTTTTGTTATGTGTCACTTGATTTTTTCTGCCTCTTTTATGACTGCATGATAGGCAGGCTTCAGCCCATAGTTGCGGTCAAAGAGAAGCGGGTAGTTTGTGCGGCCGGGGATAGGCCATCCGTTCTTCCATGAATAGCCGTCATGTACGCCCCAGAAGGTCACCCTGGTAACGGCATCGTCATGCTTCAGGAGTATCCTGAAAAGCTCAACATAGCGATTTGTCAGTTGCGTCTGAACGGAATCAGGAAGTCCTTCCACATATGGATTAAGTGAGTCAAGGTACGCACCTCTGTTCGAGATCTCTGCCCCGTAAAACCTTGTCGGAGTAGGCAGCACATTGATTTCCATTTCGGTGATCATCACCTTCATCCCCAGTGCGCCGTACTCTCCGATGCTATTGTCGACGATTGCCATATCAGGTGAGTCGAGGTGCCAGTGTCCCTGGATTCCCACACCGTCGATTCGAATCCCTTTTTCCTGAAGGTTCTTGATTATTGGTATTACACCGGCAAGTTTGGCAGGCTCCTCATTGTTATAGTCATTGTAATAGAGTTCTGCATCAGGGTCGGCCTCGTTGGCGAAGATGAAAGCCTTTTCGATGTAGTCCTCACCTATAATTTCGAGCCATTTTGTTTTGCGCAGTGATCCATCTTCATTTACGGCTTCGTTGACCACGTCCCAGCCGAGGACACGGCCTTTGTAGTGTCCGACGACGGCATGGATATGTTCACGCATCCTTTCCAGGAGAGCATCGCGTGTCAGCTGATTGCCAAGTGAATCCTGGAAAACCCACCTGGGCGTCTGGGAGTGCCATACCAGTGTATGGCCGATGACCTTCATGCCGTTGTGTTCTGCGAAGTCGACAATACTGTCGGCCACGCCGAAGTTGTAAACTCCAGGCTTGGGATGGATCCGTTCCCATTTCATTTCATTCTCCGCGGTGACGGAGTTGAACTGACTTGCAATGAAAGGCAGGGCCTGCGGATCGGCACCGGAGATCTGCATCCCGTTTATGGCGGTGCCTATCAGGAAGTGATCTTCAAACGCCTTCCTCAGGGTGGTCTCATCGCTTCTGCACGATGAGAGGAGAATCACGACGGCTGCAAATGCCGGTATAAGTATCTTTTTCATAGTGGGTTTGTTTTTCTGTTTATCATTCATCAGGTCGTGTCTGACGGCCGGTTTATTCTGTATAGGCCTTGCGTCTCTCTGCAAGTTCATCCTGCATCTGGTACTCGGTTTTTTTTCCTATGCCGTACATGAAGAGTGCGATCACGCAGAGAATCAGCGCTATGACCGGGAACAGGCTCATTGAGAGCCTTATGCCCTGAACAGCTGCTGGTGTCTGTACGACATTGGCAACATACCCGTAACCGTCAAGCAGCCATCCGGCCACTGCGCCGCCGATAGCCAGACCGACCTTCAGTCCCACCACTATTCCGGCAAATACGATGCCTGTTGCACGCCGGTTGAATTTCCACTCCGAGTAGTCGGCCACGTCCGCCATCATTGCCCACGGCAGCGGCATCGTAACGCCCCATGAGAAGTTGAAGAGGATTGAGAGTATCAAAACTGCCCATATGCCCGAGGGAGGCACCACGAAGAAGAGGGCTGCCATCACCCCGGCCACGATGAGCCATGTCTTGAAGACGTCTCTCTTGCCAAATCTCCGTGCCAGGGCGTTGCCAACGGCTATCCCCGGGATCGCGCAGAGCTGACCTAATATATTAATGACGCTGAAACTGTTGTCGGCATAATTGGCGCCGGCGGCAGTCAGTTTAAGCCCCTCGAGCAGGCCGAAGAGACCCTTGTCAATGTTGACAAGGAATTCGCGCATGCTTTCCGGATCGAGATAATACTTGAAGTAGTAGAGCAGGATGCTGTTGCGCATTGCCAGGAAGATGAACATGAAGAGGAAGACCACGAACATCATCACCCATTGTTTGTTGTGGACCAGGTCCAGCAGGTCCTGCTTCAGTGAGCTCTTCTGCTGCGGGGGAGGAGCGATCCTCTCTTTTGTGCTGAAGAAGGTTATAAAGAAGAAGAGTACGGCAAGGAGGCTGAAGATTCCCATTGTGATCTGATATCCCTTTGCACTGTCTCCGGCGCCGAAGTGGTTGACCATCGGCAGTGTGAATCCCATGATTGCAATGGTTGCAAGTGTGACAACCACGAACCTGACTGATGAGAGGCTGGTGCGTTCCTTCATGTTGCCGGTGATCACGCCGCTGAGGGCTGAGTAGGGGTTGTTGTTTGCTGAGTAGACTGTAAGCAGCAGCAGGTATGTGGCATAGGCATAAACCAGTTTGCCGGCCTGGCCGAAGTCAGGTGTCCTGAAGGCAAGATATCCCAGCACGCCGAAAGGAATGGCGGTCCAGAGGATCCAGGGCCTGAATTTGCCCCACCGGGTGTTTGTGCGGTCTGCCAGAGCGCCGAAGATCGGATCACAGACCGCACCCCAGAGCCTTGCAACGAGGAAGAGCGTCGCTGCCGCCCCCGCGGAAAGTCCAAAGGTGTCTGTGTAAAAACTCAGCTGAAGCAGCATCATTGTCTGAAAAATGAAGTTGGCGGCACCGTCCCCGAGACTGTAGCCCAGCTTCTCCCTGAACGAAAGTTTTCCTGTAGCGGATTGCATGGTCAATTTGGTTAAAGGTTACACTGATTTTTTTTGACTTACTCTCTGCAACAGGGCATATCTCTCCTATGCCCTGTCTAAAGCGTAACTAAAAGTATGTAATCTGATTTAATTCTGCAACCGATTGCAAAAAATAGTTCAAAAAATTTCAATAATAGCGGTTTTCTTACTTATTTTGAAGAATTATGACCGGAATGAAGAAAAAGGCCGAGGTCACCATCTATGACATCTCCAGGGCTCTCAGCATCTCAGCCTCCACTGTCTCCCGCGGCCTCAACAACAGCCCCCAGGTACGAAAAGACCTGCGGAAAAAAATAATGCAGACAGCCCAGGAGATGGGCTACCAGCATAACAAGTTCGCCGCAAACCTGCGGCAGAAGAGAACAAGAACCCTCGGTGTAGTGATTCCCAGGATTGACAGCCATTTCATGTCCACTGTAATCTCTGGCATGGAAAAGGTTGCAAACAACTCCGGCTACCAGTTGCTGATCAGCCAGAGCGAAGAATCCGCAGTCCTCGAGGAGGCAAACATACAGGCACTGTTCAACAGCCGTGTCGACGGAATGTTGGTTTCACTCTCCTATGAAACCAAAAACAGCGACAGTTTCAAAAATATACTCCGCAAGGACATACCTATCGTCTTCTTTGACAGGGTGCTGGAGTGCAACAACTGCGTAAGTGTTATCATTGACAACTACAGGGCTGGCTATGAGGCAACAAAGCATCTGATAGACCAGGGTTGTAAAAAAATCGTGCACGTAGCCGGTAGCCTGAACAGGAATGTCTACAGCGACAGGTACAGGGGATACAGGCAGGCCCTGACAGACAATTCCCTGCCCTTCGATGACAGAATGCTGATTGTTACCGACCTGGGCGACAGCTCCGGCGTGATAATACTGAACCAGCTGCTGAACAACGGAACAACTCCTGACGGCATTTTCACAGCCAATGACACTTCGGCTGTGTCACTCATCTGTGAACTGAAGCGGAAGGGATACCGCGTGCCCGAGGATATAGCGGTGGCAGGATTCAATGATGACCCGGTATCACGGATCGTGGAGCCCAACCTCACTACCGTCCATTACCCCGGCAGGGCCATGGGCGAGGTGGCGGCATCAACAATGATAAGAATTCTGGAAGGTACTCAGTATGAAAAGGTTAATTCCATTACGCTGACTCATGAACTGATAATCAGACAGTCATCGCTGAAGTCAGGCAAAGTATTATGAGCATGAAACGGCGATCATTCCTGTTCCTGGTAATCCTCCTGCTTGCTCCTCTTTCAGCGGCGCTGGCTGATGACGGCTACAGGTTGTGGCTCGGCTATGACCGGATCACTGACAGGACATACCTGAGAGAGTGCTCCCGGCAGTTTGAAAATGTGATGATTACCGGTGAATCACCGGTAATCAGGACTGCACATGATGAATTCATTGCAGGCCTTGAGGCCATGACCGGGCTGGAAGTCACCGAGGTCCTTGCACCCTCGGGCAAAGGCACAATCATTGCCGGCACCTTCAGCTCGTCACCGCTGTTGGCTTCGCTGCTCCCGGATGTGCTGCCCGGCACAACAGGAGAGGATGGATATATAATAAGGAGTTTAAGGCAGGGAAGGAGAAATATCACGTTGATTGCTTCAGATGGTGAGAGGGGAGTTCTGTACGGCATCTTTCACCTGCTGAGAATTATTGAAACTGAATCGCCGCTTGACAACCTGGCGATAACTGAAAAACCCGCCACGAAGCTGAGGCTGCTAAACCACTGGGACAACCTCGACGGAACCGTTGAGCGCGGCTATGCCGGCGCTTCAATATGGAACTGGCACCTTCTGCCCGATTACATTCACCCCCGTTACAAAGACTATGCGAGAGCCAATGCCTCAATCGGCATCAACGGAACTGTTATCACCAACGTAAATGCCAATGCACTGGTGCTTACCAGGCAGTATCTTGAAAAGGTTGCAGCACTGGCTGATGTGATGAGGCCTTACGGAATAAAAGTATACCTGACTGCCCGCTTCAGCGCCCCGCGTGAGATTGGCGGCCTGACAACATCTGATCCGCTTGATCCGGCAGTCATCAGCTGGTGGAGGGATAAGGCTGCTGAGATATATACCCTGATCCCTGATTTTGGTGGTTTTCTTGTAAAGGCCAACTCTGAGGGGCAGCCCGGTCCGCAGAACTACGGCCGCTCTCATGCCGACGGTGCCAACATGCTTGCTGATGCCGTCGCTCCCTTTGGCGGAGTGGTGATGTGGAGAGCCTTCGTGTATGACAACAACGTGCCGGTGGACCGTGCAAAACAGGCTTACAATGAATTCGTGCCGCTTGACGGCACCTTCCGGGACAATGTCCTGGTACAGGTAAAGAACGGTCCCATCGATTTTCAGCCACGGGAGCCTTTTCATCCTCTCTTCGGAGCGATGTCCGAGACACCCCTGATGCCTGAGTTTCAGATAACTCAGGAGTACCTGGGATGCGCCACTCACCTGGTCTTCCTGGCACCGCTTTTCAGCGAGACACTGGCAAGTGACACCTATGCTGCCGGCCCGGAATCGAAAGTATCCGGGGTAATTGACGGCACCCTCCACGGCCACAACCTGACGGGCATGGCCGGAGTATCAAATATCGGATCGGAAAGAAACTGGACAGGACATCTTTTCGGGCAGGCCAACTGGTACGCTTTCGGACGCCTCGCATGGAACCCGGCCCTTTCTCCTGAACAGATAGCTTCAGAATGGATCAGGATGACGATCACCCATGATCCTGTCATTGAGGAAGGCATAGCAGGCATGATGCTCAGCTCCAGGGAGACAGCTGTAAACTATATGACTCCCCTGGGTCTTCATCATATAATGGCCGAGGGGCATCACTGGGGTCCCGGACCGTGGGTGGACCGCGGGCGCCCCGACTGGACATCGGTATATTACCACAGGGCTGACACCCTCGGGATAGGATTTGACAGAACAAAAAATGGCAGCGGTGCCGTGAGCCAGTACTGCCCGCCGCTTGACTCAATCTACAACGATCCACAGAGCTGCCCTGAAAACCTCCTGCTCTGGTTCCACCACCTGCCATGGTATAATGTAATGAAATCGGGAAGGACACTCTGGGACGAGATGTGTTCTAAGTACCAGGAGGGCGTTGATTCAGCTGAGGGCTACCTCACATACTGGGAGTCCCTGGAAGGAAAGATCGATGACGGACAGTTCGGGCATGTGAGGCAGATGCTGAGGATACAGGCTCAGGAGGCCCGGTGGTGGAAGGATGCCTGCCTGCTCTATTTTCAGACATTTTCACGGATGCCTTTCCCGGAAGGGGTGGAGCAGCCGCATCATAATTTGGAATATTACCGGGGACTTGAATTCCATTTTGTCCCTGGCATATAGATATTGTTGAACGAAGCACAACCTGGCCTTATGAACGACAGACACTGGGAGACACTGTTAAAGGTGATCAACGGAGAAAAAACGGCAGAACGGCTTGTGGGATTCATTATTGACAGCCCCTGGCTGCCCGGATGGCACGGCACGACAATACTTGAATACTTCAATGATCCCGGCACCTGGTTCGAGGCAAACCTGCATGCGCAGAATGCTTTTCCTGATGTCATGTTCCTCCCGGGTTTCTGGTCAGAGTACGGAATGTGCACAGAACCCTCGGCCTTCGGCACCAAGCTGGTCTGGACAGAGAACGATTTTCCCCATCCTGTGAAGCTCAACGGCACAACCGGGGAGATATCGGCCCTCTCAAAACCCAACGTCAGAACTGACGGACTCCTTCCCTTTGTAATAAACCGCATGGCAAAATACGAGGAGAAGCTGAAGCAGAACGGATGTCACTACAGGTTCGCCTCCAGCAGGGGCCCGCTGAACATAGCTTCGTTCCTGTTCGGAACCACAGACTTCATGATGGCTCTTGCCGTCACCCCGGAAGAGGCACAGAAGGCCCTGACTGTCATCACCGACTTCGTTATTGACTGGCTGGAACTGCAGTATGAAAAGTTCCCGGATATCCAGGGGGTGCTTGTTCTGGATGATATAGTCGGATTCCTGGGTCAGCCCGACTTTGAGACCTTTGTGCTGCCACATCTCAGGAGGATCTATAAAACGTTTAATCCCAAAGTGGGATTCTTTCACAATGATGCAGCCGGCCAGATCACTGCCGGTTACCTGGGGGAGATAGGCATCAATCTTTTTAATTTCAGCTTTAACCATCCTATAACAGAGATGAGGAGACTGGCCGGCGACGGAGTAATACTGCTCGGCAACCTGCCGCCGCGCGATGTGCTTGCCATGGGCACTCCGGAAGAGGTGAGAACCGGCGTTATAAGTATGATGCGCGAGGCTGGCGACACAAATGGAATCATCTGGTCATGCGGGGGAGGCATGCCTCCTGATGCTCCTACGGAAAATATCCGTACATTTATCTCGACAGTGAGAAATTTCTAATCAAAAAGAACCCGTATGCTATTATTAGGTATTGACCTCGGCAGCTCATCGGTAAAGGTATCCGTTGTTGACGGAGAGAACGGCAGGACCTTATCAGCGACCTCATATCCTTCTACCGAGATGGAGATCTCCGCACCGGTACCCGGCTGGGCCGAGCAGGATCCGGAGGAGTGGTGGAAGAACTTTACACTGGCACTGGCAGCCTGCCTCAAACCGCTGGGAACGAAGAAAAAAGACATAGGTGCTGTCGGGATTTCCTACCAGATGCACGGCCTTGTGGCCGTTGACAAAAACAGGAAGGTTCTCCGCCCTTCAATAATCTGGTGTGACAGCAGGGCAGTCCAGATCGGAGACAGGGCCTTTGACAGGCTGGGGAAGGACTTCTGCCTGCACCACCTGCTGAACTCCCCCGGCAACTTTACGGCATCAAAGCTGGCATGGGTCAGGGAGAACGAGCCTGCCATTTACAGCAAAATTCATAAGATCATGCTTCCCGGCGATTATCTCGCCATGAGAATGACTGATGTGATCAAAACATCATACACCGGCCTTTCAGAAGGGATATTCTGGGATTACATGAGGAGCGATGTCTCCGAAGAGCTTCTCGAATATTACGGAATTGACAGGGCCCTGCTGGCAGATCCGGTTGAATCATTCTCAGTCCAGGGTGAACTTACCGGCAAGGTTGCTGCTGAACTTGGACTTACGGCCGGAATTCCGGTCTCATACAGGGCTGGCGACCAGCCTAACAATGCGCTGTCAGTCAATGTGCTGCAGCCAGGAGAGGTGGCCACTACCGCAGGAACATCGGGTGTCATTTACGGTGTCACTGACAGGACTCAGTTTGACCCCATGTCTCGTATCAATACCTTTCTGCATGTAAATCATACAGACAGGCTGAACCGGTTGGGAGTGCTTCTCTGCATCAACGGCACGGGCATACTTAACTCATGGCTTAAGAAGCACACCGGCGCCGGCCTCGGTTACCCGGCGATGAATGACCTGGCTGCTGCCGTGGCCCCGGGCAGTGACGGACTCACAATCCTCCCATTCGGGAACGGGGCAGAGAGGATGTTCAAAAACAGGGACATCGGCTCTTCCGTTCACGGCCTGAACTTCAATACTCACCGGCAAGGGCACCTGTACCGCGCTGCGCAGGAGTCCATAGCCTACAGTTTCCGCTTCGGGCTGGAGATAATGAAGGAGACCGGCATAAATCCCACTGTGATTCGCGCAGGCGAGTCAAACATGTTCCTGAGCAAGGTCTTCAGGGATGTCCTCTCGAGCCTTACCTCAACCGTAATTACGCTCTACAATACTGACGGCTCTGTCGGGGCTGCACGGGGTGCCGGCATCGGATGCGGTTTCTTCAGGTCAGAGAAGGAGGCTTTTGCAGGTCTGAAGGTGACGGGGTCAAGCGAGCCCGACAACCGCCTTTCCGAAATATATGACGTTAAATATATGGAGTGGCTTGATCTGCTTCAGAACTATCTGTACGAATAATTATACTAATATGGCAAAAAAGAAGACAAGTGAAATTTTCCCCGGGATCGGGAAGATTCAGTATGAGGGCAGGAATTCAAAGAATCCCCTCGCATTCAAATGGTATGATCCGGAAGCTAAGGTCGGCGGTAAAAAGATGAAGGATATCCTTCGCTTTGCGATAGCTTACTGGCATTCATTCTGTGGTGACGGAACAGACACCTTCGGCGCGAAGACCCGGAACTTTCCGTATGACGGCCTTGAGGGCGATGACAGGATAAAGGTCAAGCTCGACATGGCTTTCGAGTTCTTTGACAAGATAGGAGCGCCGTTTTATTGCTTCCATGATACCGACCTTGTTGGTGACGGATCGGTATTTGAGATTGAGAAGCGCCTCGAGAAGTGGGTGCCGGTGATCAAGGCAAGACAGAAGGAGACAGGCATGAAGCTCCTCTGGGGTACGGCCAATGTTTTCGGCAATCCCAGGTATATGAACGGTGCGGCCACCAATCCGGATTTCAATGTGCTTACAAATGTTGCCGTGCAGTTGAAGAACGCCATTGACGCCACCATTTCGCTTGGCGGCCAGGGATATGTATTCTGGGGAGGTCGCGAGGGTTACCTCACTCTTCACAACACTGACATGAAGCGCGAGCTCGAGCACCTGGCAATGATGCTAACCCTTGCGCGTGATTATGCACGCCAGAAGGGGTTCAATGGCAAGTTTTACATCGAGCCGAAGCCCATGGAGCCCACCAAGCACCAGTATGACTACGATGCGGCAACGGTGATAGGCTTCCTGAGGCAATACGGCCTTGACAAGGACTTCGCGCTCAACGTGGAGGTCAATCATGCCACCCTTGCCGGCCACTCGTTCCAGCATGACCTTCAGACGGCTGCCGATGCCGGGATGCTGGGCAGCATAGACGCCAACAGGGGAGACTACCAGAACGGATGGGATACAGATGAGTTCCCGACAAACATCAACGAGATCACCGAGGCAATGCTCGTCATCATGATGGCAGGCGGCTTCAGGACGGGAGGCATCAACTTCGACGCCCACGTAAGGCGTAACAGTACCGATCCCGAGGATCTCTTCATTGCCCACATCAACGGCATGGACACATTTGCCAGGGGTCTTGTAATTGCTGACAGCATACTTAAGGAATCAGATTATCTCAAGATGCGCAAGGCGAGGTATGCCTCGTTCGATAAGGGTGACGGCGCCCTCTTTGAGAAAGGCAAGCTTACACTGGCTGATCTCCGCGAGCTGGCTAAGAAAGTTGGTGAACCAAAGAAGATCAGCGGGAAGCAGGAGCTTTACGAGCAACTGATAAACATGCACATCATCTGACAGTACGATGGCCCTTTTCACTCCCCTGCGCCGCTGGCAGCCTGCATTCAGGCCGTTCGGCAGGCAGCCTGCAGGGAAGCGCATGCTGGCACTGACTGAAAGAGTTGTCAAGGGACCGCTCTTCGGGTGCCGGATGTGCGGTAACTGCCTCCTTCAGGAGACAGCTTTCATATGCCACATGGCCTGTCCAAAGGGACTAAGAAACGGCCCCTGCGGCGGAGTGAACAACGGCTGGTGTTATGTCGATCCCACCAGGCGCTGCGCCTGGGATCTCATCTATGAACGGTCACGGAGGATGCACCGCGAGCATAAGCTGCTCGAGGTGCTTCCTCCCGTAGACTGGGACAGGGCAGGAACGGAGACATGGGGTGAGGTGGTGCGGACAGCCCGGAAGGCCGGATTGCGTAACATCTTTCTCCCTTCCGGAAGAAAGGGCAAAACACTTGGTTCAGCGCTGGAGGAGCATGTTTTCAGACCTGTCCGCCAGCCCGGATGGTGGAAGGGGGATTCGGAATATCATCCTCCTGCTGTTGCAGAACCGCAGTCGGCCCTGGAGCGTGAACTGCGCAGCGGCCGTTTCGTCATCACCGCCGAGGTTACCCCGCCTCTTACCGCCGCCACTGCCAGGCTGAAGGAAAAGATACTGCTTGTTAAGCCATATGTGACGGCCGTCAATTTTACTGACGGTTCATCAGCGGTGCCCAGGATGTCAAGCGCGGCATGCTCCGCCGTAGCCTCCTCACTGGGGACTGACCCCGTTATGCAGATCTCTGCACGTGACAACAACCGCAACAGCCTTCAGTCGCAGGCCATAGGGGCCAACGCCATCGGGGTACACAACATTCTCTGCCTCTCGGGTGACAGTCCGCGGATAGGACCGAGGCCCCGCAGCAACATGAACATCGTTGATATTGACTCGGTGCAGATGCTCTGGATCCTGAGAAGGATGAGGGATGAAGGCATCTACCTCGACGGGAGGGAGATAAAAAACAGGCCACAGCTCTTCCTCGGTGCAGCCGCAGCACCCTTTGCACTTGACGCCGCGCTCCAGGCGCTTCGCATTATGAAAAAGGTCAATGCCGGCGCACAGTTCCTCCAGACAAACCTTGTCTTTGACCCTGACAGCCTCGATCCGTGGCTTGAACAGCTGGATAAGCTCGGATTGCTGGATAAGGTCTTCATACTGGCAGGGATCAGCCCGATTAAGACTCTAAAACTGGCACGGTACCTTGATGACAACATCCCGGGTGTGACCATCCCGGCCCCGGTGATGAAGAGGCTGGCGGATGCGGGTGACCGGTTTGCAGAGGAGAGTGTAGCCATTACGGTTGAGAATCTCCTGAAACTGAAGGCCAAAAAGGGAATAACCGGTGTTCATATAATGCCGCTCGGCTGGGAAGATGCGCTCCCGTACATAATTCAACAGGCAGCAGATTAAGTCTTTGACACAGAGGTTACAAAATAGTGAAGGCAGATCCACGGACCTGCCTTCACTTCATATTCCTTACGAACTCTGTTAATAGAATTTATATCTCATATCCTTAACTTCCTTTTTCTCGCGGAGAGCCTGGTAGGCCTCATAGGAGGCGCGGATCTGGTAACTTGAGTTCATTCTCTCCTTAACCATTGCCAGGTCTTCAGCCACAACAGGAGTGGCGTTGCTGACCACAAACATGTATACACCATTGTTTCCCTCAACTGGTTTTGAGAGTGTGCCGGTTTCAGAGGCTGATGCTGCAGCGATCAGGGCGGGCTCAATACCGGCTCCCGGTACAGAGTATGACCTGAAGTTGATGCCGCTGGCATCCTGAACGATAGTGTTGTAGTGCGAGGCAATATCGTAAATGGTTTTTCCTTCGGCTGCAAGCTTCTTCATCTCAGCTGCAATGATCTCAGCCTTTTTCTTCTTGGCCAGGATGAACCTGATGTCTGAAGCCACATCCTCAACCGGGGCAATCCCCTCTTCCTGTGCCCGGCTGCAGTAGGCAACCACGTACATGTCAGGAAGCTCAAAGACGGCCTGGCTGCTGTTGTCGAGAACGATGCTGCCGGCTTTGCTGTTCTGGAAGAGAGCCATTACAAGGCCACGGGATTGTGCAAGTCCGGGAAGCTCCTTCTGGTCCTGGGTGACGTTCATCGCCAGCTTCTTGTTGAGGCTGCCCTCAGCCACTGCCTTATTGAATTTTTCATAGGTATCATTCGTGCCGGCGAACTGTGAAGCCTCCGAGTAGATGCGCTGTGTTGTGCTGCTGCCGGGGATAACCTGGCGGTCAACGATACCTATATCATATTTTTTTACCCTGCGGCTCTGGTCGATGATATTGATGACATGAACGCCGTAGCTTGTCTCGGCAGTCACAAGGTCGCCCTTCTTGTTGCTGAAGCAGGCGTTGTTGAATGGGACTATCATCATTCCTTCACTGAACCAGCCAAGGTCACCTCCAACCTGTGCCGACCCCTGATCATCGGAATTGGCCATGGCCAGAACGTTGAAATCAATGCCTGACTTTACCAGGGCGATGAGGCTGTCAGCCTCTTTCCTTGCCTGGGCCATGCTCCTTGTTGCGTTCGGTGAAAGAAGTATATGTGCTGCCCTGACTGAATCGGGGCGCTCAGCTATGTCAATCAGGCGTGCAAGCTTATAGGCACCGTCTTCAAACCAGGGACCCATAACCTCAGATCTGTCACCTGACTCGGCCAGCGGGCGAAGACTTTCCGGGAGATCCTGAAGAGTCCTGTAAAAGCCGGAGTGACGCGTGTCTGCCGTCAGGTTGATATATTGCACGAGGTCAGTGGCTGCAGCGAAGTTCTCCTTTTCGCCAGTTGCCCAGGTCTCAGTCTCTTTCATGTCAGACTCTGAGGGAACAATGTCAAACACAATGTACTCCATATCCCTCGTGGCTCCGCGCTTGTAGTTCTCCTTGTGCTTGTCATAATAGCTCCTGATCTCGTCTGAACTGACCTGCACCAGGCTGTCAGAAATGGCAGCATAGTTACGCACCATGTAGCTGAAATTGACCGTGTTGGCAGTAAGGCTGTTCTCAAGCTCCGACTGCTTGCCGGTGACATAGAGACCTTTTGACATCAGGTTCACCAGCTTGGTGTTGAGCCTGTCATTTATTATCTGGTCCTCGAAGAAGAGCCAGTACTTTTTGGTTGCTTCATCGGTCTCTGTGGCCTTCAGGAAATTAACGAGGAAAGATTCATTGAATGCGCCTGAGGCAGGGTCAGTGAAGAGCTGCCTTACAATGGGATGGGGATCGTCACCGAAGACGAGCATCTCCACCTCATCAGGACTGACTCCGAGGCCGGTCTGTCTGTAGGTCTTTCCCATCAGCTTCTCGGAGAGCATCTGCTGCCATACCTGTTCCCTGAGGCTCAGCATCATCTCTTCGTTCACCTCTGTTGACCCTGACATCTTGTAAACCTCAACCAGGTCCTGCAGCCGTGCCTCAAAGTCCTGATAGGAAACAATCTCACCGTCTATGTCGGCAAGCTGGTAATATTTGTCTGCCTTACGACGCTGGGCGGTATTGTTGCCGAAAAAATCACTCACTACAAAAAGAAGCAGAGAAAGCCCGATTATTCCTGCCACAAGCGGTCCTGCCTTCTCTCTCAGGTTCTGAAGAATTGCCATCTGAATACTAATTAAATAATGAATCTAGCTCTTGAAAAATACAGGCGACAAATATAACAAAAATCAGTTAAACAAAAAGATGCGCCATCTTCTCATTTTATTTAACTTCCGGTAATTATGATAATTCTCATCTTTCCTCTATATCGTACAGTTAGTTAATATCTTGGAAAAATAAAAACAGTAGAGTCATGTCAAGGAACCTGAGGGGTCTCTCTTCGAGAAGAGGCCTGAACGACAGCTTGTACGAGAGTATCACCGGTACTTCGCCTGGTGCTGATAAACCGTCGGATGAAAGACTTATGGCTGTTGCCGGCGAGTTCATGACAGGACATGCAGCCGTGCTGAGTGCAAGTTCCTTTTACGATTTCCTGCAGCCTTCGCATCATGAAAAAAAGGTGTTCATGTGTGACGGGACGGCCTGCCTGACATCAGGCAAGAGTGAAAAGGTAAGACGAAGCCTGAGGGAAAAGTATGCGGAGAATGAGATTGGCGTAATTACCTGCCTGGGGCACTGCCATTCGAACGATGCGGTCCTTGTCAACGGTGAGATCCGTCTGTGCGGAAGCAATGATCAGCCCGGGACGATGAGGGTCAGTTCCAATGCAGATATGCCGGCCCTGCTTACGCCTACGGGAGAAGTAAGGCAATACTATTCCCTTGCAGGCAGGTGGATCGGTCTGGGGGAAGCGGCATTGACGGAGCTTGAGATCTCCGGGCTGCGGGGACGAGGAGGTGCGGGATTCCCGTTCCATGTCAAGGTGAGGACGTCACGCGACGCGACGTCAGACAGGAAATACGTGGTATGCAACGGCGATGAGGGTGACCCGGGGGCCTTCTCCGACAAGTGGTTGCTGGAGGAACGGCCTCACGCAGTGCTTTTCGGGATGCTGATGACGGGAATCATTACCGGCGCTGATACCGGTGTGGTATATATAAGAGGAGAGTACCCCCTGGCAGTGAAGAGGGTGCGGGAGGCTGTCAGGCAACTGGAAGAGGCAGGGATAGATACTGGTAAGAACGGTGATGCTGTCACCCGGTTCCGTTTTCATGTGGTGGAAGGGTCAGGAGCTTATATATGCGGAGAGGAGACCTCTCTTCTCAACTCCATTGAGGGACTGCGTCCCGAGGTTCGCACCCGGCCTCCGTTCCCGGCTGTATATGGCCTCTTCGGCAAGCCGACGGTGCTGAGCAACGTGGAAACTTTTGCAAATATCCACTATATCCTTGAAGAAGGTGGTGCCGCCTGGGCTGCCATGGGCACGGTGAAGTCGCCCGGCACCAAGCTGGTTTCGCTCGACGGCGCCTTTAACAAGCCCGGACTGCTCGAGGTGAAGATGGGGACACCCCTGCGTACCGTCATTGATGAGATGGGGGGAGGCACGCGTTATCCTGTGAAGGCCTTCCAGATCGGAGGACCACTGGGAGGACTGGTGCCTGCCTCCAGGATTGATGATCTGACACTCGACTTCGAGTCGTTCGCCATGGAGGGCTTCCTCCTCGGTCATGCAGGGATTGTGTCAGTCCCCGAAGATTTTCCTGTAATAAAACTGCTTGAGCACCTCTTCGAGTTCACCAAAAAGGAGTCGTGCGGCAAGTGTTTCCCCTGCAGGCTGGGATCGGCACGCGGCCTCGAGCTGCTATCCGGTGCTGCCGGAAAGGGAGAACAGATTGATTCCCGGCTTTTTGATGATCTGCTGGAGACGATGCAGCTTGGTTCGCTCTGCGCCCTTGGTGGCGGGCTGCCGCTGCCGGTGAAGAACGCACTGAACTACTTCAGCGACGAACTGAAGGATTACTTCACAGCCAAGGAGGCATAGTCATGGAAAAGATTGCATACATAGACAATAAGCCCTTCGCGATAGAGGCGGGGGAGACGATCCTGGAGTTTGTCCGGAGGAGCCTTGACCGTGAGGTGATCCCCACGCTCTGCCAGGCTGATAACCTGGAGAACTACGGCTCATGCCGCATCTGTTCAGTGGAGGTGGCACTGAAGGAGGACGGCCCCGGAAGGGTCATGGCATCATGTCATACCCCCGTGGCACCCGGATACTACATCTATCCCTCAACGGAGAAGATAAAGCGGCTGCGCAGGAATATTCTTGAGCTGGTGCTCTCGGAGTATCCGCCGGAGAGGCTCACCCCCGCGACGGGCTTGCTTCCCACGGAGTTCCAGACCGTGGTGGCTTCAGCCGGTTCCCCCGATGTGCGTTACCCCAGAAAGGTTACTGTGCATGAGAAGGACAGAAGCAGGCCATATGTCTGGTCAGACCTCACCGAATGCATCAAGTGCTACCGGTGCGTAAGGGCCTGCGATGAGCTTCAGGCAGAGCATGTACTTGGAATTCGCGGCAGGGGAGCAGAAAGCCTTATCATTAAGGGCTTTGACTCCACCTTTCGCGACTCGCCATGCGTATCATGCGGCGCCTGCGTACAGACCTGCCCTACCAACGCACTTCATGACCGTTATTCAGTGAAGACGCTGAAGGCAGACAGGACGGTCAGGACTACATGTACCTACTGTGGGGTTGGCTGTAACCTTGACGTGAAGGTGATTGACGGGGTGGTGAAGGGCATACAGGCTCCTCTAGACAGTGCAACGAACAGGGGACACACCTGTGTCAAGGGAAGATATGCCTTTGAATTCTACAATCATCCCGAGAGGCTTCGATCTCCCCTGGTGAGGAAAGACGGAGTGCTGACGGAGGTGTCATGGGATGAAGCCTATGATTATACCGCGCAGCGGTTCAGGGAGATAAAGGTGAAGCACGGTCCTGACGCCCTGGCGGGTATCTCCTCGGCCAGGTGCACCAATGAGGAAAACTATCTGATGCAGAAATTCTTCAGGATCGTCATCGGCACGAACAATATTGACGGCTGCGCCAGGGTGTGTCATGCACCCACTGCCATGGGCATGCAGTGGGCATACGGTACCGGCGCGGCCACCAATTCCGTTGACGAGCTTTACAAAACGGGATGCATCCTGATCATCGGCGCGAACCCGTCGTCAGCACACCCGGTGACAGGCGCACGCATCAGGTCAGTGGTGGAGTCCGGCACCCCTCTCATCGTCATTGACCCACTGAAGATCGAGATAGCCAGACTGGCAAAACACCACCTGCAAATCAATCCCGGTTCCAACGTGGCCGTGTTGAACCTCTTTGCATATTACCTGATGTCCGAGGGACTCATTGACGAGGATTTCATCGCCGGACGCACAGAAGGCTGGGAGGGCTTCAGAAGATACCTGCAGGCGCTGGATGTTGATGAGCTGGAGAGGATCTGTGGCGTGCCCCGCGAACAGGTAAGAGCTGCAGCCATCGAGTACGGTTCGGCTGCCACAGCCATGGAGTTCCATGGGCTGGGTGTCACGGAACACTGGCAGGCGACAAAGGCAATAACGCTGATATCCAACATTGCCATGATGACAGGCAACATCGGAAAAGTCGGAGCAGGAGTCAACCCGCTGCGCGGCCAGAATAACGTGCAGGGTGCGGCCGACATGGGTATACAACCGCATCAGGGTGCGGGTTATCTGGATGTAACCGATCCGGCAAATATTGCCATTTATAATAAATATTACGGCGTTGAGCATCCCTCCGTACCCGGCTACCGCATCCCGGAGATGTTCGTCGCCGCTTCCAGGGGAGATCTGAAGGCACTGTGGATAATGGGAGAGGACATATTGCAGACTGATCCCAACACATGCCATGTGAAGAGCTCGCTGCAGGGTCTTGACCTGCTCGTGGTACAGGAGCTCTTTATGACCGAGACGGCACGTATTGCCGACGTTATTTTCCCTGCCTCGTCATTCCTCGAGAAGGAGGGCACTTTCACCAACGGCGAAAGGAGGATCCAGAAGGTCCAGCAGGCGGTGAAGCCTCTGGAAGGCACCAAACCCGACGGTCAGATAGTGGTTGACATGATGAACCGGATGGGATATCCGCAGAAGGGCTACTCTGCCGATGTCATCCTGAAGGAGATAGCCGGGATAGTGCCGTTCTTTAAAGGTGTCAGATGGGATGAACTGGGCAACAGCGGAAAACAGTGGCCAGTCAGGGAGGATGGCACAGATACGAAGATACTGCATACTGAGACATTCAAGCGGGGAAAAGGCAAGTTCCACTCATGGGACTATAACATCTCACCCGAGCTGGATGAGAATGCGGAGCGCTTCCCTTATATACTGACAACGGGAAGATTGCTTGAGCATTACAACAGCGGCACCATGACACGCCGCACTCCCAACAGCGAACTTGTAACTGAAGATATCCTTTTCGTCCACCCGCATGATGCAGAAGCCAAGGGGCTGGTTACAGGAGATTATGCGAGGATCTTCTCCGCAAGGGGTATAACTACCATGAAAGTCAAGGTTACAGACGTAGTCAAACCGGGAGTGATCTACACTACCTTCCATTTCCCGGAGGCCGCCATCAACTTCCTCACGAGCGGGATAGGGGATGAGTTCACGCTTACTCCTGAATACAAGGTGGTGGCTGTTGATTTTGAAAAATCACAGTACGGGATATTTGCCCGTGCCGAATGCCGTACGATCATAAAAACGGACTAAAAATGAAAACAACCCCCAAAAAATAGGGGGTGGTCAACAAAAAACATACAAATTATCAAAAAATACTCTCAAAAATAGGGGGTATATTCTGAAATGATCTATTTTTGGCAAAAAATCAGATCATGGCAGAATTACGTTTCAGTGCATTGAAGGAGTTGTTCAACAGGGAGCCTGTTGAGGTCTCCGTACCGGCTGAGCCGGTTTCCACCTATTTTTCGGAATATGTCTTCGACAAGAAGAAGATGGAGCGCTTCCTGAGCCGGGAGGCGTACCGTGCCGTCATAACGGCCATTGAAGAGGGGACTCAAATCAACAGGCAGATAGCCGACCAGGTGGCTACCGGCATGCAGGCGTGGGCCATGGAGCACGGGGTGACACACTTCACCCACTGGTTTCATCCGCTGACAGATGCCACTGCCGAGAAACATGACGCCTTCGTGGGCAGGGGCGAGATGGGCACTATCATCGAGATATTCTCCGGAGAGGTGCTGGTACAGCAGGAACCTGATGCATCAAGCTTCCCCAGCGGTGGCATCAGAAACACCTTCGAGGCCAGGGGCTATACGGCGTGGGATGTCTCCTCGCCGGCTTTCATTGTGGGTAGCACCCTCTGCATCCCGACGGTCTTCATTTCATATACGGGCGAGGCGCTTGACTACAAGACCCCCCTTCTCCGGTCACTTGCCGTACTTGACAAGGCTGCCGTGGAGGTCTGTCACCTGTTCGACAAGGATGTCAGAAAGGTGTTTGCCACCCTGGGATGGGAGCAGGAGTATTTCCTTATAGATGAGGCCCTTTATTATGCCCGGCCTGACCTGATGCTGGCTGACCGTACGCTGATGGGTCACCCGTCGTCAAAGGATCAGCAGCTCTCCGATCACTATTTCGGATCCATCCCTGACAGGGTAAAGGCCTTCATGAAAGAGTTTGAGTACGAAGCATACAAGCTTGGCATTCCGGTCAAGACCCGTCATAATGAAGTTGCCCCAAACCAGTTCGAGTGTGCTCCCGTTTTTGAGGAGGCCAACCTGGCTGTTGACCATAACCAGCTGATAATGGATGTGATGCGCAGGGTGGCCAGGAAGCACAAGTTCAGGGTCCTCTTCCATGAGAAGCCTTTCGCTGAGGTGAACGGCTCCGGCAAGCACAACAACTGGTCAATGATGACTGACACGGGGGTAAACCTGCTTTCGCCGGGCAGGAATCCAAAGACGAACATGCAGTTTCTCACCTTCCTCGTCAACGTCGTCAAGGCTGTCAACGACAACCAGGAGCTCCTTCGCGCCAGCGTAACAAATGAGAACAACTCCTACAGGCTTGGAGGCCATGAGGCTCCTCCGTCAATAATATCCGTCTTTCTGGGAAGCTATCTCTCGGATATTCTTGACGGTATTGCAAGCAAGGTTAAGGATAAGAAGATGACCCCTCAGGAGAAGACCGAGATAAAGCTTGGCATAGGCAAGATTCCCGGGATTTTTCTTGATAACACTGACCGCAACCGCACCTCGCCATTCGCCTTCACCGGCAACCGTTTTGAGTTCAGGGCAGTGGGCTCATCAGCTAACTGCAGCTCAGCAATGATCGTACTGAACGCAGCTGTAGCCCGTCAGCTGAAAGCTTTCGCCGATGAGGTCAACGCTCTGGCCGACAGGGGAGGCAAGAGGGATGAAGCTATCTTCCAGGTACTTAAGAAGTGCATAATCGATTCAAAGAGAATCCGTTTTGAGGGCGACGGATACAGTGCCGAGTGGCATAAGGAGGCCGTTCGCAGGGGGCTCTCAGCGGAGTCAAGCGTACCCAGAACACTCAAGGCATATGTCACCACCTCATCGCGTGATACGCTGGTAGGCACCGGAGTGCTTTCCGATCGCGAACTGGAAAGCAGGATGGAGGTGGAGCTTGAGAAATTTACCAAGAAACTGCAGATAGAATCGCGTGTTCTGGGTGACCTTGCAGTGAACCACATCGTTCCCACTGCAGTGAACTACATGACCTCGCTCGTGGAGAATGTAAGAGGACTGCGTGATATCTTCGACGACAACGAATTCCTCAGGCTGGCTGGAGCCCGCAAGGAACTGATTGTATCCATCTCCGATCACATCACCATGATCAAGAAACTTGTCGCTGAGATGATCGATCAGCGCAGAAAGGCAAATGTCATAGAAGACGTTTATAAGAAGTCGCTTGCCTATGAATCGAAGGTCAAACCCTATCTCCAGGAGATCAGGACACACATTGACAGGCTGGAGCTGGTGGTTGACAACGAGCTGTGGCCTCTGCCCAAATACCGCGAGCTTCTTTTTACCAGGTAGAATACCTAAACATCGGTTACATTCGTTATTTTTGCAGGGTAACGAATGCATTCCGTATGAATAAGAATATATTGAGGCTTGTGGTCCTGCTGTTGCTGCTTCCGGCTGCACTGAGTGCGCAGAAGCAGAAGACGGAACGCGCATATGCCGCCTATGAGGCAGGCAGCTATTATGAGGCAATCGACTTCTTCAAGGATGTCTATTCCAGGACACGCGATAAACAGCTGAAGGCTGACATGGTCTTCATGGTGTCAGAGTGTTACCGCCTGATAAACGATCCGAAGAACGCTGAGCTGTGGTACAAGAGAGCCGTAAGGTCACCTTTCCCAAAACCGGAGGCACAGTACTGGCTGGCTGAGAGCAACAAGAAGCTTGGGCGTTATCCCCAGGCTATTGAGGAGTTCCGCAAGTACCGCCAGCTGGTGCCGGGTGACCCGCGGACCGAGCAGCAGATACGTGCCTGCGAACTGGCGATGGAATGGCAGGCCTCGCCTGAGTCTTATAATGTCGAAGAACTGAAGGAAACCAACTCGAAGGATTCTGACTTCAGCCCGGCTTACGGACGCGACGATCACGGGCTTGTATGGTTCACTTCATCACGTGATGATGCCCGGGGCAATAAGGAGCACGGTGCTACCGGCCAGAGTTTCACAGACATCTTCGAGACCAGGCTTGACAAGAAAGGCAAATGGAGCACGCCGGTGCCGGTTGACTTTTTCAACACCGAATTCGAAGACGGGACGCCCTCATTCTCTTCGGATTACACCGAAGTATATTTCACCCGCTGCGAGGCTGGCAAGCGTGAGAGCAAGGGTTGCGTCATCCTCTGTTCGAACCGCGAAGGTACCCGGTGGAGTGAACCGGAGAAGATTGAACTTCTGACCGACTCTCTTGTGGCTGCCCATCCGGCACTCTCGCCTGATGGCCAGACGCTTTACTTCGTTTCAGATATGCCGGGAAGTCTTGGAGGAAAGGACATCTACCGCACCACCCGTACCTCACCGGGCAGCCTGTGGTCGCGCCCGGAAAACCTCGGCACTGATGTCAACACCCGCGGCAACGAACTCTTTCCTTTCGTCCACTCTGACGGCACACTGTACTTCGCCTCTGACGGTCATATCGGAATGGGCGGACTCGATATCTTCAAGGCCATCCCGCAGGGCGGTGACTCCTGGCTTGTGCAGAACATGAGGGCACCTATAAACAGCCCGGCGGATGACTTCGGAATTACTTTTGAAAGGGATACCGAAAAGGGCATCTTCAGTTCGGCACGCAAGGGAAGAGGAGATGATGACCTCTATACCTTCGAGATGCCGCCGCTGCTCTTCAGCATCACCGGCCTTGTAAAGGATGAAAAGACAGGCCAGCCCGTCCAGGCTGCTACTGTCCAGCTCATAGCCAGTGACGGCGCCAGCATGCAAACCGAAACAGGTTCTGCCGGTGACTTCAAGTTCAGCCTGAGACCGGAGGTAGACTATATCTTCATCGCCTCGAAGAACGGATTCCTCAACGGGAAAGAGAAAGAAACTACCAGGGGACAGGATAAGAGCCGCGAGTTTATGGCTACCATTCAGCTGACACCCATCGACAGGCCGATTGAGCTTCCCAATATCTTCTACGACTTCGGCAAATGGGACCTCAGACCCGAGTCTATGGTCTCCCTTGACAAGCTGGTAGAGACTCTCAATGACAACCCGAACGTGACAATCGAGCTGATGTCGCACACCGACTCACGCGACACCGAAGAGTTTAACCTGGATCTGTCGCAGAAGAGAGCACAGTCTGTTGTGGATTACCTGATAGCCAAGGGCATTGCTGCTGACAGGCTGACGGCCCGCGGTTACGGTGAGACCAGTCCGAAGGTGGTTGATGCTGAGATCATGCAGAATGCACCCTTCCTCCGTTCTGGGGTAACGCTCGACGAGCAGTACATCAATTCCCTCGCCAGCGATGAGCAGAAGGAGATAGCTCACCAGGTCAACCGCCGCACAGAGTTCAGGGTTCTGCGCACCGATTATGTGCCCGCCAGATAGAAGGAGGCCGAAGAAGGTATTATGACTGACAGATCGCGCTACGCAAACAGAGGCGTCTCCTCGGGAAAGGAGGAGGTCCATGCGGCTATCAGCAAGATTGACAGGGGACTCTTTCCGAAGGCGTTCTGCAAGATCATTCCTGATATCCTCGGAGGTGATCCCTCATGGTGCAACATCATGCACGCCGACGGTGCCGGAACGAAATCGTCACTCGCATACATCTACTGGAGGGAGACGGGCGACCTGTCTGTCTGGAAGGGTATTGCGCAGGACGCCGTGGTCATGAATCTTGATGACATGCTCTGTGTGGGAGTGACCGGCAATATTCTACTCTCATCAACCATCGGCAGAAACAAGAATCTCATACCCGGTGAAGTTATCAGGGCTATTATCGAGGGGACGGAGGAGTTCCTGACCCGGATGCGGGATGCCGGCATTGGCATCTGGTCCACGGGCGGTGAGACGGCTGACGTGGGCGACCTGGTAAGGACCATCATCGTGGACTCAACCGTCACGGCGCGCATGCCCCGGGCCGAAGTCATAGACAATGCCAACATCAGGCCGGGGGATGTAATCGTAGGGCTGGCCTCATTCGGGCAGACCACTTACGAGGATGAATATAACGGAGGCATGGGAAGCAACGGGCTGACCTCCGCCCGTCACGATGTCTTTGCAAACTACCTCGCCGGACTCTATCCTGAGAGCTATGACAGAAATATTCCTGCCTCCCTGGTCTACAGCGGGCCTATGAAGCTCACTGACCCCACTGCCGTTCCGGGCATCAATGCGGGAAAGCTTGTTTTATCTCCCACGCGGACCTATGCACCGGTGATCAGGAAAGTGATTGAGACGATGAGGCCTGCCGTGCACGGCATGGTGCATTGCTCAGGCGGAGGACAGACCAAGATTTTGCACTTCATTGACCGGATGCATGTGATCAAGGATAACCTCTTCCCTGGGCCGCCGCTGTTTGATCTGATACAAAAGAGTTCGGGCACGCCCTGGGAGGAGATGTACCGCGTCTTCAACATGGGCCACCGAATGGAACTCTATGTTGATGAGGCAGATGCTGCTGCTATCATTGAAATAGCCTCCGGCTTTGACCTGGAAGCCCGTATTGTCGGCCGGTGCGAGCCCTCAGCATCGCGCAGGCTGACAATCGTCACCGGACAGGGGGAATTTGTGTACTGACTTCTACAATTCTTAATGCTATACCAGCAACCGTTGCATTAATATATTGTTATACAATGCAATATGACTATTCCAAATCTCATCCCCTGCGGCCAACGGTCAGTCTTCAGTCACCAGTCACCAGCCACCAGCCACCAATCACCAGGAACGACTACAGAATGCGGACTGCCGACTTCACTTCTGCCTGATGCCCTCCCCTGCAACCTGGCTCCTCCTTAAAATTGCCCACCGGGCAATTTCTTACGGTCGGCCCCCTCTTGCCTATTGCCTTTTTCTAATTACCTTTGCACCCTGAAATTTGGCATCCAATGGCAAACAATATGATTCTTGAGAGACTTCTTGGAGTGAAGAAGCGCTTCGTGGAAGTGGGTGAGCTTCTGAACTCTCCCGACGTGATGTCGGATATGAAGCGTTATATCAGGCTGAACAAGGAATACAAGGAGCTCAGGCCGGTGGTGGAGGCATATGAGAAGTACAAGAGTGCCATCGACAACCTGGAGAGCACAAGGGCACTGCTGGCCGCTGAGAAGGATGAGGAGATGCGGGAGATGGCAAAAGCCGAGATAGACAACCTGCTTGCGACTATTCCCGATATGGAGGAGGATATCAGGTACCTTCTGCTCCCGGCAGACCCTGAGGATGAGAAGAACGCTGTCATGGAGATCAGGGCCGGCACCGGCGGCGATGAAGCCAGCATCTTTGCAGGCGACCTGTACCGTATGTACTCAAAATACATTGAATCGAGGGGCTGGAAGGTTGACCTGAACTATTATACCGAAGGCACGGCCGGCGGATACAAGGAGATCGTCTTTACAGTCTTCGGCGAGGGTGTTTACGGGATCATGAAGTACGAGTCAGGCGTCCATCGCGTCCAGAGAGTGCCCCAGACCGAGACGCAGGGCCGCATCCATACTTCAGCCGCAACGGTGGCTGTTCTGCCGGAAGCCGGCGAGTTCGACATAGAGATACGCAGTGAGGATATCCGAAAGGATACCTACTGCTCATCAGGCCCCGGTGGTCAGAGCGTCAACACCACATACTCAGCCATCAGGCTTACTCACGTACCTACCGGAGTGGTGGTCACCTGCCAGGACGAGAAATCGCAGATAAAGAATCTGGAAAAGGCAATGAGGGAACTTCGTACACGCCTCTACAACCTTGAATACCAGAAATACCTCGACGAGATTTCACACAAGCGTAAGACAATGGTCTCATCAGGGGACCGGTCTGCAAAGATCAGAACGTACAACTATCCCCAGGGAAGAGTCACTGACCACCGCATCAACCTGACAATCTACAACCTGCCGGTGGTGCTCGACGGTAGCATACAGGAGCTGCTCGATAAGCTGCAGATGGCAGAGAACGCCGAACGCCTGAGGGCAAGCGACTATTAATATCCGGATAATGCATTCAAAAGAAATATTTCAGCAAATTCTGAAAAAGAAGTCCTTCCTCTGCGTCGGACTTGATCCCGAGATTTCCAAACTGCCAGCTTGTGTTGCAGGGTCGGAAGATCCGATATTTGAATTCAACAGGCGGATAATCGATGCCACTCACAAGTATACCGTGGCATACAAGCCCAATTTTGCCTTCTATGAGTCCTATGGCCCGAGGGGAATGGCTGCGCTTGATAAGACAGTAAGGTACATCAATAAACTTGATACCAATATTTTCATTATTGCCGATGCGAAACGGGGTGATATAGGAAACACCTCCAAGATGTACGCCAGGGCGGTCTTCGGCGAGATGCCGTTTGATGCCGTGACCGTGGCTCCATATATGGGAGAGGATTCTATTACCCCCTTCCTCTCGTACCCGGGCAAATGGGCCATTATCCTGGCTCTGACCTCGAACAGGGGTGCTGACGATTTCCAGTATCACACCGACAAGGGGCAGAGGCTGTTTGAAAGGGTACTTACAGTGACGCAAAGATGGGGCACGACGGACAACATAATGTACGTCGTGGGAGCCACCAAGGCGGAGATGCTTGCTGATATACGGAAGATCGTGCCGGATCATTTCCTGCTTGTCCCTGGAGTGGGTGCCCAGGGAGGAAGCCTTGAGGATGTGGCACGGTACGGCATGAACAGTCAGTGTGGCTTGCTGGTCAATTCATCGAGAGGTATTATATACGCCGACAGCAGTGAAGGTTTTGCTTCGGTCGCAGGTGAAAAGGCGCATGAGATGCAGGAGGAGATGGCCGGCTACCTGGCAGGCAGATTTAAGATTTGAGATTGCCGATTTGCGACCTAATCGCAAATCGCAAATTCCTATTACCCTTTACCTATTTCCATTGCCACCATCTGCCGGATCGGCGGAATCATGAACGCTGCTATTCCAAGCAGCGCAATCCCAATGCCTGATATTATGAACGCGTTGCCGATACCGATGGAATCCGCTATATATCCCGTTGCCAGCAGACCTATCATTGAGGGAAGGAGGGTTATGCTCGAATAAAGAGAAAACACTCTCCCCAGGGCTGCGGGTTCAACCATTGTTTGAATTATTACCGTGAAAGATCCGGAATAGAGCGTCATGGAAATACCCCCAATGGCGGTGATGCCGGCGAATATTGCAAAACCAGACGGTGGCAGGATCCCTGAGAACAGGAACGTGAGACCAAGCACCAGGTAGGTCAGGTTGATCAGGACCACCTTGTAGTTGTTGAGTCGCTTGTGCCCTATTATTGCTCCTCCGATCAGCATTCCTATTCCCCACGCGATCTCAACTATGCTCATCATATAAGTGGTACCCCCGAAGTGGTCAAGGGTCATCAGCGGGAACAATGCTGCAACCGGCATGATGAAAAGCATCGCCGATAGTGCGAGGATGAAGAGCCAAAGCAGACCCGGTTTGCTGTATATCTCCCTCAGTCCTTCGAGAAGTTCCCTGCCAAGGTGAGGATTGGCCTTCTCGGCCTTTTCCGGATTGGGTATTTGCACCATAAGCAGGGTGGATATCCCGATTATTGCACCGGCAACGTCGATCAGCAGTATCCAATGCAGTTCGAACAGGCTTATGAGCAGGGCTGCCAGAGCCGGGCTGGCAATGGTGCTTACCGAGTGAATCATGTTGCTTATCCCGGCAATCTTCATGAGCTTGTCCTGCGGCGCCAGCAGCGGCACCGAGGCCTGCATCGCCGGGACATGGAATGCCATTCCGGCAGAGCGAAGCGCCAGCAGCAGGTATACGTAAAAGATCCTTGGCTCGGTAATCCAGAAGAGTGATGCCAGCAGGAGTGTACACAATGCTATGAACAGGTCCGCAAAGATCATTGTGCGCTTGCGGTTCCAACGGTCGACCAATACGCCGGTGAACAGCCCGAGAACCATCTGGGGAAGGAGGGATGCGATTGTGGCATAGGCCAGCACCTCCGCTGACCTGGTCTCGACACTGAGCCAGAATATGACAGAATAGCCTACCACATAGCTGCTCAGCGTGGAGAACAGCTGCCCGGTAAATATTATCGTAAAGACTCTTTTCCAGTCAGACATAACGCCCCCAGACTAATTATGATTCCTGCCAGCAACAGAAAGAACACAAATATAGTCTCTTTTGTTCCAGACTTAAAGGTAAGCACTGCAAAGCTGTCATTCAGGTGATCTCTCCTGGCGAAAGTCCGGAGGTTTTCCCTCAATGTGTGAATAATGTAATCTTTTAAGGGAATTTTGTAACGGTCCGGAGATGACTGTGATACAACTTTGCATTGTTATCTGGAAGAACAAAAACGATTAATATTCCGGTGTATGCACAAGAAGGAAATACAATTAATGGAGGATCCCTTTACCAGATCCAAATTATCACTGGCAATCCTGCTGGCTTATGGTATCGTGCTTACAGGATTCCTTGCATTTGTCGGTGTAATTTATTTATTCTCCAATATGATAAATAAGCTTGGCTTATGACAGGATAATTATTGCGTGGCAGGTTTTCTGCCGCATAGTTTTTGACTGAATTGTTTTATGTGAGACAGAGAGGTTAGTTTTCGTTGGTTAGGAATGTT
>DHGW01000045.1:35683-39318 GCA_002402965.1 Bacteroidales bacterium UBA4788
CTCCGGATTTCTTCCATATCAAATGATACCTCAAATCGCTTAACATTATAGCTGATACTGTTATTATCAAGATATTCTTCCATTATTTTCCTCAGATAATCCTTTCTTTGAATCGAATTGAAATTGATTATCTGAATTGCCGAACGCGGAAGATCTCTGTTCCAGTATTCCGGATTTACCTTTACAATGCGCGGAAAAATACTGTCCTGACCGTCGTAACCGGGCTTATGAGTGACCCTTGAGATACCTCCGCCGAAATAAGCCGGCTTGTCACGGTACTCTTCAGGAATTTCATTCCACTCCTTCTCAATAAATTCATTCAGATACTGCGCGGCTATTTCGTTTTCTTCCTTTTTTGAGTTTTCCCTTACTGCCGCGAAGGCTTCGTTCACTGTGACCGGGATCCAGTAGGGTGGTCTTGATGCGTCATAAATCACAAACCACTCACCGTCATAAACATCAATTCCGGGCGCGGGAGTCCTTTTTTCTAAAGGGGCCGTGAAATATCCGTGTTTGGCGTCGTGGCCGTACGATGCCCCCCATCCGGGTTGAGCCTGGTTGATATAGAGTGACCATTCGGGCGGCTCGATCAGGCCCCTGGCCTGGGTGCCGTCTTTTTGCCTGAACCAGGATGCAAATTCAAAACTAATCCTTGCAGGTATACCGTAACCTCCGATCTCCTTGCAGTTGAGATTATATATCCTTGCCCTGCCATCGAATCCCCTCAGATCTGTGAGGACAGGATTTTGTCTGATAACGGTTACGACGTCTGTTATTCTTTGCAGGTTGGCGGCAACCTCTGCTTTTGTGTATCCGCAGTCGTAGCCAACATAGTCAATTCGGCTGAGGATCTCGAAAGTACCCTGTTTCTCAGTAAGAAGCGGAAGTTCCTGAGCATTCAGGCTGATTGTAAGTCCGGCAAGGAATGCTAGGAATATGAGGCGGTTTGTTCTCATTTTCAATTATTTTAGTATTTGGCTGTAATTGAATCGACGGTAGCGGTCAGGGCTGATTTCAGTACTTCCATTCCTCTGGTCACTGAAATGCTATTGAACTTTTCAACACAGTCGCCAATGTTCTGCACTCCGGCCATAAGCGTTGAAAATCCGGCAGAATTTACACTGATGCTTTTCGACTTATCGCATCCGCATTCTTCAGGAGAAAATGGCAGCTCTACCTGGCGAGGTTCGCTTGTCGGCGGCGGGGGTGATCTCGGGGGCTCTTCGTCTTCCGGCACAGGTGGCTTTGGGTCTCCTGTCGGAGTCTTCTGCGAAGGAGGAGGGTCGGTCTTTGGTTTGGGGTTCACAGGCGGTTTCGGGTCAGCCGGCGGAGTTGGATCAGGCGGTTTTGGAGTCTGGTCCACTTTAGGTTCTTCCTTTTTCTGAGGCCCGGTTTTGTCTCCCCTGCAATTCAGTTGGAGTTGCTCTATTCTCTTCAGGTCCCTGGCAGCCTTATCCCAATTCTCCTTAGCACTCTTGACGGCCTCCTCGTAATATATTATCTTTCCTGCATTATCAGCAAACCGGGCTGCTGATTCCTGCACTTCAACCGTACCTACTGCAGCACTCATGGTTTCCTGGCCCAGCTGATCAAAGGCTGTCTTAACGATGTTTTCCTCAAATTTATCAGTGCCATAAGTTGCCATCATTTCGGAGGCAGCAGTAGCGAGTTCAGTGATCTTTGTTACTGCAGAAATAGCCTTTGTCGGTCCTTTTCCGCTGGAGATGATCGTCAGGCCCGCCTTGGCGAGTAGCTCCCACGTCGATGCAACAAGGTCATCTCTTGCCTTTTCAAACTCTTTTGAGCCGGTTACCTTTTGTAAATTCTCAGCGGCAGCTTTAAGGTTTTCAATGGCAGCCGGCTTCATCCTCTCAAGCGCTTCCACAGTCTCCCTGTCACAGTTGACCACCTCCACCTCAACGACAGGTCCTGTGGTATTGCCGCAATTATCCCTTGCCTCAAGGGTAGTCTTTCCAGGTTCTGCTGCTTGAATGTCGAGGTTATCCGCAGAGGCAACCACTGTGAATACCGAAGGATTGCCTGAAACGAAATCGACCAGCTCATTCGCCTCATCCGGCTCTGAAGAGTAGGGTACCGTTAGTTTACCTGACAGTTTATTGCCATCAATATCATACAGAGGTATCTGAGGGATCGCATCTCCTCCGTTGTATGAATTGATCCTGACCACCGATGCCGGCTTTGAAGCTTCGGCTCTGCCGCCGTCAGGTGTGGTATATCCGACATAAAGGGTACCGCGGTCCGGCCTGGAACCGGTAAGAGTTGCTGACGCTCCTGTAGCATCAACCGACATCATGTCAGCAGGCTCAACTCTGAAGTTATAGGCGCCCCCGTCAGGTTTCCCTGATGCGGTTACTTTTCCCTGTATGCCTGCACCAGGTTCAGAACAGCCATCAAGAGTTACCCCGGCCTCAACATAGGAAATTGATCCGCCGCGGAGTGTGGCTGTAATTTTGAGAGTGCCTGATATCGACCCGGTGAGAACCCGGCTATTTACCTTCTGTAGCGCTTGCCAGTTTTTCAGATCCTCGTTTGACAGTTTAAAAGTAAGGGCCTCCGGCATTTCTTCGGGTTCATTGTCACTTGACAGGATACTGAAGAAATCACTGTCCCCCTCACCCTCAAGATCAATATCATTAAAGGTCAGGACCGCCCCGTCAACGGTACGCTTTAAAACGGCTTCAGTGTTACCGGCGGGTCCGAATGCCCGTCTTTCCGGTTCTGTTACAGGGCCCCCGGCCGGGGAGGTCCAGGTATCATTATCTGTAACCACGGTATAGCTGAACACGCCGTCACCAACAGTTGAAAGTGTGACAGAACTGACTCCGTCATTACCCGAACCGGATTTCTCACGGATATAGAAAATCATAGTTTCTCCCGGTTTCATTGCAGGGATACTACCCCTTGCGGCCAGGAGCCCCTCAGGTGAAGCATTCATCCGGGCACCCATCACCGACATTTCACTGTAAGTCACCCCGCCCGTATATCCCGAATTCCATGCAGCGCAGGGCCAGTAACCGGCCTCGATAGTCTTTTTAAAGGACTTATCCTCCACTGATCCCTTTTGCTCCATTGTGATTGTAAAAACGGGTCCGTTTGGTGTCTGACCACTGGCTATGGAACAAAGCATCATTCCTGCCGAAAGGATTAATACTGCAGATGGAGATATTTTCATTTTATGAATGACTTTTTAGCGCGAAAAACTATTTCCCGATCAGCGGAGTAAGTGCCCGAATATCATCAATATCAAATGCTTCCTCAAAAACTGTCTCGAAGGGGGTTTGTCCGCGATCTTTGGCTTCCCTGATTAATCCTCGCAGATATTCCTTATTTGTTATTGACCTGAAATAGATAAACTGGATAGCTGATTTCGGTAGGCTCCTGTCCCAGTATTCAGGATTGATCTTTACAATCTGCGGAGCATTGGGATCTGTGCCTATCTCTGACATTGTGCAGCACATGCGGGCGGGCTTGTCCCTGTCCGAAACCGGGGTGGCTGCATAGTCATCCTCTATAGTTTTAAGCATAAAGTCCCTGTTAAACTGGTTTGGTTCCTTCTTCCAGTACTCCCTTTTGCAATTGAATGCCTCATCAACAGTTACCGGCAGCCAGTAGGG
>DHGW01000026.1 GCA_002402965.1 Bacteroidales bacterium UBA4788
TGTGCAATGCACCAGTCGTCATAGGCATACTCGAGTGTTACCGAGACTGATGAACCGGTACGTTCGTCGGGCACATATCCCAGTTGCATGTAATCGTCAAGGCCGTCATACCAGCCATTATTAGCGGTGGTGACACATGCCTCCAGGGCCCGTGTATAATCAAATCCTTCGATATTCTTGACTATAGCGTCTGCAATCACCGGCACGGCATGGTACCCGATCATGCACCAGTTCTCATTTGCATGATGTGACCAGACGGGAAGCATGTCATGCACGCTCTGATCATAATGGGCCAGCATTGAGTTTATCATATCAGCTGTGCGCCGCTGCTGCAGGATTGTGAACAGGGGATGGAGCGCCCGGTAGGTATCCCACAGGGAAAATGTTGTGTAATTGGTAAATCCCTCTGCCTTGTGGATGTTCTGGTCAAGCCCCTTATACCGACCGTCACTGTCCGTATAGACTGTCGGGGAAAGATAGGTGTGGTAAAGTGCAGTGTAGAAGCTGATCATCTGATCCTCGTTAATCATTGTCACCCTGACCCTCTCAAGCTCCTTTCTCCACATGGCCTCCGCACTTTTCCTGACAGCGTCGAAGTCGGCACGCGGCGCCTCGGCAATCATGTTAGCCACAGCCCCGTCCGTGCTCACCGGAGAAATTGCTACCCTGACTGTAATCTCTTCGCCGGGCTTTGTCTCGAAATCGAAGTGACCCCTGATGTTCCTTCCTGCCGCCTCCGGGAAGTTTTTCCACTGGTCGAACCGGCGCCAGAATCCACGGTAGACCCGCGTTGGCGAGTCGTCCCTGAATCCGTATGAACTGACCGGTTTGGAGAAGGCAATGGCAAAATAAAGGGATCTTGTCCGTGCCCATCCGCTGGTCTGCCTGAAGCCGGTCACGAGGGTGTCATTCTCCACCCGGATGAAGGTCCATACATTCTTGTCCTCATCATTGTAGATTCCGTGAACCATATCGAGGATGATGTGGGATTCGCCACCCTGATTAAAAGTGTACCGGTGTACCCCGGTACGGTTTGTGGCGGTCAGCTCAGCCAGGATATCATAATCAGCGAGCTTCACTGAATAATATCCGGGTGAGGCCTTCTCTGCTGCATGCGAGAACCGGGAGCGGTATCCCTTTTCAGGTGCATCGGAGGTACCGGGATTGAGCTGAAGCAACCCGGCCGTTGGCATCAGAAGTATATCGCCGAGGTCGGAGTGGCCAGTCCCGCTGAAATGGGTGTGTGAGAAGCCGACGATTGTGCTGTCGGCATACTGGTAGCCGGCGCAGTACTTATATACATCCCTGTTGTAGCCTCCGTTCACCTCGTAGGGAAGTGTGTCGGTGTCGGGCGATAGCTGCACCATTCCGAACGGCACGGTAGCACCCGGGTAGGTATGCCCCATCCGGTCAGTTCCGATAAAGGGGTTAACATACTTTAAAGGATCTGTATCCTGCCCGGAGCACAGGGCAGTAGCCATATTCAGTATGAAAATGGCGGAATGAATCCTGATCATATCTCGTCTGTTTGCAGACGTAAAGATAAGAATCAGAAATGATGACAGGCGCGGCCGGATGGAATCAGACGGTTTTTATCGCTGTTCCTGGTATTTCAGAACCTCCTCATTGTATCTCCTGTTCTCGAGGATACGGACATATCTGAGTCCCTGTTTGATGTCATAATCGGAGTAGGCTTTCTGTGCCCATGAGGTTGCAGCTTCAATATCTCCGTTTATCTCGCTGATAATGGCCATATTATAATGGGCTCTTCCGGCGATCTTCATCTTCGGGTTGGTGGTCTCCACCTGCCACAGCTCGGCTGCTTCATCCCACTTGCCAAGCTGAGCACGGCGTTTGGCCACCTTGAAGCTGTCAGTACCCTTGACGAAGTAATCACGTGTCACCCTGAGGCGATACGGGATAAGGCGGAGGGCGTAGACGTGACCTGCCTTGCGGCTGACATCCTTCACCGCCTCCTTGCGGTTGACAATGCCAGCCACAGCTACCACCGGGTTGATGCCTTTGCCGGCAAATACCAGGGATTCGGCAACTATGTGTTCATCCAGTATGATCCTGTCGGACGGCGAATAGATTCTCCACCCGGTCTTGACCAGTGTCTCCATGGAAGCCAGGTGGTTCAGGGCCGGGATCTCACCCAGCGGTGTTTTTATTTTTGTTGGCTGCGTGGAATAATCAATCCTGGTGTCAGTGTCATACATCTCGAGTGCGAAGAGTGCCTGGGTGCCGTTATCCGCACAGATCATCTCAACCTGTTCCCAGGTCAGAGGTGCAGGCAGGCCTCCGAGGCTGCTGGTTCTGAACTGCAAGCCGTTGAGGAGTTTCACCTCGTTGAACCGGTCATTTGCGGCCAGTTCTTCAGTAACGCCCTTTATGGCCTCAAGTGTGCCGATGGAGTCGAGGTCAGCACCCTCGAGCGACAGCAGCTTGTCAAGGTTATCCAGCGATTTTGTCTGGTCTGTCGGGGTGGAGCGGTCGATGATCCCGACGGTTTTTATCTCCGGGGGGATAGTCACCGGGGCCGGCTGGGTCACGTTAAGATATAACTCCTGTGTGGCACAGGAGACAAGTGCTGCGGCCATAAGAGGCAGGATGAGGTACTTCTTCATCAGGGATAGTGTTTGGTTCTTCTAATGTAAAAACTTGCCCGGGATTGATAATATTGTTTCAAAAGAATGGTTATGAGCGGTTAATTCTCAGGCATACGATTTACAGTACTTTGTGGCAAATGGCCAAAAACAGACCGTAAGGCTTCAGGTATAGTAGCCTGCATCATAATATTCGCAACAAAATAAAAATTATCAAAATAAATTATCTTAACATGCGCTACTAAAGTAATAGGATAAATAGTATAAATACAAAATGAGACAAATTTTAATTACAATATGGTTAACAGTGATCCTGGCAGTATCATTTCCGCTTGTATCCAGCTCGCAGGTAATAGCGAAGCTTAATCTGCCTGACAGCAAGGTTTATGTTCGGGGTACTTCATCCATGCATGACTGGGAGGTCGTATTTGAAAAATATGATGTTGAATTTTCTTTCAGAAATTCTGACAACGGTAAAATGTCAATCAGCAATGTAAAAGCCGTGTTTGCAGGGGCCTCTGTAGCCAGTGAAAATAACATAATGACTGGCAAGGCGCGTGATGCTCTGATGGTCAGGGAACATCCTGAAATAGTCTTTATCTCTGACGGAGCAGAAAATATAGTGCTGAATGAAGGGAAAATTAACGGTACTCTGAAAGGAAAGCTCAGCCTCGGAAGTGTTTCCAAATCAATTGATATCGGATTTTCAGGTAACATCAAAGGTGACAGGATTCTTATCTCCGGGTCTGAGGAGGTAAATATGGCTGACTACGGCATTAAGCCTCCTACAGCATTACTTGGTACCCTTAAGACAGGGGAAAAGGTCACCGTTGAGCTCCGGCTAAGTTTCCTCATTCCCGGTGACAATACCGGCAGTAATTGACAGACATATTAATAATACATAGATACAATGAAAAGAAAAAATCTTACTGATTCTGTCCGGTTTCATATTCTCGCTGGCTATTCACGCGCAGTTTGAAGAACCGAAACTTGATCCAGCCGATTTTGAAAAAATCAAGGTACGCGTGGGTGCTGATTTTGCGATGCAGTACCAGTTATTAAATCACTATGCTGACAGTTCATTGATACCTTTAGGCAAGGGGTTCAACCTGCCTACTGCAAACCTTATTACTGAGGCGATTCTTGCGCCAGGCATAAAGGTGAACCTTGTCACTTACCTCTCTGCCCGTCATCATAATGAAGCATGGGTCAAGGGTGGTTACCTTCTTATTGATGCATTGCCTTTCTTAAAGTCAGATGTTACTGACCGTATCATGAAAAACCTGACTGTCAAAGTTGGTGACATGGAGGTCGACTATGGGGATGCCCACTATCGCCGGTCCGATAATGGGAATGTCATTCATAATCCATTTGTGGGTAATTACATTATTGATGCATTCACCACTCAGTTTGCTGCTGAATTTTTGTTTCGCAGGAATGGCGTATTGCTGATGGGTGCGGTCTCCAACGGCACGCTGAAACCATCTCTGACAGAATACAGTGCTTCATCAGGCTATACGGCCTATGATACTCACAAGGAGCTTGCCTGGTACTGGAAGGCAGGTTATGATAAACAGATAAACGACGATCTGAGACTACGTCTTACACTCTCTGGTTATCACAGTCCCCGGAATCATTTCGGCTCACTCTATTACGGAGACCGAACCGGGTCGAGGTATTACCTTGTGATGAACCGGATTACAAATAGCGCAGCAGATGTTGACATCACCAAAAACCATCTTAGCGGTAACTGGGGGCCCGGGTTTACCAATAAAACCAATTCATTGATGTTAAATATCTTCGCTGACTTTAAAGGCCTGGAATTTTTCGGCACATATGAAAAATTCAGCGGGACCCTGCTCTCCGGTGCGGACTCTGATTTTGGTCAGTATGCGGCTGAATTGATTTACCGGCTGGGCAGTACGGAGCAATTTTTTGGAGGCGTCAGGTATAACAGTGCATGGAATGGTCTTGATCAGTCAGTATCACGTTTTCAGGCTGTTGCAGGCTGGTTTATGACCGAGTCCATAATCCTCAAGCTGGAGTATGTCAACCAGGATTACATGGAATTTATCTCAAACTACGGCTCAGAAGCCGGGTTCAAGGGTGTAATGTTCGAAGCTGCAATTTCCTTCTGAAGGTGAGACGAACGGAAAAGATATTGGTTTTTGCATGTATGCTATTTCTCTCCGGAAGTATCAATAATCCAGTGTTTCCAGGCGACTTACCGAAAGAGGATCCACGGGGTACCAGTTGTGTAAATTTTCTGGTCATTAAAGGCGAATCCAATATCAATAAGTTCAGTTTTTCATATATGACCCCTGTTCTGACCAGAGGAGATAACGACAGTAAGGGGGCTGAGGATGAAAGGATTGATTTTAAAATCCCCGTTCATCAGTTTAAGCCGGGCAATCCCCGGATGTATGATGATTTTCTCTCGCTGTTGAAGGCAGAAGAGTTCCCTTATATAATGATCAGTCTTCTGTCGGATAACTCAAACAGGGAGAGAAAATCAGGCATATCCCGCAACGAAAGGATTGCTGTGACAATTGCCGGCGTTAGGAGGGAATACACTGTAGACTGTACGCTGGCACACTGCAATGAAGATTTGGTACTTAACGGAATGCAGAAAGTCAGGCTGACTGATTTCGGACTGATTCCGCCTGTCAGGTTGAGTGGAATCGTTAAGGTTGAGAATGAAATCAATGTAAGATTTGGGTTTATTGTTAACTTTACTGATTAACACAGATCCCCTCTTTTTCAGTGAAAATAAGTACAAGAACACGGTATGGCGTAAGGACCATGCTGGAAATTGCCAGGGCGAAAGAGCCGGTTGGTGTATTCCAGAAGGATATTGCTCTTAATCAAAACCTGTCGCTGAAATACCTTGATCATATAATCCATGCTCTCAAAACAGCCCGTCTGATTGCCAATGCCAGGGGGCGGAAGAGCGGATATGTGCTGACCCGTTCTCCGGGTGAGATTACAATCTATGACATTCATCGCGCTTTTGAGCCTGGCATTTGCGTTGTCGACTGTATCGGAAAGGATTTCAAGTGTGATTATTCTGAGCAATGCCTGACACAAGGGTTCTGGCGTAATCTTAATAACCTTATCCTGACATACTTCAGATCAGTCACACTCCAGGATCTTTTGGACGGGAAGACAGATCTTCCTGCGGAAGGCTGACCACTCCTTACATTTAAAAGCGGGCATAAGGCGGCACCCCTCCTGATCTACAATTCTTATTGATCTACGACCAACAGACTCGTGTTGCCGACACTACTGCCTGCTGCCTATTGCCTCCTCAAGGCTTCCCACCGTCTTCTCCACCTCATGCAGTATCTCGCATGACTTCACGAGCTCCTTCATGGTAGTATGGTCAGCATAGAGCGGACGGTCGATATCAAGAAATTCGACATGCCTGCGGATCACATCCTTGGCCTTCTGTACGCCGGTACCGAAGCTGTATTCCTCTTTCCTGAAATCGAGCGCCTGGGCTGCTGCCATGAATTCAATGCCAAGAATCCCGTAAGCATTGTCAAGGATCTGGTTGTTCTTAATGGCGGTGTTCATGCCCATGGAGACGAAGTCCTCCTGGTCGGCTGCTGCAGGTATCGACTGTATTGAAGCTGGCATCGAGAGGATTCGCTGCTCAACGATCAGCATGTCAGCCGTATACTGGCTGAGCATCATCCCTGAGAACATACCGGCACCCTTTGTAAGGAAGTCGGGCAGTCCAACGCTCAGGGCCGGGTTATTGAGGCGGTTCATCCTGCGTTCCGACATAACGGAGACCATTGTGACACATGCGCCTGCCATATCCATCGGCACGGCTACAGGTGATCCCTGGAAGTTGGCACCTGAGAGCTGAAGGTTCTTCTCGGGGAAGAATATCGGGTTGTCGCCTACCCCGTTCAGTTCTATCTCCACCTGGCTGCGGGCATAGGCCAGCATATCATGCGCAGAACCTATCACCTGCGGTGTTGATCTCATTGAGTAAGCATCCTGTACCTTTGACTTGACACGCCCTTCCTTCAGGTCGCCTCCTGACACGCACATGTTGATAGCGTTGGCGCTGCGGATGGCGCCCCTGAATCCTCTTGCCTCATGCAGAAGAGGAGCGTAGGGTTTCATGTTGGCCTTAAGTGCCTCAAGGGACATTGCTGCGGCTATCTCAGCCTGTTTGAGCCAGTTGTTGGCATCCACGAGCCAGATGGCGCTCATGGCGGTGAGCATGTTGGAACCATTGATTGCTGCCAGTCCGTCACGGGCCATCAGTCCGGGCACGTTTATTCCTGCCCTCTTCATTGCTTCGGCGCCATCGAGAAGTTCACCCTGGTAGTAAGCCTTTCCTTCTCCCATAAGCAGAAGTGCTATCTGTGACATCGGAGCCAGGTCGCCGCAGGCGCCGACTGAACCTTTCTGGCATGCATAGGGTGTGACACCCTTGTTCAGCATCTCAACGTAAGTCTCGGTGATCTCCAGACGGCAACCTGAATTACCGTGGGCGTGTACATTTATACGGCCAAGCATGGCTCCTCGGACTATCTCCTCAGATGCAGGATCTCCGATACCTGCTGCATGGTTGTATACTAGATATTTCTGGAAGTCCTTGATCTGATCATCATTGAGCACCATCTCAGAGAACTCGCCGATACCGGTGTTGACACCGTACATGATTTCATGTGCATCTATTTTCTTCTCGAGCATGGCACGGCATTCAAGAATCCTCTTGCGTGCGTCGGGGTGAAGCTCCACCTTCTGTCCGTGACGTGCCACGTTTACAACGTCATTGACTGTAAGTCCTGAACCGGTAATGATTAATGTATCCATAGATTTTAGAATTATTCAGATTGAAAAACTGGTTATTACTGGAATGTTAAAAGTAATCTAAGGGCGACGGCATGAAAGAGCGTCGCCTGACAGGTGGGTTAATACAACCCGGAGCGGTTGATCTTGATCTGGTATTCCAGTGTCCAGCTGTGGGCCATGATGCAGATTTACAGCACCAAATATATGAAAAGAATTGAAATCGCAAAGTGACGTTTGCTGTCAGGGGAATTTTTAACCTGCTAAAAAATCAAATCCTGTCAAACGTATTGTTTTTTTTCGTAAATTTTAGGTTTAATTCATAAGCCTATGAGACGCAGAATAACTCCGTTCGTGCAGCTGGTGATCGTCCCGGCCGCCATCATGTTTTTACTCACTGCCTTCACCCTCATGAGATCGTTCCCCCAGGAGGATCTCAAGGGTAAATACAAATACAAGGATTTCGAATCAGCTCTCAAGTGCCGGTCATGCCATCCGGGCATATATGAGCAGTGGTCGCAGGCGATGATGTCTCAGGCCTACACCCATCACTGGGACGAGATTGAGTATTTTGACCTGGCTGTCCCTCATGCCGAGGTTAATCCTGCACTCAAGGGTCCTGTTGACGGCTGCAACGGATGTCATACGCCGCTGGGATACATGGAGGGGACGATGCCACCTCCCCGTCCATCGGAAAAAAGCATGGCAAACGAGTCGGTTTCATGCGAGGTGTGCCATCTTACGCAGAGAGCCCAGACAGATCCGCCGTTTAATTTCAGTTACTACATTGTTCCCGGGCAGACCAAATACAGTGGCCGTAATCCCGAGATTCAATCTCCCGCACACAAGATCGTTCAGAGTGACTTTCACCGTACAACCGAGTTTTGCGGAAACTGTCACAATGAACAGAATCCTTACGGGATATGGGTCAAGAGTACTCAGATGGAATGGAAAGAGGGCCCGTATGCTGCAGAGGGAGTGCTTTGTCAGGACTGCCACATGCCAAAGGGTTCGTACCAGCTGGCGCTCATGGGAAAAACACATGATGATGCAAGACTGCATCTCTTCCACGGGGCCCATGACCCGGGCAAGGTGAGGGGCACGATAGAGGTCAGAATAGAACCTGACATGCGCCTCGCGGAGCCGGGTGAGACAATCGTCTTTACCGTGGCACTGTTTAACCAGAAGACAGGACATAAATTCCCGACAGGTTCAGTTGAAGACCGGATTGCCTGGCTTGACGTAGAAGCCACAGATGCAAAAGGGAACAAGTATCACCTGAACGTTGACAAGAAGGGATTTGAGGGGGAGGAGTACACGATATCTGGTGATTATCTTGCCTACCAGGATATGGGAATACCTCTGAAGATCAAAGATTTCAAAGGTGTTCAGCGTGACGGTATTCCGTTCGGAAACAGGATATTCCGCATGCCTTACTTTGACGAGCAGGGCAATATGACCATTATGCAATGGAACACCTTTTCACAGGGAGTCGACTACCGGATAGGCCCCAGAGAAACAAAGGTTGAAAAGTTTACATTCAGAATTCCTTACGAAGCTGCTCCCGGAGCTATGACAGTACATGCAGTACTGAATTACCAGCTCCTTGTAAAGCCTGTGGCCGATTATCTTAAAGTTCCTGCTGATGAGTCGGCAATCCTGATGGTAAATGACCATTCCACCAGAGTTGAAATTCTTCCTTGAAAAAACTGAAACCTAACATGAACGATATGAAAAAGTCAAAATTTACCGGGGTTATTATATTGGCTGCAATGATTTTGCTGTTAGTCCCGGCAAGGAAGGCCGATGCCATTCCGGCCTTTGCCAGGAAATACCAGATAAGCTGCCAGGTATGCCACTCGCCGGCAATGCCGGTGCTTAAAGCTTTTGGAGACGAGTTTGCAGGTGCCGGTTTCAGGATGACTGATTATGAATCGCCGAGATATTTCATTAATACCGGTGATGACAGGCTCTCCCTCTTCAGGGAGGTGCCGCTGGCAATCAGGATCGACGGCTTCGCCTCAGTCAATTTCAACAATGAGGGCACTGCTGATTTCGGCGCCCCCTTTGTGGTTAAGATCTTATCCGGAGGTGAGCTTTCGGACAAATTGTCGTACTATTTCTATTTTCTGATGAATGAGCGAGGCCATATTGCAGGTCTTGAAGACGCATTCCTTATGTATGCCGATGCCTTTAACTCCGGCATCAATTTCTATATCGGCCAGTTCCAGGCATCAGATCCCCTCTTCAAGGGGGAGTTGCGGCTTACCCTCGAACCCTACAAAATCTACGGGGTAAAGCCTGCCAACTCCTCGGTTGACTTGAAATATGACAGGGGGATAATGTTTGATAAAGGATTCTCAACCGGTACAACGATAGTGGGAGAGATTGTCAACGGAAGCGGTTTGGGTGAAGCAAGTGAGGGCTATCTTTTTGACAAGGACAAATATAAGAACCTGATGCTTAGAATTAATCAGTCCATCGGCAACAGTGTTTCCGTCGGTTTCTTCGGTTACACGGGCAAGGAGGTAATAAATGACGGCTCCTCTGACCCGTACGTAAGTGAGATGAAGATGTATGGCCCTGATGTGGCTATTGACCTTGACGGAAAGCTTTTAATCAACATGCAGTATTTATGGAGGACCGACTCAGACATTTTCGATGCTGACGGCGAGGTTCATCTGACGGACGTTAAAACCCGGGGAGGCTTTGCAGAGGTAATATATGCTCCCAAGGGGGACATGAGCAAGTGGTACATGACCGGGCTCCTGAATCTTGTAGAATCAGAGCTTGATCAGTTTGACTATCAGTCGGCTACGCTGCATTTTGGATATCTGATGCGCAGAAATGTACGCCTGGTGGCAGAGGGCACCTATATATTTTCCGGCACTTCCTACGCCAAGGCAAGCCTGGGATTTGTGTCAGCGTTCTGATCCCGGAAGTGTTGTCCTAACCAGGAAGATAGTATTCGCGATTTTATTCAGGCAGGAAATGCCGGGTGATCAGAGCAGATCCCCGGCTTTTTCAGTCTTGCCGGTGAAGGGTTCGGTGGCTCGATTGAAGATGCCATGCACATAGGCGATTGCCATACCGTAGTTGGTTATGGCAATATTATGTTTTTTCGGTTCTCGAAGTCTGTTCAGCAACTGCCGGTGAGTTACCATGCATCCGCCGCACTGAATGACAAGGGCATAATCTTCTATAGGTCGGGGGAAGTTGTCAAGCCCTGCCACCGTGTCGAACTCGAGTTTCTTCCCGGTAAAGCCAGTCAGCCACCGGGGTATCTTCACCCTGCCGATATCATCACATGAGACATTATGTGTGCATGACTCCAGCAACAACACCCTGTCTCCGTCCTTCAGCTCACCGATTTTTGGCGTACCGCGAAGGTATTCCGCGAAGTCGCCCTTCTGCCTGGCCAGGATGATGCTGAAGCTGGTAAGGGGAATGTCACGCGGGATGGAGGCATCAGCCTTCAGGAATACCTGGCTGTCGGTTATCGCCAGCCCCGGTTTGATTCCGGTACGCCGCAGAAATGCGTCCACCTCCCTCTCCTTCAGTACGATGGCAGTGCAGTCATTGTCTAGTATGTCCCTGATAACCTGCACCTGTGGCAATATAAGCCTGCCCTCGGGAGCTTCGATGTCAATCGGGGTGATCAGCAGCACAATGTCACCTGGATTCACCAGGTCTCCTATCAGTCCGCGGCTCTTCAGGGCTGCGGGAGGCATGGCCTCTTTAAGCATCTTCAGCAGGGCAGGGTTGTATTTCCCGGGATGGAGGGCTGAGTATTCCTCAACTTCCCTTCCTGTGAGGCTTCTGACTTTGTCACTCAGTTCCCGGGTTACCGGGGTCAGATCACTTTTATTATGGACAATCACGTAGGGAACATCAAGCTTGTCAAGTTCCTCTGTCAGTCTGATCTCATGTTCTTCAAACCTGTTTTCAGAAAGAACCAGTATGGCCAGGTCAATCAGCTTCAGGGCGGCCATTGATTTTTTAATCCGAAGCTCACCCAGGTTACCTGTATCATCTATTCCGGCAGTGTCAATAAAGATGAGGGGCCCCAGTCCGTGCACCTCGATGCTTTTTTTCACCGGGTCAGTTGTGGTGCCGGCTATTTCCGATACAATAGCAATATCCTGCCCCACCAGCGCATTTATCAGTGAGCTTTTGCCCACATTACGCCTCCCGAATATCCCCACATGGGGTTTTGTATCTCTTCCTTTTGCAGTCATCGATTCACTCTTCAATATCCTTCAGGCGGTAACCGCCCTGTACAAGATTTTCCGGCTTGAGTATCCCGGTGAGTTTATCCGGCTTGATATATCCGAGTTTCTCATTGGCTTCAAATATATTGAGCCCTTCTTCCTTCATCATCCTGGCCAGAGCGGCAGCTTTTTTATACCCTATGAACGGCAGGAGGGCTGTGGTAACGGCCGGACTTGACATCACCTGTTTTTCTGCCTCGCCTGACTCTATCTCCAGGTCTGAAAGAAGATTCTCAGTAATGGAGTGGTCTGCTGCTATCAGTGTTTTGATGCTCTCAAGCAGGGCGTGGCCTATCAGGGGGAGATAGGCATTCAGTTCAAGGCAACCCTGTGCTGCAAGTGAAGAAACAAGCTGGTCATTGCTGTATACCCGGTGCGAGCAACTGATTACAAACTCAGGGATAACGGGATTAACTTTCCCGGGCATGACAGAGCTGCCGGCTTGTCTTGCCGGAATTGATAAGGATCTTCTGCCGTGCAGGTCAGATGCAAGCATGCGTAAATCCCCCGCCATCTTTTCCATGTTTACGGCATGGGCTTTTATGATGCCGTGCACCTCCACCAAAGGGTCAAGGTTGGCGGTGGCGTCAGATAGATTTTCTCCGCGGGTGACCGGTAATCCGGTCAAATGGTGCAGCCTTGTAACCACTTCGGTTACAAAGAACCTTGGAACTGTAATTGATGTGCCCACCGCCGAGCCGCCCAGGTTAACCACCTTAATGCGTTCAAGGCATTTTGATACCCTCCACCAGTCGCGTGAGAGTGCATCACTGTAGCTGCTGAAGAGCCTGCCCCACGTGGTGGGAACAGCCTCCTGCATCTGGGTGTAACCGATACGAATAACTGATCGGTACCTCTTCTCCAGTTCTTCTGTGCTTTTGCGAAGCTCATTTATTGACTCCTCAAGGTCCATCAGGAGGTGCATGGCAGCCACGCGGAGGGCTGTGGGTACCACGTCATTGGTTGACTGGAATATGTTGGCGTCCTCAATCGTGTCGATGAGATCATATTCTCCCGGATTCCTGCCGAGTATCTGCAGTGCACGGTTGGTGATGATCTCATTTATATTCATGTTTATGCTGGTGCCGGCGCCGCCTGATATCGGAGGTACAATGAAATGTTCAAAGTGTTTTCCGGCTGCACACTCCTCTGCGGCGGCGGAGAGAGCTCCGAGTTTTTCAGCAGTTACAACCCTGATATTAATGGCTGTCATGTCATACTGTTTCGCCGCTTCCGCAAAAAAGGAGGCTGCCGCAAGATAACATGCCTGCTTGGTCACGGCCATCGCCCTGAACCACTCCCCGCTGAATCTCCCTTCATCGGGGAAGTTCTCCCGCGCCCTGACAGAATGAATACCGTACAAGGCATTTTCATCCAGTTCCTTTTCTCCTATGAAATCCCTTTCACGGCGCATAGCGATCTTATTCCTCATCACCGGAAACAGGAGGGGAAAGCTTCCTTGAATGTGCCTCCGCCTCAATCTCCTCGCTCTTTTTTTGCAGCTCGTCTATTGAGATGATCTTGGCGCGCTTTTCGGTGGGAGGATTAAGCTTTTCCGACTTTTCGAACTCAATGACCTGTTTCCTTAGGTCTTCCGGAAGATCCTTCTGGCTTTTAAGGACGATGTCAATGAACTCTTCCGAAAAGAACTGGTCAACCTGTATGCGGCGCTTGGCAACATGGGCGAACTTGCCGATGATCCGGCAGATGCTGTCACGGTCCTCAGGGCTCAGCTTCTCTGCCAGGTCATACTCCTCGATCTTTTTAAGCGAGAGTATCACCGGCTCCAGGGCATCCTTCGTTATAACGAAGACATCATAATCGCCCATCTTGTATGTAAGCTGCTTTATCCTGTCAATTGTATTGGTGGGCACAACCAGGAATATCGATTTCTTTACGTTATCCTGGCTGGCGTATTTTTTGAGGTTGTCAGCCTGGGTCTTTATATATGTCGGGAAGTTTGTAAGATCGTCGTTAGCCGGGCTCTTGGCGTCAAAGATTATGTATTCACCGCTTATCTCGATTGTGTTGTCGGGATTACCCCTGAAAGGGACCTTATCAATATAGTTTACATGGTTCAGGTCGCAGATACGGATGATTGAGTTCTTCACGTCAGTCTCATGCTCTGACCACTGTCTCTTCATTGCCTCCAGCCTGTCAGCAGCTTCGCGAATTTTCTCTTCGTTAAGCCTTCGCCGCTCAGCCTCGAGGCTGTCCTTGGTCTGATTCAGCCGGGCGATGTTCTCGTTGTAGTTCTTGACGTTGTCTTCCCTGGTGGCTTCGAACCCTGCCACTTTTTTTGTAAGTTCCTGTATTCCGGCCGAATGTTCCCTGATGCGCCCGTTGAGCTCCTCGATGTTTGCGTCTTTGCGGGCCGCCTGCACCTCCATCTCGCGTACCTTCTGGGAGAGGTTTTCATTTCGTGCTGACAGTTCGGTAATCCGGTTCTGTAGCCTGCCGGTGGTCTCCCGGATTGCATCTGCTTCCCGGGCAAGAGCCCGGAACTCTTCGTACGCGTCGAAGCTGAGGTTCCTGATCTTTCTCCAGTGGAAGAGCCTCTGCCAGAAGCCGAGATCCTTTATCCGGTCAAAAAAGAGGTTCAGTTTTTCCATGCCTTAAATTCCGGATAAAGTTAATAATTCTGCCCGGAGTATTTTAACTGCTATAAATACGGCATAACAGGCAATGGTGTTATGGTTCTCACGCTGTACCGTCCGGTGCTCAGAGCCGGATAATGATTGAGGGGTATCTCAATGCTTTTTTCTCCGGGTGAAGTACTTATACAAAAACCGCCCTCCTGATTTCCGGGAGGGCGGTTTACTTTTCACAGGTGAATTATCTATTCCCCTTTGCTTATCAGTTTTCTGACATTGAGCCCCAGTCCGATTTCGTGTGTGTTAAATACATCAAGTGATATTGATGATGCGAAATTGAAACTGTATGAAAGTTGTATTGCCTTTGTTATTTCAGCCCCGAATCCGGCGCCCCATATACCCGGATCACGGAATGAGACGCTTCCCCATATTCTTTCCTGGTAGGACACCCTTGTTGCCAGCCCTACCTGGCTTTGGATATACCTGCCTCCCCTGATGTAAGCTATCGGGTTGACGCTCCAGCGATCATTGAACCTGTGAAGGTATGCGGCATGGGCCTGGAAGTTGGCCAGTGGCTTGTATGTCACATCAACTTCGTCATATTTCGCATCTCCGAAACTGATATTGGCGAACATTATCCCGGCTTCGAGACCCTTGAACAGGTACAGTGCCGAGAAATCCGTCATGAGTTTCAGTTTGGATGAGACATCTCCATGCGTCAAAACAGGATCGAGATCATAATTGGGATCGTTGTAGTACTCTGAGAAATTCAACGAGTTATGATATAATCCCGCCGAGAGTGCCAGCAGCACCCTGTGGTCCCCGGTTACTTTCAGGCTGTAGCTGTAGGTTCCCATTATGTAAAGCTGATTGAAAATACCGGCTTTGTCATAGATGATCTTGCCGCCATAGGCAGCATTCTCCATCAGCAGATCACTGTAGGAGGCACGGATTGTCTTTGGTCCTCCGTCAATGCCGGTCCAGTCTGTCCTGAAGGAGGTAAATATATTACCGGGATTGAAATGGCCTGCATATGATGAGGAGAGGGAATACTTATCCATGAAGTAGTTCTCTGAAACAGGCATCTGCTGTGCAAGGAGCAGGCCCGGTATGAGAACCAGAGCTGTTATTAATATTTTTTTCATTTTACTTCGGTTCTGAGTTATCTGACAATGTTTACGGTACCTGTAATTGTTCCTGCATCCTCCGTTTTGATGACATAATAGTATGCTGCCGACGGAAGTGCAACACCGTCGCAGGTGCCATCCCAGTCGTTTTCATAGCTTGTTGAGGAGAAGACAAGCTTGCCCCAGCGGTTGAATACCCTTATGTCATGAGTGCCGAACGATTCAATCCCGGTGATTTCCCAGTAGTCATTATAACCGTCATTGTTCGGGGTGAACAGGTTCATGATGTTGCTGTGCGACGAAATGATCTCAACAGTTACAGTTGCCTCTGCAGCATCGTAATTATTGTCCCCCGGCTGATAAGCCCTGATAACAACCGATCCCCTGCTGACACCCATGAGCGTTGATCCTGAGACTGATGCACGGCTTTCGTCGGTACTTTCAAAGAGCACCTGCAGTCCTGAGGAAGTGGTTGCCTGCAGTGCACCTGTCTTTGTGACCAGCAGTTCAGCGGGCCACGAGGTAAAGGTTACCGTCTGTGGAATCCTTGTCACGGTCAGTACCCCGTTTTCCGGTATAAGATCATAGTTATCGTCATCTCCACCTGACAGGACAATTGGATATGTTCCCACCGGCGATAAGGATGTTGCTTCCGTGGAAGGAACAGGTTGATTATCCAGTACTGAGACATTCTCTCCGTTGACGAATCCTTCACAGGAGAATGTAAGGGCGGGATTCTGCTCCAGGTATGCCCTGGATTTGTCATCGGCAGTGACGGTCAGCGGTGCTTTGCCAACAGTCAGAGTAACCTGTATTTCGGCCGCGGGATTGTAGTTGCCGTCGCCGGCTTGGCTTGCAGTGATTACTGCCGTACCGGCTCCCCGGACAGCCAGGTAGCCGTTCACTATCTCCGCCACTGAGGTGTTGTCACTGCCAAACGTGATCTGCAGGCCGGAAGAGGATTCAGCATCAGGAATGAATGGTGATGCACCGTAGACAACAGGGTCCATTGCGGGGAAGGAGAGTGACTGATCAGCTTTCTCAACCGTCAACAGCTGCAACACATCAGGAGCCGCAGTATAGTTGTCATCACCCGACTGGGAAGCAGTGATCTCAGCAGATCCCGCTCCCATAATCCGGATAAGCCCACCGGTAACAACAGCCACCTCTGTGTTGCTGCTTGTATAGGAGATGTTCAAACCTGATGAAGCAGTTGCTATGGGACCAAAATCCGGATCGCCGTAGGTGTGCACAGCAAACGGATCAAATGTAATTGTCTGTGCTGCTTTATCCACCACAAGAGTGCGGGAGACATCCGTGGCTGGCAGGTAGTTCTCATTTCCGGCCTGTGAAGCGGTGATGACTGCTGATCCTGCTCCTGTTATATGAATGGAAGAGCCGTCAACAGTTGCCACAGCTTCATTGCTGCTGACATAGGATACAGTCAAACCGGAGGAGGAAGTTGCTGTCAGACTGAAATCGGGATCGCCGTAAACCGAGCCGGCAAGTTCACTGAAAGCAATAGTCTGGCCGGCTTTACTGACAGTAAGTTCCCGGGTCTGGTCTGCAGCGGCATAATAGTTGTCATTCCCCGGCTGGCCGGCTGTGATTGTCACAGTGCCTGCGGAGTTGATAATTATCATGTTGCCCGAAACAGATGCAACCAACGGGTCACTGCTTGTATAATTAACAGCGAGTCCTGATGAGGCAGTTGCTGCAGGAGAAACGGCCGGATCACCGTAGGTTACCGGAGCCAGGGCAGGGAAGGTGACTGACTGGTCCGCCTTTCCAACAACCAGGGTCCTGGTCACTACTGTAGCAGTCTCATAATCATCATCTCCGGCCTGCGAGGCTGTTATTACTGCTGTGCCTGCGCCGGTGATCTGTAACTGACCTCCGGAGACCAGGGCTACTGAACTGTTGCTGCTGGCGTATGCAACCGGCAATCCTGATGATGCCGAGGCTCCCGGATAGATATCCGGATCTCCAAAGATTGCATCCGGCAATTCCGGGAATGTTATGGTCTGCGATGCTTTGCTGATCACAAGTGTCTGCTGGATATCAGTTGCAGCAAGGTAATTCTGGTTCCCTGACTGGCTGGCAGTAATTAATACTGAGCCGGCACCGGTGATATGTACATTGGTACCCGACACTGAAGCCACGTTCTCATTGTTGCCGGTGAAGCTTACAGCCAGTCCTGATGACGAGGTGGCTGAAAGGGTGAAGTCGGGGTCTCCGAAGGTGTAAGAGGGCATGGAGCCGAAGTTGATGGTCTGCATCGCCTTATTGACAGTCAGAGTCTGCTGCACATTCACGGCAGCATCATAGTTTTCATTACCGGCCTGTGATGCGGTGATAACGGCAGTGCCTGCCCCGATGATACGGATCAGCCCGCCGGTAACTGTTGCCACATCGGCATTGCCGGATGTGTATGTTACTGTGAGCCCTGAGCTGGCCGTGGCTCCGGCATCAAAGTCTGCATCACCGTATGTCACCGGATCAAGGGCAGGGAAGGTGATCGTCTGAGTGCTCCTGGTGACCGTGAGAGTCTGCTGAACGGCAGGGGCAGCGTTATAGTTATCGTTGCCCGGCTGTGAGGCCGTTATTATAGCCGTGCCGGCTGCAACAATATGTATCTGGCCGGTCACGATGGTGGCAACTTCATCATTGCTGCTTGTATAGATAACGGTTAGTCCTGATGATGCTGTGGCACCGGGATTGAAATCCGGATCACCCACAACTTTTAATGGCAACGCGTTGAATGTTACCGACTGGTCTGCCTTGCTGACAATAAGGTTGACAGTGACGTCGTCTGCGGCATTGTATAAGCCATTACCCGGCTGGGAGGCTATGATTACAGCGATACCGGTACCGGTTATGTGAATGTTGCCTGATACTATCGTGGCCACATCGGTGTTACTGCTGCTGTAAGTAACCTGCAGTCCTGATGATACCGTTGCACCGGGATTAAAGTCCGGATCTCCGAATGCTTTTCCGGAGATAGCCGGAAATGTAATCGTCTGGCTGGCTTTTCCGACTGTAAGGGTTCTGATGTACCTTGCCGGGGCATAAGTGCCGTTGCCACCCTGGAAAGCTGTGATATCGGCAATACCTGGTGAGTTGGGAGTGAGTGATGTCCCATTGACGGTTGCTACAGAGGTGTTGGAGCTGGTAAATGTTACGGGTGCCCCGCTGGAAGCGGATGCTGACATGGAGACAGCCGGATCACCGTAGACCATCGCCGGCAGTTCCGCAAAAGTGATTGTTTGTATCAGGAAGCTGACAGGCTGGTCAATGAAAGAGGGGAGCAGACCGCCCGCTTCTGACATGACATCGCCCTGGGTATATGAGATGAGCACGGTTTCGCTCCCCGTGAGAGGAGTGGCAAGGTTCACTATTATTGAGTAAGGATCTCCATCCTTTAATCCAACCGAGGAGACCGGAACCGAAACGCCGTTGACCTTTACAGTGAACTGGCTCTCTTTTCCTGACGGGTCAGCCATTGGCTTATCAAATTGTATCTCGATGTTGCCTGCCCTGGCTGCAAGAAGGAAGTTCGGGATACCCGGTGCATTAACGTTTACCGTAATGGGGGCTGCAGGAGAGTCTCCTGTGTTGTCACGAATGATGAAATTGAAACTCCCTGCTCCGTTACCCGTTGCTCCGTCGGCAACATATATCAGGTTCATCTGGATGTCTGTAACCGTAGCCGGCACTGTGGTAATTGGCGCGCCCCGGGACCCGCCCTCATACTGGTAAAGACTTCCTTCGGCAGGAAGGGTTGTAACCACCGCGGTCTTGGCACTGGCATCACCGCCGTTATACTGCAGCCTTATAGGCCTTTCCTCGTTCTGCTCCACATAAACCGTTTGCGGCACAGCTGAGAGAGGAGGATTTGCACTCGTGGCGAACCGATATATCTCTGACCATGTTGTGCCAGTGGTGTTTGAAGTAAAGACAGCCCAATAATAGGTTGCGTCGGTTGAGAGGCCGGATATCTCGTAGGATGTGGCAGTTCCTGCGTTGTAGTTGGCAGAATTGCTTATGTCCGAATTGGACGATATTTTAAGGGTGTATGAGCTGGCATTGGTCGCTGACGTCCATTCAAAAGTCTGGGTTGAACCAACCACTGCATTGTATGCAGGGCTGACCAGAACCGGAATTCCAGGTTCTGGCAGACTTATATTCTTTGTCAGGTAGAAACCATCATAGGTTGCAGAAGGATTTACAGTATAGGTTGATCCGGAAGGGGTGAAGAGGATTGCCTGTTCTGATTCAACAGCAGAGGAATTGTGCCAGGCATACTGGATCCCTGCGGTGCCCCCGGAGTTCTCGAGTCCTATTGTCGCAGACTGTCCGTGTGCCCTGGCAGAGGTGTTGTCAATAATACTACGATACTGGATCTGGATGTTATTGCTCCCCTCATGGAGAATGACCGCAAAGGTCCCCATGAGCACAGTACTGGAAAAGAATCCCATGTTTGTCCACTGGATTATGCACTTCCTGTTGGGAGCTGCTCCAATCGTGGTATAGAGGATTTTACCTGAAGGGTCAATGACAATGTCATCCCAGAAGGCGGCAATAAAGTTATTTGGTGAACCGGTACTGGGAATGGGATCCTCAGTATAGTCACCCGAGCCTGAACCGAACATCACCAGCCCGTTGGAGGTGACGTGAAACTGGCTGTAATTATTGCCGTAGTAAGTGAATGTGAATCCGATGTTGAACGGGCCCCAGGAACCGTCATCATAGTAGCCTTCGTAAACAATTGTACCCGGGTATGTGGTCTCAGACACCTGGGCTTTTGCCGTCAGCAGTGTGAGGCATGACAGCAATATGGTAAGATATATATATCTCATAGTTTTAGCTTTCATGAGTTAGTCTTGTACAAGTACAGTCGCTCCCGTCAGCTCAGCTATCTGCTCAACAAGACGTGTCCCGTCTGGAATGGTAGCGAGTGTGTCGGAATGAATGATGATTTTCGCCCCTGTAGCTAGATTCTTCCTCCACTCCATGAAATGAGCAGCGCACTCACCGACATTGTCTGTAAGAATGGTCAGCTCGTCAAAGATCATAGATCCCGGCTTGGTCAGAAGGTAGAGATGTATCTCCGAAAAGTTATTCTCTTTCAGTTTATCAGTAATGATGGCGAGCGGATTGCCGATATCAGGCAGGATGAAGATTTCATCTGCAGCATTTGCATTACTGATGTTTTCAGAGGCGTCGGCTTTAAGTCGGTCAACGATGAAGAGTCTGGGCGATAGCTGCCCCATGGCGCATACTGTGGTGTCCGTAAGGAGTACAAGAAAAGATACTCCTGCCACAAACAGAAGGTGTTTAAACGATCTCATAAAGAAATGTTTTTGTAGATTCCCCAATAAAATTAATTCAGTGCTACAGCTTAGAATATCATACAGATGACATTGCAGTTGCTTGTTGCTTGTCAATTATTACAGAGAATGTACGGCAAATGTTGCATAATTGCCGTAAAAAATAAAAGGGAGAGAGTTGCCTGAGCAGGGCGGCCGCGAACCAGAGCATGGGCGTCTGCCCATCGAAGTCGCCTGTATTGGGCTTACGGTTCAAATAAAGGGACCAATCATTGCTGGTTCCTGTCCCTTCGCATACTTCGGTAATGTTACCATCATCATCAATGTATTTCACCAGTAAAAACCATGCTTTCCCGGCAGTGGCATGGTCAATGTATTTTCCGAAGCCTGAAGCCACAATACCAAAGGCTAAGATGAAGACGGTGCGAGGGAAGCCACTTATTATGAAATAGTTACAGATGAAGTTTAAGGTCAGATCTTGATGTAACTGCAAAGATGTTGGGGAATTTCCTTTTAGCTGTCACCTCGGCCATGGCTCCGGAAACAAGTATTTTTCTGGTAGCAAAGCGGCTGCTGAGCCTGCTCATGTAATCCTCCGGCCTTTCAAACGGGAGGCCGGTAAGAGAACCTGTTACCAGGATGTCAGGATGCCATCTTTCAACCACATCTGTAAGAGCGTTGAAGGGGGTCGACTGTCCGAGATAGAGGATATCATGCCCGGCCTTTTTTATCACGAAGCCAAAGTAAAGCAGCCCCAGTTCGTGCATCTCCCTTTCAGGAAGGAACAGAAGGACCTTTTTTCTGGCCGGATCTTCTGACTGGGGAAGAGAGTCAGTGGCAACTATCAGTCTTTTTCTGAAAATGTTTGTGACAAAATGTTCTGAGCCTATGTCAACCGAACCTGTCTGCCACATCACACCTACCCTCCTCATGAACGGGAAGACTATGTGTTCAAAGGTTACTTCAAAACCCCTTGTGATTATTGACCGGACCAGGATATCATTTACAGACTTCTCATTTAATGCGGTCATGGCTACCACCAATGTGTCCATATGGGTGTCTGCATCACTTTTCTCCGAGGTAAGGAGTGCAACCTGAGCAGCTATTTCCTCACCGGTCATTGTGGAAATTTTTGAAATTTTTACCTCATGGCGGTGCAGAATCGCGATATTGATAATCCTTATAAGGTCTTCATCATCATACCAGCGGCGGTTTGTATCGGTGCGGTGCGGTTTTATGATGCGGTACCTCCTTTCCCAGATTCGGATGGTCCCTGCTTTGATCCCGGTCAGTTTCTCAAGTTCGGCGATTGTATAGCGGCTCATGGTGCGGATTCTTACAGGGTTAAATTTAATGGTTTGTATTGATTTTGCTCTAATATTTTATACAAAGTTTCAGTAAAGAAAAGCAGCGGTGCACACTTGGTGCATCGCTGCCATTCAGATCACGATATATATTGATGCCTTACGGCAGGAGAACCTTGTTAATCACGTGGATTACACCGTTTGAACCCTGAACGTCAGTTGCAATGATTCCGGTGCTTCCGTTGATTGTCGGTGACGGGCTTACTGCAATACTCAGGGAGCTTCCGTTAAGGGTTGGCACATTGCCTGCCTGAAGCTGGGTTGAGAGAACGTTTCCGCTGACAACGTGGTATGTGAGGATCGGGGTCAGCTGCGCAGCCGTAAGATCAGCAATTCCTGATACGCCCAGGGCTGTAAAGAGAGCCTGGAACGCATCGTTTGTCGGAGCAAAGATCGTAAAAGGACCTGTAGCACTGAGAGCATTTACAAGGTTAGCCTTGACAACTGCCTGAACCAGGATGCTGAACGCGTCATTGGCAAGTGCAATATCAACAACCGTCGGAGGAAGTAGAACCTTGTCAATAACATGAATGACTCCGTTCTTCACGTCAACGTCTGCAGCAGTTACATTTGTGGTCTTGTTGAGTTTAACCCCGGAGGAAACATCAACCTTGAGGCTGAGCGTAGACCCCTGTGCAGGACTTAAAGTATTATAGTATCCGGTGGTGATCATTGAAGATTTTGCCTCGGTTCCCAGAACATGGTAAAGAAGAATGGGAGTAAGGGTTTCCTTCGTGAGTGCATCAATGCCGCTTATGCCAAGCTCATTGAAGAGAGCGGTAAAGGCTGCGTTCGTGGGAGCAAATACTGTAAAGCTGCCGGTTCCGTTAAGGACGTTTACAAGATCAGCCTTGGTGAGGGCCTGTACAAGTATTGAAAAGTTTGCATCAGAAGTGGCGTATTCTGCAATTGTCATGTCAGATACTTCCTTCATCTGCTCTTCTTCCTTCTCACAACCTGTGAGTATAAAGATTCCCATCAGGGCAATCATTCCGTAAATAAGTGTCTGTTTTTTCATGATGTTCGATTTATTGGTTGTTAATTTTGAAGAGAGAACATCATGAATAAAATATTGTTCAAATAAAATGACAGAAAGATATACAAAAAATTGAATACAGACATCAATATTCAATCATTAAGTGACATAACTAATTATAGAACAATGAGTTAAGCTGAAAACGTTAAAATATGTTAAATGTATACAACCACGAGAGATAGATTATACAAAATAATTAAAGACCGAGCCGGAGGAGTGATTACCCCTTGGTCCAGATGCGGGTATTGAGGCTTAGGTCTTCGACGACTTCTGTGATGAGGGTCAGGAAGTGCAGGCTTTCTTCGAGGAAAGCATAATCGGCTACAGGCTTGAAGGGACGCATCTCGAACAGGTCCTTGTACATGCTTATGGCAATATATACTTTGGAGTCGAGGAATGAGAGGTAGACTCTCGTATTCCATTTTTTTCTGTAGGCCAGTATCCGTTCCATCAGTGAAGGTGTAAGTATATATCTGGCCTCCACCTGGTCTTCGCCGTAGACGCAGAACTCCTTCTCGAACCTGGGATCCTCAAGCCGGATAAGCTCACCCCGGCCGAATGAGGCAGACTGCAAAGTCTGTCCAAACTTGCCGAAGAGTTTCTCCGCGGTGTCAGGCAGAACAACAGTGTGGGTCTTAAAGTGCTTGTTGAAGTCGACAATGATAAACAGGCCCTTTAATATTATTGTATAGTCATCACTCCGGTTTTTGCCTGTACCGTTGTTATTCCTGTGTTTGGCCGTGACCTCTGAGAATTCGATATCTGTTTTTCCGATTCTTCCCCTGAAATGATCTTCACCGCTGTATTTGTCACATGAAAGGTTAAATATCCTGCTCCTTATGAACTTCTCCATAGGAATAAAGCCTTCAGGGGAATATACAAGGCCTTCATCAGCATAGCCGGCAATACGGGCTATAATCTTTTCCTTGTATTCCTTACGGTAGCTCTCGCTTACTATTCCTATAGCCACCAGACCTGCGAAGGCCGTTATGATAACCGGAACCGGTTTGGGAAAATTAGTGTCGCCGGGTATCAGAACCAGTTCTGTCAGAACGGCGACGGCTGTTATCAGCAGGGCTGTAAGCGCTTTTTTATTTGTCTCCCTCCGCCTGAGGTCTATCGATTCCAGGTCTGGCCGCAGTTCCTTCTCGTAGAATTCCCTGAAATTGTTGTATCTGCTCATCCTCCGACTCGCTGGTTATGCCATGTTTACCGTCGGTTTTGCACTTATTTCCTCCCTTTTTGCCAGGGGTATCTCGAAGAGTGTTCTTCGTTTGAAATTCATCGCTGAAGCTATCATATTTGACGGAAAGACCTCGATACTGTTGTTGTAGAGTGTGACGGCGGCGTTAAAGGCCCTGCGCGATGCTGCCAGCTGCTCTTCAACCTCATTGAGTGTTCCCTGCAGTTGCACGAAGTTAGTGCTTGCCTTCAGATCGGGATAGTTTTCAACGGCCACCAGCAGGCCTGTCAGTTGCTGTCCGAGACGGTTTTCAATTATTACTCTCTCCTCCGGGGTGATGGACTGTGACAGTGCTTTTATCCGGAGTTGGGTTATCTCGTTGAGTAGTTCTCTTTCATATGTCATATAGGCTTTTACCGCCTCAACTATCTTCGGGATGAGGTCATATCTCTTTCTGAGCATGACATCAATTGAGGCGAAGGCATTCTCCACATCGTTCTTTTTCCGGATCAGGGAGTTGAAGATGAGGATTGCCGATAGCAGTAATACGACAACTGCCACGATGATTGCATAGAGCATTATGGGTGTTTTTTGAGGTTGCGCATCGGGTGCCCGTTAATTTGGCGGGCATGTAAAAATAACTATTTTAATCTTCGGAGGGGCACGAAACGTACTGCTTCAAGCTGCTGCGCGGTTATCTTCCCTTTTCTTTTTGTCAGGACGATGAGTTGCTGAACTGTGGCAGGGTTACCAACAGGCATTATCAGACGTCCACCTTCTGCCAATTGCTCCTTCAATGGTTCGGGTATATGGTCTGCTGCGGCGGTAACGATGATGATATCAAAGGGAGCGCGTTCGGGCCACCCCTTGTAGCCGTCGCCGGACCTGGTCATGACGTTACGGTATCCGAGCATCCTGAGCCGGGTTTCAGACTCCCGTGCCAGTTCGGGAACAATTTCTATAGTGTAAACCGTGTCCACTATCTCGGCCAGGACTGCGGCCTGATATCCTGATCCGGTACCTATTTCCAGCGCCTTTTTGCCCTTAGCCGGCCTGGAGAGTTCGGTCATATAGGCCACAATGAACGGCTGTGATATAGTCTGGCTGTAGCCGATTGGCAGCGGCCTGTCACTGTACGCTTCCGCGGAGTATGGCGCCGGCACGAAAAGGTGACGGGGCAAACGGCCCATGGCTCTGAGGGTCGCGGGGTCACTGATCCCCCTTGCGACTATCTGGGTCTGCACCATCCGTTCGCGGGCCCTGACATACCGGGCCTCCTCCTGACCAGGAGCCAGAAGCAAGAGCATGGATAATATGAACAACAGGCTCTTCATATTGAAAACCTCATACAAGTTACAAAAAAGATCAGACCCCGGGTCATTACGTTAGCCCCCGGAGGGTCAGACCGATATTCATTCCCTGTTATCTGACATATTTTGTTTGTCACCTTTTATTTAAATTCATGACATGAAAAAACTTGTCATACTGACCGGTGCGGGGATGAGCGCCGAGAGTGGAATAAAAACATTCCGTGACAGCGGTGGGTTATGGGAGCAGTACAAGGTTGAGGACGTAGCTTCCATTGAAGCATGGTCCCGTAACCCGGACCTGGTTCAGAGGTTTTACAACGAGCGTCGCCGGCAGCTGGAGAAGGCCGGTCCGAATTCAGGCCATACCGGCCTCGCTGCCCTGGAGGAGTTGTTTGATGTGCATATCATCACACAAAACGTGGATGACCTTCACGAAAGAGCCGGCAGTACGAGTGTCCTGCATCTTCACGGTTTGCTTACCCAGGCCCGCAGCAGCAAAAATCCTGATCAGATAATTGATATCGGCTACCGCGACATTCTTTCAGGCGAGAAAGCTCCTGACGGATCGACGCTGAGGCCGAACATCGTATGGTTCGGCGAGGCCGTCCCTGCCATGGAAAAAGCGGCCGATTTCGCCTCACAGGCAGACCTCTTTGCCGTGATAGGCACTTCGCTAAATGTCTATCCGGCAGCCGGACTGATACACTACGTACCTGCCGGGAAACCCGTCTTCCTTATTGACCCGAAGCCTGTCACTGTACATACAGACCACAAGGTCGATTATATATCCGAAGGAGCAGGGAAAGGCGTAGCCATCCTGGCCGAAAAGCTGAAATCCCTCGCCGGCTGAGCCGGACAATCCGTTAGCGATAACTTTTTTTAACTATCCGGAGGCCCATTAACATCCTTTAATTCTTTCGTTTCTAAACCTTAATTTATAGTTTGGCGGAAGAAAAAAATCAAATACCTCGAAATGAAAAAATTATTCCTTCCCTTATTGCTGGTTATGATGGCTGCAAACCTTCAGGCCCAGCAGAACAAAGTTGTTGACCGCATCATTGAGCTTGGCCAGACAGATAACCGCACCATGCATCATCTCGATGTTGTATCCAACCGTATCGGCGGCAGGCTCGTCGGTTCCGATGCATACGAGAACGCAGTCGAGTGGTGCGCATCACAGTTCAGGAGCTGGGGTATGGAGGTGATTCTGGATGAGGCCGGCACAGTGCCGGTGGGATTCAACCGCGGTCCATGGTTCGGAAGGATGCTTTCTGACAACGGCATGATACTTCATTTTGCAACTCCTTCTTATACTTCGGGCACAAAAGGCGTCCAGCGTGGACACGTACTCATTGAGCCGAAGAGCAAAGATGAGTTTGAACGGATGAAGGGAGCGCTGAAGGGCGCCTGGGTGCTCATCGGAGGAAAGAATGATGGATGGCCCGTTGACTGGTCGCCGAAGGCTGACAGCACAAGGGCAACCATCATCGCCTGGAACGACTCGATATCAAGGATCAACCATGAGATCATGATGGAGAACAGGATGAACAGGGAGAATCCCCCTAAGGAACTTCATAAGCTCAAGGAGGAGCCCGCTCTCCTTTACCGCGAGATGTGCGAGGCTGGAATCCTTGGCATAATCCAGTCGTCATCAGTCCCCATCAGGGCTCTCTATGACAGGAAGAACCTGGACAGGATGAGCTTCGACAACCTTCCGACTGTGTGCGATATCAAGCTCGATGAGCACCAGTATGCAATAATAGAACAGATGGCGAAGGAGAGAAGATATTTCCAGCTTGAGTTTGACATCAGGAATCATTTCAAGCCCGGTCCTGTAAAGTATTACAGTGTGATAGGTGTGATAAAAGGCAAGAAGTACCCGAATGAGTATGTCATGATGGGAGGACATCTGGATGCTTTCGATGTTGCAACAGGAGGCGTTGATGACGGATCGGGTCTCAGTCCCACCATGGAGGCAGCCCGTCTCATAATGGCCGCCGGCGGCAAACCTGACCGCACCATACTGGCATGTCTCTGGGCCGCTGAGGAGTTCGGGCTGGTTGGTTCGAAGCACTGGGTGGAGACCAACACGGATAAACTGCCTAAGATATCCAACTACTTCAACCGCGACGGAGGACCGACACCCTATACGGGAATGACCGTTCCCGAAGCGATGTATGATGATTTCGAGAAGATATGCAAGCCGCTCAGCAGCATTAATCCCGACTTTCCCTTTACTCTGAAGAAACGGACTGACCCAGCCCGCCCAAGACCTTCATCCGCCGGCGGTTCAGACCATGCTCATTTCGCAATGAACGGTGTTCCCACCCTTAATTTTGAAGGGCCGGACGTGAAGGGTTACAACTTCAATTACGGGGAGATCTGGCATACCGAACGCGATACCTATGACAAGAGCATCGCTGAGTACCAGGAGCAGGTTTCTGTTGTCACGGCTGTGATCGTTTACGGGCTTGCAAACCTTGACCATATCCTTTCAAGGGAAGGCCTTTACAGTGAGCCGAAGAAGGATTAAGCAGAGGGGAATAGGGAATTTTATCTAAAGGAAGAACATAATTATCTGTCAGATATGAAAAAAACGGGGATAACGATTAGTTTGCTTGCTTTACTGGCCGTGGTACTTGTCACCTTCGGGCAGTCAGGGAAGGCTAAAGAGGTAAAATTTCAGCCGATTGACCCGCAAGTTGTACAGGACCAGGATGATATGACCTGGAACGACTACCGGCCGATCCCGGGTCAGAACTGGGCTGACCCGGCACTAAAGCCCGGGCGCGAATTTCGCATGGCCCTGGTGGCTGTGGATTTCTCCGATCAGCCGTTTGTGATGACCCTTCCAAAAGGGTCTGACCTCTTCGGCAATCCGCAGATCGACCCTGTCAAACGGGAGGAGATACCGCAGTTCTATGCTGATTTCTGGCTGAAGCCGTCGTCGGTCAATCACGGCCAGACAATAAACGGCTACTGGATGGAGCAGTCGAGGGGAAAGTTTGGCATAACACAGCTGGAAGCTTTCGGTCCCTACCGTATGCCCAGGCCGTTATGGGCATACGGGCTTAATGAACACAAACAGAATAGTTCAACCCCTGACGGCAGCACGGCGAGGTATCGCATGGAGCGTGACATAGACTCGCTCTGGAGGGCTGACAAGGGGAATATCAAGGGAAATTATGATGCCATACTGAGGGTTTATGCAGGATATGATGAGACTGGCGTGTGGCAGGAGTTCGGGGAGATGAAGTTCAACAACAGGGATGAGATACCTGCCGGGTGGGGTAATCCCAATCCCGATATGCCGCGATGGGTTCCCACCCGCTATGTGGAGTGGACTTCATGGAAAGCCGGTCAGATGATGTGGGGTCTCTCCTCCATCAGGCAGGGAGAGAACTCCGGCACCATAACGCATGAGCTGGGTCACTTTGCCTTCCGCATTGGCGACAATAACAACAACCCGTATATCCAGCCTTACAGGCGGGTTGGTTCAGGGACCTGGGACATGATGGACAGAGGCTCATTCAACGGCCCCGGCGGGCCTCATATGAGGTGGGTTGTTCCGCCAATTGCCGGTGCGAGCATGCCGGCCGGACTGATGGTGCGAAACAGGCTGGTCAACGAGTTTATTACAGAGAGGGACCTGATCACGGTAAGCAGGGACGGGCTTGCTTCGTCTGCTCCCGTAATAGCCCGTATTACGGCACGTGCCGTTGAACCGCTGCCGGGTGAATATGCCGGGATGATGGTCCGCCTTGACGGAGCCGAGCCCCATGACCGCACTCCGGCGACGGACCCGGCAACAGACCCTCTTTCACCGGGGACGCCACGATTTAATTACTATTCCCTTGAAGTGGTTCAGCGCATCGGTTATGACTCGTTCTGTCCTGACAACGGGGTGCTTCTTGCACTGAATACCGACAGTGAGGGAAGGAACGGAGGGCCGAACCAGTTCAATTGTTTCAACTGGGTAATAGACGCTCATCCTGAGGATATCAGCATGGTTGATTATGTAAAACCGAACGGTGAGAAGGTGATGCGTACTGTAGCCGATTACCGGCAGCTGAATGATGCTCTGTTCCATGCAGGCCTTAATTCAGGTAGTGAGTTTGAATATGTTGACGTACATAACCGCCTTCATTTTTATGTGCTGGATATCCATAGAAATGACCAGGATGTTCTCTCGTACACGATAGGGGTCAGATCTCTTGACTCTGACAATGTCAGGGAAGCTGCCACAGTCGTTGCGCCAAAAGCTACCGGAAAGATCACAGGCGAGGGTATCGTTGAATTCATCGTCTCGGGAGATGATATCTGCCGTCTCAGGGCTGAAGTCGCGGGAGAGGGATGGGAAGTAAAGCTCTATAATGAGCTGGCTTCTCCCGTTGCCGGGGAAAGTGTAAGGGTGCCGGTGTATATAAAAACTGCTCCGGGATGCAGTAAAAAGGCCACCGTAACACTGACTGCCGTATCTGAGAGTGATAACTCAATTATCTCAAGGGCATCTGCGAAGGTGAAGATCTGATCTGCCGGCGGTAGCGGGCTGATTAATGCCTGAGCCGGTGTTTCACATTGTCAGATTCAGTATATTTGATTAACTCAATAATACTGAGATGAAGGTTTTTATTACCGGTGCCAATGGTTTCATCGGACAGAGGCTGACAGAACGGCTTTCCTCAGATGGACATGTTGTGAAATGTCTGGTCAGGGCTCCGCAAAAATTCAAAGATCTTTCATCCCTTCCAGGCGTCACAGCAGTAATCGGTGATCTTGGATCAGCTGATATCCTGGAAGAGGGAGCAAGGGGATGTGACATTGTCTTTCATCTTGCCGCATTCGCCAAACCATGGTCAAAAGACAAAAGTCTTCCTTACCGCATAAATGTTACCGGGACAGAAAATATGCTCAATGCATCTCTCAGGGCAGGAGTAAAGCGTTTCGTCTTCACCTCGTCCGCAGCAGTGATTGGTCCGTCACCCGGAGTTGACCCCATTGATGAGAAATTTCCTCGCACCGTTCCGTTTTTCAATGAGTATGAGGAAACCAAGGCTGAGGCCGAGGATCTTGTCAGGAGTTATTGCAGGGACGGCATGGAGACAGTAATTGTCAATCCGCCTCGTGTCTACGGCCCCGGCCCGGTCAATGAGAGCAATTCAGTGACACGGATGATTAAGCTGTATGCTCTGGGCAAATGGCATATTGTCCCCGGGGACGGAACCTGCATTGGCAGTTATGTGCTGGTTGATGACGTGGTCAACGGCCATATCCTGGCTGCACTCAAAGGCCGTCCGGGGCAGCGCTATGCATTGGGTGGTGATAACCTGACCTTTAAGCAGTTCTTTGAAACGCTTGCAGACGTGACCGGGGAAAGGAGATGGGTGATCCATCTTCCGGTATGGCTGATGACAGCAGCTGCAAGGTTGATGGAGTGGCAGGCAGCTGTTACAGGCATCGCACCTCTTATTACTGCACCCTGGGTGAAGAAATATCTCAATCACTGGAGCCTGAGCAGTGATAAGGCGATAAGGGAACTGGGTTACGCTTTTACTCCATTCAGGGAAGGAGTGAAGCTTACATTGGAGTGGCTTAAAAAGGAGGGAGAAATAGCATGACCAGCGTCACCGATCACTATGCCATTGTGACCGGGGCCAGTTCCGGTCTGGGGAGAGCCATTGCAAATGAGCTTGCCGGAAGAGGGCATAACCTTGTATTGATTGCCTTACCGGGGACCGGGCTGAGGGAAGTTAGTTCCGGACTTGAAAAGGTCCATAATATTGTCGCCCATTGCTTTGAGGCTGACATGTGCGAGTCTGACACCCCCGGATTGATAAGGGATTTTACCTCATCGAAAGGGATAATTCCTGATATTCTGATCAATAATGTCGGCATCGGGCACGGGGGTGAGATCGGGAAATACAGTGACGCCTCCATTTCTGAAACTATCTTGTTGAATTTAAGATGTGCTACCCTGCTTATAAACTATTACATTTCTGAGCTCAGGTCGCATCCACGGTCTTATATTCTGAACATGGGAAGCTTCAGCGGGTTTGCACCCATGCCTTACAAAAGCATCTATGCAGCCTCGAAGGCGTACCTGTATCACTTTAGTATTTCGGTGGGGGAGGAACTGCATGGCACCGGGGTAAGTGTGAGTGTGGCCATGCCCGGTCCGGTGAAGACAAATCGCAAAGTACGTGAGAGGATTGCAGCAAGCGGTAAAGGCGCAATCATCTCATCTCTTGAAGCTGACGAGGCAGCCAGGGAGATCATAATTCAGATGTTCCGCCGGAAGAAGGTAATAGTTCCTGGCAGATTATATAAGATACTTTATGCTATCGAGTCTGTTTTGCCGTACGGAATTCTAATGAGAATGACACGAAATGTATTCAAGGGTATTGACTAGGGGGCTCATTCTGTTATCACGAACTTTTTTACCGCCTTTTTTGAGCCGTCTTCTATTCTCAGGAAGTAAAGTCCAGGACTCAACTTAAGATTTTGAATGCTGACAGGTGTCAGGGCACTTCCAATAGTTTTTGTCATAATCTTCACACCCTCACTGTTGTAAATTGATATTGCCGCCTGACTGGAAAACCGTTCAGTGCAATGAACATTTATATGATCGGTGACAGGGTTTGGATAAATTTTTATGCCTTCAGTATCGGAACTCATGTACGGCATTGCAGTGCTTCCAGAAACATTCATTTTCCAGAGTTCAGTTCCGGTTGCCTTGTTGCTGGCACTGAAAATGAAAGTTTTTCCAATTCTCACCAGTTCCGGGCCCCATGCCCCGCCATCAGGTATGTTTGTAAATTTTTCAGGCTGACCGTCAGGATTGATCAGTCTCCACAATTCACCTCCGGTTCCGTCATCCGCTGAAAAGTAGAGTGTATCTTCGATTATGACGGGACTAACTATGCCGGAAGACACCGGTCCGGGGTAAATATCCCTGATAAGTTTTGTTCCTGACTCAGTACCGTCTGATACCCACAGTTCCACTCCTGTTGTTGCATCTCCGGCAGAAAAAATGAGTCTGTCTTTGAAGGCGGTGATAAAGCCGCCAAGATTTCCATCTCCTGATGGATTGATATTCCTGACCATATATGTAATACCGGGTGCATACACTTCACCTGTGTAAACACACAATTCATCGCCGAAAGAAGCAGTATTCCCGGAAAAGAATAATTTATCCCCCACCTTGGTCAGGTGCCGTGGCTTCAGGTCAACATTATCACTGAAAATCTCTGTTAGTCTCACGACATAACCGCCGGGGAGAACTTTCCACAATTGCACTCCAAGTTTAGCCTCAGAAACATCAGCCTCGATTGCAGGGAAATATACCGAACAATTATAGTCAGCAAAATATGGATTACCGGTAGGCCCTGGTTTTACAGCATCGTTATACAGTCCGGTTATTCCTTTTGTTGGATCGTGATAATACAGGTAGCGGTTGTCCTTCCCTAAAAAGTACAGGTTTCCCGATGCCGGGAACAACCACCCCGGTTTTGTGGATTCAGGTCCTTCAGTAATATCATAGATACCAATTACTGATTGGTTATCAGTCACATGCATAACATAAAGTTCTTCTCCGTAATCAGGGTGGTTACCGCTGAAAAACAGAGCGTCATTAAAGACTGTTAACTCAGAAGGTTTACTTCCATAGCTGCCCGGAAAGATATCTTTTACCATTACGGTTCCTTCAGAAGTACCGTCGGTCTGCCACAGTTCCTGGCCATGTATTCCGTCATCTCCGCTGAAATAGACCAGATTTTTGAAAACGGTCATCTGGCCGCTCTGACCGATCATCTTTTTCAGCAGGAAGGTACCTTCGGCAGTTCCGTCCGTAACCCATGGTCCGCTGTCTGCGCCGGGAACAATAGCCTGAAATATGACTTTCTCTCCCAGTTGCGTCATATAGCTTATAAAGCTGCTTCCTGTCCCTGGATTTATATCTTTCAGGATCTCAGCATTCTGACCTGTAATGGTACAACAGGCAAAGACCATCATGCAGAAGGATAAACCCGTTTTCATAACTTCATGTATTAAAATTCAGGCATCTCTGAGAATACAATGTTTTTTGGCAGAATAAAATATTTGGCATCAACCGGTACATTGGGTTTCACTGCTGTTGCCTCCTGGTGTGAAACATAAGTGCCCATTCTGAAATCTGAGAGCATCATTATTCCATTCCAAATCAGCACTTTTCCTGGTTTGCCCTTGATAACTGTGCATTCTTTGCCCAGGCAGAGCTCTGTACCGCTTTTAACCATGCTCATTTTTGAATAAGTCTGTTCTGTGAATGATTCAATGTCTCCTTTTGATGCCTCCTGAATCCATGAAATCAGCGGGTTCTTCATTTTCATTCCTTCCTCAGGCTGATCAGGATCCCACATATACTGGTAGTTGCCGGAAGTAAGCACCCAGCTTGTGCTTTCTTCGCCTTCGGAGACGGTTTTCATGTAAATTGCGCTCTTCATCCCGTAATCGTCAAAATAGAGAGTGCCGGTACCGGTCTTATCGCCGGAGCAGGCGTATTCAATAATTCCCGATTTGATGCCATAGGGCTTCAGGGCTTGTTCCTGGGCGCATGCTGCCGTCAGCATGAATACCAGGTAAACTCCAAGTGAAATTGACTTTTTCATATTATTTCATTTTTTGTTTGTAAAAAAGTCTGACGGGTTAACGTGCTTTCAGATTCCATGTGATTGTATAGGTATAATCCGTACCATTCTGTTCCGGATCATAAGGTGGCTGATTATATATTGCCTCCGTAAGGTCTGTAATACTTATTCCGTTGCTGTCACTTTTTGAACTCCATGATGCTCTTCCATGCAGATGTTCTATAACTGTGACCTTATACCTTATCATACAATCTGTCAGAGTGGTGAAAGATGCAGAGTTACTCCACTGGCAGCCTTCGTCTCCGTGGTCAGACCTGATTCTTCTCTGTGTATCGACATATTCACCCGGGATCATGATATCATAGAAGTTATCCATTCCGAACTGTTTGAGCTGGTCAGCCACAACCTTATTGTCTGTTGGCAACACCATGGTGGTAATAATTATAGCATCCAACACCATTTTGGGTACACTGCCAGAGCCTGATTCATCATACATCAGCCCGGGGCAGTCGCCGCAACCTTTCCCCTCGCAGTAGCGTCTCTCATTATGTTTCCAGGTTCCGTAAACTGTTCCTTTGCCGAAGATCTTTATCGGTTGTCCCTCCATACCTTCCATCTCGGGGATTGGTTTGAATGTTCCGTTTATATTGATCGTCTGGCTACCTGTATAGGTTGAGGCGTGATCATCATATTGCTTTACATAATCCCAGCTTTTAGTAAGGGTAACTGTCCCCGAATAACCCTCGTTGACAAGCGCTATGTTCACCGCGCCAATTTCATCCTGGATATCAATCATTGACATATCGTTAATGTCAGTGCTTTTAGTTATACAACCATTATAGACAGTTATGTAGTCGAAGGTAGCTTTATCAGGATCCGGGGCTTTATATTCGATTGTGACCTGGCCTTCCTCGCACATGAAGGAATAGAATTTGGCATCTTCTCCCGATTCACAACAAGGTGTGCCATTAACCAGCGAGCCAAAATCAACTTTTACTGCAAGCCGTTGCCAGGATTTCGGAATCTCACCTTTTTCATCTGTCACCCTGAAGGTGATCCTTTTTGTCCTTTCAGGGTCAACCTTTATTACTTCGCTTTCGAATTCTGCTTTTTGGGGTACTTTCTCATATTCCCATATTATCTGCTTAAGATTATGAAACTCCCTGTCAAACAGCTCTTCTAAAATGTCTATTTTCAATCTGTCTGAGGTTCCTGCATTATATTCATTTTCCAGATTTTTATAGTACCCAATATCACTTCCGGTCCAAGTAGTTGTGGCCTCTTTCACGATTTCATCATGCTGAATATCATATAATTGAATCGTACACTTCCATCCTCCGACAACATAGCCGGGTAGATATTCTGTTCCCCCTCCGTACGCAGGTTCTGTCCAGCCTGGTACAATTCTATCTATGTATGTCAGTTCCAGCTTTCCTTTCCAGATATACTCCGCACGGTTCCTCATGTTATCATAATGCGAATCGAATTCGGGATCTTTCTTAGTTGCAACAGATGTAATGCGCTTAATCATTGAATCAAGGTTAATTATTCCTGTATAGCTCAGAAGTTTGATCATAAGAGGGCATTCCAGCAATTCATGTATGCCGGAATTAATAATATACGAATCCCACGATGTTGAGATAAAATCGCTTATATCTCTTTCCTGCTCCGGAGGCATAGAGAATTCCGGGAAAATTAAGTCTCGTTCACAGCAGTACTTCTTTTGTGCTGTTCCATATAATGAGATACTTATCATAAGACTGATCAGCCAGCCTTTTAATGCAATACCACAGGTTTCAGTTTTCATGATCAATCCTCTTTCTCAGGTTCCATGACATAAGTATAGTTTGTGCTCCGCCCAGGTCTTCCATGAACTCCCTGAATTCCTCCGGCAAATCCTTAAAAAGATCTTTGGTGCCCTTCAGTTCTCCAGGTATATCACCGGGCTTCACGGTTGTGAATGTCCCTGATATTTCAATTTCTTCATCTATTCCTGTTGTACCATCTACCTCTTCATCAATCTCTTTGTTGATGGGTTTGACCTTAATGTCCATTTCATCGGTTCCATTTATCTCAATACCGCTGACAGTGATCTCACCCCTGATCCAGTATTTACCGCTCAAAGTATCTATGATCAGCCGGAGGTTGCACTCTGAGGCTGAAAGTGGCCTGCCACTTGCCTCTGCTGTTTCCCTTGCTCTTCCTTCAATGCGTCTGCCATAGCTTTGTCTGCAGGAGCTACCGGTTCTCCCTGGTAGGTTGTTGTAAATTCTCCGCGGCGCATGCAATAGGCATTCCAGTCGCCTTTTGGCATAACCTGGAGTCCCTGTGCATCATAACTGCCAAGGAAGGATTCCTGATCAACATAGAGGTAACTTGCTTCCAGATCGTTGGTTGCATATCGTAAAAGACATTTTACAGCATCTAAAACATCATCGGTCCTGAATCCGTATTCAATAGCATGCATATATAGCCTCTCTCCTAAATGGGGCCCTGCTCGATCACATGCCTGACCCCACCCGACAGGTCTGTTGGTTCTGTGATCCTCCGGATCCATGAATTTATCAATAGCATGACGAATTGTAGCCTCACCGGACCATTGAGCTTGTTCTGAGAGCCAGATGAACTTATTACGCCAGTAAGGATTACCTTCCTTCTCAGCAAGCATGGCATATTCTTTTGCCCTGTCACGATCTGCCGCCTTGATCTGCATCCATTTTAAGTAAGCATCAAATTGTGTTACATCTGGCCATCCCGGCTGCAGAACCTCCGATTCAATTTTCTTGTTTAGCCGGTTAAACAGAGTTTCAAGGTCTTCCTGAGCCATTAAGAAAATTGAAGAGCACAGAAACAAAGCGGAAATGATCAGACACTTACATGTACGTTTCATTGAGGTTTTTTTATTGTAAAAATCAGTAAGTTGTTTAGTTCTTTACAAATACAACTCCTTGGTTTGCAGTTTTGTCTTGGCTCCACTTTAGTATTGTAGTCAGTGCCATCACGGAATAATTTTACTGCCGTTCAAATTCAATATCCTCCCAATCGTCGTCAGTATCGGTGTCTTTATTCATATCACGGACCAGCCACAGGTAATACTCGTCAGCTTCGAACGTGCCGCTGAAGGACTCTGACATTCCGATTGTCAGGTAATCATTATAGGTCTGAGATCCTTTTGGAAACCACTCTACAGTTGCGGTGCAGTTATTGACGGCATCCTTCAGACACTCCCCTACAGCTGTCAGAGTGAAGTTCAGTTCGTCATTACTTACGCTTATGCTACCTCTCAGCCCTGACAATGTCATCACTGCGCTGGTGTTGTCACGGCGGTAGATTATTACCTCTTCGAAGTAGCCATCTGTCAGTTTGAGAGTGTGAGTTATGTTTACAGCCACCTCTCCCAGATATATTTTTTCCGTGTACTGCCATGTACCGATGTAATCCGGTTCTTCCCCGAGCCGGTCGCATGACTGAGTAATCAGAATCGCCAGCAGAATTACCCCGGCAATTACTTTAAAATCATAAATCTGTTTTTTCATGGTATTTACATTTTTACAAATTTGCTTCGCACATTTGTTTCTGCGATCGGAATAGACTCAAGCAAGCTTTGTTATGCCTTCACTTCTTCACGAATTCAACCCTGCGGTTGGCGGCCTTGCCTTCAGACGTGCTGTTGGGCCCTGCGGGTTGTCTCTCGCCCCAGCCTACACTGGAAAGCCGGGAACCTTCAATGCCCAATGTTACCAGTCGGTCAACCACAGCCTGAGCCCTGCGCTCTGAAAGATCCTGGTTGAAACTGTCATCACCGTCGCTGTCGGTGTGACCTTCAACACTCAGATTAATCTCAGGATGATCTTTCAACAGGTCATAGATTGCATTGATGATGCCCATGGATTCGGGTTTGATTGTAGCCTTGTTTACATCGAAACGGATGCCGCTGGTAACGATCTTACCGTCCTGCATCAGCTTGTCATAGAGTTTGACTGCTCCTTCGGCTATCCTTATATTTTTAATGAACCTGTTAATTCCCTGTGTTCCCACGGTGTTCATCGGGTCACAACAAATTGTGAGACCCTCGGGATTGACACCCAGATTGGGAATATTAACTACTCTTGCATCATCCAGGTATACCTTCAGTGCCCTCGTATTGAAACTGATAGCCATATGACGCCAGTATCCGCTGGTGATCTCACCTTTTTCCTCATAGCCGGGATAGAAACCTTCACCCACATCATTTATGCCGGCATGATTAGCGTTTATTATCAGCGGGTCAATATCTATCGTGCTTTCGCTCTGGTTCTTATGATCCCAGAAATCTACATAGTACTGGCAGTACTCTTCAGGCTCAAACCAGCAGTCGAACTCCACTGTAAAGAGATCAGGCAGATTGTCTTTTGAAGGCTCTTTAAAGAATGGTATGATGCATGATTCCGCCTCTTTGAACCAGATTACATTCTGATCGCCGAAAGAGGCATTTTCAACGCTTCCTCCACCTGCAATATCCCACCTGGACGGGAACTCTCCGTTTTCCTCTCCTCCCTGATTATCTTCAAAAATAATCTTCTCGCCCGGAACAAAATCATACTTGTTCCACTTAAGGGTAAGCTGCGACTGATTGGATCCCTTTTCATCGGTGCGGTTCTTACCGGAAACGGTTCCGGTTTCTCCGGATTCTTCCCTGTCTGTATCCTGTCCGGAGGCATCATCCCCGGTTTTTTTCTCTTTCTTTTTGAAGATATTCCCGATACCCTCTTCAATTTTGTCGAAGCCAGCGTCAATAACCTCGTCGGTCTTGCGGTTGGCTCTATTGTCCGTCTCCTCAACCACCTTCTCCTTTACGTTGACTTTCACTTTCTGCGTTTTGGCTTCCGTTGTGACCAGAAACAGCAGAGCGGTGATGACAGTAAATAAGACTGAATACTTCATAGCCTTGTGTTTTTATGGAAAGTTATTCCACGGCAAGGCCGGGAGCAACAGCAAATGAGCAGAGAGGGGGTTTGAATTAGTATCGGAGGGTCCTTTGTCTTACAGACGAGAATTCTGAAGGACTAAAGTCTTAAGGCCCAGACACTTCGTGTGCGAGGTTTGCCTGCGGTGAACTCCACGCCTCTCGGCGGGTCGGTTCGACCCTGCAGGTCTCAATCTGAAGATCTCAACTCTGCGGAACTCATCCTTCCCGAAAGCTACGTATGACGGGTGCGGTAAAAACTACTCGTATAGATGGTCAGTGATAGCCTGGAGAACCTTTTCCCTGAGGTTCGGGGAGACTGGGATGGATAAACCGTTTTTCAGGAGCAGGTAGCCGCCGTCCTTCCTGATGTATTTGTCAATGTAATTCAGATTAACCAGATGCGACTGGTGCACGCGGATAATACCTGATCCGCTGAGCATTGTATCATAATCCTTGATTGTCCGTGATACGATGATGTGTTTGCCGCCGGCGAGATGGAAATGTGTATAGTTGCTGTCGGCTTCAGCTCTGATGATATCACTCACTGAGATAAGCTGCAACGCCTCAGCAGTTCTCAGAATGATACGTTTTAAAACCTTCTTTCCTGCCAGGTTTTCACTTAGGGCAAGCAACTTAAGCTGTTCCTCCTCGTGGCTGAATATCTCCCTGGCTTTGATGATTGCAGCTGCAAGTTCTTCGAGATCAATTGGTTTGAGAATATAGTCGAGTGCGCTGACCTTTATTGCATCAAGGGCATACTCCTGGTGCCCTGTGATGAAAATTGTCCTGAATCGTACGGGTGACAGCTTTTTCAGCAGGTCAAAGCCTAGTCCGTCAGGCAGTTCTACATCCAGGAAGAGAAGGTCAGGCTGATGTTTCATTACTGCTTCATAACCCTCAGCAATACTGCCGGTGAGGGCGCAAACAATGATATCGGGAAAATGTCCTCTTAACAGGGTTGCGATTGTGTTCCTGACCGGAGCTTCATCATCAACAATTACTGTGTTCATCCTGAATCCGTTTTATGAGTATATCCTCTTCCATGGAAGCAGCATTACAACCTTTGTTCCCGAAGCGACTCCCTTCTCAAAGAGATCAATGATCTCATAACTTATCTGCTTCTCTTTCAGAACCTTCCTGAAATGCTCAAGGCGCTTCTCTGTCAGCCTGGTGGAGATGGATTCTTTTTTCATTATAGGTATCTTCTCAGCTGCCATCTCCCTGCCAATGCCGTTGTCAGTGACCTCCAGCATCATCAGCCCATCCATGAGCGAGTACCGCACACCTATGCGGCCTTCATCTTTCCCGGGCAGCAGCCCATGTTCAATTGCGTTTTCAACACAGGGCTGAGCGAGCATTGGAGGAACAGACACATTCTCCGGATCAATTGATTTGTCCACATCGATGTCATAACTGAACCCGTTGTCAAACCGCAGTTGCTGGACATCCATGTAAAGCTTCAGAGTCTCAATCTCTTTTTCGAGAGGTACAAACTCCTCCCTTGAATTCTCAAGAATATTGCGCATAAGCCTCGCAATCTTTGTCAGGAAAGTATTTGCCTTTTGCGGTTTCTCAGCCATGATAAGCTCCTGGATGGCGCAAAGCGAATTGGAGATGAAGTGCGGGTTCATCTGGGCTCTCAGCAACCTTTGCTCGAGATCGATCTGCGAATATTTTGCCCGAAGGCGCGCGTGCCTCAGGTAAAGCAGCGAAAAAACAGCCACGATAACCAGCAGCAGTCCGAGGCCGCCGAGATAGATCCTCTGCTGTTTGATCTTGTTTTCACTTATCAGTCTCTCCTGCACCCTGACGTGCTCGGCAGCATCCTGTTTCTTGTCGAAGTCATACTGGATCTCCATCCTGGTCACCTGCTGGAGGAACTGGTCATTGCTTATGCTGTCCTTCAGCTGCATATGCTCCTTCAGAAATCGGTATGCAAGGTCGTCTCTTCCTGTCCTGCCATAGATTTCGCTCAGCAGGAGAGTTGCATCAGAGATCACCAGGGGCATTTCCCGTTCCCTGGCGATGGACCGGGCACGGAGGGCGTTCTCAGCTGCCCGTCTGTAATTGCCGCGCGACTGCTCAATGTTTCCAAGGGTTACATAATAGGAGGGAGGCACGGTTATCTCGTTTTCAACAGCTATTTCTATTGCTTTTTCACTGTACCACAGGGCTGAGTCTCTCTGCCCCAGGTGAAGCAGCGTTGATGCGATGTTTATGCACGCATCAGCTTCCCCCGATTCCAGATTTATAATACGGTGCAGGTTAAGGCTCATCCGGTTGTAGATGAGGGCGCTGTCAAAAACACTTCTTGAATTATATATCTGGGCAATATTGTTACACATCTTGGCCATCTCCCAGAGATCGCCCCTCTTCTCAGACAGGGAGAGGTGTTTAAGGCTGTATTCGAGGGCCTTGGTGTAGTTCTTCTGGTAAAAGTAAGCCAGTCCGATGCTGCCATACGCCAACGACATGCCGGCGGTGTCGCTCTTCATCTCCCACAGACGCAATGCTTCGAAGTAGGCATCAATGGCCTGGCTGATGAGAGCCATCTCCTTGTAAACGTTTCCCAGGTTATTCATGGCATCAGCCAGAGGTAAGGTATCCTTTACCTCTCTTGCAGCAGCAATGGCCCTTTCGATGTAACCTTTGGCCTTTCTGAGGTCTTTCTCCTGTCTCGCAAGGTAGGCAAGAACGTTAAGGCTGTTGATCACACCCCGGTGGTCACCGGCCTTTTCGAAACATTCAAGAGCCTGTTGTCCATACTTTTCTGATGTTACAAAATCGCTTCTGAAGCTGTAAACATATGCGAGTCCGTAACTTGCCCTGCCTTGCCCGGAGAAATCCCCGGTTTCTTCATAGATTTTCAGAGCAAGTTCATTATAGAACTGTGCGCTGTCACCCTGGTTGTATTTTGCCAGGTAGGCCATGCCCAGTGAAAGTGATGCATCAGCCATACCTTTTTTATAGGATATAATCTGAGAAGCCGCCAGGGCCTGGCGTGAGATTATAACTGAGACATCCGGATTTTTTCGTGCGATGCTATAGGCTTCCCTGGTGGACCGGTTGATTGCCGAAGTATCAGCAGTCACCTGTGCCCTGAGGTCATCTGACTGCTGTAGCAGGAGCAGCAGAACAAAAATAAGGTTGAATTGTATCCCGGCAGTCATGGGTCTCTGACCTTAGAGGATCAGAGAACTAATTTCGTAAAAATAATCGTCAGGATAACTGATTCAGAGCGAAATAATATCTGTTCTCAGGTTCAGTGCGTCAACCTGCAGGAGACGACCGGACAGCACATCACCGGCCCCGGTTATAATCTTGATCACCTCGCAGGCTTGTACAGCTCCGATAATGCCTGGGAGAGGGCCAATCACCCCGGGAGGAACGTTTTTGTCTGCTGATGCCAGATGCATCTCTTCAGGATAGAGATCCCTGTAAGAGGGGCCGCCCCTTAAGTTAAGCACAGAGGCCTGGCCCATGAACTCACTCACGGCACCATAGACCATTGGTTTGCCGGCCCTGAGAGTTGCATCGTTGAGTACATACCGCGTTGAGTAGTTGTCGCAGCAGTCAACCGCAATGTCATATTCTGCCAGGATCCTGTCGGCGTTCTCTTCAGTGAACCTTACCGGGTATGGAATGGCTGTTATATGTGGATTGATGTGCCGGAGTTTTCCGGCAGCAGCTTCAGCCTTTGGCCTTGTCACATCATCAGTCACATAAAGTATCTGTCTCTGGAGGTTGCCCGTGCTGACCTCGTCGGAGTCAACGATGCCGATTCTGCCTACCCCGGCGGCAGCAAGGTACATCAGTACAGGTGACCCGAGGCCGCCGGCGCCGATAACCAGTACCGATGCCTTTTTCAGTAACCCCTGACCGCTCTCGCCTATCCCGGGAACAATAAGCTGCCTGTGGTAGCGCGTCTTTTCTTCATTCGTCAGTGGGCTCATATCTTCAGGATTAATTGACTGCCTCAGTCTGAATACGTCATGATGGTCTCCATCTGTCTCCTGATCAGTTCAAACAGCTGTGGAGTATTTCTCTCAAGGGACAGCTCGGGGAGGTTTTCAAACTCGAAAAATCCGGCCCCGGTGGTCTCATTGCTGTCGCACAATTCGCCGTCAACCAGGTCGCAGAGCATAACTATCTTGTAAAAATGATACGGAAGGGGAGGGAAACCGTGTCTGTCGGTGTCGACCAGAGCCAGCACCCTGTTGAACCGCACGTTAAGGCCTGTCTCTTCACGAACCTCCTTCACTGCCACCTCGGAAGGGGAGTAGTTGATATCTGCAAATCCGCCCGGCATTGAATGTCTGCCATCAACCCTTTCCCTAACCATCAGTATTTTTCCCTCCTTTATCACCACCGATCTGACATCCACCTTCGGGGTCTGGAATCCGGTCTCGTTGGTAAAAAGATCATGTATCCTGGAGGGCTCGGTGTCACTGACGGCACTGGCAAGGTCCACGCTCAGGTTGCGAAGCTCCTCGTACCGTTCCCTGTCAAAATCATTTTCGGCAAAGTGAAGCCCTGACTGTGATATGGCCTGAATTCTGCGTGCTATCTTGAGTATCTTGTTTTCTGTCATCATGTAGCCTCAATGCAGATGCTAACTTATTAAAAAAACTGCACAGTGCCTGGGTTTGGCCGATAGCCTGCACTCAAATTTTTCATACAAAAGAAAATTCCACGTACAGTCGAAGATACCAAGCAACCGGGGAATACTGTTGCAGATCAATCAGCCCATATACACCTGATTGTCATGCCGTTGACTTTTGGAACGGGGAAGTTCCTGGCCATATAGGCATTGGAAAAGACTGTGATCCAATATGGGAGCTTGTCTGCCTCTGATGATGAGCTCCACCAAATTGCAACTTCTGCATTCTGATAAAAAAGTCCTGTCGGGCCTCTGAAGCCGGCAGGCAGTGCGGTGAATCCGCTTGAGTTTGTGGCGCCTTCATTAGGAGTCTTCCACAATGAAGTTCCTGTCTGTTTTATGTGACCTCCTGCAACGCTCTGGCCACCAAGAAAATCCATCAATTCAGTCCAGTCATCATCTGTCGGAACCCGCCAGCCCGCCGGGCATAGTTTACCTGTCTCCACCGCAAATCCATTATAGAGCTTTCCGTAGGTTGCACCTGCTGAGGCAGAATTGTTATATTCAGACCATGCACCTGATGTCAGAGCAGCCCATTCAGAAGTGCCTGTAACATTTTGTATTTCAGTTCCGTCACTGTAATGGGTGACCTTCAGGTTTTCCTTCATCCAGCCCTGTTTACCGATGATGACGACATTGTAAACATTTCCGTCAACATCTGTTACATTTAAAGGTATTTCCGGATCTTCGGCCTGCCTGCAACCGGAAACGAAAACAACAATAAACAGCAGCATCAGGGCTGTCTTTAGCGGGGTTAATTTGGAATTATTCATAGTGGTTAATTGAGTACAGGAATAAAAGGGTATGATCATCAATTCACAAACAGACTACAGGAAACGGCATCTGTCAGGGTGGGTCTTCCGGTAGAAGTACAGGGAAGAAAACTCTCATAAGGTACAGACCTGTTGGGTTAACAAGATTCCTAAATTAGGAAAAATACAGGATTGCGGTACAAAATTTGATATAAAATGTTGTTACCTTAACGGGATAAATATGAAAAATATCTTTTTCAGCACAGCAGTTTTAGTTGTATCAGTTACAACCGGACAGATGACATCATGTGAGAAACAACCGTCACAAGCTCTCCCGGCAGACCCGGTGGAGATAGAGCTTACTTTGAAGCAGAAGGAGGTTGTTGCCTCGGCGAACAGATTTGCCTTTGATCTTTTTAAACCGGTTGTGTCCGGGGAGACCACCGGTAAAAACATTATGATCTCACCGTTCAGCGTAACCAGCGCCCTGTCGATGACTCTCAACGGAGCTGCTGACGGCACGTTTGACGCCGTGAAATCGGCTCTCCGGTATGACGGCATGAGCCTGAAAGAGATCAATGATACCTACCGGAAGCTCGTAACCGAGATGATCCCTGTTGACGAGAGGGTAGTGATGGAGATAGCAAATTCCGTCTGGGCTGAGAATAAATTTCCGGTTAAGAAGGAATTTATTGATGCACTGAAGGAGTGGTACAAGGCCGAGGCGAGAAATTTCGACGTTACTGATCCCCGTTCGGTTGATATCATCAACGGGTGGATTGAGGATAAGACACACGACAGGATTCAGAAAATGATCGCTCAGCTGGACCCTGATCTCGCCATGCTGCTTATAAATGCTGTCTATTTTAACGGGAAGTGGAAGCATCAGTTTGACAGCAGGAATACGGCTGACCGGGCATTTTACGTCACCCCGGGCAACCCGGTCAATGTGCCGATGATGTACCAGAAACAGAAATTCGCAGTTGCCGATGCCTGGAAAGTAAGGCTGGTGGAGCTTCCATACGGGCAGGGGAACTATTCGATGGTGGTGGCGTTGCCTGATGAAGGGGTTTCAGCCGCAGAGATTGCCGCCGGGCTCGATTCGGATAAGTGGGAGCAGTGGATGGCTTCTCTCTCTTACGGGGAGACGGAGGTGGAGCTCTATATGCCGAAGTTCAAATATGAATACAAGCGTAGACTGAATGATGACTTGATCGGGCTGGGGATGGGTCCGGCTTTTGATCCCTCCACCGCTGACTTCAGCAGGATAAGTGATGTTGAAGTATTCATCTCCTTCGTGCTGCACCAGACATTTATTGAAAATAAGGAGGAGGGTACCGAAGCTGCCGCGGCAACCGTGGTGGGATTCACGCGCACCTCGCTGCCACCCGAGCCGGAGAAAATCAACATCAACCGTCCGTTCCTTTATTTTATCAGGGAGACAACCACCGGTACAATCGTCTTTATGGGGCTGGTTAGTGACCCTGCTTCTAAGGTCTGAGGGTCTAAAGGGCCCCGACACTTTGTGTGCGGGGTTTAGACTTCTTCTTAGAAGCCTCAATCTGAAGGTCGGTCGGTTCGCTCCGTCATGCAGTCTTGCTGTCCTGTGGTCCTGCAGCTGTTTGTGACTGCTGACTGCCGACTGCACTACTGCCTGTCGTTCAGTTTCTGACCGAGAAATAGCTTGCCAGCTCTGCCATGGCCTGGCCGTTATTCTGAAGATCCCGTATAATGATACCTTTTTCAATGATGGCTATGCGGGTGCAAATCTCGGTAACGTGATTCAGGTCATGACTGGAGATAATCATTGTTGCACCTGTTCTCCTGTTATAGTCTGAAAGCATGCGCTTCAGAAGTATCTGAGAGGTGGGGTCGAGGCTGTTGAAAGGCTCGTCGAGGATCACAACCCCGGGTTCGGTGATCAGTGCTGATGCTATCCCGATTTTCTGCTTGTTTCCCTTGGAAAAATCCCGGATATACTTCCTGCTCTGGCCCAGTACTTCACCATTGAAGAAATCGCTGAATTCTGCCAGCCTCCTGTTGAGTTCCTCTTTGTTTATACGGTATTCCTCCGCAATGAAGCCAAAGAACTCCTCGGGGGTAAGGTAATCAATCAGGAATCCTTCGTCGAGGTACGATGCCGTATACTCTTTCCACTCTTCTGTTTTTGCCACAATGTGATCTCCTGAACGTACTTCGCCTTTTTCGGCCCTGATGAGGTCAAGCAGCAACCGCAGGAGAGTTGTCTTCCCGGCTCCGTTGTTGCCCACCAGTCCGAAGATCTCTCCATTGTTGACAGTAAGATCGCTGATATTCAGGACTGTCTTTTTATTGTAGGTTTTGATGATGTTTGTAACCTTGATCATGGTATGGCGGATTATGCGGATAATTTGCGGTATCCCTCGAGGGATTTGTATTTACGGTGCATGAAAGTGCCAGCGATGAACTTTTTGAGCCACCAGTTGCTGAATGCGATAAAGATGATTCCAAGGAAGGACAGTATGACAACGGCCGTGTTTTCATCTGCTGCCAGAGACAACAGCTTATATATTCCAACCGGAACCAGGACAAACAGGAAAGTCATGACGAACTGGCTTCCTTTCATTCCCTGGTAATTCATGAAAGTACCGGCGTCCAGATCGATCCTGGCATCATTAAGTGTTGCCAGCACCATTGTAAGAAGACTGTTGGGTCCGGGGTTGAAGAGCATAAGGGCAGCCAGGAGGAACAGACTCATCTTGCCCGAGATGGTGACCACCACGGCAATTGGTACGAATGCAATCAGGGTGACGAGCACCTGCAGGTAGTACTTGGCTCTGACATAAGCTATGAAATCGTTTTTTCTTGCCATAATGCCGTCGAAGAAGGCGCTTTCCCAGCTGAAAATCAACTGTCCGTATGACATCGCGCCCAGCCCGAGGAACATGGTTGTAATGAAAATTGTGAATAATCCACCCGGTGTCTCATCCATAAACAGGAAGTAGATTACGGCTTACACCAGGAAGAAGGGCACCATAAGCATGGTGTTTCTTGAGCGTTTGTTGTGAAGAAGCATTGATAACTCAAGCGACATATACCTGCCGCTATCCCCCAGCCGGCTGAACCTTCCGGAGAAAGAGGCCCCTTTTGATCTCAGCCTGTAGCGTGTGCCTGCCAGGTCTACCCGAAGGTACCTGTGAAGCAACCAGTGAATCGTCCGGATGGCGGCAACAATCATTCCGACTACAACCAGGGAGGGCACAGGACGCCCTTCTGCCAGAGCATAGCCAAGAGCACGGGACGGTTCCTTAATTGAACCTTCCAGGCTGGTTGCCAGTGCAACTACTGCAGCTACTCCCACGGGGATGATCCAGTAAACGGAATTGATCCTCGTGAGCAACCCGGTTAGCAGTCCCAGCAGGTTATTAAGCATGATGCGCAGGAGGCAGCCTGTAAGAAAATTCAGAGCGGTTGCGGCTCCCTTTGAGGGGCCCAGAACCAACACTGAAAAGGGAATGAGTATGAATAACGGGAGTATATTGAAAATACTGTAACTGCTTCTGACAAGAAGATGATTCACAAGTTTCTTCCTCCTTATGCGGAATCGCAGGTAGGGAATCACTTCGAGTGACGGTATCTGCTGCAGAAGGCACCTTATTAAATAGTCGGCAGCGAGATAGTAAAGAATCCACATAAAGAATTTGCCGGCTGCCTCGCCTCCTTCGCGTGCAAGAACTTCACCCGTCTTCCTTTCAGGAATCTAATTTACTAAATTGCAGTAAAGTGGCTCACGTAAATCACGATAATTTCAGGTGACGCCCCGGAATTCTCATTGTCATTCCGGCAAAAACCGATTACTTTACACGTATGAACCTGACCTATATCGATTTTCTTGTCAGTGCAGTACTGGCTACCATTATGTTTGGCGTGGGGCTTTCGATCAACTTTGATGATCTCAGGCGTATCTACCGTTCCCCGAAGGCATTTATCCTGGGACTGGTTTCACAGATGATAATTCTTCCAGTTCTGGTTTTCCTGATAATTGGGTTCACTGATCTGCCCCCGACAATCAAGGTCGGCTTCATCATTCTTGCGGCCTGTCCGGGAGGCACAACTTCAGGATTTGTGACGGTGCTCTTCAGGGGCAATGTGGCTCTCTCGGTTTCTCTGATCGCTGTCAACAGCCTGCTTACCCTGGCTACAATACCCTTGCTGGTCAACCTGGCGCTCACTGTATTTACGGGGAAGCACTCAGCCTTCGAGCTGCCCCTGGGTGCCTCGTTCCTGCAGATCTTTTTCATCACCCTTCTTCCGGCAATCACCGGTGTACTGCTGAGATATTTCAAGGACGGCCTGGCTGAAAAAATCCAGAAACCCGTGCGCACAGTGATGATAATTCTATTTGCCGGGGTATACATGATTATTGCCTTTGCAAAAGAGTCAAGCGGAGGATCCGGCATAACAGGGGCAGATTTTTGGAGTATACTTCCATATGCTGTGCTGATCAATTTCGTCGGTTTTGCTGCGGGGATGGGAATGGGACTGCTGGGCAAGACGGGTCTCAGGACATCCTGGACCATCGGGGTGGAGGTGGCGTTGCAGAATACAACGCTGGCATTGCTGGTGGCGGGTACCCTGATACAGAGCAATGAGATGGTCAAGCCGGCGCTGGTATATGCGTTGTTCTCATTCTGGACGGCACTCCTCTACGGTGTGATTGTCAAGAAATACAACGGCGCGAAGCTGTTCGGGGAATTTCGGGGACAGGGCTCTAACTAGCACATCTACAATGCTGTATGGCCTACG
>DHGW01000066.1:0-8007 GCA_002402965.1 Bacteroidales bacterium UBA4788
CATGGGAGACCTGTCCCCTGACTATACTATTTTACAGGATTGTTGGCAATTTTTCCGGGAAAAACAGGAAATCGAAGCGCAGCAACACCAAAATCAAGATCACAAATCTGAGAAAGAATACCATGTGTGATTATGGTAGGGTTGTAAAGTCGGATTCTTACGGTTAATTTTGGGTTTATGAATTAATCAGGCTAAAAACACTAATCATGAAAATCTTACGGGGAACACTAATCGGGGGAGTAGCATACTTCCTCATCGGCTGGCTCGTTTACGGGGTGCTGCTTTACAATTTCTTTTCTCCAATGACCAACACATGTGCCAACCGTCCGGAAGGGGAGATGATCTGGTGGACAATGATCCTGTCCAATCTCCTTATCGCATTGTTTCTGACCCTGTTCCTGCAGTGGTCCGGAGCCCGCGGAATTGTTGACGGACTGAAGACCGGGGCGCTGTTCGGAGCTCTTTTTACAGGCACAATCGACCTGTCGCTCTATTCCATGACAACAATGTACAAATCATTGCTGCCGGTAGTGATCGAGACCCTGGCCAGCTCAGTAGTTATGGCAGCTGTGGGGATGATCATCGTGCTTACCTGGGGAAAGCCAAAGGAGGGGTAGCTCAGGAGTATGAAGGCGGTTGTATATAACAAAAAGGCGAAGCCGGACAGGCTTGTTTATTGCGATGTTGAAAAGCAAGCACCGAAGCCTGCCGGCCTTTCATTTGAAGAGGCGGCGGCTATGCCTATGGCTTCAATGACCGCTTTGCAGGCGTTGAGAAACAAGGGAAACATACGGGAAGGGCAGGAGGTGCTGATACTGGGAAGCAGCGGCGGGGTGGGGTCCATGACCATTCAGCTTGCCAGGCATTTCGGAGTTGTGATAACTGCTGTCTGCAGCACCCGGAACGTGGAGCAGACAAGATCCCTTGGCGCTGACCGTGTGATTGACTACACGAAAGAGAATTTTGCGGCCGGAGACAGGAAATATGACCTGATTGTGGCTGTAAACGGGAATTATTCTCTTCTGAAGTGCCGGAAGGCGCTGAAGCCTGACGGAAGGTATGTGATGGTCGGAGGAGCTCTGTCACAGATCTTCAAGGCTATTGTTATAGGGAAACCTTTGTCACTTGGCAGGCGGAAGATGCTTTTCCTGGCTGCAAAAACGAACAGTGACGACCTGAAATACCTGCTGAACCTGGCATCGCACGGGATAATCAGACCGGCGATAGATAGATTCTTCACACCTGAAACGACTGCCGAAGCAATGCAGTATGCAGCCGGGGGACACGCGCAGGGCAAGGTTGTAATTAAGTGGAGTACCACCGGTTGAATTTATGCTCTTTAAGTGGTTGAAACCGCGTGAGATTATATCGCATGCGATTTAATCACTTTTTTGTATATTTGCAGCATATTAACCAGCAAATATTGACATGACATACGAACAACTTAAACTTGAGAACCAGCTCTGTTTTCCGGTTTATGCCGCCTCGAGGCTGATAACACGGGAGTACCAGCCTTTCCTGGACAAACTGGGGATCACCTATCCCCAGTATCTCGTGCTGATGATACTCTGGGAGGATGACGGCGTTGCTGTGAATGACATTGCGAAGAAGCTGATACTCAACACCAACACTATCACTCCGCTGCTTAAGAGGATGGAGCAGCAGGGCCTGGTGAAGAGGAAGCGCTCCAGGGAAGATGAGAGGAAGGTGATGATTCACCTGACTGAAAACGGACGGAAGTTGCAGGAGGAAGCCTCGCTGATCCCGGAGCAGCTTGGTGGCCGGTTGGTGGCAGGAGACCTTAAGGCGAAGGACCTGATCAGGCTTAAAGAGACACTCGATTCAATGATAAGGCTTCTCTCGAAACAGGAACCCAACGCCTAGCTGCTGCGACTGCTGCGTATTCCAGGGTGGCATCTGCGAAGTATTAAGCTGGTCAGGCGCGGTTGCATCATTATTACTGTCAGGGAAGAAGGGTTGTCATTCAAACATCCTGGTCGCGAAGAGGTATCTCTCCTTCCACCAGGGATCATCCAATGAGGTGATTGTCACCCCCATGCTGCTTGATGTGTGAATGAATTTGCCGTCCCCGGTATAGATGCCGGTATGTGTTATAAGCCGGCTGGTGCTGTATGTCCTGACGAAAAAAAGCAGGTCTCCCGGCATGAGCATTTCCCTTTCCGGAATTATACGGCCATACCTCGCCTGCTCCTCGGAGCTTCGGGGCAGTGTTATTCCGTGAGTTGCAAATACCCTGTAGACCAGTCCGGAGCAGTCCATGCATTTCGCTGTTGTGCCCCCCATGCAGTGCGGCACCCCGAGGTAGCTTCGGGCTCTTTCGATAACCGCGGCAGGGGTGGCTGTGCCGGCTGCCACGGGTTGCTCAATCCCGGCTTCCATAAACTGCTCCAGCCGCTTCTCTTCTGAGGAGCTCATAGTTACATCCGGTAATCGCAGGGTGATTTCGGGGGTCTCAATAACTACGCCGGCGTAGCTTCGCCCTGCGCCGCCGTTATCCAATGCACCAGAAACGGCTCTGCGCGAACAGGAGGCGCTCAGCAGCATGGTGGCTGTGGTCAGAAAGACGAAGGAAATGACATTTGCTCTCAACAGCTTCAATATCAATATGTTGGCTTACGACAAATCAATGGGACCCGCATCATCTCTTAAATGTAACGTATAAAATGTCCCGGCATTGTGGTCTGCGTTCGCGATCAACCATTCCCGGGTACCATGGTGCAACGGAGGAGCCCGGCAAAATATTTTGATGCATTACCGCAATAAATCGGCGGTTGCCGCGGTTAGCTGAGTAAGAGATCTGCGTAATCAAACACAGGAGTACCTTATAAATGATTTATATACCGTTTTAAACAGTCAATGTTATGAAAAGAAATGCTCTGTTTCTCGCCGGGCTGCTGGCCCTGCTGACAGTTTTTTCATGTTCGAAGGACAGGGATCCGGTGAACTCATTCAGGTATGACGGTGAGGATTACCTGATTAATGATCTCTATCTTATTGAAGAGGTGTTCAGCAAGGGTACACCAGCTGAGCTTCATGTATTCCAGTTTATGTTCGAAAATATAAGCAACGGAGACACAACCATGTTTGCCATAGCTGTGCTTGATGAGGACGTTCATACACCGGGGGGCAATTATCCTTCTCTTGGTTTCTCCGAAGGCGCACAGCGAAGCATTTATCCCTTTGACATATTCTTTGTCAGCGGTCTGTCGTTCGACGGGGGTGAGTCTGTCTACCTGACCGGTGATGGGGGAAGTGTCGATGTGAAGGTTCTGTCGAACGGCCTCTATTCCTTGCAGTTCAATGACATAAGTGTTGGAGAATATGGCTCATTCGGTGATAACACCTCCTATGAAGAGATGGGTACAGTCTCGGGGGCATACGAAGGTGCAATACATAAGGAAGTAGAGGAAATAGGAAACGGCATTAAGGGCTCGGTGGCGCATACCCGGCTAAATTCGCTGCTGGAGAAGGTTAAATAATATTTTTTATACGAATGGCAAGGAGGCCAGGTGGTCTCCATCTCCTGCATTACATAATTTTTAAATCTGAAAGAAAATCATATGAAAATAACTACTGTTAATTGTCTGGTTTATATCTCTTTGGCATTTGTAATACTCCTGGCTGGATGTAAAAAGGATCCGGCAGAGGAGACCACAGTAACGGATTACGACGGGAATGTATATAAAATTGTAAAGATTGGTGACCAGGAGTGGCTTGACAGGAACCTTGCCGTGACGCATTACCGCAACGGTGATCCTATTCCCAATAGTTTCGGAACGCCGGGTAATGAGGGTGGATGGATAAACTACAACTATGACGCTGCAATTGGTAAGGTCTATGGGAAACTCTACAATTCCCAGGCAGTGCATGATCCCAGGGGTCTGGCCCCGGAAGGGTGGCATGTGGCAACACAAGCCGAGTGGCAGGAGCTTATTGATTTTCTGGGCGGGTTTGATGTGGCAGGAGGCAAGCTTAAAGAGACCGGCACCGCCCACTGGGATTCCCCAAATGCCGGTGCAACAGATGATTACGGTTTCATGGCGCTGCCGGGAGGCTATGCTTCAGGAGACTCTTTTTACCTGGGCAAATATGGGGGGTTCTGGACCTCAACGACGGTTGATCAGTCGCCGGATGGTACCTATATGTTCTGGCTCTACGCTGAAAATACAACGGTGGAGGACGATTGGTCAACTCCAATGGGATTTTCTGTCAGGTGTGTCAAGAACTGATTTCATTCTTTCAGGGTCGGGATGACGGGTTGCAAAACCTGCGTCGCTTTTATTTTGCGGAAGGAGCTCCCTTCCATAATCCCTTGTTTTGCCTGCGGGCTTTCGCTGCCAGCTGCCTGAAGGTCTCCTGGTGCTTCACATTTGGCGGCACTGTCATCACTGCGGCAAATCCTTTTCTGACCAGCTCGGCGTTAATGAAGGTGCCATTCTCAAGATAAGCATACGCAAGGGTCCGCCCGTACCGGTCATACCTCGAGACGTCATACTCCAGTCTGACCTTATTATCCTTTAACAACTGCTGCAGGTAATTGGTTGACTCGGCACCGAAATATCCCTTCGGCCTGGTGCCGGTATTTCGCGGTTCAGGCGCATCAATGCCGATAAGCCTTATCTTCAGGCCTTTTTCACTGCCGTCATCCACCCAGAAGGTGTCGCCGTCAACCACACGGATGACGGCGAACCACTCTTCTCCGGTGTTATCTGTAATGTAATTGGCGGAACTTCCGTTGACACCTGCCATGGTATCAGCTGAAGCCTCTTTCACGGCAGACTGTGCAGTTACTGTGCAGGAAATGAGAATCAGCAGTATTTGAAGAAGGTATTTCACTCTTAGGGCAGCTATTTCAGGTGGTCTCCGTGCAGGTGTTACCAGGTAAAGCGGATACCGAGGGCGGCTCCCACTCCCAGCCCGTTGACATCACCGAGGAAGTCCCACATTGGACGGGAGTCAAGGCTGACGAGCATGGGCAGGTCCCTGAATTTGTATTCAATGCCTATCTGGCCGCCTACGCCTATATTGACATATGTGTTTTCATCGAAGTTGTCATAGGCGAGGCTTGCTCCGGGTCCGATATACCAGTTGAATCCTCCTGCTATGTTCCAGTCCCAGTGATATATGCCAATCAATGCAAACCTTTTGAAATCACTTTTGAATCCGAAACTTGCATCGAGTTCAAGCCTGTTCCTGTCGTTGAGTCCTTTCTGGTAGGAAATTTCAGCTCCGCTGTAGGTGTCGCCTCCGTAGAGCCGTGCACCGAGTGCGTTGGGAAGGACCTGTGCACCAGCCACTGCGCCGAGACTTATCAGTGCAACAATAAATAGCAGTCTCTTCATGATCTGAATAGTTTAATGTTTCCCTACTCGTCTGGCTTTTCGGTTCCGCCCCGGTTAATTCATTGAAAGCCGGCTCCAGTTAATCGGCAAAAATAACACATAGGTGTTAATGAGTTGCCCTTCCTCCTAAACAAAATCTGTTCCAAAAAGATTAATCAGAATTTTTGATTTTCGGTCTTCGGTGTTCGACTCCCGAATAACGGACAGGTTGTCAGCGGGTTACGAAGAGCACGGTATAGGCAATGTATATTGCCAGCAGGAGTGCAGCTTCCCACCTGTCAAGCTTTTTCCTGCCCCCTGTAAACATCATTGCAAACAGGACCATGGTTCCTGCTGCGAGGAAATACATGTCACCGTTAAAGGCCCTGTCATACGGAAGTGGCTTGATCACGGAGCTGATACCCAGGATAAGGAAGATGTTGAAGATATTTGAACCTACAATGTTTCCCACCGCAATGTCATTGTTCTTTTTGATTGCAGCTACTATTGATGTAGCCAGTTCCGGCAATGATGTTCCTGCCGCTATTATTGTCAGCCCGATGACCTTCTCGCTTATTCCCCATGCCTGAGCCATCTTAACGGCACTGTCAACAACCAGCCTGCCACCTACTATGAGGCCTGCGAGGCCTAAAAGGATCAGGCCCCATGTAGTCAGTGTAGTATATTTTGTATGGCTGTCCAGATTAATCTGTGGATCAACCTTGAGTTGTTTGTAGACATAGAGAAGGAAGAGTCCGAACATCACCATCAATATGAGGCCGTCAATCCGTGACAGGCCGGGCTGATCTGCCAGGAAGAAGTTATTGGCAAGAAAAAACAACATTACTATTGCAATGAATGACAGAGGAATCTCTCTCCAGACCGTGCTCGACTGAACCGCAAGGGGTGCTATCATACCCGCTATGCCAAGGATCACGAAGAGGTTAAAATTGTTGCTGCCGATCACATTCCCGAATGCGATATCAGGATGTCCCTGGAACGCGGCAAAAACGTTTACGACCAGTTCAGGCGCTGAAGTTCCGAACGCAACCACGGTCAGACCGATGGCAAGGTCTGATACATTATGCTTTTTTGCAAGGGCAGATGCGCCGCTGACCATCCAGTCAGCACCCTTGATCAAGATTACAAATCCAATCAACAAGATGAAAACCTGCAGTATCATGAAAACGAGCTAAAATTATAAATAACGTAGTCTTTGGTTATTAATCCCTAATCTAAGGTGTCTGACACCTTCGGGCAGCAAATATATAATCTTTTTCTCTTCCTGCGGGGGTGTTTCAAACAGCTGATTGACTATGGAATCAGGTGCGGATCGACTTTTGCTTTGAGAAGGTCGATGAGTTCAGGTTCCATATAGTAATAGAAATCGGGGATACCCAGGACGATGAGTTTCTTATTGAGATCAATAGAGGGAAACTTTTCAGTGATGAACGCCCTGTGCAGGTTTTCCATCACAAAGACTTTATCAGCCCAGAGGAGCAGCTCCGGGGTGATCTGGTTAGGAGCTGTGGGAGCTATTCCGGCAGACTTTACCTTAAATGCCGGGTTCGCAGCATAGAGGGTCTCCGCAGTGCAGCTTCTCATCCTGTTGATGGTGCAGATGAAGAGGAGGTTCATCAGTATCGAAATTCGTGTTATGTAAATGTAAGAAATCAAAATAAGAAGGCATCGGGAAAACTGTCTCAGACCGGATAATAAATGATGCTAGTCCTGCACGCAGCGCACTGAGAGGCCTGATGAACCCCAGTGGTGGTCTTCCTGCGCAAGGGCATCATTATAGGAGAGCGAGACGTAGTAGCCTGAATTTGTATTATAAATGGTTGATGTCCAGTAATATCCGTTCGTTCCATTATGGATAAATGCCGATGTGCGCATGCCGCCAGGCAGGGCAGTGAAGCCACTGCTGTTTGTTGCTCCCACATTGGGAGCGGACCATAGTGTTACACTCTTCATCTTGCCTCCGGGGAGATCACCCAGAAAATCTGTCAGGATAAGGAATTCGCCGCGTGAGGGAACATGAAAGCCGTCAGGACACAGTTTGCCGGTTTTGACCGCAAACAGGTTGTACAGGCCTCCATAGATATCCCTGTTTGCTTCCACATCGCTAAACCAGCAGTAGGCAGGTGTAAGGAGCGGTTCCCATGCGTCTCCGGTCACATGTGGGATAGCCGTACCGTCGTTGTATTTTGTAGTCATGAGGTTTTCCTTAAGCCACACCTGAGAGCCGATGGTGACTGTGGTGTAGACGTTGCCGTCGCCGTCGGTTATTTCCCCGGAATCTTTTTTGCAGCCACCGGCCACCGAAAGCAATATTGCAACCAGCGCTGCAAGTCCTATGAGATTGATTTTCTTTGCTTTCATCTCAGATTTTGTTGGTACAAATACAATAACAACAATATCCTGTGATTTATTGCATTGAATTAGATTATGTTGTTAAGAATCAGATAAATGTTGGCCTCAGATGCATGTAATCAGGCTTTGAGTTCCGGGAAACTAAAATCCCGCTGATCCGTGTGGGTCAGGCGGGATTTTATGTGTGGCTGGTGCCCTACCTGCGAGCTGATCTGGTCGTTCCGGATTCAGGGGCACCCTGTATTTCGCTTCTCCTTGCTGCGGCAGCTCTTTCTTCAGCGGCTCTCTGCTC
>DHGW01000066.1:8113-17086 GCA_002402965.1 Bacteroidales bacterium UBA4788
GGCTCTCTCCTGTGCTGCCCTGGCTTCACTTGCCCTTCTCTCGGACTCGCGTGCTTCAGCAGCTCTCTCTTCAGCGGCCCTTTCCTGGGCAGCCTTCGTATCTTCACTCTTCACCGTCACCGCAGCCGGGCTGGCAGCAGCTGAGGTCCTGCGGACCGGCACGCTTTCGCGGGCTGCGCTTGTGCTGCCCTGCTCCGTCCTGCTCACCGTAGCGGGAGCCCTTCTCCCGGCATCGGTCCCGGCAGCGCCTCTGCTGACAGTACTTTCAGGTGCTCTCCTTACTGCCTCGTTCTCCGCTCCGCTGCGTCCGGGGGTGCCGGCTGCACTCCTCCTGGACTCGTCAGAGGATGTGCCGCTGACTGCCTGGGGAGTTGCCTGCCTCCTGGTTGCTTCAGTGGCAGTACCGCTGGCTGACTGCGGAGCTGCCTGGCGCCTGGTCCCGGTGGCGGCCGAAGCCTGGCTGCGCGTACCCTCAGTTACCGCTGCGTGTGTCCTGCGCTGCAGATCCGCTCCCTCAGCCCTCTGCTCGGGGCGAGAGTAGGTCTGCCTGTAGTTGCCCTCGGCAACCCTGCGCTGAACTGTGGGCGACTCCTGCCTTACACTGTGGTAGTAGTAGTCGTTGTACCTGTGGTACCTGTAGCGGTCATTGTGGTGATAACAACTGTGGTAGTGGTTATTCCACCCGGAATGGTATCCGTAGTAGTAGTCCCAGTACCAGGGGCTCCAGGGCTCATACCAGGTGGGGTAGTAACCCCAGTACCATGATGAGCTCCATTCGTCGTAGTAAGGACTGTAGATGTGGGTCACCACCGGCCAGTCCCAGATATCGTAATAGTTATTGTAGATGGTTACATCTCCGTAGTAGTAGACCGGGCTGTCAGAGTACCTGACCTTATGCTTTTTGGCGTAGATCGGTTCAACTATATAGTTCTTTCCGTAAAGGAGCTCGTCGCCTATTATCTGTATGAAAACCCGCTTCTTCTTTAATTTCTGTACTGTTATCACAGCAACATCCTGGTACTCGTTACGGCCAAGGACCGCACGCAGAACAATGTTGTGAACCCTGCCGTCACGGTAGTCCGACACGGCAATGTAGTCAACCCTCCAGTCGCCGTTGAGGTCGAGGTTGTTGATCCGTGAGTCCTTCTCGTTGAGGCTTCTCTCGAAAGCTTCAAGGGTGGGGGCGTTACGGAACAGGTCCATTACCGCGTAGAGGTTGAGGTTGTCACCGGGGAGACCCAGGTATTCCTTCGGGTAATTCTGTGCCCCGACTGTCGTCGTTAAGGCTGCCAGAACTGCGAGGACCGATGTGATAACTGACTTTTTCATTTTCTTAAGTTTTATGAAGATCGCTCTTCACAATGTGTAATGCAAAGGGTGTGCCAAAACAGTCGCAGAGCCTCAAAAGATGAGACTCTGCGGGCGTTTGTTGTAAGATGTATGATGTGTGGCAGAATTGTCAGAATCCCGCCCTGAACAGCTTCAGGTTGGTCTCGAGGGCGTCCAGGTAGATGACTGACCAGACACGCGGACTTTCTCCGAATGTTCCTTTGGTCCACTCATAAGGCTCCGTCGATGTATTCTCCATGTGCAGGATAGCAGGCGCTTCCCGAACCAGTGCATCCATGGCCTCAACTGCAGGTGGCGCTGAAAGGAAATTCCTGATTGCCTGTTCAAGCTTTATAGGGGGTTCCGGATCCGTTCCGTGATTCATTAGCGCCTGTGCTGCAATGTCGGTGTACTCCGGCTTTGACAATACCCACGGATCATTCTCCCACTGCTGTTCCGTGATGCCTTCACTGCCGAAGATGAGTCCCTGGTATTCATTTACTACTGAGAGGAGTTCATCAATTTCATCACCCATTTCTGCCTGGCTTACGGAAAGCACAGCACGGTCAATCATTTGTTCCACCCTGTTGTAGTTCCGTGACAGATCCATGCTGATGTCAATCTTCTCCCTTGAGACATTCAGTGCCAGCAGGAGGGAAAAGACAGAAAATCCAGCCAGAAGAAGGAGAACATACACGGTATTATGGATATTTGAATCACTGTTCCTTGCTGCGGTGACAATATATGCCGGCAGAAAGACCAGGTACGGGAAGGGCAGTGCTATTATCAGTGCAACTCCTGCTCCGGGCCAGTGCTGTACCTTGAAAAGCATCGCAACGAAGACAACAAGGCAGGTCACCCATGTAATAATGTGTAGAAATAAGTTCTGTTTGTTGCCTTCGCCAAGATAATGGTTGCGTAGCACCAGCGGAAGGAACAGGAAAATAAGTGAAAAGATACCGAGGATAAGCAGATACCCGGCTCCGGGCCAATGACTGATCTTGAATATGCAACCCAGGACAACCACTATTGCGGTTACCAGTCCGAGTGAATATAATTTCTGTTTCATGATATTCAGATGATTTGTTTTCAGTTCGCAGTTAATGCCTTAATTGCCTTCACTTCAACCGTAAGGACTGTATTTTTCATCAGTTCAAGAAGGTGAAGTCCGGACATGAGGGTGACCGGGTGGTCCGGCCGGTCAGTGGCGGGGAACCAGGCAGACGGTTCCAGGAGCAACGTCACGCCACTCAGGTCTGGGGTGGTTTCCAGTTGCAGAATGTACTCTGCGTAATCAGTAAGGGCCTTGTCGAGCATGTCCCTCGTACCGGTTCCCGGCAGGAGGTGATTGCCGTAAGCAGCAGGGTCAAACGGACGCCTCAGCCTGTCGAACCGTATTCCGCTCCCGGCGGAAGTCTGAGCGACCTGGTAAGTCAGTTCAACAGGGTTGCCGGGTTCACCCTCGGATTCGGAGATCATACGTGCCTCGGCATCATTAATCACTGAGATCAGCTGTCCGGTCCTTGAATCCAGGGCGGCCAGAAGCTCTGTCTTTGCCGTATCACTGTTACTTTTAATAAGGGCGATGTTTTCCGCAGAACGATATCTGAAGAGTGACTGCTGCTCAGTCTGCATCATGAGGAACCCTGCGTCAAAATTTCGCTGCAAGCTGAGATTCAGCAACATGGAGGGGGTTGCTATTGCCAGCGACCCGACAATTATAAAAATGAATCTTGCGCTTACATTGCGGTCATCTTTCCAGGTCAGTCGCATGTACCAGGGCAGGATCACGAAGAACAAGCCAGCCAGCCCGGCGATCATCAGTAACTGGCTCCCGGGCCAGTGCTGCACCTTGAACAGGATGCCCAGGATGTAGCAGGCAAGGGTTACTGCAAAAAGAACAGAGAGAGCTTTTTTAGACCTGTCAGTTTCATCATGCAACATATCTGCCGCGAGGGCAGGAATGAAGAGGGCTACTCCTGTAAGGGCAGACAGGCTGAGCAGGATGCCTGCCCATGGCCAGTGTTGAATTTTAAAGACTACCCCTGCGATAAAAAACATGGCGGCAAGGAAGGCTGTGACATATAGAAATATCTTCTTCCTGTTCTTCGTCTCTTTCCACAGGACAGTGAGAGCTGATGGCATGAAGACAAACGCCAGGGAGATTCCCCCCAGGATGCACAGAATCCCCGCCCCGGACCAGTGCATGATCTTGAACAAGGCTGCAATGCCAAGCATGGCTGTGCCGGCTATGCCCGAAATTTTCATTGTGTTTTTCATATTCCTGTATTTAGTGTCAACTGCATATAGTGTTTCTTCCTGTATTTCCTTCAGTCTTCTGTGCCCCATATGTTCCTTCACTGTCCGGTATGCTTCACTGAAGTTCAGTCCACCGGCCATCTCCTGCTCCACATCGCAACAGAGATGATCAAGGAGTTCATCGGCAAGGTGTGAAAAACAGATATCCTGTCCTTTCACGTCCCGCCTGATCCGGTCAATATCCTGGAAGGTAAGCTCAGGCATAGCTCGGACCGGTCTTCGGATTGACAATGCTCTGGAGCGAATCAATGAATTCCATCAGCTCCTTGACTTTTTCCTGGACCAGCGAATGCCCCTTTTCGGTGAGGCTGTAGTAGATCCGGATACGGTTGTTGAAGTTTTCCGCTTCCGTGACCAGCACCCCTTCGCTTTCAAGCTTGTGAAGCACCGGGTAAAGTGCTCCGTATGTCAGTTTTATTCTTCCGGATGTAAGCTCCTCAACTTTACGAGTTATTTCATAACCGTACATGCGGCCGTTCTCTTTGAGCAACTTGAGCACGATTGTCCGGATTGAGCCCTTTATCAGATCTGACTGTAACATGTTTATATGTGTAAGATGTTTATATAATGTAAATATACAATATTTTATTGCACAGATACAAATATTTTTTTTCCGGGAAAACTTAAGAGGTAAGGCAGGATAGATAGCAAGTATTACTTAACCTCCTGAATAGTAATTTGTTCGTAATTTATATGCGGAATGTAACAGAGTTAAATTTGCAGATGGGTCTCTTTACAGGAGAGATGAATCATGTACCCGAGCCAATGGCAAGGGAAAGTCAAACGGTGAATAAAGAAGTCAGTTCCGAATGCTTTCGCCGGCTATTATTCCGATTGCTTTCTCAAGCACTTCATCACGACCCTCACGAATACCCGCCACTGTGGGACGGACTTCGATATCCGGGACGATGCCTATCCGCTGCGTTTCTCCTCCGTCAGGGTAATAGACCCCGATACCGGTGATGAGGGTGCTGATCCCTCCGGGCAAGGAGAATTGCGATATGTTGCCGTCGGCGCCTGCCGTTTGCGACCCAACCACCACCGCCCCTGGCGCGGTCCGGAATGCCATTGTTGTGTATTCGGCCTGGCTCAGCGTAGTCTCGTTGACCAGGATGACGATTTTGCCTTTATAATTACCGTTTTTATTCGCCGGCACTGACAGAGCCGTGCCCATCGTGAACAGACCGGGTGTTTCAAGACTGCCGAAGGTGAATTTCACGAACGGGGTGGATTTCTCCACAAGCTGGCTGCCAAGTGTGAATACCACGAATTCAGACGGGTAGCAGCGAAGATCGATGACCAGGCCTTTCGTCCCCTCGAGACGCTTCATTATATCCGGCAGGTCAGCATTCCTGATTGATCCCAGGTAGAGATAACCAATCCCCGGGGCAATCATTCTGAAACTGGAGTCGCTTGCGGCAGCGATGGCCGGCACTGCCACGGACGGTACGGCAGCAACGCTCAGGTAGTGGACCACTCCGTCGCGAAGAATGTTAAGGTGCGTGACAGTGTCGTTTGTCCTCAGTAGGTAACGGGCCATCAACCTCATCTTTGCAGATTCGTTTGATCCTGGTGTGATACACATTCTTTCTTTGACAATCTCACTTACAGGCCGGTTATTAATCTTAATCACCTCATCGCCTTTGCGGAGTTCAGTCTCCGGGATTTTGGCACCTTCAACTATTCCTGTAACAAGGAATTTGCTCTCAATGTATGCGAGCTGACACGGAGGGGTCATCGCGCCCATGAACCGGTCAATGTTGGCAGGCCTGTTGGAGATGTTCGCATGAGAGTCATTCACCCTGGTGATAAGCTCGAGGACGGTTAACTGGTAATCTTTCTCATCCGAAGCACTGATGAACTTCGGGATAAACTCCTCAAGTACATTATTCCAGTCCTCACCGATGAGATATTTGTACGGGAACCAGTATTGAATTATGTTCCAGTACCTGTAGAGCGACAGCAGGCGATAGCCGGCGTCAGGGTACTGCAACAGCGCATAAGGCTTCTCATTCTTAAAAACAGGGTTGCCCACACTTTTGTCCAGGTCGATATAATAGTGTTTTCCGTTCCGCTCCGCCTTCCGGACCTTCTCAAGTGCATCAACCAGCTCTTCCGACAACCCTGACCCCGTAATCCATCCCAGGTCAGGATTCATCTTAACCTCCTCCTTCACTTTTCCGGGCACCTGTTCTTTCCCGGGTTCGGGTTCACCAATGCTGCCGATCCAACGCACCAGCACTTCGTCCCTCTGGATATTATCACGCGCACCTATGATATCAGGCATGATCCTGAAGAGCTCGTAATCCCAATTCAGGTTGCCTGCAGCCACCCCGGGATGGTAATATTTAAGGAATCCCCAGACCTGTCCGAGAAGCTTCAGGTCTGCAATCATTCCGGGGTTTAAAGCGGGCGCCCCAATTCCCGAGCCACCGTCGAATTCATTGTCGGAATCTGCCCCGAATGTCTTTTCCGGGACCTTTTCCGCCTTTTCAAGGGGTACCCCGTCAATCAGCACCTCAAAGTCGTCAACCCACAGTTTGCCGCTTCCCGAGAGCATACCTCCGATGTTTATCCTGACAGCTGCCGGGTGGTTGGGCAGTTTCACGGAGTAAAGCACCCAGTCGGCGGTGCCTCTGATATTTTTGTTTTGCATGTTGTCAAATTGCAGGATACCCGACTGGCCGTCTATTCTCAGAAGCAGACCTGCCGGACCTTCGGAGACGTTTTCCAGCTTCATCCATGTACGCAGCTCTATCTGACTGCCCTTGTAGACGGCAGGAAAGGATGTGGCCAGGCAGCCGAAGGTACCTGATTTGTATGTGCCGGAGGGTTCAATGCGAACTGACTGCCTTCCGGAATGTTTTACAACAGTATCGACAGTCAGTTTGAAGTCGCTTCCCCAAATGAACCATCCGTCCGGGAGGGTGCCTGAGGCAGCCGATCTTTCGAGATCAAAATTGAACTTTGAAGTTGTGCTGGTACTTTGGCCTGAAATACAAGAGGTTAACAAAACCAGCAAAAGAGTCAATACTGTCTTTGACATGGTCTGACGGGTAAATTATTTATCTGAGATAGTCAAATGTAAGGAAAAAGAAGGCTCCCCGACAAATGAACTTTTTTTACTTTTTGAATTACGGGCGAGGGGTTAATGTGTATTGAACCTGGTGCCGTCCTCCCTGCATATCTGCTTCATCAGGCGGCGGGCAGACATAATTGAGGTGGGGAGTCCTCCACCCGGTTCTACCCACTGGCCGCACATGTAAAAGTTTTTCAGCCCGGGAAGTGTTTGCGGCATCGGCTTCATTAGAGTATAAGCGTTCTGTGGTGTGATGAGCCACCCCTCGAACGAGCCCTTCCAGTTGCCTGTGTAGCGTTCGAAAGTCAGAGGCGTTGCCACATCGGTGACCTCAACCTGGTCTGTGATGCCCGGGAAGCGCTGTTCAAGCAGACTGACGATCAATGCTGCCGTCTCTTCCTTTTTCTGAAGATAGACATTCCTGTCCTCCGACAGTTTCTTCCAGTATTCAATGTCAGAATCAAGCATGACTGTAATTGCGGTTTTGCCTTCGGGTGCCATTGTCGGGTCATAATTATATATGTGTACCGGAAGCCTGTCGCGTATCTTGTCGCCAATCATAACAGGTTCCTTCAGCGGGAATGTTAAGCCGGAGACACTCGTCGGGATCTCATCGAATTTCCTGTTTACGCCGAGCGAGACGAAAAGCAACGCATGGAACATAGGCCATTTCTCGTAAGGTTCGCGTGTAGCGGCATCCAGATACTTCCCGTCGAGCATGTCGAAGAGAGTCGCATGGCCATCGGCAGCGGAGATCACCCTGTCTGCATGTACCTCGGTGCCGTCTACCAGCCTGATACCCGTGGCTTTACCACCGGAGGTGATTATCCTGGCCACTTTTTTATTATAGTAAAGCTCGCCGCCGAGTTCCATGTACCGTTCTTCAAGTGCCTGAGACATAGGCATTGATCCTCCTACAGGATACCCTGCATTCCGCTGGTTAATGTAAGCGAAGGCAAAGAAGAGGAAAACCATTGAGAATTCAGGAACCCATATCTCGCTGAAGGCCTGCCTCAACAGCGGGTCACTGAAACGGCTGCAGAACTGCTCTCCTGTAATGTCCGACCACCTCTTAAACTCCTTTCCGTATTTCATGAAGGCAAAGAGAGTTCTGACCTGCTTTCTGAGCCTGGTGAAGAACGGTTCCCTGTCAGACGGGAAGTCGAATTTTGAGAACATCCTGATACCGTTGATAAAATCCATGACGGGCTCTCTGTCTGCCGGGGAGAACTCAAGCAGATGTTTTTCGAGCTTGTTTATATCGGTGTTGAAGATCACAGCCCTGCCATCACTTCCCTCGGTCCGCCAGTATTCGTCAGAGTACACAAATTCCCTTCCCTTCGCAATGCCAGTCTCCTGCCAGATGTAGTTATAGTTGCTTTTAGGGTCTGAGCCAACCAGCCAGTGAATACATGCGTCGAAGGTGTAACCTTTCCTTTTCCATGCAGTGCAGAGTCCGCCGGGGAGGCTGTGCATCTCGAAGACCCGGGTCCTGTAACCGTTCAGGCGTCCGTAAATGCCTGCGGCGAGGCCGGCAAAGCCTGCGCCGATAATGATAATTGATTTTTCGTGTGAAGACATAGGATTCAGGGATAAGTGCGGAAAACAAAGATAGAAGAACCTCAGGGCATAAAGCGAAGACCTTGCAGGGCAAGGAGATAGGGATGGATACATACAAAGGAAAGACGGTTCTTGTGGTGAACACTGCCAGCAAATGCGGTCTGACGCCTCAGTTTGAGGGGCTTGAGGATCTCTACAGGAAACACAGAGACAACGGACTGGTGATACTGGGATTTCCTTCGAACCAGTTTGCCAACCAGGAGCCGGGGGACGAGAAGTCGATAGCAGAGGGATGCCTTATCAACTATGGCGTCACTTTCCCGATGTTCTCCAAGATTGATGTAAACGGTCCCGACGCACACCCGCTCTACAAGTATCTCAGGACAGAGCTCCCGGGTGTTTTAAGCAACAAGGTCAAGTGGAATTTCACAAAGTTCCTCATTGATGCGGAAGGAAAGCCCGTGAAACGGTTTTCACCGACGACGAAGCCGGATAAGATAGATCAGTACCTGGAAAAGAATGTACTCAGGAAGAACTGATTATTTTCTTTTGAACCGGCGTTTGTCCGGATGAGGGCGCGAGGGGCGGCGGCCGGCGTCATCGCCATGGCTGGCGGCTATGAAATCAGGCAGGGGAGCCCGGTAAACCTCGTAGCCGATAAGTTTCTCAATGCGCTGAAGCTTGTA
>DHGW01000066.1:17143-24776 GCA_002402965.1 Bacteroidales bacterium UBA4788
TTGATATCCTTTATGTCGATGCCGCGGCTCAGCACGTCAGTGGCCACCAGTACCCGCGTGCGGCGGGAGCGGAATCTGAGCAACGTCTCCTCGCGCTCCTTCTGTTCCAGGTCGGATGAGATCCCTTCCACGGCGTAGTCACGTGAACGCAGCCCTCTTACTATTTCATGAACCTTCTTCTTTGTGGAGCTGAAGATCAGGATGCTGTGATATTCGGGCTTGTCGGCCAGCAGGCTGTTGAGCAGAGGCAGTTTCTGGTTCTCTTCCAGCAGATATATGGCCTGTAGTACCCCTTCAGCAGGCTTCGACATCTCTATTGAAATCTCAGCAGGGTTTTTCATGATATGCTTCGAGAGCGACCGGATCTTTGGAGGCATGGTGGCGCTGAACATAAGAGTCTGACGCTTTTTAGGCAGGTAGGAGATGATTTTCATGATATCGTCATGAAAGCCAATATCAAGCATCCTGTCGGCCTCATCGAGTACCAGCACCTGCAGGTCGGTGAACTTAACGTAGCCCAGGTTGAGGTGGGATATGAGCCTGCCGGGGGTTGCCACTATTATGTCTGCACCGTGTGTAAGTGCAGCTTTCTCCTGGTCCCAGGCGCTGCCTTCACCTCCTCCGTAGACTGCAAGTGACGTGATGTTAAGGGTATATGCCAGCCCCTGTATCTGCTGGTCTATCTGAAGCGCCAGTTCCCGGGTGGGGACGAGCACCAGTGTGTGTGTATGAGGGGGGCGGTGGAAGGAAATGTCATTCATCAATGGCAGGAGATATGCTGCCGTCTTGCCGGTGCCGGTCTGAGCGCAGGCAATCAGATCGTTCCCGTCAAGGATGACGGGAATCGCCTTCTCCTGTATGGGTGTGGTTTCCCTGAAGCCCATATATTCGATTGCATCGAGAATATCGGGGTCCAGGTCAAGCTCGTCGAAAGTCATAAATGTTTGAGTAATGATGTTAATTATGAAGGGCAGCAAAATTAGTAAAAAAGAGCGAGATAGCAGCGGGGAAGACGGATGGATCCGTGAGTATCAGCTTTTGGGAGCAGCCGGAGAGCCGCCGGGGATTCTCCGGGTCAGCATCCGCCTCTCTTGTGGCATCCTGGTTTTTTTTGATAACTTCGTGAAATCAAATCGGGTGAAATGAGAGCAAGGACAATACTGATTTTTTTGACAGTCCTGCTGGCAATCGGACAGGTTGCCGGACAGAAGCGGGGCAAGCCGGTAACTGTTACAGGGACTGTAACTGACACGCTGATGTCTCCCATAGCAGGGGCCCTGATAGTGGCTGACGGACAGAGCACCGGTGTTGTGACCAGGAATAATGGCACTTTCAAAGTGAAAATCAGGCCTGATATATTGAGCCTGGGAGTGTATACCACCAGCATGGGATCTGCTGCGACGAGGTATGACGGCCTGAGTGTGGTCGACTTCGTTCTTGACGGTAGCGTGGGATTGCTCAACTTTACGCCTGAGATACTGGATGGAGAACGAGATATTGACGTCGGATACGGTACCATTAAGAAGAAGAACCTGACCTCGGATGTTGGTTATATAGAAGGACAGAGTGACGAGAATTCCTCCTATACCAATATTTACGAGATGATTCAGGGAAAGGTGCCCGGCGTACAGGTAACGGGAAGCAAGATCACCATCAGGGGAATAAATTCCATCAACCTGAGCACTGATCCTCTCTTTGTGGTTGATGGCATCGTGGTCAACTCAATAGATTACGTCAGTCCGCGACAGGTAAAGTCGATCAGCGTTCTCAAGGGCTCCGATGCTGCGATATACGGATCGAGGGGTGCGGGCGGAGTCATTATTATAACATTAATTGGCTCCGACAGGTAGGGGTGGCGGAGCTTCACCGGTCAATTTTCCAGGCGGAGGCAGCTTACCTCCACCGGTCCCTTAAGATGCAATGAAAAAATAGAAGGCGCAGGGTGTTTTTCCCTGCGCCTGTGTTTATAATTGATGCACTGAGCACCCGGCTCTGTGCCCTTATCTGCGTGAGCTCCTGTTGTCAGAGCTTTTCGAGCTGCTGCTCTTGCTGCTGCTCTTGCTCTGCGAGGGAGCGCTGCTGCTTCGTCCCTGGCTGCTGCTGCTTCTGCTCTGAGACCTGGCTGCCGGAGCAGATGATCCGCGGGAGACTGAAGGAGAAGACTTCTGTGATACGGACTGCCTTGAGCTTGAAGGCGCTCTCTGAACCGTTGCCTGCGACCTTGAGGCTGAGCTCTGTGAACTTCTCTGCACGGAGGACTGTGACCTTGTAGCTGCAGGCTGTGAGCTTCTCTGCACGGAGGACTGTGACCTTGTAGCTGCAGGCTGTGAGCTTCTCTGAACAGTGGACTGGGTCTTCTGCTCCGTGGGCACTGTGCGGCGTGCTGCAGCCTGGTCAGAGGTTGCTGCCGGTGAGGTACTCCTGCCAGTTGAGGCGGGTGCGCTCTTTACAATGCCGGAGGTTGACCTGCGTGTCTCACTACCCTGGCTTACAGCCGGGCGGGAGTCGCTCCTGTTGCCAGTTGCTGCCGGTCGGGCTTCGGTCCTGGTCTGTACCGAGGTGGTAGACCTGCGGCTGTCACCATTCTGTACTGCTGACGGGCTGCCAGCCGACCTGCTTCCAGTAGCGGCTGAACTCCTCCTGTCGCTGCCTGAGGTTGCTGCAGGCAGTGCATCACTGCTGCGTCTGCCCTGGGTGCTGGCGTAGAGTGCTTCGCCGTCTCTCCTGGTCTCAGGACGTGAGTAGGTCTGCTTGTAGGTCCCCTGGGCAATACGGTGCGATACATTCGGGGAGTAGGCTCTTACACTTCCGTAGTAGTAGTCGTGGTAGTGATTCCACCTCGGCTGGTCCCAGTGGCGGTAGTGAGAGTAGTAGTGAGGATACCAGTTGTAGTGGTAACCGTAGTAGTGGTGCCAGTAGAAAGGTCTCCAGGGACTCCAGTATGCCGGGTAGTAACCCCAGTACCAGTTGGAGCGCCAGATGACATAGCGGGGACTGTAGATGAACCTTATCACCGGCCAGGCAGCGACTTCATAGTATGTGGTAGTTACCACGTTCACGTTGTCTCTGTAGACGGTCCTGCCTCTGTAGCCGGGATTAGGTGTCTCTGCATATATAGGTTCCACTATGTAATTCCTTCCGTAAAGAGCTTCGTCACCGATCAGCTGTATCTGAACCTCGCCGTTGCGCAGCTGCTCGACAGTGAAGACAGCCACGTCCTGGTACTCGTTGCGGTCAAGGGCCGAACGAAGAACGATGGTGTGAACATTGCCGTTGGCATAGTCTGATACAGTAATGTAATCGACATAACCGTCACCGTTCAGGTCAAGGTTGTTGATCCTGGAGTTCTCGTCGTTAAGGCCTTTCTCGAAGGCTTCGATTGTCTCAGACTCCTGGAAAAGGTTCATGACTGCGTAGAGGTTCAGGTTGTCACCCGGGAGACCCAGGTATTCCTCAGGATAATCCTGCCTTCCGGCTATTGCCGCTGAAGCTATCAGGACTGTGAGGATCACGGTGGAAATTAACTTTTTCATCTCTTTACGTTTTACGAAGAACAATGTCTTCGGTTACATAAAATTCAAAAGTTGTGCCAAAGATTACTGTAAATCTTATCAGTCTGATTCATAAGGTAATATAGAGTAGTGAAAGAAGTCTCCAGTCTTCAGTCTGCAATCTTCAGGCAGCACGACTGCAAGACCGCATGACCGCACGACTTCATGACTGCACTACCGCACGACTGCATGACTGCACTACCGCACGACTCTCAGATTGAGGCGTCTCCGCAGAAGAAGCCGAAATCCCGATGCCCGGAGGGTGTCGGGACCTTCAGACTTTATGACTTTCAGACTTCTAAAATATCTTGAAGAATGCCGAGAAAGAAAGGATAAATCCTTTCGGCGAAGGGTAGGAGGGGTCATTATACATTGGAAGGATGTAGCTGACCTCTGTCTCAAGTGACATGAAATCGAGGTTGAAAGAAACGGGCAGGCCGAATTCGAGCTCCAGCATATTGAAGCTTTCTGAATAAACCGTGTTATAAGTCGGGATTTCCGTTATTGTGGTTTCAGTGGTTGTAGTGGTAGTTGTAGTGGTGGTGGTTGAACCGGTTGATGATCCGCTTCCGGGCCCCTGCCCCTGTCCCTGTCCGGTGCCTGATCCTGCACCGGTTCCAGCCCCCGCTCCTGATCCCGTGGTGACCGTTACAGGGGTGGTATAGGTCTGGGTGGTGGTGATGATCTCGCTGCCCTCAAAGATCTGTGTTGTTCCCAGGGTACCGAGCAGCAGGTTGACATAGGGCTGGAATGACACGGTGGCCTTTTTGCGGAAGAAGCCGGGGGTCTCAAAGTATCTTGAATTCTTTACCTGCAGGTATGCCGGCGGCTCTGCCATAATAAAAGCGCCATACGATACCTCTGTATACAACAGTTTCCAGTCGATACCCATGGTCACGTCCGCATAGTTGAAGCTGCCGAAGAGAGTGTCTGTGAGCTCTGGTTTGACCATATACCTGTACATGCCTGCAGATATGTCGAGCCATTTGAAGATATCCTGGTTGAATGTCAGGGCTGCACTGTAGAATGCCGGGGCCGGCTTGCTGAGGTTGGACAGGTAGAAAGCACCGCCGGAGACGTAAATTTTTTCAAACAGCGAGTATGCCGCTGCCCCGTAGAGGTAAGGCTGGTTTTGTGAGATTGTGGAGCCGAGATAGATCATATTGCTCCCGTATCCTGTACCAGCAAAGAGAGCATGTTTCTCCGCCTTCGTTCCGGAAGCGGTTGTGTCGCTCTGCGCAAACAATCCAACCGGCAGAAACAGAAGACCCGGCAATAATATCTGAAGTTGACGATGCATTTGTTGCCTAAATTACAGCGGCAAGGATGAAAATCAGATGAAGAAATTGTGGAAATTACCGGTCAGAAGCCTGTCATGACGGCTATGACTTGTGATCCGGGAATTTAGTCATTCATCAGGGACTGGGCGCCGATACACCGGATGAGCTCGCCGGTGAACCTGGCGGCTCGTTTGCCCATGGCCTCAGGGTCAGCCGGCAGTCCCTCCCCGTCAAAGGCCTCATCGACGCGCGGCACAGGGAACATCGCCGGGACGGTCCATGCGCCTGTCTTCCATAGCGTGAACTGAAGGGAGGTGATGACCTGGGTTCCCCCGAAGGGACCGTCGGAGACCGTGGAAATAGCCACAGGTTTGCGTCGCCATTCGTCGGTCAGAAGGTCAATTACATTCTTCAGGCTGGCAGGGTATCCTCCATTGTATTCCGGCGTCACGATGATCACTCCGTCGGCCGAACGGATCTTTCCGGCGAGCTCCAGGGCTTCAGGCAGCGGATTCTCCTGCATCTTCAGCCTCTCATCGAAGAGAGGAAAGGCGTATTCTGCAAGGTCAATGATTTCGGCCATGGCAAGAGAGTTTTCCTCGAGATACCGTCTGAACCAGAGCGCCACCCGGTGGCTCTTCCTGCCCTTTCTGACACTGGGACTTATTATCGCTATCTTTTTCATATGTGCCAAGTTATAACTTTCCCGCGAAATATTCTCTGAATTTCCCGGATGAGTGACGGGCCGGTGCAGGCGTATAACAACTGAAAGGACGCCTGACTCAATCCGCACATACCCCTGAATCCGCTCAGGACTATTTGGATGGAATAGTAAAAATTAGTATCTTCGCGCCGATTCTGGCATAAGTTAGATCTGTATAGACCTGGAATCTCATGTACATTTTTCTGAGATCCTTTCTACCACCACTAGTTTACGCTGAAACATTTTCGCCATAAGAACATTGCCATTTTGAACAGATAACTGGTTAATGATTATTCAGCGGCATTAACCAATTAATTCATAATGGAATACAAAAAGGATCCAAGAAAAAGGAACAATAGAACCTTCAACAACGGAAAAAAGACAACAGCGAACTTCAACACCAGGAAAAAACAAAACACGAAAGAACTCCCCCCGGAGAGTTTTGTCAGGAAGGCACTTCCTGTTGAGGAGACTATATACAGAGCCGAAAGGCAGATCAGGGATCTCCCCGTTGACGGTTTAATACTCAACAATCTCAAGAGGAAGGGCTACGAGCTGCCCACAGAGATACAGGACAAGACCCTGGAAGCAATCCTCGGAGGACGAAATCTCATCGGCCTGGCACAAACCGGAACGGGCAAAACAGGCGCATTTCTTATACCACTGATTCATAATCTGTTAAAGAAAGATGCTACAGGCAGTGTGCTTGTCATCTCGCCAACCCGGGAGCTGGCCCTGCAGACTGACAGCGAGTTCAGGAGCATAGCTCACGGAATGAGGCTGTTCAGCACCTGCCTGATTGGCGGTACAAGCGTCAGGCGCGATATTGACAACCTCAGACGGCCGGGGCATATCGTAATAGGCACACCTGGCAGGCTGGCCGACATGGTTCGCCAGGGAGCACTTGACCTCAGGAGGTTTACAATACTTGTGCTGGATGAATTTGACAGGCTGCTTGATATGGGCTTCGCTCCTGAGATACAGAGGCTTGTTGGAGGCATGAGCCGGCGCAGCCAGACTATTCTCTTCTCCGCCACTGAGGATAAGAGTCAGCGAAAGATTATCGATGAACTGGTTGAGGACCCTTACGTTGTTAAGGTACGTACAGGTAACGTGAGTGCCGACAATATCGAGCAGGATATCATTTCAGTAAAGGACGGGACAAAGAAGACCGAGGTTCTCCTGGAAATGATGCGTAATGATTCATTTGAGAAGGTGCTCGTCTTTGTCGACACCAAACGCGGGGTGAGCCGCCTCTGTCGTGACCTTAAGAAGGGAGGCATAACAGCCGACGAGATACACGGCGACAAGTCCCAGAACTACAGGGTAAAAGCCCTGGAGTCTTTCAAAAACCGCAAGATCAGGGTACTTGTGGCAACCGATGTGGCCGCAAGGGGACTCGACATCTCGCATGTGTCGCATGTAATCAACTTCCAGCAGCCGAAGGACATGGAGAGTTATATCCACCGTATCGGCCGTACGGGCAGGGCCGGGGCAAGCGGCAGGGCAATCACATTCGTTAACTGAAACTAATATTATATGGCAGGACCAAACAACAGTTACATCAAAAAGCAGAAGACCGAGAAGCGTCTGAAGAAAAGAAAAGAGAAAGAGCATAAGAAAATGCAGCGCAAGGAGAACTCTCCGGGCGGCGGGCTTGATAATATGATAGCCTACGTCGACAAGTTCGGAAACATCACCTCAGAGCCGCCGGCTGATGACGTAGCCATTAAACCTGAGGAAGCAGAAAAGGCACCCGGCAGGTAACAGCCGGATGCCCATCTTCTGATTATGCCAGTATCCAGTACCCGGCAGATCAGCTCTTCTTCCACTTAATCCCACATCCGACAGCTTTCGTGCCTGCAACGGCAACAGCCTGACCCTTCAGGATGCTGTTCAGGGCATCCTCGGCATACTTCTTGTCCGCTGCAGCAGCATCATCGGCGTTATTGTCGATGGCACCCACATAATCCACAGCCAGCTCCACCATCCTGTCGTAGCCATAAATCATCCCGGCCGCAATGTAAGTCAGGTCGGAACTGTTCTCAAATATGCCGGTCACTGCTTCGGCATCGCTTACGGTCATGGCATCGAAGTAG
>DHGW01000041.1:0-18734 GCA_002402965.1 Bacteroidales bacterium UBA4788
GCAAGAGTAACATGCTTGTTCCTCCCTTGAATACAAAATCGAGCCCATTGGATTTAAGCTGTTCCAGCAAATGCAGGGCATAAATCATTTTCTCAAGAATGATCTTGTCAATGCGCCTGTGGACCTTTTGTTTTTTGAATTGATCCAACCACTCTTCAGTAAAGCATTTCTCCTTAATCATCAATTACTTCTTTTATCAGGTGAGACATGTGGTTGGTCATGAACTGTTTGATATCGTGGTTTCTTTCCCTTCTCTTTGCGTAGCTTAATAACCTGGTAAAATTTATAGCGTAGTTGCTGAGGGCATTTTTATAGATGTGAATCAATTCACTACCTTGCAAGTAGTAAAAAAGTCGTTCTTCAGCAAACAGGTCAACCAGTATCTTCTCAAGAGTCGGAGTATAAAACCTGATATTTTTTTCAGTTCTTTTCGCAAGCGGGGCCCTTGTCAGTAATTTCCTGATGATTACCGGTTGATTACTTTCAGCTATATAGAAATCAATGGCCTTTTCATCAGGATTTAAGAACACATCTTTGTGCATGTTATCCTTTAATGTGTAGAAANNAGAAAAGAGATTCTTCAAATCCCTTTTCGACCTCAATGAATAGACTGGATTTACTTGTTTGGTGTTGGAGAAATTCGTTTAACCAGGCAGTCTCCCAGATACAAATCCTGACTTCATCGAACTTGTTGGTTAGTTGCCTGGCAATCTTCAGCATATTTGGTGAGATGTCGGGTTTGTATTCAGGTTTACGGGAAATAACATATAATCCTCTTTTCAGAGGCTTAATGATATTTCTGTTCTTCAGGTCATATATTCTCCACCCAAAGGTTCCTTCTTTTAGTTCGGGTTCGAAATCACGGTAGAACCGAAGGAGTTCTTCACGGGTAAATGATTCCTTTGCCTCGAATTCTTCGATCATTTTATTTTCTAATACCTTACCCATTTTGGATTCAAATTTTACCAAAGATAATAAATTCTGGCTTATATTGGAAATCAAAAAAACGCCAGTATTTTAAAAAAATGGCAAAAATTGGAATCCTGTCAATTTAGCCAGTGCCTGGGAGATCAGTTCTTCTTCCTAGAGCTTGAGGTATGGAGATTAAGGCTATAAATCAAGTTTTATTTTCCCGGCCTGCTTCACCTTGAACCAGAAGTGGGCTATAATAATCGTCGCTGACAATTAAGGATGTTTGTAAATTCTTCCACGTTTGAGGGAATCCTCATTAGTACAGGCGGAGTCCGTAGTTGCGCTTCGCCAATTGTTTATTAACCATTGAAATGTCAAATTCACTATGGTCGAAATTCCCTCCAAGCCAGGTAATGAAGCTTTCGTATTCTCTGTTATTGGGATTTCGCAGGACCTTTANNCATTCTCATGTAACCTCCCATCCCGCCTACATCTTCGGGTGGACATTTCATGGCACCATCAGTGCAGACAGGGTATTTAATATCCGGATCCGGTTCAAGAAACTTCTCCAACAGTATTTCATGCATCCAGCCATCCCCAAAATCATATTCATAGATGATTGTCCTTTTAACGAAGCGCAATAACTCATTTAGTTTGACCCCTTTATAGTCCACATTATTCATCTCCTCCCATAAATCATCATCAGGCATTCTTTGAGTATAGAAGGCGTCGTCCTTAATGAACTGATGCAAATGCGAATTTGTCCAACCCATAGTGGTCTGTATGATCTTGTGAAGATCTGAGAGAAGTATGTCCTCCTCCACCAAGATCCTGCGCCAGATCCTGGGCCTTGATTCAATTAAAGTGATTCTGAGCTGATAAATCCAATTACCCATTTTTTGATTTAAAGGTAATTATTTCCCGCTCTGATGTGTTTACTCTCTGGCTTTTCAGCCGGATCCGTTCCCCCGGGATCACAGTCGATTGTGATATATCCTGGCGCTTGCTGTCAGATTATACCAATAACATGGAGGATGCTCCTGATGCCCAGTCCCGTTGCAATGAGAACCACAATACCCCCGAGGATGTTCGGGAGGAGCCCGTTGACGTTGTCGCCCATTATCTTGCGGCTGTTCATCACCACGAGGAGGTAGACCGCAATCACCGGCAGCAGGATGCCGTTGGCGACCTGTGCGAAGAGGATCGCCTCGACAGGTTTGAATCCCAGCATCGCAAAGAGCACACCGGCCAGCAGGATAAACATCCAGATCATCCGGAATCGCGCAGAGCGAAGGTCGCGCTTCCAGCCCATGATGCCGGCTGTGGCGTACGCGGCGGCCATCGGCGCGGTGATGGCTGAGGAGATGCCTGCGGCGAAGAGGCCGATGCTGATTATATACTTAGCCCATCGCCCTGCGAGAGGCTCAAGCTGACGTGCCATGTCGGTGCCCGAGGTGATGTCAGTGCCGGTACCTGCGAAGGCGGCGGAGGCTGTCACTATCACTGCCATGGATATCACCCCGCCGAGGATCATTGATACCGAGATATCCCACCTCGCTGCCGGGAGGTCGGAGGGAGAGTGCCACCGTTCCTGCACCGCCGAGGCGTGAAGGAAGAGGTTATAGGGGACCACGGTGGTGCCGATGAGTCCCACGAGGGTCAGCACTGCGCCGGCGGGTATTGACGGGACGAACATCCCCTTCAGCAGCGAGGGCAGCTCGGGTGAGACGATTATTGCCGTTGTGAGGAAGGTGAGGCTCATGAGTATCACCAGGGCAATGAGGACTCTCTCGATGAGTTTATAGCTGCCGGCGAGGAGCAGGAGGAAGGCTGTGGCGGCGGTGACTGCCACCCAGAAGCGGATTGACAGCGTCTGGGAGGTGAAGATTGTGGCCGGGCCTGAGGGTGCCAGTGAACCGGTGGCTACCCCGGCAGATAAAAGTGTTCCGGCTGCTGCTCCTTCAGCAGATAGTGTTACGACGCCGGCCTGAGTTTCCGTGCTGAAGAGTGTCTCGAGGCCCATTGAGGCGCCCAGCAGGTTGCCGGTCTGGAAGGCGGCGTTGCCGATTGTAATGGCGGAGATGACGAGGATGGCTGTGATGAGGCGCGTGGCGGGTTTGCTGAAGTGTGTGCGCAGTGCCTCGCCGAGGCCGTTTTTGGAGATGATGCCCAGGCGTGCCGCCATCTCCTGGAGGATGATTGTTGCCAGCACCGAGAAGACCATTCCCCAGAGGAGGGCATAGCCGAACTTAGCCCCTGCCAGAGTGCAGGTGGTGATTGTTCCCGGGCCGATGAATGCAGCGGTGACGAGGGCACCGGGGCCGATCCTTAATATGCGATGCTTTCTGGATTGAGGCATGTTGGGTGGGCTCACTTATGGCGAGTATAAATGTAAATAAAATTGGGTTATGGAACAGATGAGAGGAGTCAACAGTCTCCAGTTGGCAGTCGGCAGTCTGGGACTCCGACGAAGGAGGAGAACCAATCCCGCAGCCGCCATCTGGCGGATCAGGATTGCAGTCGGCAGGGGCGGTAATTATGGAGCAGGAGTAGCTTCAAATTGTGGAAAAGATCATTGGAAACTTAAGAAATGCCCCGGATATAATACAAAGAATATTGAAAAATGCTCATGATATGTTACAAAGAAATCAATTTTCCCCGAGAAGAAATCCAGTGAAATTTTTCCGGGTGACTATCGTTAAAGTGGCTTCAGGGTATGCAGCAAGAAACGATTTTGGAAATTTCACAACCGATGAGTCAGTCCACTTGAATTCATATGCATCTGTTTTTCCTTCACTCTCCTCCAGATAGTCGATCTCCTGCTGCAATGTTGTCCTCCAGAAATACTGATTTACCCATTTTCTGCTATAATGATTACGTTTTATCCGCTCAGCAATAAGAAAGTTTTCCCACAATGAACCAGTATCCTGTCTCATGGCTAAAGGATTAAAATTGGCAATCAGTGCGTTCCTGATACCGGTATCGTAGAAGTATATCTTTCTGCTTTTGCCAATTTCAGTTCTCAGATTCCTCCNNCAATATAGGCACTTACTGTCTTATTGTCAACCTGCAGCAATCGTGACAGTTCATTATAGGATACCTCATTACCAATCTGAAGAGCCAGAGCCCTCAGGAGATTCACAACCAGTTGCGGTCGCCTGATGCCTTCAAACGCAAGAAGATCCTTATAAAGAAAACTGTCAGTGAGTTGCCTGAGAATTTCCTTCTCATCACCGGGATTACTTATGACTTCGGGATACATTCCGTAGAGAAGCCTTGACTCCAGTTGCTTCAGAGCATTAAGATGACCAACGTGGTCAGAAAACTCACGCCAGCTTACAGGATACAGAAGATATTCCCATTTTCTCCCTGTCAGGGGCTCATTAATCCTGTCTGCAAGTTCAAATGAGGATGAACCGCTAACCAGAAGTTGTATGTTCTTAAAAGTATCAGTAATCAGCTTAAGGGTCAGACCGGTGTTGTTTATTCTCTGAGCTTCGTCAATAAAAACTATGTCATGCTTTCCCAGCAGTTGTCGAAGGCTTTCAGTATTTGCAGAATCAAGTTGTTCCCTTACAACAGGATCGTCACAGTTCAGGAGGAGGAAATCACCAGTGGTACTTAGTATTTTAAGTATCAATGTGGTTTTACCTGTTTGACGCGGACCCATCACTATGATCGCTTTCCCTTTGTGGATCTTTGACTTGATCAGTTGTTCGAGTTCTCTTGCTATCATAGTATTTGGATCGTAATCCACAAATATACTAATATATTGGGAATACAATGCCGGAAATCATAAAAAAAGCAGTCAAAGACAACTTAAATCGCCCCGCACGGATATTAACTTTCTAAATGTGAGTAATAATTGGATCAACAAGTTCCAAAGCAGATACTTGTTTTTTCATCAGGGTATAACCTTAAAAACGCAAAATTAATTTAAGGGTATAGCCTTAAATAGTAGGCCATAGAGGTGTAAGCGTTAAGTACCGTCAGTTTGTGTCGGAATAGCGAAGCAGCCAGATTGCAGGGAGGGCATTAGTGCAAAAGAGTCGGCAGTTTGGGACTCCGACGAAGGAGGAGAACCAATCCCGCATCCGCCGGCTGGCGGATCGGGACGGCAGTCAACAAGGCGAGCAGAAATCTAACGAAGGGAAGTTAAGGATGTTGAGTAATCTACGCATATAAAACTGCCCCCGGATCTATTATAAACTGGAGCAGGTTTGTGTAAATGACTTAAAATCAGTTAAAAATCCTACTTTAGGCTGAAGTGGTAAGTTATTGTTCCCTTCTGAATTATCGGGCCATCGGGGCTCTCCTCAAACCTGGTCTTCAGCGCTGATTCGCTGGCGAGCCTGAGTAAATCTTCATCCAGAGTAGTAGACCCCTTTACTCCAGGAGTCGCATCTGTAACTTTACCATTTCGGTCAACCGTCACCGCAACAACTACAATACCTTCGCTTAGAGTATCGTAAATTGGTTTTGCAATTGATATTATTCGTCTCCCATTAAGATTGTATGATGTCCCTTCTTTTAACGGACTTGTTNNCCAAAGAATTCTGATATAATGGCAGGAAAATCAATCCGTGGATTTCCTTTATTTGAAGCCGAAAAGTCTCCCCCAAAAGCTGATTTCGTACCGTATTCATTTTCTAATGAGTATCTTACAGTATTGATATTGCTGCTTTTCATTTTGCCCAATTCCTTATTAGTCAAATAATAAGCTGCTGAAGCAATTTTGTCAACATAGGCATAATTACCCTGGTCTGTTAAAGTTATCACCTCTCCGTTATCCAAATAGATCATCAGTCTTCCTCGTATAAATACCTCAATAGTTTTTGTGCTGACTCCAAATAGTGCTGATTTACCATCCCTGGCAAATAAGATATTCAGGTCATTAATGTAATATTCATCCGAATTGGATTTTAATGTAAAGCTTTTAGTGCTCGGGTAGCTATTTTCTCCAATGAAGAACAAATTCTGTCCCCCTGCCGTAAGAGATATTAACAGGATTGATATTGAAATAATCAGAGGTCTTTTCATATTTCTATCAATTTAGTTATCCTTGATTCTTCATTCGTGCTTTTAAGGTATAATGCTTATGAACTATGACTCTGTCATTAACGGTAGTTTTGCCCGTTATATGAAACAGAATCCAGGTCTGGCAATCTGTTGCAAGTAACAGATTAATTTCTTCTATGGCTATATTTGTGTTATAGAGACACTTAAGCGCTTTCTAGTTCATAGACCAGCTTTTTCTCTCTATCAAGCACTTTTCTGAATATTGGATTTCTGACAGCCTGGTTTTCGACCAGATCTATTGGCCTTTTCAAAATAGCTTCCAGCTTCTCCTTGAACCCCATATAGTTATTAAAATACTCCTGAATGTCTAAGAGTTTGAATTCAACCAGAAAATCAATATCGCTTTCATCATTAAATTTATCTGTCAATACGGATCCGAATATATAAAGCTCCCTGACCTTGTGGAGCCTACAAGATCTGATAATTTGATCGATATTTCTCTCTATGATATTCATATAACAAAGATAAGATACTTCCTCCATAAGGGATAGAATACATTCGCATCCAGAACGAATGTAAACCGAATACTATGTATCATACATTCCTGATTCTTCATCCAATTTCATAAAATCCTGCAATTTCTTTTTCTGGGAAACCATCATTTTCTTTTTGAATGACATTAAGTCATCGTAACTTATTCTCCTGTGTTTACCCACTTTCGTGTAAGGAATTTTTCCTTCCTCAAGCAGGCGAACGACATGAGGTCTTGAACAACCTAACACTTCCGATGCTGCCTGTGTTGTTATTTCGGTTGCTACCGGGACTACGGTAACCGGATTGCCCTTGCCTATTTCCTTCAATATTATCGATAAAAGCCTCAAGGCACTGAGAGGAATCCTGATTCTCTTCTCTGTTTCTGCAATCTCAATCTCAGGTAAATCGGTCTGAAGCAATTCAAGCGAGGAGACGAGTGTTTCGTATGACTCTCTTGCGGCGAGTTGTTCTTCACGGTTTGGTTTCCTATTATCAAATGGTTTCATTGTGTGATCGTTGTTTGTCTATTTGCAAAACTAAACGAAATAAACGAAACAAACAAAATAGACGAAACAAAAAATCAGCGAGTTTGATATTAGCCGTAAATTGCCTATACTTGAGGTAACTGATACCGATAATAATCAAATTCTGTAATAAAGTGTATACAAAAGCAATAGTAAGAAGACCGGGCAGGAACTTTGCCAACGGGATAACCACGTCAAACCTGGGACAACCGGATTTCGGCAAAGCCCTGGAGCAGCATGCTGCATACTGCGAAGCGCTGATCATGTGCGGTGTGGAACTGACAATACTGGATGCCGACGAAAGATATCCTGATGGCTGTTTCGTTGAGGATACGGCTGTTGTCAACAGCAGGGTGAAAGTCATATCCAGACCCGGGGCCGACACAAGAAGGGGAGAGGAGGAGGCCATTTCCCGGGTCCTGGCTGGGTTCGGACCAACTGAGTCAATCATTGCGCCCGGCACACTGGAGGGAGGTGACATACTGAGGGCTGAGAACCATTACTTCATTGGTATCTCCGAAAGGACAAATACGGAGGGCGCAAGCCAGCTGTCAGCCATCCTTGGGAAACATGGCTTCACTTCTTCTGTCGTCCGGGTGGAGGCAGGACTGCACCTGAAATCGGACATCGCTTACCTCGGCAACGGTAATTTCATTTCCACCCCAGTGTTTTCACATGTGGCTCACCCTGCAAACACTATCATCCTTGACCCTGAGGAATATTATTCGGCCAATTGCCTGCGGGTCAATGACTATCTCCTGATCGCGAAAGGATTCCCGAAATCAAAAAAGAAGATACTGGACCTCGGTTACAATATTATCGAGCTTGATATGTCAGAGTTCAGGAAAATGGACGGCGGCCTTACCTGCCTGTCGCTGCTGTTCTGACAGATTGATACCTGCATTGGTTTCACCATCGCCGGTTCCTGTGCCAGTTGACGGAGGCAGCAGACCCCCTTCATCAGGATCAAAAACGGTCTTCAGTACCAACGCCCTGTGCGTCACGGTGTCATTGCCTCGTTTGCGGGCTGCTTGGATTTGATTATTTCTGCCGCCTTGTAGAGTATCACTATCTCCAGCAGTTCGGCGGGGATCAGCATTATATGTCCGATGAATGAGAGTATGATTGTAAGGAAAAAGCAGGAGGCGGCAATTTCAAATATACCTGCAGCTACCGGAACATTTCCGAATGATCTATGAAGCTTGATCAGGGAGATACCGTAGAGGATACCTATCCCTCCGAAAGTCAGTGCCTGTGCCCCGAGGATGAATTCCCGCTCAATTGAATCATAAAACAGTGAAGCGATATCATATGAGATAATCAGGAACACGCCAAAAATAAGGACATAGGACATGATTTTCAGGAGATAGTTCCTGAACATGTGGCCGACCAGGATGAAGCCCCTCTGGAAGTAAAAGAAAGAGATGAAGACAGCCACCTTTATGATGATATATACCGTGATGCCGAAGATCATCCGGTCCTCTTTATATCGGAAATATTCTGCCGCAGCTTCAAGGAACCCTAGAATGAAATAGACCAGTCCCAGGAGCCAGGCGGTGTTAAGCTGCTTAATCAGGAATGTGCCGGACCGGTCGGGGTCGATATCAATCAGAAAAGTATCCTTCAGCCATTCAGAGAAACTCTTTCTGTCAGCGTCATTATCCGATATTTTGCTCAGGTCGTAATCGAGTGCCGCGAGGATTGTTTTGACAGTATAACTTCTCGGGGTGACTTCACCTGCCTCTATCCGCTGGAGGGTCCGCACACTTATATTACACCTGTCGACAAGTTCTTCCTGGGTGAGACCTTTCCCCTTTCTGAGTTCGGTGATCTTTCTGCCTAATTCCGGTTGTTTCATTGCCTGGATTTTTAAATCTTCACCAATATTACGACTGAAAAACCGATGCGTGAAATAATTCGAAGGTACTTTACCCGTCATTTACCCGACATTTATGCGTTAACAGTTTTGGCAGATCAGGATGCCCCCTGTCAAACAGGTCTTTCACAGCCATTTGAAATGAGGATATCCGCCACTAATCCGGGATATGGCTATCCTGAACAGGTTTGTTACTTACCCCCGGTAAAAACCAGTTTGGTGCGCCAGGTATGACCCTGATATTCAGCAGTCAGCACATAGATGCCTGATGCGAGCCCCGTCACTGACAGATCGATTTCGGAATTGTTTTCAGCATCCCTGGTTAACACCGTGTTACCTGCAAGATCTATGAACTTTAACGTTATTTTCCCTGATACCTCAGCAGGGAATTGAATTTTGATTCTTCCCGAAGCCGGGTTGGGCCAGACACTGAACGATTCCGGGTCACCGGAATCCTGTTGATTCTCTTCGATACCAGTCAGCGCTCCCTTCAGTATTACAGCAGTCGTTGACAGTGCCGGCAGTGTTATATTGAACGAATTGCCTGTAACTGTGACGGTCTTGCTTTTCAGGGCATTGGATGTATGTGAAACAAACGTCTCTGTTGAAGGCAGCGAGGATAATTCAAGGACATCAAAATTCCCGTTGGGAACATTAAACCCGGTAAGATTTACGGTGGCAGTCCTCGATGCAACGAGATCGCGGTTAACCAGGATGACAGTCATGGAATCATTGCTGCCGTTGACGGAACTATAGCCCGAGACAGTTGCTTCATTGCCCGAGGTTGTCTTTACCCGTGTGCCCTTTGTGTACCGGCTGAACAGGTGCAACGTCTCCCACATCCCCGTCTTCCACGACCACGGCGTGAATATTTCAACACCGTTATCCGCAAACGTGCCAAGCATCGATGCGTAAACCACAGAAACGATATTCGGGTCAGATGATCTTATGTCGTTTTCCGTCAGGGCAATAGTTATGCCATGATTCTCGCCGAAATGCTTCAGCAACCAGTCATTGATCCTCTTGAAAATGTACTCTTTGTTCTGGGAGCCGTCCCAACCTCCGTTTACAGTTTTTACCCCGTTGGCGCCGGGATAGACATAGGTTTCGTCATAGAAAACGCGGTGCAGCTGAACCATGTCGGCATTTGAAGATTCCGAGGGATAAAAGTGTATGTCAAGCACATCGAGGAGGCGTACTCCTGTTGCCTTCTGCTCGTCGGCAACCCGTTTGATGAAGTATTCAAGCCAGCAATAATTTTTACCGTCGATACTTAATGACTGATCTCCCCATCTATACCACTGCCATTCGTTGGCAGGCACAGGGCCTGTAAGTTTGATTTCCGGGAACCTCTCACGGGCTTTCTTCGCCACTGCGAAATATGAATCCATGAATGCGGAAGCAGACAACAGCGAAGACATTACGTCATCATGAGTCCCGTTCCAGATCTCCGGCTCATTGTCCATGCTCCAGTAGATGAACTGGTTTTTATCAAAACCCAGTCCTCCCTGCCCGAACCAGTGCTTAAGAACACCGGTTGTTGAGTCGGCATCCCAATCCTCCAGGTAGAGATCAGGGTTTCCGTTTACAAGCGCCTGGGAGCCTCCGGCAGGATTGACCTGTCCGCCCCCGGCGAGGTTCTGCCCGACGCCGCTCCACCAGTTCGACCCGTTGTATGACCAGTCGTTAAAGTTGTTGTTCTTGTTGCCCGCGGCCTTCCCGATCAGCTGGAAGGCCCACATGACCTGCAGGCCGGGCATGGTCTGTTGTATCTCCTGTGATGCGTAGTCCCAGTTATGGCCATATACATTGTTGTACCAGTCGGGATGGCTTCCCAACTTTTTGCGCCAGTTATACTTGGTGGCATTGTTACCACCGTTCTCGCGCGCAAAGCGAAGCCCGGCTTCCTTGTAGCGATTAATATTTTCCGCAGTGGTGGGGGAGGCCGGATTATCAGACAGATTATTGTTCCGTCCGAAGATATTTGGCGAAACAGGTCTGCGGCCTTCGCTGGCTGTTACCTGGATAGTTATGTTCTGTGCTTTTCCCGCCTGGAAAACCAGCAGCAGGACTGAAGCAAGAAGTAATATTTTTTTCATAATAATCGCACCACGGAAGTTATCGTATTGGTACTGATTTCCGGGAATTTAAAGTAAGTGTTTTATTTCATCACTGCGAACAGCGGTATCAGAGTTTTCGTGATGCGTTTCCTGTCTTCCGGTATTCTGCTGATTAATACGACGGTGCAGGCGGGCACCAGGGTTTGAAATGGGGTCATAATTTTTTTGTCTTTGCATGTGATGAGGCAAAGACACTGCAACGGCATAATCGTAGGACTGACGTTCCTGTTTCTTTGCCATGGAGTCAGAGGATATTACCCACGGTATAATGAACCGCTTCAGGAAGACACTCCGTTTTCCCGGACGGTAATTACCGAGAGCAATGAAGCGCTGGAAGAGACATACAAAGCCCCGGGAATTGATTAGACCCTGGCATGTTACCCAACAGTAAAACTCTCATTGTATCTCTCGCAAAATACCAGTCTCCGGAGCTGCTATATTCAGTTGAAAGCAGACAATCCTGAGTAATTGGCATTAAACTGGAAGTAGCCCATACTGTTTCGGGAAATTTTCCTTCCATTCAGTTCGATGGATTTGTCATATTCAACACGGATAGTCAGTTTTCCGATTGTTTCTGCTGGCCGACGTACCTGTACCAGATATGCAGGCATTGCTTTGTCCTTGCCGGTTTCATAATATTTTTGCAGCGAATAGATTTCTGCCTGTTCACCGTTTATCGTGATTTTCAGGTCCTTGATATCCAGCTCAGGTGCGATATTGATTAAGTCAAACTCCTTATCATTTATGATTATTTTGCTCTTTACATTGCTTCTGTCACCCAATACCATCGGACGAAACGAGAGGAGCAGTGAATTATATCCCCCGTTGTTTGACCAGACGTTTAAATTGTACACTTCCCCGGTTCCGATCTTATAATCAAGTTCCTGATCACTGTCAATTATCATATGCCAGGACCAGGCTTCCAGGGTTGTTGATTTATAATTACCGTCATTAACGTAGAAGCAATTATATGTTCTTTCCGGCAGAGTTATTTCGTAATAACCCTTGTCGTCACTCCATACCGCGCTTGCATCCTCAAACGCATCCGGGTAAACTGCAAAAAATGATCTTAACGGATTCCCGTTAAAATCTGTCATATACCCGGATATTTTATGATACTTGCTGGAGATCCATTTTTCCATGTGTGTCTCCCGGGAACGGATTGTTACCTTGATTTTCTCAGCGTCTGAGCTCTGGGGGTCAACAGCAGACATAATCCGGAAATACTTATTGTTGCAACAGGTAGACGTTCCCAGGTCTGATACTCCGCGAAGGCACACAGGCCCGGGCCGGAATGTGACTACAGTCTGGTCACCTGATTTAAGATCATCCAGGTCCGGCGAGGTCTGCTTCCGGCAACCGCCGTTCGCCGTCAAACTTAATTTCGTGTCTATCGCTCAAAACAGGAAAAAGGTCATTATCGAGGAAACCAAATTCTGCTATATTTGGCTTCAAACATGTTGCTGTGGGGGAGGTTTCTATTGTTAGTGATGCAGATTTGATGAGCAATATCAAAGCTGGAAATATGTGGGCGTTTGACCAGCTTTATAACCGATACTGCAAGAGACTTTTAAGCTTTTCCCTTTCTATCGTCAAATCCAGAGAGGAGGCTGAAAATATTCTACAGGAGGTGTTCCTGGCCTTATGGTTGAACAGAAATCAGATCAGTAACGAAGCTTCCGTTAAGTACTATATCTTCACGATAGCCTATAATACTTCAATTTCAGCTCTGCGAAGGAAAGCAAAGGATGAAAAGTTTCTGGAACAACTGAAAGACTTGCAGGAGCTGACTGCCGAACCGGAAGATCTGCAAACTGAATACTCCGACCTTCAGGGGAAGCTTTCTGAGATATTGAATGATTTACCGGCCAGGCAGAGAGAAATTTTCATCCTTCACAAGGTAAATGGCCTCAAATATCAGGAAATTGCCTCAAAGCTCAACATCTCTGTAAACACTATTGAGAACCATATGTCAAGAGCTCTGAAAACCATCAGAAGCAAACTTGGAAAGAATTCGCTGTGCGCAACCATCTTCTTTTACCTTTTCTTCATCTGATACTTTTTTAATTTTTTTCCCTCACCAGGTAGTGGTAAGCAGGATTTCTGCGTCTTATTGATGTAATCAACCCGGTCACCTTATTATTGTTGATCAGTTTTTTTTCAGAATAAATAAGAAATGAAAAGGGAATTATTAGACAAATATCTTAATAACAGGTGCTCCGAAAATGAGCTTAAACAGGTGCTTGAATGGTTTGAAAATCCGGATAACCAGGAAGAAGCCAGGGAATTCTTCCGGATGTACTGGGATAATTTAAAGGAGGATTCATCTTCCAGTGAAACAGATCATAATGCAATACTTGACGAAATTCATCACAGGATCAATCTGCAGAAGTCTGAAAATTCACCGACCCGGGGAGTAACTCTGATAAAATCAAGCCGATGGGACATATATTTAAGACATTTCAGAAATGCTGCAGCAATACTATTGATCCCGGTCCTGGGACTTACCTTCTATTACTTTTCAAAGTATCACAGTAGCCGCTCAGAAGAATCAATCTCCGGTATTTCATATAATGAGGTCTTTTCCTCAGTTGATGCCATTACAAAAGTCCTGTTGCCTGACAGTAGCGTGGTGTGGCTGAACCACAGCAGTTCTTTACGCTATCCTGTAGAATTTGACAGGAAGGACCGGAATGTGGAGTTAATAGGTGAAGGCTATTTTGAGGTTGCCTCCAACCCCGACAAACCATTTGTCGTGAAGGTGGATAACATTAATGTTGTGGCTGTTGGAACAACGTTTAATGTTATGGCCTACCCGGAGGAGAACAAAATTGAGACATCCCTGATCGAGGGCAGGGTTGAGTTTCATCTGACTTCAGGTAAAAAGAGCAGTACTGTCATGGAAATGAAGCCTGAAGACTTGATAATTTATACCAGGGATAACGGTGAAGTGACCAGGCTGACAATTAAGGATGACCGTTACTTTGCGTGGAAGGACGGTAAACTTGTCTTTACAGCCGAGCCGATGTCCGAAGTTGTCAAAAAACTTAACAGGTGGTTTAATGCTGACATTGAGATACTGGATCAGCGAGTTGAAGGATTGACACTGACGGCAACTTTTATCAATGAAAGCCTTCCACAGGTCCTGGATCTGATCGCTATGGTATCTCCGGTGAAGTATACGGTTTCCGAAAGAGACAGCACCAGCGACGGGACTTATACGCGAAGGGAAGTCACTTTAAGCTACCGGGGTGAATGATATTTAATATGAATAAAAACAAGACCAGCCTATGAAGCATGACTCATTTTAACAGGAAGCGGGACAGTATTGGCCTACTGCCCCGCCAGACTAAGCACTTTTTTGAAGCAAATCTTACAGTAAACTTAATCCACCCAAATTTATGAAAAAACTCGATCATTATGAAAAGAGCTCATTCATAGTCTTTTCTAAACGAACGATAAGAATTATGAGACTCACACTATTCCTTTCACTTTTTACAGTCTGTCAGCTATGGGCGACTGAAACTTACTCACAAATCACCAGAATTACGGTAAATCTTGAAAATCAGAGAATTGCCGATGTCTTGCTCGCTGTGGAAAGCCAGAGCGAGTTTTATTTTCTCTATAGTCCCAAACTAATTGATGTAGAAAGGACAGTAACCGTTTCTGTTGAGAAGCAGCCTATCTCAGAAATACTGAAGGAGATTTTTGGCGATGATGTGAAATATGCTGTTTATGACCGCCAGATTATTCTGACACCGGCAAATGATGCAGGATTACTTGATCAGATTCAGATCCGGAGAGTGACCGGTAAAGTTTTGGACACTGAGGGAGAACCTCTTCCCGGAGTCTCAGTGGTTGTGAAAGGAACTAATAAGGGTACGGCTACAGATGCGGATGGCTTATTCCAGATTGACGTACCGGCAGGAGGCGAGGTTTTGATATTTTCTTTCATCGGAATGAAAAGCCGGGAAGTGGAAATCGGGAACCAGTCAGTGTTAAATGTGACGATGGAGGAAGGAGACCTTGAGCTTGATGAGGTGGTTGTTATCGGTTACGGAGTCCAGAAGAAAAGAGACCTGACAGGGGCGGTATCGGCAATCGCTTCAGATGAGATCAGCTCGCTGCCGGTTACAGGAGTTCAGCAGGCGCTGCAGGGACAGGCTTCCGGTGTCATGATTACACAGAATCACGGAGCTCCGGGCGCAGGTATACAGGTAAGAATCAGGGGTGTCGGAACAATTGGCGACAGTGATCCGCTTTATGTCATTGACGGAGTCCCCACCAAGGAAGGAATCAATAATCTTAATACTTCTGATATCGAATCAATAAGTATTCTCAAGGATGCCGCAGCATCTGCAATATATGGAACCAGGTCGTCAAACGGAGTGATATTAATTACAACCAAAAGGGGTAAAGCAGGTGTGACAGACGTTGTTTTCAATTCACAGTACGGGATTCAGAAAATATCAAATAAACTCGATCTCCTGAATGCTGAACAGTATGCTGATATCTGTGACGAAGCCCTTGTAAATGCCGGGTTACCGAAGGTGTGGAACAACTCTGTAGCAGGCGCGGGGACTGACTGGCAGGATGTCGTATTTCAAAATGCAACCTTTCAGAAATATGATCTGACAGTGAGCAAAGGCAATGAAAATACTCAGTTCCTCCTTGGTGCCGGCTATCTTGGTCAGGAAGGTACGGTCAGGTACTCCGGCCTGGACAGGTATAATATCCGTTTTAATATTGATTCAAAGGTAAATGACAAGCTCAACGTGGGCGCCAATCTGAACCTTGCCCGGACAGATGAAGATATGATTGATGTTGAGATCAATGGAGTCGTGAGATCTGCTCTTTTCCAGCCTCCCACAGTCGACGTATACAACCCTGACGGAACTTATGCCGGCCCTGCTACAAACGAAGGCGATGCGCAGAATCCACTGGGCATGGCTGACAGATCTGACAAAACAAGTCAGAACAACCTTGCCTTCGGGAATATCTTCGGAGAATATTCAATACTTTCAAACCTGAAATTCAGGTCCAGCCTCGGAGTTAATATCTATTCAACTTTAACCCGCGATTTTGATCCGACTTTTGCTGAAGGTAATGCAAACAGGACTACCAACTCTCTATTGCAGACCAGCATTAATTATTCTGATATAATATGGGAAAATACCCTCAATTTCAAACCTCAGATAGGTGAGTCTGTAAAACTGGACATCCTCACCGGTAACACCATTGAGTCTTCAAAGAATCAGGTAATGAGCGGCTATCGCGAAGGATTTGCCGGCAACATGGACTTTCTCCAGTATCTTGACGGAGGTTCCTTTAATGATAAAACAAGGGGAAATCTTTATGAGTGGTCACTTGTATCATTCTACGGAAGGGCAAGTGTCGACATAAAAGGGCGTTACCTTATGACTGCCAATGTCAGGGTAGATGGCTCGTCACGGTTCGGGAAGAGCAATCGTTGGGGGACCTTCCCTTCAGTATCGTTTGGATGGAGGATTTCCGATGAGCCATTTTTCAATATTGGATTTATAAATGAACTAAAACCCAGATTTTCGTGGGGAAGCCTCGGCAACCAGGATATCGGTCTGTATGCATTTTCAAGCAACCTGTCGCAGGTATTTTATACAATTGGCAGCCCTCAGATCCCCTTGGTCGGATATGCTCCTGCCTCTGACTTTAATCCTGACGTCCGGTGGGAGACTACCACTCAAACTAACCTGGGCCTTGATCTGGCAGCGTTTGAGAACAGGCTTATTGTTACAATTGACAGGTATTCAAAGATTACTTCAGATATGTTGCTCACGCTCCCCCAGCCGTCGACATCAGGATTCGGCAGTACTGGCTGGGAAAACCTGGGTAAGGTCAGCAACAAGGGATGGGAGTTCTTTGCCGGCTGGAAAGATTTTATCGGCGATTTCAGCTATGGAATTGCAGCAAATCTGTCAACCCTTAAGAACGAAGTACTCAGTCTTGGAGGCAGCAGCGAACCAATCACAAATAATATCTTTTTCGATCTTGCGACAAGGACAGAAGAAGGTCATTCAATACGTGAATTTTACGGATATGTGGCTGATGGAGTTTTCCAGAACCAGGCAGAGATTGAGGCTCATGAGATTCAACCCGATGCTGTCCCGGGCGACATCAGGTTTAAGGACATCAGTAATGACGGGGAGCTGACGAGTGATGACCGTACTTTTATTGGTAACCCATACCCCGACTTCTTCTATGGTTTAAATTTGAATGCTGGTTACAAGAATTTCGACATTTCAGCACTCTTTCAGGGACAGTACGGGAATGAGATATATAATGCTGCAGCATTCTGGCTGACAAACTCAGGGTACAACTATAACAAGAGTACTCAGATACTTAGCAGATGGACAGGGCCCGGCACAAGCAACAAGGAACCCAGGGTGACCATTCTGGATAATAACCAGAATGCCAGGGCATCATCAAGGTATATTGAGGACGGTTCATATTTCCGTCTGAAAGACCTGCAGGTTGGATATACATTGCCCGAAGAGCTGCTAAACCGGATAAATATTTCCAGATTAAGGATCTATATTGCTGGACATAACCTCTGGACCCTGACTGATTATACAGGTTATGACCCTGAAGTCGGGGCCTCACGATCAGCCGAGAAGACTGTCGGTTTTGATGAAGTCACATACCCCCAGAGCAAAAGTTTCCTTGTAGGTCTGAATGTTACATTTTAATGATATGAAAGGAATTGATATGAAAAGAAATAAAATACTATACGGTTTTCTGGCATTCATCCTTCTCTTTGCCACTTCATCATGCGAGGATTTTCTGGATAAATCACCGAACGGTACACTGACTTCAGCCAATTTTTACAGAAATGAAGCAGATGCCACTGCTGCCATTAACGCTGCTTATGAAATACTTACCGATTTCTGGGTAAAAAGTATTGCCTTTGAAAAGGATATCCCATCTGATGATGCAGTAAAAGGGCAGGGCGTTGACCTTGGCGCATTGACTACACTGGATAATCTGAATCTTAATCCCGCTGATACACCACCGACTATCTACTGGCAGTTGTATTACAGAGGGATTTACAGGACTAATCTTGTCATAAAGTATGTACCAGATATTGAGATGGATAGCGAGGTAAAAGACAGGATTATGGGAGAAGCTTATTTCCTCCGTGCATTCTACTATTATAATCTCGTAATTCGTTTTGGCGGCGTTCCACTTGTAACCTCTCCGGACAGTGAAGATATGTATCCGGTGAGGGCATCCGCTGCTGATACCTGGAAGCTGATAGAGGATGACCTGATCGTAGCGGCTGAGCTACTGCCTGCGAAAAGTGAATACACTGCTGTTAACAAAGGCAGGGTAAGCCAGGGATCAGCTCAGGCATTACTTGGTATTGCCAGTCTTTTCCAGGAGAAATGGCAGGCAGCCTATGATGCATTCGGATCAGTAATACGTTCCGGAGAATACTCATTGCAGCCAAATTTCGGAGACATCTTTAAGCCTGAGTCTGATAACGGAAGTGAAGTGGTATTTGAAACCCAGTTTCAGGGAGGAGGTCCTTATGGAAACGGGTATAATTTCTGGGTAAGGCCGAGGAACGGGAGTACAATCTTTGGTCTTGGCTTTTGCCTGCCTACTCAGGACCTTGTCGATGAGTTTGAAGAATCGGATCCCAGACTGCGATATACGGTAATAAGGCCGGGTGACATTATTTCGGACGAAGTCAGCAGTTTCCCCTTTGAA
>DHGW01000041.1:18821-28120 GCA_002402965.1 Bacteroidales bacterium UBA4788
CGACAAAATCAATGATGTAAGAGAAAGGGCCAGGGGTGGTAACAACTCTATTCTGCCTGATATTGAAATTTCTGATGATATTTTTGCAGCCATTGTCCATGAACGGCGAGTTGAGCTTGCCCTGGAAGGCAAAAGATATTATGACCTTTTAAGATGGGGCCTTGCCGAAGAAGAACTTGGTCCGTTAGGGTATAAGGCTTCGAGAAATGGACTTTATCCTGTGCCACAGTCAGAGATGGATTCAAATCACAACCTTGTTCAGAATCCGGGTTATACCCAGTAATAATCAGTTAATTGCAGTTTCAAAAAAAAGGAAGAGATATTTCTCTTCCTTTTTTAAGTGCATTTCGGGCAGAATCAGATTTGTCTTTCTATCTGCCCGGTCACCGAAAGATAGGCGGCCTGTCATGTGTGAACCAGATTCCTTCCGGACTCGAGTTCTTAAACCAAAAGAATTTTTTAAACCGCATAAGTTTTAAGATATGAAAAAAGACCAACTTAAACATATTCTCCTCCCTCTCTTTTTCATTTTTACAGAGATCATGGTTTCGGCCCAGGATAATGGCTGGTGCATCAGCGCTGACAGGACAGCCAACTACACAGGCATTGCCGTTGGTAATGGCCGCATTGGCGTTGTATCGTCTCCCAGACCGTTTGAATCTGAGCTTGTAATTCTGAATAATGTATATGACAACGAACTACCGCTTGGTGTCAGCAAAATACTGGCCGGAATGAACTTTTTAAGTCTGAAGATTGAGATTGACGGGCAGGAAATAACTTCTGACAGAATTCAAGACTGGCATCAGACCCTGTTTATGAAGGAGGCATTTCTGAGGACCTCTTTCTCATTCGAAAACAAGGCATCATTTACCTGTGACCTTTATGCGCTCAGAAACCTGCCATTTGCCGGTTACATGGATATTAATGTACAGGCCCTGAAAGACGTCAGAATCAAAGTAACCGGTAAGATAGTTACGCCTCACGATTACAGGCAGCCATCTGCCACCTTCGAGACGCTGAGGGATATTGAGGTGACAATGCCATTTATCCAGACAGTTGCCGCCAGCAGGGAGGGGAAGCATATTGTTGCAACATCAGCAACATTCATATGGCATTCCTTCGACTCTACAAATGAAACGCTACGCCCTCAATTAATCAATGAAAAGGAAGGTGACCGCACCAATATGCTCTCCTTTCAGTCAGACCTGAAAAAGGGTACTGCGTTAACATTTGCCTGGGCAGGAGCTGAGTGCACAACAAAGGATTTTTCTGACCCGGTTTCGGAATCTGAACGCCAGGTAATAAATATGCTTCTTACTCCACGTGAGGATATAATCGCCGGACACAGGAAACTGTGGGAGGATCTGTGGCAGGGAGACATCGAGATTGAAGGCGACATCATTTCGCAGCAGGATGTCCGTCTGGCACTTTATCATCTTTATTCCTTCGGGAGGGAGGGAACCGGATTGAGCATCCCGCCAATGGGGCTTTCATCGCAGAATTACAACGGACATATTTTCTGGGATTCCGAACTTTGGATGTTTCCTCCAATGTTGTTACTGAACCAGGGAATAGCCGAATCAATGATTAATTACAGAATTGACAGGCTTGACGCTGCAAGATTCAAAGCTTCGGCATATGGATATAAGGGGGCCATGTTCCCCTGGGAGAGTGACGACACCGGCGAAGAGGCCACACCTCCCTTCGCCCTGACCGGCACCTTCGAACATCATATCACTTCAGATATCGCAATAGCGGCATGGAATTATTACAGAGTGTCAGGTGACAGTCAATGGCTTGAATCCAAGGGCTATGAACTTTTAAAGGAGATAGCAGGGTTCTGGGTTAGCCGGGTTTCCCGAAACAGTGATGGCAGCTATTCAATCAGGAATGTTGTGGGAGCAAATGAGTTTGCGCATAATGTTGATGACAATGCTTTTACGAACGGATCAGCAATAACCTGCCTCAGGTTTGCCGTGCAGGCTGCCTCTGTCCTTGGAAAGGAAGCCCCGCCATTATGGAAAGAAGTTGCAGACAACCTGGCTATTCATCGCTTCCCGGACGGAACCACTAAGGAGCATAGCCATTATGAAGGTGAAAGGATCAAGCAGGCAGATGCCAATCTCCTGGCTTATCCTCTGGAAATTATAACCGACCACGAAGCAATACTTCTGGACCTGAACTACTATGAACCAAAACTGGCAGAGGAGGGTCCGGCTATGAGCAAATCAGTGCTGGCATTGCTTTATGCGCGTCTCGGAGATACGGAGACCGCCTACCGATTGTTCCGGGAGAGTTATATGCCAAATAAACGTCCGCCGTTCGGGGCACTGGCTGAGACAGCTATGAGCAATAACCCCTATTTCGTCACAGGTGCAGGAGGCTTGCTTCAGACTGTTATTTTTGGCTTTGGAGGATTGCATATTACTGATGAGGGTATAGCTCAACTTGATCCTGTCCTTCCACGTAGCTGGAAATCACTGACAATTAAAGGCGTAGGCAGGGACCAAAAGACATTTGTGATAAAGAATCCAAAAGAATAATGGTACGCGATACTATCAGAATGGCTGGTGGTTAATCATTGAGTAAAGGAAGTACAAGCAGGATTGTAAGACCCTTATCACAGGTTGTGTAGCCTGTGGTCAGGGCCTGCATTTTGTCATTACCTGAATTACTCTGACTATGTTTTAATTGAATTTCAGGTAAAAAAATGCTAAATTTGTAATCTGATTTCCAATGGCTTGCCGTAGAAGGCANNGCATCAGTGATCTCAGCGGGAATAATGGAGACAGTGAAGAAAAAGGGTGGAAAACCCGAATGGATGGAGATCATATCCAGGTATAACAAGCCTGATAATCTCAGGAGCTGGTGGCAGATAATAAATTCCGTTGTGGCATACCTGGTTATGTGGGGGCTGATGATCTGGTCACTGAAGATCTCTTACTGGCTCACCCTGGCACTGGCTATCCCGGCAGCAGGATTCCTGGTAAGGACATTCATAATCTTTCACGACTGTGGTCACGGGTCATTCTTCAGGTCAAAACGCATGAACACAATCACCGGTGTGATAAGCGGGTTACTTGTTTTCACTCCTTACCATCGGTGGCACCGCGACCATCACATCCATCACCAGACAGTGGGTAACCTGGAGAAGAGGGGTACGGGAGACGTAATGACCCTGACAGTGGAAGAGTACAACAGGATGAACCGGTGGCAGCGCTTCGTCTACCGTCTTTACCGTCATCCGTTGTTTCTACTGGGTGTTGCCCCGATGCTGCTGTTTGTCGTGCTCAATCGACTCCCCAAGAAATATATGTCGGTGAGGGAACATGTTTATCTTCAGCTGACCAACCTGGCTCTTGTCGTGATAGTTGCCGCCATGATTATGACAATAGGGTGGAAGGCCTACCTGATGATACAGCTGCCGGTGCTGTACATAGCAACGGTGCATGGCGTTTGGCTCTTCTATGTGCAGCATCAGTACAGGCACGTCAAATGGAGCGACTCGTCATCATGGGATTACATGTCGATGGCCCTGGACGGCAGTTCGTTCTTTAAGCTCCCGGCGGTGCTTAACTGGTTCACGGGGAACATAGGATATCATCATATCCATCATCTCAGCCCTCTCATTCCCAACTATAATCTAAAGAGGTGCAATGATGAGAACCCGCTCTTCGGGCAGGTAAAGCCGGTGACCTTCTGGTCGGCATTTGAGTCGCTGATGCTCCGGCTGTGGGATGAAAAGAGAGGTATGCTCATCACCTTCAGGGAGAAACGATTAGCAGCTGAGGCTGGGGCCTCAGGCTAATAATCTCTTACCAGGTGTAGCGTATGCATCGATAGTGTCTATCATCAGTGCAGGCCATTTCTCCTCCCATACCTTTGCCTTGTATTCGAATCCCACCACGAGGTAGACAACTTCAGAGCCTCTGACGGCCTTGTCGACAGATCCAGTTGTTGGCAGGTTCGAGAAATAATCAGTGACTGAGGAATGAGATTGGACCCTCAGGTCAGTTAATGCCCATCTCTTTCAGCAGGAACCCGGCATTGCCGAATTTATCTGTCACGAAGAGCACGTACCTGAAATCGACAGCAATGCATCGCTGCAGATCAAAGTCGTACTGCCAGTCGCTGGTCATTGCCTCCCAGTTGCCGTCAAAGGCGACGCCTATGATCTCGCCCTTTGCATTCATCACCGGGCTGCCGCTGTTGCCCCCGGTGATGTCGCACTGGTTGAGGAAGGCCACGGGCACATCACTGAGTTCAGGATCAGCATAGTTGCCGAAATCTTCGGCCTCGCGGAGTTTAACAAGCTGTGCCGGAGCATTGAAGGGCTCCTCGCCGCTGTTTTTATCTACTACACCCTGCAGTGAGGTGAAAGGCTCGTACCAGACTGCATCGGCAGGCTTATAACCCCTGATGGGTCCCCAGGTAAACCTGATGGTGCCGGTTGCATCGGGGTACAACGATGATCCCTTCCATTCATACAGCGCCTCGATGTAATCCTTTCTGAGTGCGGTGACATTGGCACTGAAAGCCTGAGAGGTTTTACTGGCCTCCTCTGCAACATCGTAAATCGCTGCCGCTATACTGATAAAAGGATCATTCAGTTTTTCAAGCTCTGCTGACGGCTTGCCGATAAGGCTCTTCGCAAATTCAGCATCTTTCATTTTGGTTGTTGTGTATGCATTTTCAACCCACTGCTCCGGGGTCATGTCTGGATTCGTAAAGATATCTTCCAGCCCCGCCAGGCGCTGATCTCCCTGAATTGCTGCAGCCATCTTCAGGGCCCTCAGCAACAGCGCCCTGTCAAGAGGCTCATAGTAGTCGTTGTAGGTATACTGCAGGTTCTCGCCAAACTCCTTCAACGCATCTTCCGTCAGTCCCGGCTGCCTCTCTCCCTCAGGCTTCTCCAGCTCCCTGGAAATGCCATAGATATTACCGGCCACGCCTGCCAGGCTCCCTGCCAGGACACCCTGCAGGATGCCAATCACGTTATCACGGTCATAAGTTGTTTCAATGATATCATACTGGGCTTTTTCCCTGGCCAGGATATCGCCATATTTTGCTTTTCTTTCCGGAGTACTGTTTGCCCACTCCAGGAACTCCTTTTCAAAGGCGAGCTTTTTCTCCAGGAAATGAGTTTTTGTCATTCCCTTGATGTTACCCTGGTAGTTCTTCATGGCATTTTCCAATCCCTGCATCAGGCTGGCGACTTTCAGCCTGCCAGCGGGATCATCCTTCGTCAGCTCTTCGCTTATAGCAATAGCATCCTTAAAGTTGCTGACCGAGAAGGGATAGTTTTTATGCAGGTTCCAGGCGACAGAATTGGACGATCGATAACGTACCGTCTGGCCAGGATAACCGATGATAAAGTTAAAATCACCCTCATCAAGATCACTCTGAGCCACCTTCAGCCAAACCACCGGTTTGTAGGGCACGTTCTCAGCACTGTATTCAGTGCCTTCGCCTTCGGGACTGACATAGATCCTCATGAAGGAGAAATCGCCTGTATGCCTGGGCCACATCCAGTTGTCGATCTCATCGCCGTAGTTGCCTATGGAACGCGGAGGAGCATAGACGATACGTATATCCTTGAAAACCTTATAGGTATGCATGATAATCCGTTTTTGTTCGGTACCGGCAAACGAGTTAATGAATTCGGCTACATCCGCTTCGTTTTGTTTTGTCTTGAGTTCTGCCATGGCCTGGTTCTTTTAACCAATAAGGAATTACTGCCGGATTAGTTCGAAAATGACATCGAAAAAACCCTGCTTTCATACCTTACACTCAGGGCAGATGACAGTGAAGAAGCTTTCTGAATGTCAGGTCAGAGATAGAGCGATATTCCAAAACCTGCAGTAAGATTCTGGCTGTCAATTGTAAGGTCATCTGCTTCTGATGTGACGAGCGCAGAACTCAACTGTACTCCGATATCCAGTGCGATGGATTCATTGATGAAGTATTTTACTCCGGCAACCCCGGCCAGGGCAAATCCCACGTATGATTCTTCGTCAAGACCTTCTCCCAGCTTGACTGAGGCTAATCCGCCGCCAATCTGCACGAATGGTCTGAGGGAGGATTTGAGAGGTATTACATATGAAAGGCTGGGCATAAAAAGTGTCTGACTAGATTTCTGAGGTGTTACGATTTTGAAGTCTTTTGCGAAGGTGTAATCAATCACAAGTCCCAGTGACAGATCCTTTACAATGAAGAAGCCAAGCTCGGTTTGCAGTTTGAATGAATTGACATCAACAGATGATACAAATTGAGGAGTTTCGTTTGTTGTGGTATTTCCAACGCTACGGTTAAAGGTCATGCTGGTGGCACCCGACATGTAAAATGTACCCTGTTGTGTCTGTGACCATGACAGGATGGAAATCAGGAACAGGAGTCCCGTGAATGCAATTTTTGTTTTCATGTTTGTCAGTTTTAGAGGAAAGAGCTAAGATTTATCAGTACAGTAGTAGCAGAATTAACTAAAAAGAACTGATTAAAACAAATTTGCACTGTCATATTTTTAGAAGCAGACTTTCTGTTATAATTTTCATTTTTGCAGGGCCTCCCTTAAATGGCTGATCGCTGCTTCCCTTTCAAATGAGTAGGTCCTGTCGCGAAGGCTGCAGATCTCATAGAGCTGCAGCGCTTTATCAAGCATGGCGAGTGAGGCCGGCGGTCCGGAGGTCATCCCGATATCAGCGAGGGTCCGGGCCAGTAGTTCAATATTCTCCACGTTGAAACCCTTCTGCCCGGCGAGATATTCATCCGTTCCACCTCTGTCGAGGGCAAGAATCTCATCGAGGTCAATAAATGCCTCGCTCATCAACATCTCCTTCAGTGCCCCGGCCTGATTTGCCACGGATATCGCCAATTCATCCGTTCCGCCAAAGAGTTTTTGGCGGATAGCACGGATAATGGCTCCGACCTTTTCAATCTCCCGAAGCAGAAATCTCTCTGTTCCGTATCAGTTCAACATTTGCCCCGGATACAATGCGTATAGCAGAGTAATTGTAAAATAAGACAAAAAGTGTTTATTTCCCGCATCTCTTATTCAGGAAATTACTATTGCGTGATTTGCGTTACGTAGAAAACGTAATATGAAAACCGGACTCACCAGCCCAGGTTCAGTATCGGCATTGCTCCATTTCTGTCAGCCACAAATGCCAGGCCTATGACATAAGAGCCTTACCATATGGCTGTCTCTGCCTCACGGATGTCCCTGAAACAGCAAATCTTGACCCTGGTATACGTATATTCCGGTTATGGCGGAGCATTAAAGACAGCAAAATGTCAATTGCCGTTCATGGTTGCCGCAAGTCTGCCTGCCAGTTCCTCAATATTCTGCCTGCGTGCTATCTGCCTGATCCACGATTCCGGGATGGAGTCATAGCCATAAAGGAAGCCTGCCAGTCCGCCGGTGACGGCAGCTGTGGTATCAGTGTCCTGACCCAGGTTGACAGCGCGCAGAACGGCCCCGGGGTAGGAGTCTGTGGTGAGCAGGCACCAGACGGCCGCCTCCAGGGTATCAATTACGTAACCGCTGCTTTGGATCTCACCTTCAGAAAGCCTGTGGATGTCAAACTTGAGCAGCCGGTCAAAAATCAGCACCTCAGCCGGGTCAATAAGCAGGGCGGAAAGGTGCCCCGAGACCACTTTTTGCAGGTCCCTGTAGATCTCAAATTTCTCCTTTCCCTCCATGATCTGCCTCGCAAATTCGAGGTAGTAGAAGCAGGCTATAACCGACCGGATGTGTCCGTGTGTGATTGAGGATACCTGTCGCGTCAGCTCGAAACGCTCAGTCAAAGGTTTGTCGTTCAAATAAAACAGAATGGGCAGAATCCGCATCAGGGAGCCGTTCCCGTTCGAGGCCTCGTCGTCGCTGCCGGCCTTATCAGCCTGCATGCCTCTTGCCAGCCGGTCGATGGCCTTTCTGGTGGTGGTGCCGACGTCGAATACTTCGCCCTGCGCAGTCCAGAATGCTTCACGATGCCATTTCACGAAATTCAGACCGATGGTATTGACGTCAAACCCCTGTGTCAGCGCCTCTGCCAGGCAGAAGGTGAGGGAGCTGTCGTCAGACCAGGTGCCGGGTGGCAGGTCATATGTGCCGTAGCCGGTCATATCCGTTACCGGGTTGCGACTTATCTCCTGCCTGCTTCTAAACTCAACCGGCACACCCAGCGCATCGCCAACGGCCACCCCGAAAAGTGCTGATTTTATCGCATATAAATAATTGCCGCCATGATTGGCGTTGTCCGGCCCTTTTTCTCCTCCGTTCATCTTATCACCTAGTNNCTAGTATGTTTTCCCCCGGAAGGAATCCTTCCTTAATCTTTTATTTAACGATACCTGGAGAGGAATAGTATAAAAGGAAGCAGTCACAGGTAAGCCTGGAAGTGCAGCCCGGTCTCCGCCCGTGTTAAAACCGGGGTTAATAACCTATATTTGTTACAGCAAAAAATCAGTATGGGATTCTCAGTCAAAGGATTTTTCTACCAGGTTTTTATCGATCCGCTTATCAACGGGCTCCGGAGGCACGTTGCTTCGATGATACTCCCGGGGGAGAAGGTGATTGACATCGCCTGCGGGACGGGAGCGCTGTCGCTTGTAATGGCCCGCAATGCCGGCCATGTAACAGGCATCGATCTTTCAGAAGATATGATCACAACTGCCCGTCGGATTGCGCAGAAGCGACAGGCTTCCAATGTCTCGTTCGGGCTGCTCGATGCAACCGACCTGTCGTGCTTTTCTGACCTCAGCTTCAATGTGGCCGTGTCGACCCTCGCAATGCACCAGTTTGAGCCGGAGACGGGTGTAAAGGTGCTCAGGGAGATGAGTCGCCTTGCGAAAAGAATCATCATAGCCGACTATAACTGTCCCATGAGAAACGGGCCGGCAGCATGGTTGTCATGGAGCATTGAGCGTGCTGCCCGGGGCGACCATTACCGTAACTTCAGGCAATACATGGCCCGGGGTGGACTGGCCAGACTGGCAGCAGAGGCAGGACTGGCCATAATAACCCGTGATGAGAGGGGGGAAGGAGTCTTTGTGATTGCTGGGATGTCGCTGATGGTTTTAGTCAGCAACTGACCATGGACTGTTCCCCGGAACTGTTGCGAAGGATAATTCATTGCATAGCGAAATCACTGAATATCAGTCCGGAGCAATCTATTTGCCGGGAGGCGGAATAGTGTAAGCGGGACATGAGCAGTATGCAATGATTGATATAGGGAGGATTGATTTTAAATTTTTCTTAAATTGTACAGTTAACCTAACCTGAATTATTCATAAATACTCAA
>DHGW01000043.1:0-3050 GCA_002402965.1 Bacteroidales bacterium UBA4788
GGTAGTTGCCTTTTGCAACCGGGAGGGCTTCCACCCTGTCAGTAATGCCATCGAAGTCGATACTTACTGCAGTCGTTGAACCTGGTGCCGGCACTGCAGTTGTCTTCCCTGATGCTTTTGCCTTACCGGCTGCCGGGGTAACAGGAGCGGCAACAGGTTCCGCAGCGGCAGCTGGCTCCTCATCACTCCTGAAGGGCATAAGTGATTTACCGTCCTTTTTGAGGGTCACAGCATAGATCCCTGCTATTTTCTGATAAACCATCTCCCATTCGAGATCACAGTAAGTAGGTTCAAACCGGCGGTTGGAGATGAAGATAATATATTCGCCGTCATTTGTAAACACAGGATTGAAGTCATGGAACAGACCGTTGCTTATACAGTTTATTTTTTTAGTCTCCAGGCCGTAGACATACAGCTGGTAGATGAAGGCCTCGTTCATTTTTGAATAGACCAGGAAACGGCTGTCAGGTGACCATGAGTAGTCAAAGATTGATTTGACGTCAAGGGAGACGTCAACATTCTCATATTCTTCCTTATCAACTTTTGTAATTGCCTTTGTGGCGACGTCAATAAACCAGAGTGTCAGTGTCTGGTCTGTCCAGGCAATCTTTTTGCTGTCAGGAGACCACTTCGGGTTGTGGCGGTACCCGGCGCCCAGGGAGGTAAGCTTCAGCGGCTTCTCTGTGCCGTCAGGTTTCATGACATAGAGTTCATATTCGCCTGAAGTGTCAGAGAAGTATGCAATCCATTTTCCGTCGGGCGACCATACTGCATCCTTGTCGCGTGCTCCCGAAGAGGCAGTCAGGTTACGTACCGGCCCCTCCTTTTCAGGAAGGGTGAATATATCACCCCGGGCAACCACAAGCGCCCTGCTGCCGGAAGGGGAGACATCAGCCCTTGTGATAATACGGCTTACATCCTTCATATACGGGCGCCGCTCCTCCATGTCGGTAAGGATCTTTACCTGAACCCTGGCAGAGAGACCGGAGGCCAGGTCAAGCTTCCAGATGTCACCGCCAAGTTCATAGACAACCTGGTTTCCGCCGAAGTCGGGGTGACGAACATCGTACTCCTTATGCTTCGTGACCTGTTCAATTTCCCCGGTGCCGGGATCATATGACCAGATGTTGAGCACGCGGTTACGGTCAGAGCTGAAATATATCTTGTCACCTATCCACATCGGCCACCTGTCTGAGCCGTCATAGTTGCTTATGTTGGTCTCAGTGTCAGTTTTCAGGTCATAGATATAAATCTCCTGTGCCCTTCCTCCCCTGTACCGTTTCCATGTGGCATTATCCTGCGAGTCCTTGTTGTAGGCTATCTTCGTCCCGTCAGGGGAAAAGCTTCCGCGGGCGGCGTCGTACATGATCATCTCCTCCAGCCCGGTGCCGTCAGGAGATACCATGTACATTTTCACGTATCTCGAAGGGCTGTTGCGCCCCGAGGTGAACATGATCTTGTTTTTCATGGCATTCCATCCAATGACCTCATCCATCCCGGGATGAAAAGTCAGCCTTTTTATGTCACCTCCGTCTATATTCATAACATAGACATCGGCATTGCCGTCATATTCACCCGTAAAGGCTATAAGACTTCCATCCGGAGATATCTCGGGATATGTCTCACGGCCGTCGCTGAATGTCAGACGGCTTGCAGTGCCGCCCACTGCGGTAACTTTCCAGAGGTCGCCGCCGCTGGCGAAAACAATTGTGTTTCCCTGGATGTCAGGGTATTGCATGAACGGATCCTGTGCGCCCGCGGTTAATGCGGTCGCAAGAAGAATCGCTGTCAGCAGCCCGGCATAATGGATTGCCCTGCCGGGTTGGCATTGGTTGTTTTTCATATGATTTGATGTTTTAGGAAGCAATTCAATCTGTGACGACCATCCACGGCCTGACAGACCATTCTGTGATGAGTCCGTTCTTAACGTAGGGATCACGGCTGACAAAGTCGTGCGCCGCCTGAGGAGTGTCTCCCCTGAAGATCAGAACTGCCCCGTCTGCCGGCTCAGCCAGCGCTCCGGCCATAAAAAGACGGCCGTCACTGTGGAACTCTTCAACCAGTCCGAGATGATCAGGCCGGAACATCGCCCGGCGCTCGATGTAATTATCTACTGTCTTGTAAAAGAGGATGTAATACATACTGGAAATCTTTAATTGTCACTGAATCTGATGCAACGGATATTATTCAATCCGTTTTTTCAATGCCACAAGTTATAAATTTCACCGGAAGAAAACCGGGCCGGAAATGTTAATGCTGATCCCGGAAAGTTGAATTGACCTGAGAGGTTGATAGCGAACCCGGAAGGTTGATTTCTTTTTTTGTGAAAGATGGCCGCGTAATTGCTGAAAAGTTACTTTTACACACTGATTTTCGTATCAGATCAGTGTAAAACGGACAGGCACAGTTCAAAAACAATCGATTTTCATGAAGGAGACTGAATTCAGGATTTACGGTTACAGGTGGGTCATGCTGTCTGTCTATATGCTTTCGATAGCTGTCAATCAGATCATGTGGATCACCTTTGCACCTATTACAAAAGATGCCACCGTATTCTACGGGGTTTCTGACCTTCAGATCGGGGTCCTCTCAATGAGTTTCATGATAGTATACCTGATCGTGTCAATCCCGGCATCATGGATTATAGACACTTACGGCATACGTGCAGGTGTTGGTACCGGAGTAATTCTTACCGGTGTGTTCGGATTGTTGCGGGGTCTTTTTGCAACTGACTATAACCTCCTCCTGATTTTTCAGATAGGGATTGCAATCGGGCAGCCGTTCCTGCTCAATTCAATCACGAAAGTTGCTTCAAGATGGTTCCCGGTAAGCGAGAGAGCCACAGCCTCCGGGCTGGGTACCCTGGCAATGTATTTCGGGATACTCCTTGGCATGAGCCTGACCCCGTTTCTTGTGAATGGCCGGGGCATAGAAGGGACACTGTTTCTGTACGGGGCTGTATCCATTATAACCGCTGTCGTATTTTTTATTTTTGCAAAAGAACGGCCTGTAACCCCGCCATGCCGGCCTGACCAGGAGGAACGTGCCCT
>DHGW01000043.1:3098-15256 GCA_002402965.1 Bacteroidales bacterium UBA4788
CCGAGAGGTTTCACTGCTGAACAGGCAGGCATCACGGGAGGTTTGATGATCCTCGGGGGTGTTGCCGGCGCAATCATAATGCCGCTCCTGTCAGATCGCTTCACAAAAAGGGTTCCTTTCATAAAAATTGCCCTGGCGGGAGCTACACTGAGCCTGGCCGGTATCACTTTTTCCGGGAACTATACCTTGCTGCTTGTTTCCGCAGCAGCTTTCGGATTCTTCCTGCTGAGCTCCGGGCCAATAGGATTCCAGTACGGGGCAGAGGTGACCTTTCCTGTTTCCGAAGGGACATCAAACGGCTTTCTCCTCCTGATGGGACAGGTATCCGGAATCGCCTTCATTTTCAGCATGGACTGGTTCAAGTCGCCGGTAACGGGATCAATGACAATACCGTTAACCGTACTTGGTGTTTTGATGTTTATAAGCTTCCTGCTTTCATCAAGGCTCAGGGAATCTGCTTTCCTGACCGATGACAAAAAAGGTGATAAACGATGAAAAGCTCCTGCAACTGGTTCTACAGTGTCACTGTGCTGTTTTGTATCTTCTTTTTATTCAGTCTTGGCTCACTGGCGGGACAGGAGATCCCGGGAGATACCCTTCCGGATACTGCGCATTACGGTTCCGGTGTCGCACCTGAAGATCTGCCTGAGATTCAGGTGACTGCCCTTAAGGATCTGGCAGCCGCCGAACGCTGGTGGTACGGATGGCTGGCCGGTTACACTGCCGCCACTGCCGGCCAGGGGGTAGTCTTTTTCACATCGGATAGCAAAACCCTGCGTCAGGATATGGCACTGGGCGCTGCAACCACTTTCCTGGGAGCAATGGGCCAGCTGATCACCCCTGTGGTTTCAAAAGAATCAGATTATCCTTCATATCGCGAGTATGCCTCCGGCGAAAAGTCTCTTTCAGCTGAACAGGCTGCCGCGCTCCTGAAAGCACTGGCCGTGCGGGAAAAGGAGGGAAGGTCATGGAAAACGCATGCCATTGCCGGGGTGGTGAACCTCGGCAGCGGGCTCATAACGTGGCTGGGATATAATCGCACATTCCTGGACGGGCTGGAGAACTTTGCCCTCAACACACTGATTACTGAGGCCCAGATATGGACACAGCCCGTGAAAGCTGTAAGGGATTATGAGAAATACTGTCAGACCAACAGTCCCGGGGTGGAAACCATTTCTGCCAGCCGTGGGGGTGATTGGAGCTGGAGCATCTACCCCGGCGGATTCTTTGTGAGATACGTTTTCTGAATAACCTGAAGCAAAACCTTGTCAGCGGTATAAGTCCTTATGAAACGGGAGAAAAAACTGAACGGTTCAATACCTTTGAGAGTGAAGACTATCTTCCGTTCACTCCGCCACCGCAACTACAGGTTGTTCTTCAGCGGACAGAGCATCTCGCTGATTGGCACATGGATGCAGAGGATAGCACTGCCGTGGGTAGTCTATGGGATGACCGGCTCCGAGATCCTCCTCGGGGTGGTGGGTTTTGCAGGAACCATTCCGTCATTCCTGCTGGCACCGTTTGCAGGTGTACTGATTGACCGGTGGAGCCGCTACAGGGTGCTGCTCGTCACCCAGGTCATCTCAATGATTCAGGCTTCTGTCCTGGCGTGGCTCAGCCTGACGGGAGGGCTTGAGATATGGCATATCATGGTGCTCAGTGTGGTACTTGGCTGCATAAACTCCTTCGATATGCCCGCGCGGCACTCCTTCGTAATAGAATTGGTTAACGGAAGGGAGGATATAGGCAATGCCGTAGCCCTCAACTCGATGATGTTCAACGGGGCGAGGCTGATAGGGCCATCGGTGGCCGGTATAGTTCTGGCCGCAGTTGGCGAGGGTGCCTGCTTCCTCATCAATGCACTGAGTTACTTCTTCGTCATCGCCTCACTCTTGGCAATGAATGTGCCGGTGATCAGGGAGAGGAAAATGCGGACTCCAATGTTTCGTGAGATGAAGGAAGGACTGGATTATACCTTCGGCTTTGCCCCGATAAAGCATATCATACTCCTGCTGGGCCTGGTGAGCCTGATGGGTGCCTCATACCAGGTGCTGATGCCCGTTTATGCGAAGGATATCCTGCAGGGAGATTCCCACACTTTCGGATTCCTGATGGGAGGCGCCGGGGCGGGAGCCCTCCTGGGTGCAATCTGGCTCGCCTCGAAGGATACTGTACTGACGCTCGGCCGGTTGATACCGGCTGCAACGGCACTTCTCTCGACAGGCCTGATAGCAATGTCGTTCAGCTCTTCCTTTTTCATTTCGATGTTCCTGATATTTTTCACGGGGCTGGGGATGATGACCCACACTGCAGTAAGCAACACCATTCTCCAGACCATCGCTGACGATGACAAACGGGGCAGGGTGATGAGCTTCTACACCATGGCACTCATGGGTACGGCGCCGTTCGGAAGCCTGCTGGCCGGTTGGATGGCAAAGGTGCTGGGAACACCCTGGACAATGTTCATCGGCGGAGCGGTCTGTCTCTTTGGAGCCCTGGTCTTTTACAGGCGACTTCCTGATCTGAGGAGGCTGGTGCGTCCGGTATATGTAAGGATGGGCATCCTGCCGGAGGTGGCCGGGGGTATCCGGAGTGCATCCGATCCGGGAACAGGGACTTAGAGACCTATTCCCAAAAAATCCCCTTTATCACTATTCCTGCCCGTCGGTCAGGGAGAGGATTCCGTCGGCGAAACCGGGTCCCCGGTCTAAAAGATTTGTGCCCGCCGTCACCCCACGTTAGTTTTGTCTCATCATGATTCATAAAATGAAAAGAATGAGCACAAAACGATTTTTTACAGTGGCGGCAGTTCTGCTTCTGACCACCCTTTTCGTATCATCCCAGCAGAGGCAGTGGACCCTGGCAGAGTGCATTGCATATGCCTTGAATGAGAACATACAGGTCCGTAAGGCTGATGTCTCAGTCAGTCTGGGTGAGATAAACCTGCAACAGGCGAAGGATAATCGTCTTCCAGGCCTCAGCGCCTCCGTGGGAGAGAACCTGGGCTGGAAGCAGGAGACGGACAGCTATGGCGAGACTTCTTTCGGGAGCTCATCGCGCACCAGCGCATCAGTCAGCAGCAGTTTAACCCTCTTCAACGGCTTTCAGCTCAGGAACCAGATCAGGCAGGCCGGACTTGACTATAAGACGCTGCAGTTCAGTACTGACCAGACAAAAGAGAGTGTCTCCCTGAGCATCATGAGCGCATACCTCCAGGTACTCTATGCAGAGGAACAACTGGCCAACAGCCGGAACCAGGCTGAAGCTACACGGGAGGAACTGGCGCTGGCAGCAGAAAGACGGAGCCTGGGCGCCATAGCCAACAGCGATTACCTCCAGGTGAAAACACAGCTGGCAGCCGAGGAGGCTACCCTTGCCAATGCGTTAAACAACCTGAAGATGTCGAAGATGACCCTGATGCAGCTGATGGAATATCCTGTGGATGAGTTGTTTGAAATTGCCCGTCCCGATATTGACGCCATCATCTCAACAACTCCTTCGGCTGAAGCAGTCCCTGTGTATGAAGAGGCCCTGCAGGTCAAGCCACAGGTAAAGATTGCAGCACTGAACCGGGAGAGTGCTGCCCTCGATCTGGAGATGGCGAAGAGCGGCTTTTACCCTTCCGTGTCTGTCAATGCCGGAATGAGCACCGGGTTCACACAGGCGGCAGAGATGGGTTCGCAGCTCAAAAACGGGTTCTCTCCTTCGGTGGGCATCTCAGCTTCGATCCCAATATTCCGCAATAACCAGAACAAGTCGGCGGTAGCCAGGGCACAGTATGGTATCACAACTGCAGAGCTTGATGAAATCAATACCAGGAACCAGCTCCGCAAGGAGGTGGAACAGGCCGTCCTGGACGCAGAGTCGGCTCTCATCAGCTACCAGGCATCCATGAACCAGTACGAGGCTTCGCTCGAGACATACAACGTTTCAGAGGAGAAGTTCAAGCTGGGGGCAATGAACTCGGTCGATTTCCTGATACAGAAAACGAACCTCACATCAGCAGAGAGTAACCTGCTTCAGGCTAAATATGAACTGGTTTACAGTCATAAAATAATCGACTTCTACAGAGGAGTTGAACTGTCATTTTAACGGAAATACAACAAACACATATCTCAGATGAAAAAAAGGAACATATTTATAAGCGGAGGAGTGGTAACAGCGGTCCTTGTGACACTGCTGTCTGTTCACAGCTGCAGGAAGAGCAGGAGTTATCTCTTCGAGACGGCGATTGTTACCAGCGGCTCAATAGTAAACACCGTCACCGCCACGGGCACTCTTGAGGCCATTACTTCGGTAGTCGTGGGGACACAGGTCTCAGGGATTGTTGAGAAGCTCTATGTCGATTTCAACTCTCCTGTAAAGAAGGGGCAGGTGCTGGCCGAGCTTGACAAGACCGCCCTGAAGTCCAGTGTCCAGCAGGCGCTTGCCACCCTTGACAATGCAAAAGCAGAGATGGAGTACCAGGCATCGACCTATGAGCGCAGCAAAGCACTATGGGAGAAAAACCTGATAGCCCAGGCTGATTACGATCAGGCGAAGTACAACTATGACAGGTCAAAGGCAACACTGAAGAACTCACAAGCCCAGTATGACAGGGCATTGGTGCAACTCGGCTATGCCACCATCTATTCGCCCATCGAGGGAGTGGTGATGAACAGAGCGGTGGATGAGGGTCAGACGGTGGCGGCCAGCTTCAACACGCCGGAGATATTTACAATTGCCCAGGACCTGACGCAGATGCAGGTGGAGGCTGACATAGACGAGTCGGACATAGGCATGGTCAGACAGGGCCAGCGGGTAGGATTCGATGTGGATGCCTATCCCGATGAGAAGTTTACGGGTACGGTTGAACAGATCAGGCTTTCACCGGTGACAACATCCAATGTCGTTACCTACACTGTCATCATCAACGCCCCCAATCCTGACCAGAAGCTCCTTCCGGGGATGACGGCCAATATTGTGATATACGTCGAAGAGAGCGGTGATGTACTGACCATTCCTTATAAAGCATCAAAGTTCACTCCTGTGGCGGAATATCTTGCCAGGCAGATTCCTGCAGGGCAGAACCCGTCTGCAGAAGGTAATCCTTCAGGAGGAAGGCCAGATGGTCAGAATCCTGCCGGGGAGCCTTCCGGTATGACGCCCCTGGCAGCCGGGTCTGACGCACCCGTTTCACCGGCCACATCTTCTGCAACTGAGCCATCCCCATCATCCGCAGGATCTGATGCACCATCCTCCTCATCTGCAATACCTTTTGCCTCCGCCGGAACCGGAATGTCAACCACGGTATGGGTGAAGGAGGCCGGCGCGATCCGCCCTGCCAGGGTTGAGCTGGGCACCAGTGACGGTGATAATGTTGAAGTGAAGTCGGGCCTCAGCGAAGGCGACGAGGTGGTATTGAAAATGACGGTCGCCTCTGCGAAAGAGAAGAAGGAGAAGGAGGTGGCATCCAATCCGTTCATGCCGACTCCTCCCGGAAGAAGGAGTACGCAGAGCACGTCACGCACGGGAACCAACGCTGCACCAAAGAACTGACTATGAAGGCAATAATAGACATCAAGGCACTTAAGAAGGACTACCATGTGGGCGAGGTCACTGTACACGCCCTTCGGGGGGTCGACCTTGAGATACGCCAGGGAGAGTTCGTGGCAATAATGGGCGCCAGCGGCTCAGGCAAGTCCACCATGCTGAATATTATCGGTTGCCTGGACAGGCCGACCGAAGGCACTTATCTGCTGGATGGTGTGGATGTTGCAGGGATGTCGAAGAATGAGAGCGCTATGATACGCAACCTGAAGATCGGATTCGTCTTTCAGTCTTACAACCTGCTGTCACGCACCTCCGCCCTGGAGAACGTGGAGCTGCCGCTCATGTATAACCCATATGTCAAGGCCAAAGAGCGCAGGGAGAGGGCCATAGCTTCGCTCGAAGCTGTTGGCCTCGCTGACAGGATGGACCATATGCCCAATCAGCTCTCGGGAGGGCAGCAGCAGAGGGTGGCAATAGCGCGTTCGCTGGTAAATGACCCTGTGGTCATCCTTGCTGATGAAGCAACGGGTAACCTCGATACACGAACCTCCTACGAGATCATGTCACTCTTTCAGGAACTCAACCGTAAGGGGAAGACAATAGTATTCGTGACTCACGAGGCTGATATCGCGCGGTGCATGACAAGAAACGTGGTCTTTCGCGACGGCCATATTATTAAGGAGGAGGAGATCACCAACAGGCTTTACGCTGCGGAGATGATCAATGCCCTGCCGGTAGAAGAAGAATAAATTAACGGAAACGAAATGAATCTCGGAAATCTCATAAAAGTAGCAATCAATGCCCTGAAGCGCAATAAGATGCGTTCATTTCTGACCATGCTGGGCATAATAATAGGCGTAGCTTCGGTTATCACCATGCTGGCAATAGGTCAGGGCTCCAGGAAGAGCATCCAGGACCAGATAGCGAGCATGGGCTCCAACATGCTGTTTGTGATGCCAGGCAACATGAGGATGGGAGGCGTACAGCAGGGAAGCTCCGTCTCTCAGCGCCTCACCGTCAAAGATGTGGATGCAATAGAGATGGAATGCGAGGCTGTAACAGCGGTCTCGCCAGAGGTCAGGAGCAGTGGCCAGGCCGTATATGGTAACTCGAACTGGCCCACTACTATCTATGGCGGCAACGAGCATTATCTTGAGATAAAAAGCTGGAAGGTGGTCAGCGGCAGGAACATCACTGATACTGAGGCAAAGAGCTCGGCGAAGGTTTGCCTGGTCGGCCGCACTGTTGCCGATGAGCTGTTCGGCGAGGGGGTGGACCCCACCGGGGAGACGGTACGCTTTAAAAACATCCCTTTCAGGATCATAGGAGTGCTTGGCGAAAAGGGACAGAACAGCTTCGGGCAGGATCAGGACGACGTCATCATAGCTCCGTACACAACCGTACAGAAGAGAATACTGGCACAGACACACATACAGTCAGTGCAGATGTCGGCCCGCAGCGCAGAGGAGTCAGCACTTGCCCAGTCGCAGGTGGAGGAGGTGCTTCGCCGTACTCATAAGCTGCGTGAGGATGAGGACAATGATTTCGAGATCAGGAGCCAGGAGGAGCTCTCAACAACGATGACCTCCGTGACGGAAATACTTACCATACTGCTCGGCGCCATCGCGGGGATATCTCTCCTTGTCGGTGGTATCGGGATCATGAACATCATGTACGTCTCCGTCACCGAAAGAACAAGGGAGATAGGACTCAGGATGTCAATCGGCGGGCGGAGCGTGGATATCCTCCTTCAGTTTCTGATTGAGTCGATATTGCTCAGCGTCTTTGGAGGATTGATAGGCATACTGGTCGGATTCGGCGCCTCTTCCATAGTGGAGGCCCTCACCTCCTGGCCGATAAGCGTCATGTGGGGATCAGTCATCCTTTCCTTTGCGGTATGCACTGTGATAGGTGTCTTTTTCGGATGGTATCCTGCGAGAAGGGCTTCGGGGCTTGACCCGATTGATGCCCTCAGATTTGAGTGATAATTGACCGGGATTCATTAGCTTTGAAGATAATATGAAGAGTGATGCAATGATCAGAAAGAGAAAGGGGTTGCCGGTTCTGCTCCATTTAACCGGATGGATAATACTGTTCATACTGCCGCAGTTCCTTATTTCGGGCGGACTCTTCAATGATGAGCGCACCACCAGGATAGTTATCTTCAATACCCTTGTGTTCGTGATCCTCTTCTATGCCAACTATCTGTTGCTCGTACCATGGCTGGCGCAAAAGAAAAGGTGGTTCCTCTTCCTGCTGCTGGCGACAGCATTGATTGTGGCGCTCGGCTATACCTCAGGGAAGTTTTATGAGAACCTCTTCGCACCGCCACCTGAGGTCAGGGAACGGATAAGAGAGACTGAGCAGGGACCCTCCCGCGATGATCACAACAGACGCCGGGGAGGGGGGATGGCACTCTACAATTTCTTTATCACCTCATTCCTCGTGTCAGGCTTTGCCGTAGGGATAAAATATGCCGAGAGCGCTGTCAGGAAGGATCAGGAGATCAAAGAGCTTGAACGCGGGAAGCTGAACTCTGAGCTGGCGCTGTTGAAAAACCAGGTGAGTCCTCACTTTTTCTTCAATACCCTGAACAACATCTATTCGCTGATTGCTATTAACCAGGATGACGCCAGGGAGGCGGTGCTAAGTCTGTCAAAGATGATGAGGTACATGCTATATGAATCGGAACATGGCAACACAAGGCTGAGCAGTGAGATCGAATTTATGAAGGGATATATTGACCTGATGAAGCTGAGGATGAGTGACCGGGTTAAGCTGACTGTGAAATTCCCGGAAAAGTACGAGGACAGAGACCTCCCACCGCTTCTCTTCATTCCTTTCATCGAGAATGCATTCAAACATGGTGTGAGCAACAGGGCCAATTCATTCATTGAAATATCACTCATTGTTTTAGGCCAGAGAATAGACTTCCGTACCAGGAACAGCATCACTCCGTCGGGACCGGACGCATTCCGGGCAGCCTCAGGTATAGGGCTCGACAATGTCCGTAAAAGACTTGCACTCCTTTACCCCGGCCGCCATAATCTGCTTATCGATGAAAAGGAATCGCTTTTCTCGGTAGAACTGACAATTGACAGCTGACCAACTGAATTGATGATAAAGGTTGTTGCAATAGATGACGAACCGCTGGCGTTGCAGCTGGTAAAAGGATATGTCGAAAAGACACCGTCGATGGAACTGGCGGGAGCATTTGACAATCCAGTCGATGCCGTGGCCTTCATACAGTCGGCCGACGTTGACCTGGTACTCCTTGATATCCAGATGCCTGACCTGACTGGCACCGAGCTGGCAAGGGTTATTGCCGGCGGACCGAAGGTGATCTTCACCACAGCTTATGAGAAGTATGCTCTTGAGGGATTCCGGCTCGACGCAGTTGACTACCTGCTTAAGCCCTTCAGTTATACAGAGTTCCTGAAGGCCGTGCAGAAGGCTGAAAAGCTGATCGCTGCAGAGCGAAGCCGGCTTCCGTCACTGGAGATAAGCAACGACTACCTCTTTGTGAAATCAGAGAGCAGGTTACGGCGGATAAATTTTTCAGAGATTCACTATATAGAAGGCCTGAAGGACTATGTCAAGATCTGGCTGAAAGATGAAAGGAAGCCTGTCCTCTCGCTCTCCACCCTGAAGGCGCTGGAGTCCAGGCTTCCCGGTAACCGTTTCATGCGTGTCCACCGTTCGTTCATCGTCAATCTCGAAACCGTCAGGGTCATAGAACGGGGCCGTATCGTCTTTGGCGAGGTCCGCATCCCGGTCACCGACCAGTATAAGGATGACTTTCAGAAGTTCCTGGACAGGAATTTCATCTGAGCACGAAGATCACCGGCACAGAGAACCAGACCGGAACAGGATTACCGTCCTGCTTGCCGGGCTTCCACCGGGGCATGCCGCTGATCACCCTCATGGCCTCGTTGTCAAGCAGAGGATCGGCTTCTCTGGTGACCTCCACCCTGGTAACCTCACCTGTTTTGCTGACAACAAACCTGAGTATAACCGTTCCCTGTATCCTGTTCTGAATGGCGTCCTCAGGATAGACGACCTGCTCACTGATGTATTTCAGGAGAGCTGCGTTGCCTCCCGGGAAAGAGGGCATCTCCTGGACAAACACATAGGGCTCGGGCTCTACAGGTACAACCGGATCTGCCGCGCTGAGATCCTCAGGGAACACCTCCGTTACTGCTCCGTCGGTGATGCTCTGGTTAAGCTGGTCTGCCGCCATTACCCCCTCACCGGATGCCTGTTCATCAATTACCACCTCCGGGGGAAGGAACCGCAGGTTATTCATCGCCTCCGCAGGAGCCTTCGGGGCAGGAGGAGCCTCAGGAGGTACAGGCGGAGTCAGCAGATCGGGGTCAGGCATTGCAATGATATCAATCCTGTCGCCCGGCTTAAAGTCCACCTGGTCGTAAGCAAAATAAGGTACCAGGAAAAAGGAGGCACCAATCAGCAGCCCGGCCACGAGTGAGATGCTCATGGTGGAGGCATACCGCCTGCGCAGGTCATAGGCACCGTACTCCTTGTTGCGGTCCCGGAAGATAATATCATCAAATCCGGGTACCTTTTCTTTAATCCTCTTCATAATTTAAGATTTAGGTTTATAAATTAAATGAAGAGGCGCCTCTTAGCTTATAAACAACAAAAATTGTACCACGAATGTTTAACAAATCGTAGGATCATGACATGAATCATTTATTTGTGAGATAAGGAGGCTATCTTTGCCAGCGATATGAAAATAATTGCATAACGAATAAAAACAAAAATTACATGAAAGCAAGATTTGCCCTTTTAGTTCTTCTTCCGCTTGCAGCGGTTATGATTTCAGGATGTGAAAAGGAGAAGGAAGATCCCTCAGTTACACTTGGCGCTCAGGCGAATACGGCAGTTCCAGGATTCTTTTCGGTTGCCCTGGATAAAATTTACACCATGAGCCAGGCGGCTGACAACGCTGCCGGGATAGACATATTCTGTTTCTATGAGGCCGAGACCGGCAACAACATTGCGCTGGCATCTCCGGGCTCAGGCATCAGGGATATCTTCACCGGCGATGACATGCCGGACAACTGGACCGTGAAGAACACGACATACTTCTTCCAGACTGCGTTGACGGAAACCCAGTTTGAAGCCGTTCAGAACGGTGATGCCCTGATAGAGACATCGTTTGACACTGATAATGCCCGCAAGAAGGCCAAGGATTTACAGGTGGGCCAGGTCTGGGCGTTCAAGACACAGGATGGCACCTACGGACTCCTCCATGCAACGGCAGTTACACAGGGTACGAACGGCACCGTCACCTTCCTCATCAAGACAAAATAGAACTGTCATGCTCTTACGGTTTAAGGCGGCAGTACTTATATTTCTTCTGGCTCTTGCCTGCTGTACTCCTACGGAGCAGGAGACCACTCCGCTTGTACTGCTCAGAACGGGAAGCGCTTTCACGGCTGACGGCTCAGCAGTGGCACCTGGAGGAGCCCTCCGGTTCGGGCTCTCGGTCTCGGGCGGCGGCGGAGCCATAACCAACCTCGTTGTAAGGAGAATTTCCGACGGGGTGGCTGTGACCGAAGCAGACAGGGGCATGTACATCAGCTACGGCGGTCTTGATACTACCCTTACCTATACAAGAGGATACGGCCAGGTGGAAAAATGGGTCTTCTCGGTAATGAACTCGCACCGTGATACGGCCTCGGTCTCACTCACGGTGCTAAAGGGCGCCGGCTCGGCATGGGGTGAGATAAGCTATCACCCCTCCATCAGGATAGGGCTGCAGGAGAACAGCACCCTGCCACACTACGTCGATCTCCACGCCGGCACTGCGTATGATGCTGCCGGTGTGACGGGACACGAGGCAGAGGTTGACATGGCTGTCTTCTGGTACCTTACCTCAGGCACCTCATCCCCGACCCTCACATGCCCTGCCTACTCCTCGGCGGTTACCTACTATCCCCTCTTCGGATTGTGGAGCGTGAAGAACCAGACGATGTACGACTACTATACATCCGACAACAACCTGGTCACTCCCTCACAGTTTGAGCTTGCAACCAATGACAGTCTGCTGGTCAACGCATACCGTCCGGGAAGTGTCAGCGGCCAGTCGAAATTTGCCTATACCGGCAAGGTGGTACCCTTCCGTACCACCGACGGCAAGTATGGTCTTATCAGGGTCATCCATGCCGACGAGACACCGACTGGGGAGATGGAGATAGCCGTGAAGATCCAGAAATAGAATACATTAATACGATTAATTGTGAAGCCATCGGGATTATTAATATCTGCAATACTCATTTTGTCGCTTTCTGCCGGTGTCTCTGCCCAGGGCACTCTTGCCGGGAGAGTCACCGGCGACCCGGAAGGCCGCCCGCTATCAAACGCTGCAGTCATTCTGGACGGCACCGTTGGGGTCACCACCGGATATGATGGGAGGTTCCTGATTGAGAGGGTGCCCGCCGGCACTCACACAGTGGAGGCAAGGATTCTCGGTTATATCGCGAAGAGTGAATTGGTTGATGTCAGGGACGGGGCAACTGTGACCCTCGACTTCAACCTCGACGAGGATTTCATTGATGCGGAAGCCGTTGTTGTCACTGCCAACCGCGGAGCAAGCCGCATTG
>DHGW01000014.1 GCA_002402965.1 Bacteroidales bacterium UBA4788
GTAGAGCATAAAGAATTGTAAGACTGTCTGTTACCTTCTAAAAATCAACGAATCATGTACCCTCCGCAGGCGTTCCATATCGCGGGCGGAGATATACGGGGCGGGGGGATCGGGATCTTCCGGCGGCCCTGCAACAAGCATATATATCAAAGGTATCAGTGTAAACGGACTCAGACCCACCATCTGTCCTGACGGGATCTGGCCCTTCTCATATGCCTCCATCCGCTGCTTCTGGCGCAGTATCTCGTAGTTGGTTGCCGGGTCGCCAAGCTCAGGTTGTGTTGTCAGACCCTGGTATACCGCCATCCTGAGGTTATTGGAAGCATTGATCATCTCCTGGTTGGGGGATGGACGTTCAGCCATGATCTCCGCCCTTATGTTTCCCAGGCGCGGGATGACCACCACTGCCGGTATCATCGTCGTGTCACCGGTGAGATAGATGCCAGCCGTGTATTCCTTTGCGCGGAGAGTATCATGCACTGTAATACTGTACTCACGATACCCGATGCAGGTGAAGGTAATTGTGTCATACCAGCGTGCGTACAGAGAGAACATGCCCCTGCTGTCTGTTGCTCCGGCCGTACGTCCCCTGACAATGTAATGAGCATCCGGCAGGGGTTGCCTTGTGCCGGCGTCAAAAATGACACCGTGAAAAAGTATCGGTCGCGGCTGCTGGGCACGGGCCTCAGGGAGCTGCAGAACGAAGAGGAAAAAGAGTGGCAGGAGTGCCGGTGAGAGCCTACCTGCCAAGAATGATCTCGTCAAGCGTCCTCTTCGGAACATGATGAACGCCTTTATCATCTCGCCAGTATTTTACATCATTATTTTGAATGGTCTCGATGGCCACCTTTTCAACCGGCTTGCCGAGGGCGAGGACAAGCAGTACCTCATACTGTTTCGGAATGTCAAAGACCAGCCTCAGTCTCTCTTTCTTGACGGAAGCGATTATGCATCCGCCGAGGCCGGCTTCAGTTGCGCCAAGCATGATACTCTGTGCAGCAATCCCATGATCAATTCCAAACGATTCGGATATCTCCTTGTCGCCCAGGATAATAATATAAGCTGAGGGCCTCTCATCAGGATCAGGTCCCTCCCAGTTGGTGAGGTATCCGGCCCAGGCAAGGCAGGGATACAAGGCTTCGCGCTGGGAAGGTTCAGTAACAAGAATATATTTCAGTGGCTGGCGGTTGGCTCCGGAAGCTGACAGGCGGGCCAGGTCAACGAGTGAGGCCAGGGTGTCGGCAGAGATGGCATGTGTTGAGTCAAACCGGCGGCAAGTTCTTGTTTTTTCAATGAGTTGATGGAGGTTCATAGTCGGAATTTTGCCCAAAGATAGAGAAAAAAGCAGGGCGAACGCACCGATCCCGTGTTCCGCAGGAAAAACACAATGTCCGGTCAACAGGCAACCGCGTCTGCGTACGCCGTGATGCTCACGGCAGGATGCCATAAGCGAAGCAGCCCCCCACCGGGGTTGCCATAATAACTTATTTTTTCAGCGCCTCGTCGTACCGCTCGCCTATCACCTTCCAGTCGAGCAGTTCCCGGAACCCCTTGATATAGTCGGGGCGTCTGTTCCTGTAGTCGATGTAGTAGGCATGCTCCCACACATCACACGTCATCAGCGGCACCAGTCCCGACCTGATCGGATTTCCGGCATTAGACTCCTGGGTGATGGTCAGCCTGCCGTCCGGCTTCATGCATAGCCATGCCCATCCTGAACCGAAGAGCGTTGTGGCTGCCTTGGTGAAGGCCTCCATGAAGGCTTCGAACGAGCCATATTCGGCATCGATGGCCTTGGAGACGGTACCTGAGGGTGTCCTTTTGCCTGACGGTGAGAATGATGCAAAATAAAAAGTATGGTTCCACACCTGGGCAGCGTTGTTGAAGATACCACCTTCGGCCTTGCGGATCATTGTCTCAAGCGATGCTTCCTCAAAGGGTGATCCCGGAAGCAGGTTATTGAGGTTATTCACGTAGGCCTGATGATGCTTGCCGTGATGGTACTCCAGCGTCTCTGGGCTTATGTGAGGCACTAGGTCACCGGCAGCATACTTTAATGGGGGGAGTTCAAATTTCATGACCTGGTCAGATTATTAGGAATTACATGTAAATATATAAAATTGTGACGACTTGCAGTGCACTCAAAGCAGAAATATCCTGTCGGGGAGAGGCTCTGTCACGCCCTTTTCCTGCGCTACGGCGAAGAGGCGTTCGATGGCCTTCCTCCCCTCCTCTCCCAGTGAGAGGCTGAAGCTGTTCACATATAGCTTTATGTGCTCGCGTGTGACTTCTTCGTCAGTTTCACATGCATGCTTCCTGATGAACTCCATCGATTCGAGGGGGCTTGAGCGGGCATATCCGATGCTTCGCCGTATGGCCCTGTTCACTTTTGCACCAACCTCAGGGTCGATGCTGCGGTTGACGACGATCCCTCCCAGCGGCACCGGCAGTCCGGTCATCTCCTCCCACATGGCGCCGGTGTCGGCTACCAGTCCGAGGCCCATCGCCTGGTAGGTGAAGCGTGTCTCATGGATGATCAGGCCGGCGTCAGCCTCTCCCGAGAGCACCGCCTCAGGGATGTCAGAGAAGAGGTATTCGCGTTTGCGCAGAGCTCCGGGCCAGAAGATGCTGAAGAGAAGGTTGGCTGTGGTGTATCTGCCAGGTATGGCTATCATGGCGTCATTCAGTTCGTCAGGCCATATCTTACGCCTGCTCACAACCAGCGGGCCGTTGCTTCGGCCCAGAGCGCTGCCCGCATCCAGGATAAGGTACCCTGACGCTGCGCGGGCGTAAGCATGAAAGCTCATCTTCGTGATGTCCACACTCCCCTCGACAGCCCTCCTGTTGAGTTCCTCAACGTCAGCCAGGAACCAGTCGAACTCCAGTCCCTCCGTATCAACCCTGCCGTGCACCATGGCTTCAAAGATGAAGGTGTCATTGGGGCAGGGTGAAAAGCCAAGTGTCAGTCTCATGATTTCTCGAACAGTTAAGGTAATTGAATCAATGAATTTCATCAGGTTGCTCATTGCCTGCGAGCAACTCAAGCAACAGGATCATTTTTTCTTCCAGGTTACGCAGGGCGATGGGGATATCCCAGTTTTTAAGGTTACGCGGTTCCACCATGTTGGATACAGCCCTGACGGCTATCCACGGGATGCCTGCCATTGCGCAGGTGTATGCCAGCCACGCTCCTTCCATCGTTTCGATGCCAGGGTTCCATGCTTTGCGAATGCGTTCGATGACGTGCTGCGATCCGGATGCCATGTTCACCGTGGCTCCCGCGACGGCAGGAAGAAGCCCGGAGGCGAGGGCAAACCATCTGCCGCTGCAGGGTATGCGGCCTCCGGTGAAAGGCGGCGTGTCGGGATCAGCGAGGCCGGCGCCGAAGAGCGATGTGAAGCTTCCGTTATCATCCACCCCCATGTCAGCAAAACAATCCGAGAGGGTTGTCACCACGGTTCCCGGAGGCAGCGCCTCCGTGTAGCTGCCCGCTATCCCGGCGCCGATCACCAGCGCAGGCAACTCCCCTGAGGCGATCCTCTTCTGCAACGCCCACGAAACGGCGGCCCCTCCCACTCCCGTCACAAGGATCTCACAGCCACAGCCTGCCGCCTCCGTGGCGCGACGCACTGCCTCCTCCTCTGAGGGATGAGCCACTGCAATCAGGATAGTCCCGAACCCATTATTCATCAGTTGCATCCGTTAGAATGATAAATATATTATTTTTGAATATAATAGCCCTCATTCCGGACAACCATTTAAATTAGCGGCAATGATCTACCTGACCAGAAGAGAGCGTTTCAGCTCCGCACACAGAATGTTCCGCACTGACCTTAGTGATGAGGAGAACATGCATATCTACGGCAAATGTTCCAATCCGTTGTGGCACGGGCACAACTACGTGCTCAAGGTGACAGTCAGGGGCGAGCCTGACCCTGAAACGGGATACTTTATGAATGCCACGCGGCTGAAGGATATAATGACTGAGAGGGTTGTAGATAAGCTTGACCATAAGAACATGAACCTGGAGACAGATTTCATGAAGGGCAAGATTGCCACCACGGAGAACCTGGCCATGGCCATCTGGTACGAGCTGGAGGAGCCACTGAGAGCCGAGGATGCTACCCTGTACTGCGTGCGGGTGGAGGAGACAGAAAATAACTATGTTGAATACTACGGATAATATGGAAAAACTGAATGATGGCAGCGGCAGGCTGTCCGACGGATACAACAAGATCGAAAAATGGAACCCGGAAGTCATTAAAGAGATCTCCGGATATTACTATAACATACTAAAGCTGCTGGGAGAGGATCCCGACAGGGAGGGGCTGCTCAGGACGCCCGAGCGGGTTGCCAAGGCGCTCAGCTTCCTGACAAGAGGCTACCAGTCAGATCCCGAAGAGATACTTCGCAGCGCCATCTTCAAAGAAGAGTACCGTCAGATGGTGATTGTAAAGGATATTGACATCTACTCGATGTGTGAACATCACATGCTGCCATTCCACGGCAAGGCGCACGTGGCTTACATTCCTGACGGCTTTATCACCGGCCTGAGCAAGATAGCGAGGGTGGTGGAGACATATGCCGCCAGGCTTCAGGTGCAGGAGCGGCTCACCACACAGATACGTAACTGCATTCAGGAGAACCTCAAGCCGCTTGGTGTGGCAGTGGTCATTGAGGCACAGCATATGTGCATGCAGATCAGAGGAGTCCAGAAACAGAACTCCGTCACCACCACCTCGGCATTCACAGGCTGTTTCCTGTCAAACATGAACACTCGCGAGGAGTTTATGCACCTGATAGCCAGCAGGTTACACTGATAATCATTATTAACACCACAACTGACTGAAATATGAAAGCTTTTGTATTCCCCGGGCAGGGTGCGCAGTTCCCCGGTATGGGAAAGGATTTATACGAGGGTTACCCCTCAGCCCGTGAAATGTTTGAAAAGGCCAACGTACTGCTTGGTTTCCGCATAACCGATATCATGTTCTCCGGCACTGATGAGGAGCTGAGGCAGACACGGGTGACCCAGCCGGCTATCTTCCTGCACTCGGTGATTCTCACCGCAATCTCTGGTGATGCCTTTGCCCCCGCTATGGTTGCAGGTCACTCGCTTGGTGAGTTCTCGGCGCTGGTGGCAGCCGGTGCCCTCTCCTTTGAAGAGGGTCTGGCTCTCGTCGCCGGCAGGGCTTCCGCGATGCAGAGGGCCTGCGGCATCAACCCGTCGACCATGGCCGCCGTGCTGGGCATGGATGATGCAGTGGTGGAGGAGGTATGCGCAGGACTGGAAGGCGCGGTGGTGCCGGCCAACTACAACAGTCCCGGCCAGATAGTGATCTCCGGCACCACGGAGGGTGTAGCCCGTGCAACTGAGGAGCTTAAAAACATAGGCGGCAAGCGAATCATACCCCTGTCAGTCAGCGGCGGCTTTCACTCACCGTGCATGGAACCGGCCAGACTGGAGCTGGAAGAGGCCATCAGGAAAGCACAGTTCACCAGGCCGGTATGTCCCGTTTACCAGAACGTTACGGGCATGCCGGTCACAGAACCGGCTGAGATAATGGCCAACCTGATCGCACAGCTCACCTCACCGGTACGCTGGACACAGACCATACAGAATATGATTTCAGACGGTGCCACGGAGTTCATTGAGGCGGGACCGGGTAACGTGCTGCAGGGACTGATCAGAAAGATCAGCCCGGCTGTGACGGCATCGGCATTGAAAGCAGGAAGCTGAGGCTGAGGCGAATTATCAGCTGCCCAGCGAAATCACCGCCATCCCTATCTTCCCATCCATTCTTATGACCATGGGTTTGGGAAACCTGACATGTCTGAACCAGTGGCCTTTGCCTATCTCCTTCTGGTTCCTCAGCTTGTTCCACATGATGACCCCCTCTGCAGTTGCTTCGTTCACAGCCAGGTAACCTATACTCATCGAGGTGACATTATGGAAGAAATGAGAGCCCTGTGAGGCATCGACATGGAAGTTGGGCAGGCTCACCTCGACGATTATCCTGGCGTTGGATATCTGCGGCCATTCCACCGGTATGCCAAGGAACCGGTCCTTGGTGCCCCAACGGCCGGGACCGATGAGCACATACTTTCTCCCCTGTGCCAGCATCTTACGGTTAATGGCATCAATCTCCTCAGCCATCTCATTGGTCTTCAGGTTGTCAAACCTGTCAGGCTCCACATAGATGATATCAGTGATGCCCTCAACCAGCCCGTTGCCCATGCTCTTGCGGGAGACGAGCAGCGTATCCTCATTGAAGACACTTTCCGGGTCGATGGAATATCCTGCGCCACTGCCCACCAGCGGCTTGATCTGAAGCAGGTAGAAAGTGGCCCTGCCGTCCTCATCCTTATCCAGGTCAACGGCATACTCAATCTCCACAGGCGCACCGAAGGCTTCTCTCACCACCTCGAGCACCGTCTTGACGGTATTTGCAAGGGGCAGATAGTCATACTTCAGGATATTGGCAAAGTTAACGACTCTTGGTCCGGGCATGCTCAGTCCAGGTTTAAGGGTATCATCATCAACGCTGTAGACAGATGCTGCATGAGTCAGCGTGCCGTCGCTCTCCGCCCTTGAGATATCAAGTTTCACCAGGCCTGCATTCTCTCCCTGGAGGAGATCCACCTCGCTTTGTGCCAGGTTAACGGCATAAAACTCCGTCTGGGAGTATCGGGTAAGATCCCTGATGGAGACAATATCCAGGGCAGGGTAAGCGGGTGAGAACCTGAAGGCCCTCTCACCGTCGAGCACATACTGACCCAGCCCTACAGCCGCCACGGCAAAACCGTCATGCGGGGTCATATTGGCCACCGGGTAGAAGTTGAACGACTGTGCCGTACCGCTTATGTGAGGGTAAAAGATCTCACCGTACCGATGGCCCACAACTGCCTGGATGACCACGGCCATCTTCTCCTGTTCCACCTTGTAGTTCACTGCCTCGAAGTAGATGCGTGAGTTGTCTGAGTAGATAGAAGAGAAAACAAGCTTTATGGCCCCGATGAGCTGTATCAGCCTCACCTCGGGGTCAGGGTGGTTGTTGGGCAGCAGGTAGGTGCCGAAGATTCCGGAGAAGGGTTGGCTCAGAGAGTCTTCGAAGAGGCTCGACGACCTCACAGCCAGCGGTTTGTTGTTAAGCCTGATGAAGACACTCAGCTTATGCTCCAGCTCGTCGCTGATCGTTCCGGCAAGGAACTGCTTCTGCAGCGCGGTGAAGTCCTTCTCATGGCTGACCACCTCCCAGAGGCGGTTGGTATCCATAAACTGGTCGAACTCGTCGGTACCTATGATAGCGGTGACGGGCGTGCGGACGTTGATCCCCGGCAGCAGCCGGCCCAGTTCGAAGCTGTAGATGAGTGTGCTGATGAATGCCAGGCCACGGCCTTTCCCTCCCAGCGAGCCGCCGGCAAAGCTCACCACGTTCGACTCGTCAATCATGACTGACTCATCGAAGTTGACCACCTTGCCCTTGTTCATCTCCCGGCGCCTCTTGCGAATCAGGTTGATGAGGAACTCCCTCATCTCCCTCAGGCTCTTGAAGTCTGAGATTTTAACCGGGTTGATGATCTTGGCGACCTTCACCTCTCCCCTTGCCATCAGCCATAGCGAGAAGTGGTTCTTCATGGCGTGGTAGACGAGTGAATCTTCCGGCACCGTCTTGAGGAAGGCTTCGAACTCCTTCATCGACTTGGCCACGGCAATCTGCCGTCCTTTGGTGTCACGGTAGACGAAGTGGCCAAAGCCAAGGTAATAGGTTATGAATGACTTGATGTCCTGGAGCAGTGATTCAGAATTCTTGTTGATGAAGTTTGCCTTCAGCTGTTCTGCAAAGCGGGCGTTCCCGGGGTCTGATGACTGCAGCACGGTAGGAAGGTTAGGCTGCTCCTCCCTTATGAGCCGTATCATGTCATAGCCGGCCATGTCACAGAGTTCGCCGTTACGCGGGAACCGCATGTCAGAAATGACACCCAGGAGACTGTCCTTGTATTTTGCATAAATTGACATCGCCTCCTCCCATGTTGTTGCCAGGAGTATCTTCGGTCTGGCCCTCAGTTTCAGCACCTTGTAGAGCTCATCAGAGGAGACGTCCTCAATGAGTATGCGTGTCTGCTCAAGCACCAGGGTGTAGAGCATCGGCACATAGGTGGAATAGTAATCCGGAGAATCCTCTACTATGAGTATGACCCCTGTGAGTCCCTTCTGCGTGTCGTTCCCTACGTTCACCTTGTCTTCGAGCAGTTTTGCCATGGCGAAGAAGACCTTTGATTCCCCGGTCCATACGAAGAGGTTGTCAAAGGGGACGCCGAGTCTCTTCTGCTCCTGCACCCAGGGTATGTCGCCCGGGTTATTGAGCAGGATGTAAGTCGGGATGTAGGGATATTTCTGCTTTATCTTGCGGCAGAGGTTCATGGGGTTACTCTTGTCAACACCCACCATGATTATGATCATGTCATAGTGTCTGGCCTCCAGGCGGGAGAAGGATTCATCCTCGCCGGAGACCCCGGTGATGCGGGGGATGGTGGTGAGGCTCATCTGGTAGTATTCTCCCAGCATGTAATCGGAGAAGCGCCCCTCACCCTCTATGGAGTATGCGTCATAGAGGCTGGCCACGAGAAGTATCTCCCTGACCATGAAAGGCATAAGATCATGAAAGACATCCCTCTCGGCATTATGCCTGTCGAGGAACTGCTGCAGCAGTTTGCGTATCGTCTGGTGATCCGGGTCCTGCGGCATTTTCAGCTCCGGTTTCGTTTCATGCGCCAGGTAGCGGTCCGCCTCCAGGCTGTTTATATAGCTGGCTATCAGGCCGGCGAAATTATTGAGCAGGTCGTGTTCCTCCTTCAGGAAGGGACCCTCATCCTCCTGCATGAAGGAGCGGGTGTAGCATACCTCCACCGAACCCTCTCCGCTGATGGTGTCAAAGCCCTGCACAATCTTCCATTCCGTATCGGTGAAGCCGGGGGTATCGAATGCCTGTCCGAGGAATTTTATTCGCGCGACGGTGTAGTCAGGATACTGAAATGCGTCAGGAAGCTCGAGGACGAGATGCATGAGCGTCTCCTCTATTGGCTTCCTCTCCTTGAGTATCTGCGTGGCGCGGTTGACGCATGCCAGTTCTTTCAGGCGCTCCTGTTGGGCATGAATGTCAGGCGTATAACCGCTGCCGGAATCGGGAAAATCGTTCATCAGGGCATCAGGTAAACTATGGTGCCAAAGTAAACAAAAACAGAATAAGTTAGAACAGCCGGCCCCGTATCTTCCGGAACCGGCTGCTATTCATGACCCGTTGCCTTCAGGCAGCGGTTTATTTGCAGAAGCAGTTACTTCATCTCCCAGGTTGCACCGCTTCTCATGAGTTCATCAACTGTCCTGATCTTTGACTTCGCCTGCACCCTTTCGTGCTGTTCGATCATGGCGGCGCTATAAGTCTGGGCATTGATGGCCCTGATCACACCAAGTGCCACGGGGTACTCCGGAAGCGACATCCCGGCAAGCCTGTAGTGAATACCAGGGTTGGATTCATGAGCGTCATGGGTAAGGATATCCTTCTCCGTGATGCCGTTCTCGCCCAGTTTGACGACCTTCAGCTTGAGATCCTTGAGGATGATGCCCTTGTCGCGGTTTTTTCCGAAGATCATCTTCTCGCCGTGGTGCAGGATGATAGTGTTGTCATCACGCGTCTCCTTGCTTGTAAAGGCATCAAAAGCCCCGTCGTTGAAGATGACACAATTCTGAAGCACCTCAACCACTGCAGTGCCGTGGAATCCGGCTGCCACCTTGTAGACCTCGTTCGAGAGCTGCAGGTTATAATCGACTGTGCGGGCGAAGAAACGTCCGTTGGCGCCAATGGTCAGTTCACCGATCTTGAAGGGCTCTTCAATGGTGCCATAGGGCGAAGTCTTGGTCGTGAGGCCCTTCTTCGAAGTAGGTGAATACTGCCCTTTGGTAAGACCGTAGATCTCATTGTTGAAGAGGATGATCTTGATGTCGATGTTACGCCTGATGGCATGGATATAGTGGTTTCCTCCGATAGCCAGCGCATCGCCGTCACCGGTCATCTCCCAGACAATCAGGTCAGGGTTGGCCACCTTTATGCCAGTGGCAATTGCCGCAGCCCTGCCGTGGATACTGTGGAAACCGTAGGTGTTCATGTAGTACGGAAGTCTGGAAGAGCATCCGATACCCGAAACGAAGACATATTGTTCCTTCGGTATATCGAGTTCTGCCAGCGTCTTCTGGAGTGAGGCCAGGATACCGTGGTCGCCGCATCCCGGGCACCATCTTACTTCCTGGTCGCTCTTGAAATCCTTAGCTATGTAGTGGTTATTATTCGTTTCAGCCATTTTTCTTACCCTCCAGCAGTTTAATACAGTAATCCTTTATCTCTTTGACGGTGAACGGGAGTCCCTGGACCTTGTTGTACTGGTGATACGAGTACTTCTGGTGCTTCATTCTAAGGAAGTTGGCAAACTGACCCGTATTCAGTTCGCATACCACCCGTTTCTCGAATCCGGCGAACACCTTCGCGGTGTTTTTCGGCAGGGGTCTGATATAGTTGAAGTTGACAGCTGAGACTTTGTATCCCTCCTCCTGCAGTTCGCGTACTGCGGTGGTGACTGGTCCGTAGCTGCTGCCCCAGCCTATCACAAGCAGGTCGCCGGTCTTCTTGCCAGTGACCTTCAGGTCAGGCACATCACTGACGATCCGTTCAACCTTATCGTCACGCGTTTTGACCATGAATTCGTGGTTCTCGGGTGTATAGGAGACGCTACCCTTGATTGTCTTTTCCAGTCCGCCTACCCTGTGCTCAAGTCCGGGGGTACCGGGTACGGCCCATTTGCGGACTAGTGTCTTCGGGTCTCTCTCGTAAGCGAGGAACTCTTTGTCACTCTTCACTGCATACGGTACGGTAATGGACGGCATATCCTTCATTGAGGGTATCTTCCATGGTTCGGAGCCGTTTGCCAGGTAGCTGTCAGTGAGCAGAATCACCGGCGTCATATGTTCTATTGCGATCTTTGCGGCCTGGAAGGCGAAAAGGAAGCAGTCTGACGGTGTCCCGGCGGCGATGACGGGCACGGGACTTTCGCCGTTGCGGCCGTAGAGGGCCTGCCACAGGTCCGCCTGTTCGGTTTTTGTGGGGAGTCCTGTTGATGGGCCTCCTCTCTGTACGTCTATAACCACAAGCGGCAGTTCGGTCATCACAGCCAGGTTGAGGGCTTCCGACTTCAGCGCCAGCCCGGGACCGGAGGTTGATGTTACCGCAAGGCGACCTGCAAAGCTGGCGCCGATGGCGGTGCATATACCTGCGATCTCATCCTCCGCCTGGAGGCTCTTGACGCCCATGTCTTTTCTTAGCGCCAGCTCCTCGAGGATACCGGTTGCCGGGGTGATGGGGTATGAGCCGATGAAGAGCTTGAGGTCTGCCTTTTCGGCGGCGGCAAGCAAGCCCCATGAGGTGGCCTGGTTGCCGTTGATGTTACGGTAGGTGCCCTTGGCAATCGGCGCGGGACCGACCCTGTATGACGGTGTCAGTGCCTCGATGGTCTCGCCATAGTAATAACCGGCCCTCAGAACCTTGCTGTTGGCCTCGGCTACGAGGGGCTTCTTTCCGAATTTCTCCTCAATGAAGTCTTCAGTGTACTTAAGTTGGCTGTCGAAAAGCCAGTAAACCATCCCGAGCGCAAACATGTTTTTGGTGCGCAGGACGGTCTTCGGATCGATCTCCATACCCTTGAGGGCCTCCTTCACCAGGGTGCTGATGGGCGCCGCAATGAGGTTCATCGAATCAAGCTTGTCCTCAGCGAACGGATCCGCCTTGTAGCCTGCCCTCTGTATCAGTTTTTCATTGAAGTTGTCAGAGTCATAAATAATGGTGGAACCTTTCCTGAGCCACCTGGCATTGGCACGAATGGCAGCGGGATTCATCGCAACAAGTATGTCGGTGAAGTCACCCGGAGTGTTAATCAGCTTGTGTCCGATGTGTACCTGAAAGCCGGATACGCCTCCCACGGTCCCCTGCGGAGCCCTGATCTCCGCCGGATAATCAGGGAAGGTGGATATGTCATGTCCGAACAGGGCCGACGTGTTGGAGAAGAGGGTGCCTGTAAGCTGCATCCCATCCCCGGAGTCGCCTGAGAACCTGATCACCACCGCATCCTTCTCAATGACCTTTGATCTTTTTCCCATGATAATTGTAAAGTATTTGGTTTTAATTAGTCCCTATGAAAAGAGTAACCGTAATTGAAGAAGCTAAGTTCAGTATTAAGCAAATATAACCGTATGATTTTGGTCATGTTTGCTTTGACCTTTCAAACAGTCCCGAAGGAGAGAAAAATACCCGGGCAGGGAATTATGCAACTGGCCGGGCAAATCTCCGGTGCCTTCAAGACCAGATATCAGCCTTCCGGAGGTTGATGGCCTGCTCGAAGAACATCCTTGCGATCTTCTCGAACCAGTCAGTATAGTCAGATACAAAAAAGAGATCTTCGCCGGTCTCACCCCTGTTTACCAGGTTATTCTTTTCAAGTGTTTCCTTCAGCCTGGCAGCCACGATGCGTGCCGAGTCAACCACCTCCACGTTGAAGTTGAAGAACTTGCTGATCTGGTTTCGGATGATCGGGTAATGGGTGCAACCCAGTATCAGCGCATCTATATCCTTTAGTTTCGTGTCAGAGAGGTAAGTGCGGATGATAGCATTGCTGATATCGTCAAAGATGAAACCCTCCTCAATCATCGGCACCAGAAGAGGTGTTGCAAGTGAGGCCAGCGTGGTTGCCGGAGCAGCCTCGAGAAGCTTCTTTTCATACTCACCTGAGCTGATGGTGCGCTTGGTGCCTATAACACCAAGTTTCTGAAAGTTCCGGGAGGCGCAGTATTCAACCACCGGGTTGATGACGTCAAGTATTATTACCCTGTCACCGTATTCGGCCAGCAGGTGTTCATAGGCAGAGGCGGAGGCGGAGTTGCAGGCAATGAGTACCAGCTTGGCATCAAATCCCATCAGGAATTCAGTGATGCGCCGCGAATAACCCCTGATGGCCTCCTCTGACTTGTCACCGTACGGGAGGTGTGCGGTGTCACCAAAGTAGATGATACGTTCACCGGGAAGCAACTGGCGGATGGCGTGCGCCACCGTGAGCCCTCCCACACCTGAGTCAAATACCCCAATCGGACGGTTACTTGCTTCCATACTGATGTAATGTGAGACTGCCCGCCGGGAGGCGGGCAGCACTGATAATTAATTTTAGTGTCGTTATTCCTTTATTCCCAGCTTAGTCTTCACCAGCGGCGTGATGTCGGTACTTTTCACAGTATCAACATATACCAGGGTACGGACATCATATATATAAATGTAACCGCCCTCCTTTGCCACAGCATTGATCGCGTTGGTGGCCTTCTCGATGATGGGATTCAGCAGCTCAGCCTGCTTCTCCTGCAACAGGGTCTGTGCCTGCTGCTGGAAGTTGTTGATGCGGGTCTGCATGTCAGCCAGCTCCTGCTCCTTGTTAGCCTTCACCAGGTCAGTAAGGTTCTTGTTCTCCTTAACATACTGGTCAAGCTTGTTGTTGTATTCAACCTGCATCAGTTCCAAAGCATTTGTAAGCTCCTGTCCGTATGCATTGTAATTCTTCATGGCAGTATCGTAATCAGGCATGGCCATGATGATGTCATCGCGGTTGATGTGACCTGTCTTGAATGACTGCGCAAATCCATCCTGTGCCGTGAAAATCAGTGCAGCAAACAGGAGTATCCCAAATACTTTTTTCATTGTCTTTTTTTTCAATTTTTAACGTGCAAATGTAATTAATTAATTCTTATAACCCAGTTTCTGAAGGACCTGATCGGAGAGGTCATATCTTGGATTGGCAAAGAGTATGTTGGACCCTGCGGAGGTATCGAATATCACCGCATAGCTGCCCTCGACGGAGATCTCCTTGATCGCCTTCAGTATCTGATCCTGAATCGGTTTTACCAGTTCCTCGCGTTTCTTGTAGAGTTCGCCCTCCATGCCGAAATACATGTTCTGCAGGTCTTTCACCTCTTTTTCCTTGGTTATGATGGCCTCTTCCATTTTCTTTTTCTGATCCTGTGAGAGAAGCACCACCTCTGCCTGGTAGTCCTTGTACATTTGCTCCACCACCGCATAGCCATCTGCCACCTCCTTCTCCCATCCTTCGGAGAGTTTGTCAAGCTGCTGCTGTGCTGCCGTGAATGCAGGTATGTTGTTCCTTATATACTCGCTGTCGACAAAAGCGAATTTCTGCGCCGTGCCGCTGAGTGTTGCAGCGAGCACCATGACCGTCAGGAAAATGATCTTCTTCATTGCTGTTGTGTTTGTGTTGATTTTATCAGAATTGCTGACCTATTACGAAGTGAAACTGACTTCCGGAATCTTCTGATGTACCCCAGACCGGGGAATCAAATCCGTATCCCCAGTCTATCCCCAGGAGACCGAACATGGGCAGGTTCGCCCTGAGGCCAATTCCTGCCGAACGGTTCATCCTGAAGGGATTGAAATCATTGATGTCATACCATGCTCTTCCCGCCTCCAGGAAAGCCAGTGCAAAGATGGTTGCCTGAGGGTTAAGGGAGATGGGGTATCGCAGCTCAAGGGTGAGCTTTGAGTAGACGTTACCGGATTCAACTCTCCTGGAAATCCCGTTTTCAATCTTTTCAATCTTGGGTGTCAGTGAGCCGTTGGTGTAACCCCTGAGGGCAATTACCTCGCGCCCGTAAAAGCTGTATCCGGTCATGCCATCACCACCCACGTAGAAGTTTTCGAATGGTGATGGGCCTATATCCTTGTTGTAGAAGCCGAGGTAGCCGAAGGCAGCCTTGGCATTCAGGATAAGTTTCTGTTCCGTATTCAGAGGCATATAGTAGTCCGCCTTGAATACAGCCTTGTAGAACTCAATCCATTTGTATTTTTCTTCGTCTGGCAGGCCTGCCATGTTCTTTCCGCTGATGGCTGAGTACGGCGGGGTGGCCTGAAGCGAAAGTGAGAATGTTGAACCCTGGCGGGGGAAGATGGTGTTCGGTCCTGCCGAGAACCTGGTGATTTTTGCGCTGAGCGAAGCCAGGTTAGCGGTACCGTTCGTGAAGAGGAACTGGTAATAACTGTACTTGCTCAGGCTGTACCTCTGGTAGTTTGCATCGTAATAAACAGAGAAGTAGTTGTCAGGCCACTCGAGCCTCTTGCCAAAGCCGACGGATGCACCATCTATTATCATCGACTGCCTGTCGTCCTCGCCCTTCTTTGACCCGTTTGTCATGAGCGACCGGAATGCGGATATTGACAGGGTATTGGGTTTCTTGCCTCCGAGCCACGGCTCGATGAATGATACATTATATGACTGGTATACCCGGCCGTTCGACTGTGCCCTTATCTGGAGCGACTGTCCGTCACCTGAAGGATAGGGTCTCCACTGATCCCACTTGAAGAAGTTGCGCATGGCGAAGTTGTTAAACCTCACCCCCACTGTTCCCACCAGCATGCCGGCACCCCATCCGCCCGATATCTCGAACTGGTCGTTGGCTTTCTCTTCGAGCTCATAGAGCAGGTCAACGGTGCCGTCAACCTGGTTGAGCAGCGGTTGCGGGTTGATCTTCTCCGGGTCAAAATGACCCAGTACCGCCACCTGCCTTGCTGAACGAATGAGGTCTTCCTTGCTGAACAGATCACCAGGCATCGTGAAGAGCTCACGGCGGGCAACATGTTCATTGGTGCGGGTGTTGCCGGTGATGATCACGTTGCTAAGCGTGGCAGGGTCACCTTCAAAGATGCGTACCTCAAGGTCAATGGAGTCACCCTCCACTGTCTTCTCAATTGGAGTGAGCCTGGAGAAGAGATATCCAAAATTGAGGTACAGTGAGCTGACGGCGTCATCATCAACATTGAGCCTCTTGTCTATCATGGTCTGGTTGTAGACCTCACCGGTCGGGAAGTTAAAGACGCGGGTCAGCTGGTCCTTTGTGTATATGCTGTTCCCCACCCAGTCTACATTTCTCAGGTAATACTGGTTGCCCTCGTTGATCTTCACCACGAGGGCCATCCTGCCGTCCTCAAGCGCATAGGTGGAGTCCCCAAGTATGCGGAAATCGCGGAATCCGTTCTCATTGTAGAATTCAGTCAGGCTGTTGCGGTCCTCCTTGAACTTGTCCTCGATGAATTTCGAGCCCTTGAAGATGTTAAGGTCCTTCTGCTTGGTGTTCTTCATCACACGGCGAAGACGCTTGTCTTCGAAGAACTCGTTGCCCTCAAATTGTATCTGTTCGATCTTTACCTTTTCGTTCTTGTTGATGACGAGGTTCAGGATAACATTATTTGGCAGATCGGGGTCATCCTTCTGTATGATGTTCACCTCAGTGTTGAGGAATCCCTTTTCGATGTAGTGGTCCTTGATAGTCCGTTCGGCCCTGTTGAGAAGGTGGGCGGTGACCTGGGAGCCGCTTGGCAGGCTTAGTTTCTCTGTCAGGTCAGTCTCCTCTGATTTCCTGATGCCTTCGAATCTGAGAGATGAGAGTCTTGGTCTTTCCTGGAGATATATGTCGAGCCAGACGTTTTCGCCCTCTTTTCCGGTAATGGTAATCTTCACATCTGAGAAGAGCCCCTGTTCCCACAGTTTTTTCACTGCAGCGGTGATCACTTCGCCCGGTATCTCCACCTTCTGTCCGATCCTGAGGCCGGAGATGCCGATGAGGGCATTGGGATCAAGGAACTTCACCCCTGAAATGGTTATGCCGGCAATTGTGTATTCATCAGGGTAGAGGTAACTGGCATATTTTTCTTCAGTCTGGGCCGTGGCAATCAACCCTGTCATAAGCAAAGCAAAGAGGGAGATTCTCCGCATAAATTTTCCTTTCATCATCTCATCTGTTATCAGCGATCTGCTCACTGGTCTTACCATGTCTGCGTTCCCTTTTCTGGAAGTCTGCCACTGCTTTGTAAAAGTCCTCCTTACCAAAATCGGGCCAAAGTTTTTCTGTAAAATATAGTTCCGTATATGCAAGCTGCCAGAGGAGGAAGTTGCTTATGCGCTTCTCCCCGCTGGTGCGTATCATCAGTTCCGGGTCGGGTATATCTGAAGTTGCAAGGCTGGCGGTTACAGTCTCTTCGTTTATATCATTCAGATTCATTCTGCCATCCTTCACTGCCGCGGCAATACGGCGGCAGGCTTCCGATATTTCCCAGCGTGACGAGTAGCTGAGTGCTACTACCAGCCTCATGCGTGTTCCGCCGGACGTTAATTTCATTGTCTGGTGAAGCCTCTTTCTGACGTTCTCTGACAGACGGGAGAGATCACCTATGACCTGCAGTGATATTTCCTTCTTAATAAGGGTATTGGTCTCGTTGTTTATTGATTCGATCATCAGATCCATAAGAGCTGAGACCTCCTCGTCGGGCCTGTTCCAGTTTTCTTTGGAGAAGGCGTAAAGAGTGAGGTATTTTACTCCAAGTTCGGCAGCTGCATCAACGGTTTTGCGGACAGCCTTCACGCCCTCATGGTGGCCGAAGATTCTCTCCCTGCCTCTCCTGTGTGCCCAGCGGCCGTTGCCATCCATAATAACAGCAACATGCCCTGGCAGCCTGCTCATATCTATCTGATTCTTAAATGTCAACGTTTTCTCCTCTTTCCTAATTTATCCTGTTCAATCTCTGCAAAAGCAGGGCAACCTGCAAGCTTGTTGTACATCTTCCATGTGACCGAAACGCCCATGAAACTGTACCAGTCATTGTTGTGCAACCAAGAATGATCTACAGCGGAAGGTGAATCTCCCGGAGTCATGATCTCATACTGGCCGTCAAATTTATCATAAAAAGTCTTACGAAACCCATATTCGAATTCAAGTCCAATCTGATTTGCTACATTGATCTTAAATCCGGCAGAGAATGGGATAGAAAAGAAAGGGTGAAAGCTTTGGGGAGCTTGATTGTCCAGGAAAACCTCATTTAATACGAAAGAGAAGGCTGCTCCTGCGGCTATATAAGGCGTATAGTCAATATGTCTGCTTCTGAAGGTGGAGTACGGGAAAAAGTTGAATTCATATGTTACGCCCAGTTCACCTATGGGTGCTTTAAGGGGGGTGATATATCCTCCCATGATGTTGGCTCTGACTGACTGCCTGGGATTGAAGTTGTACCTGTAGAAGAACTGGGCGGCCGGGCCGGGTTTGAATAAGGTTTTGACAGAGTCACCGAGATAAGATACCGCACCGAGAGAGACGCCATAATCGGCACTTCGCTGCGGGAAAGCCTGCAGGCTGATTATACCCAGTATCAGTATGATTAATTCTTTCCTCATTAGCTGTTCATTGGACTGTCACCTGAAAGAGGGCAGTCCGTTACGTGCTGTTTTGATCCGGTAATTCACGGTGACGCTGAAGGTGTGATAGGCGTCATTTCTCTTCGACCACTCTGAAGTATAACCGTCAAGATAGTCAGAGAGGGCGTATCTCCCTGCCAGCTCCACCCCTATCAGAAGATTCGGGTCCATTGTCAGTTTGGCTCCCACTCCCAGGGGTAATACAGCGGCAAACCCGCTACGGCTGAGAGAAGGGTCATCATCCCAGGTGGCCTGTATCCTGTCATTGCCGTAGAATACATTGTAGCCTGCTCCGCCAATGCCGGTAAGTGCATAGACATCAATGCTCCTGAAGAAATCGCGAACCCTGCTGTTTCTCCTGTACATGTAAGTCTGGAAGAGGAAACTGTTACGCTCACGGTTTCTGACGAAGTAGTATTCACCAAGTATGGACGGTTCATAGATAAAACTGCTGGTCTCGTACAGCCTTCCGTCATTATTCGATCCCCTGATGTCGTCGGCATGCAGCATGCCCCATGTAAAAGAGAGTCTTGCGGCGATATTGTCCGTGATGAAGTACCTGAATGAGCCGTTGACGCTGAAACGTGTCTGCTTGAAGGTTATATCCCTGAATCCAAGTACGTTGTCACCGATTGTAAAACCTCCGATGTCACCATAAAACTGGGTAGTGCCGACTGCTGCCGTGGCTTCATATCTCTTCATCTTCCACAACTGTGCGGATGAGAATGGTGCTATAGAAAGCACCACAATACACATCACTATCAGACGTTTACCCATCAGTCACCTTGCAGTTATGGCTACAAATATAAGGAATGTACAATATTTAAAACTTAAATATTCCTTAATTATTGTCAGTTACGGGGATCGGCACCCCACATCAGCTTATTCCGGAGAGTGCTGAAAAAATCATTTCCGGCAGTTAAGACAGTACTGAGACGTGAGGCTGACTGACGCACCTCAATGAGGGTACCTGCCTGCACCCTTACGGCCTTCGAGTCGCAGGTCACCAGGCACTGGCTGCTTCTGCCCCCCGGCTCGAGGGTGATGACGCTGCTGCCGGTGACTATTATTGGCCTGATTGTAAGATTATGCGGTGACATGGGGACGATAATGATGCTGTCATCCGTCGGCGACAGGATAGGGCCTCCAACGCTTAAGTTGTAAGCCGTTGATCCTGTGGCTGATGAGACAATCAGTCCGTCGGCCCGGTAGGTATTAAGGAAGATACCGTCAACCTTCACCGTAATGGTGATCATGGTCTGATCGGCTTTCTGGACAGTTATCTCATTCAGGGCTATAGCATTGCCATTGCTGAAGAGATCCTTCGGGGAGACTACCTCAAGCATGGAACGGCTGACGAGTTCATACTGACCGGTACAGAGCAGGTCGATTGATTTCCCGATGTCATCATCAGGTATATTTGCCAGGAATCCGAGGCGCCCGGTGTTTATTCCTGCAACGGGTATCCCCGTATTGCGGACTCTCATTGAAGTCTCCAGGAAGGTGCCGTCGCCGCCGATGCTGAGGATCATGAATACATCAGCAGGCAGGTCAGTGATCTCGTTGAAGAGGATGACCCTGGGGTCATGGTCAAAATGATTGCCGCCCGGATCCATGATATTCAGATAGATGGTGATTCCCCTGTCATAAAGGAGATAAATTACCCGCATCAGTCCGGCTGTGGTCTTTTCCGTCAGACCCTTGCTGTAGAGTGCTATAGTCTTGTCCATCCGGATGCAGGTTAGATATTGAGGTACTTCATGAGCATATTGTACCTGTCGGTATAAAAGCGGTCCATCTCGTCGTTGTCAGTCACCCAGGTTGTCACCTCATAGGAATACCTTTCAAAGGTTCGAATGATTGATGCAAGGTCAGTGGTATTGACCTTAAGCGTTATCTCGAGGCTGGTGGAGTCGGGATCGGAAGTGATATGCATGCTGAGTATCCTGGCATCATTGCTCTCCACGATCTGTGAGATGCGGCTCATGGAGTAGTCGCGCTGCAATACCTGCAGGATAATGATCCCTCCCGGTTGTTCTATGGCGGAGATTTTGGCTATGCCGCTGATCATCTCGTTGTAGGTTATTGCCCCGCGGAAGTGGTTCTCATCGTCCACAACGGGTACCACCGTAAGCTTATGCCGTGCCGCCAGGGCGAGGACCTCGTAGATATGCTGGTGACCCTTCACCGAGGGTCTTGGCAGGGAGAGCGAATGGTTTCCGATGGGTTCCTCCGGCTGGTTGAGGTCATAGATGTCACTGTCGGAGATGAGCCCAAGGTAATCGTTCTCATTCACGATGGGCAGATGGGAGACCCTGAATATCTCCATCCAGTTAAGGGCAGTCTGGGCTGTATCAGATGTTTTCAGCGCCGGTACCACGTCGGATATCATCTCTTTGGCAAGCATTCATCGTCTCATTTGGCGAATAAAAGTACAAAAAACTGCGGATCTTTATAACTTTGCCCTCGGAATCAGCAGATGAAGGCAATGACAAGGTTAAGCGTAAACATCAACAAGATCGCCACTATCCGAAATGCACGTGACGGCAATGTGCCGGACGTGAAGCTGGCTGCGGTCAGGTGCCAGGAATTTGGTGCGGAAGGTATCACGGTTCATCCGCGACCTGACGAGAGGCACATCCGGTACAGTGATGTATACGAGATCAGGGATATTGTGACCACCGAGTTCAACATCGAGGGTAATCCGGAGGATAAGTTCATCAGGCTGGTGCTTGACGTTGTTCCTGACCAGGTGACGCTGGTGCCTGATGCCCATGATGCCATCACATCCAATGCCGGGTGGGACACGAAGACAAACCTCACGTTCCTGACGGAGGTGATCGCTCGTTTTCATGAAAAGGGTATCCGCACATCGATCTTTACCGGCACCGATCCCGTGATGATTGAATACGCTGCCCGCACCGGCACTGACCGGATTGAGCTTTACACAGAGCCCTATGCATCGATGTACCCCTCTGACAGGGTTGCAGCTGTTGCTCCGTTCGTAAAGGCTGCAGGGATTGCGCGTGATGCCGGGCTGGGCATTAACGCGGGGCACGACCTGGATCTCAATAACCTGGCATGGCTGCACAGTCACATACCATGGCTGATGGAGGTATCCATCGGGCACGCCCTTATCTCTGATGCGCTCTATTACGGCCTTGAAAATACAATACAGATGTACCTGCGCGAGCTACACAGGAGCTGACAGCACACTTACCTGAGATGCTTTTCCACTATCGTTCTCAGCACATCTATCCCAACCAGGTTCTCCCCTCCCCCGGGGATTATTATGTCGGCATATCTCTTTGACGGTTCAATAAACTGAAGGTGTGAGGGTTTCACCGTCTTGTTGTAGCGCTCCAGCACCATCAGTACCGAACGGCCGCGCTCCACGATGTCGCGCTGTATCACCCGGCCGAGCCGGTCATCGGCATCGGCATCGACAAACACCTTGATATCAAGCATTGAACGCAGGCCCGGATCAGCAAGCACAAGTATGCCCTCCACCACAACCACCTCGGAAGGTTTGATCGGAATTGTCTCCGGAGACCTGACGCAGGTGAGATACGAGTAGATAGGCATGTTTATGGGCCGTCCTGCCTTCAGCTCAGCCAGATGGGAGATAAGCAGAGACCACTCCACCGAGTCGGGATGGTCAAAGTTGATGTTCTGCCTTTCTTCAACGGGGATGTGACTGTTGTCACGGTAGTAGCTGTCCTGCGGCATGATCACAACCTCACCCGGGGGGAGCATCTCAATGAGCTTTCGAACCACTGTTGTCTTTCCTGATCCCGTGCCTCCTGCAATCCCGACGATAAGCATAAAATGATTATTTTTGTACCAAAAGTAGCAAAATAACCGTATGGTAAAGCACATCGTTATCTTTAAGCTATCACCGCCTTTCACCCCTGAAGAGAGGGAGCAATCGGTCAGGAAGCTCAAGGAGTTCTTCGGACCAGTAGGCAACAAGCTGAAGTACATCATTGAATACAGGACCGGCGTCAACATCACTGACGAGGAGCATGCGGGAGATTTTGTAATTGACGCTACCTTCGCCACGGTGGAAGATCTGAAGCGTTACCAGGGGAGTGAGCCCCACCGTGAGGCCGTGGCATCAGCCTCCGGCATCAAGAAGGCAAAACTGGTTGTGGATTATAATTTCTGACGGCATGAATTCACTCTATCCGATCCGGTTCAGGCCAGTGCTCAAGGAGACGCTTTGGGGAGGGAGCGCCCTGAAGGAGCGCTTCGGGAAGAAGGCAAAAGCAGGAACACGTATCGGGGAGAGCTGGGAGATCATCGGCATGCCCGGTGCCAGCTCGGTGGCTGCCAACGGTTTCCTGAAGGGCAATACCCTGGAGGAGATAGCCGAGATCTACATGGATGAGCTTCTTGGTGAGACCGTTTATGCGAAGTTCGGAACCGAGTTTCCATTGCTGATAAAGTTCATTGATGCGAACGATAAGCTCTCCATCCAGGTTCATCCTGACGACAGGCTGGCGGCTGAGAGGCATCACGCCTGGGGCAAGACTGAGATGTGGTATGTGCTTGCCGCGAAACCGGGTGCAGTGATCTACACGGGCTTCAGAAAAAAGGTCACCAGGGAGGAGTATCTTGACTACCTGGCAGGGAAAAAGCTTGACGAACTCATCAACGTTACCCCGGTCAGTGCCGGAGATGTCTTCTTCATACCTGCCGGCATGGTGCATGCCATCGGTGCGGGTGTGATGCTCGCCGAGATACAGCAGACATCAGACATCACCTACCGCATCTACGACTGGGACCGTGTGGACGGATCGGGCATGCCGCGCGAGATGCATACGGCGCTGGCCCTGGATGCGATCAATTTCAGCCTCGACAGCAACAACATGATCCGGAAGGAACCCGAACTCAACAGAACGGTACTCCTGGCGGAGAGCCCGTATTTCCGTACCAGCCTGATCATGTTCGACAGTCCGATCATTAAGGATTACAGTCTTACCGACTCATTCATAATATATATCTGCACCGCCAGCATGGCCGTAATTGAGTGCTTCGGCCATAAGGAGGAGATCAGGGCCGGAGAAACCCTGCTCATTCCGGCCTCGGCTGACAGTGTTACAATAATTCCCCGCGGGACGGCAACACTGCTTGAAGTATTTGTACCACAAAAACTAAACTGAGATGAAACAGCTTACACAACTTATCCTTGCTATCATGATAATGCTCACCTCCTCCTGCGGAGGCGGAACCGGCCAGGAAGGCGGCAGGAAGAAAGAGGGCCATGTGCCTGACACCGGATACACCGGAATAAAAAACTATGTCAGGGATAATATCAAACTGAAGGAGGCAACCTACAAGAATGGTATCCGTGAGGGTATGACCCGCACTTTTTACAAGGGCGGGGCGCTGGAGCAGGAGATACCCTACTCCGCAGACAAGAAGAACGGTGAATCAAGGTGGTACTACCCTGACGGCAAGCTCTTCAGAACCACTCCGTATGTGAATGACACCATCCACGGTGACCAGATACAGTATTACAAGAACGGGCGTGTTAAGGCGAAGCTCGGGTACGTTGACGGCAAACGGGTTCCGGGACTTGAGGAGTACATGATGAGCGGCGAGAAGGTGACCAGCTACCCTGATATCACCTACCGGGTTAACGACCGGTACAATGAAAGAGGCCTCTACAAGATTTTCATTGAGATGACGGACATGGCCGAGAACGTAAAATACTACAGGGGTGACTATGTCAACGGGCTTGTTGACATGGACTCTATTCTTCCTCTGCTTCAGACAGCCACCACAGGTTACCTTGACCTGCAGAAGACTCCCGGCCACAAGGCAGATTCGGTGGTGGTGGTCGCATCTTACCTGACACCGTTTGGCAACAGGCTCTATTACCGCCTGGCCATACCTTTAAAGTATAAAGATTTAAATTAAACCAAATGTCACAGATTCTTGTGCCTGGCATCAGGCTCACAACGACAAGGATGGTAAGCGGTAATGATACCGCTTCGGTCTACGGGTCAGGACTTCACGATGTCCTTTCGACGCCGGCAATGATAGCCTTCATGGAACAGACGGCGATGAAAGCTGTGGAGGCCTGCCTTAATGAAGGAGAAGGCACGGTGGGAACCGAGGTCAACGTAAGACATATCAAGGCCACACCAGTAGGAAAAAGTGTCATATGCACCGCCACGCTGCAGGAGGTGAACGGTAACAGGCTCCTGTTCCACGTAGAGGCAAGCGACGAGGATGGTAAAATCGGTGAGGGAATGCATGAAAGATACATCATTGACAACAGGCGGTTCAAGGAAAAACTGAACGGGTGATGATCATCAGGTCAGCCTCTTTTGTCACCAGCAGCGCAAAGATGAGCCAGTTGCCCTCACCGGACCATCCTGAATACGCTTTCATAGGCAGGTCCAATGTCGGCAAGTCGTCACTGATCAACATGCTGGTTTCGAGAAAGGGACTGGCAAAGATATCCGGCAGTCCTGGCAAGACTCAGACTATCAACCACTTTATCATAAATGAAAGCTGGTACCTGGTTGACCTGCCGGGATACGGTTATGCCCGCGTTTCGCAGAAGATGAGGGGTGAGTGGGACAGGCTCTTCACATCCTATGTCACTCTGCGGGAGAATCTCATTTTACTTTTCGTGCTTCTTGACGCCAGGCATGAACCGATGGCCTCTGACCTGGCTTTCATGGAGAGGCTGGCGATTAACGGCGTTCCTTTTGCCAGGGTCTTCACCAAAAGCGATAAGGTATCAGCCGCAGAAGCTGAAAAAAACAGGCTTATACACGACAAAACCATGCTCCTGACCTGGGAGAGCCTGCCACCGACATTCGTCACAGCCGCTCCCTATGGCACAGGCAGGGAAGAACTGCTGGATTATATTGAAAGTACAATGATATTTTACAAAAGTGGGAAATGATTGACCCATAAATATTAATTTTGGGGCATCGTTCAGTGAAACCCTGATATAAATTTTCAGAAATGATCGGCCGGGCACCATTTAAGATTTTTTCATGTACCTCATCACTTAGCATCGCAGAAAAAATTGCTGATCATCTTGGCATCGAACTGGGCAAGAGTTCTCTGCTGAGTTTCAGTGACGGCGAGTTTCAACCCTGTTTCGATGAGTCGGTACGGGGCTGTCACGTCTTCATCATACAGTCGACCAATCCGCCCGCCGAGAACCTGATGGAGTTGCTGCTGATGATAGATGCCGCCAAGAGGGCTTCGGCCTACAAGGTAAATGCGGTCATTCCCTACTACGGTTATGCCCGACAGGACCGCAAGGACAGGCCAAGGGTTTCGCTGGGGGCCAAGCTCACCGCTGATATGCTGACCAAGGCGGGTGTTGACCGCATTATCACGATAGATCTTCACGCCGATCAGATACAGGGGTTCTTTGATGTGCCGGTGGACCATCTCTTTGGTTCAGCACTCTTCGCCCCTTATATAAGAAATCTCAACCTCCCCAACCTGACCGTCTCAGCTCCCGACATGGGCGGATCAAAGAGGGCAAATGCCTACGCCCGTCACCTGCAGAGCGAGATGGTTCTGTGCTATAAGCTGAGAAAAAAGCCGAACGTGGTGGAGGAGATATCCATCATCGGGGATGTTGAAGGAAGACATGTCGTGATAATCGATGACATGGTTGACACTGCCGGAACGCTGACATTTGCCGCCACAGTGATGAAGGACCGCGGTGCGCTCAGTGTGAGGGCTGTGGCCACTCATCCCGTCCTATCCGGCAACGCCATCGAAAAAATAGACAAATCGCCCCTCGAGGAGCTGGTGGTGACTGACAGCATACCCTTCAAGGGACACTCGCCGAAAATAAAAATCCTGTCAGTGGGTGAGATCTTCGCCGAAGCAATAAAAGCGGTGTATACCAACACCTCTATCAGCTCGGGTTTTGTTTTCTGAGCAATTTAGCTATATTTGCAGGCCAATTTTTTCCAACAAAACGTCAAACGTGCAATGGGAGGTTACATGGCAGGTAACCTTGAGTAGCACAACAAATTAAAGACTGATGAAAACTATTGAGGTCAAAGCCGTCTCACGCGAACATTTCGGCAAGAAGAGTACGAACAGCCTGCGGGCAGAGGGTAATGTACCCTGTGTGATGTACAAGGAAAAGGAAAATCTTCATTTTTTTGCTCATGAAAATGCTTTCCGCGGACTTGTTTATACTCCGGATGTTTTTCTTGTCAACCTGGTCGTTGACGGCACGAGCTATAAGGCTGTGATGAAGGACCTGCAGTTCCATCCCGTTACGGACAGGCTGCTGCATATCGATTTCATGCAGGTGAATGAAGACAAACCGATTATACTGGATATCCCGCTTAAGATCACCGGTGAGAGTACCGGAGTGAAGGCCGGCGGCAAGCTTCGGGTCAAACGCAGATCACTCAGGGTCAAGGGCCTCACGAAGCACCTGCCGGAACACCTTACAATTGACATAACCAACATCGGTATAGGTCAGTCTGTGAAGATTGGCGATCTCGCCTATGAGAACCTTGAGATCATTGACAACAAGCGCGCAATGGTTGTTGCAGTTGAAGTCTCCAGGATTTCGCTCAAGGAGGAGGAAGCTGCCGCTCCGGGTGCTGAAGCTCCTGCTGCCGAGGCTCCTGCCGAAGGGAAGGAATAAACAGTCCCTGATGCGTGATGAAACACCTTATCGCCGGTCTTGGCAACATAGGTGACGAATACAGGAACACACGTCATAACGTAGGTTTTTTGGTACTGGATGCTGCAGCAGCGGCATCCGGTATCTCTTTTAAGGACAGCCGTTACGGCTCTGTTGCGTCAATGCGGCACAGGAACGCCGAGCTGATCCTGCTCAAACCTTCCACCCTGATGAACCGCAGCGGCAATGCCGTGCGCTACTGGATGCAAAAGGAGAAAATCCTCCTTGAGAACCTGCTCGTTATAACTGATGACATAGCCATTCCCACGGCAAGCATGAGGCTCAGGGCAGGGGGCGGCACAGGAGGGCACAACGGTCTTATGAGCGTAAGCGAGGTGCTGGGGACAGACCAGTATGCGCGACTTCGCATTGGTATCGGGAATGATTTCCCCAGGGGCGGGCAGGTGAACTACGTGCTGGGTGAATGGAGTCCCGGGGAGATGGCAGTGCTTGAAAAGCGGCTCCCGCTGGCAGTGGAGTTTATGCTGTCATTTGCCGTTGCAGGATGCGAGCTCACCATGACAGCCTTCAACAAAAAGGGTAAAAATCTCACCGATGACAACGGAGAAACAGGAGGAAAGGATCGATAAGTTCCTCTGGAGCGTCAGGCTGTTCAAATCGCGCAGTATAGCCATTGAGGAGTGCAAAAAGGGAAGGATCACGGTCGGAGGCCTGCCGGTCAAGCCCTCCTTCCCTGTAAGCCCCGGAATGACCCTCAGCGTCAGGAAACCACCGGTGACATATACTTATAAAGTAATGGGACTGCCGGTAAGCAGGATTGGTGCACCGCTTGTAATCAATTATATCACCGACATTACACCCCCGGAAGAGAAGGATAAGCTCCTGGCCGGAAAAATGGCCGACGGATTCAGGCCGCGCGGAAGCGGCCGTCCCACGAAACGTGAGCGCAGGGAGCTCGATGACTTCCTGGAATAATTCTGATCACTGCCACGGTCAATACCGCTCACTGAGCCCGTCAGTACCTCTCACTGAGCCCGTCAGTACTGCTCTCTGCTCCCATCACCATCAGTACTGCTCTCTGCTCCCATCATGGTGGTATAAATACCTAAAATCACCCATTCAATGTTAAGAAAGCCAAAACCCCGGGTCCGGCGGGAAAACTTTTTCTAACTTCGTAATTCTGAAGCCCGGAGGCTTCAGAATTTTAAGATCGGAAGGTAAACCTGGCTGCGGAATGGGTAAGAAGAATATTGAAAAGTATGATGTTTTCTATCAGCTTCTGAAGAGATATGTAGATTTCTGGCATAACTATATTTTTTATCGAAAGGTTATTGTTTTCGGCAAGGATAATGCTGATTTTTCGGTACCCACCATTCTGGCCCCCAATCACCAGAATGCCCTGATGGATGCCATGGCCGTGATCAGCACGCTGGACCGCCAGCTGGTGTTCCTGGCCAGGGCGGATATCTTCAAAAAGAAGTTCATCGCACGCATACTCTATTTCCTTAAGATCCTCCCCGTGTACCGTCTCAGGGATGGCTTCGATGCAGTGAAGCAGAATGACGACACCTTCCGTGACACCCTCCGGGTGATGGAGAACCGCAACGGGGTGGTTATCCTTCCGGAAGGGAGTCACGCCACCTACAGGAAACTGAGGCAGCTGAAGAAGGGCATCTGCCGGATCGCCTTCCAGACAGCCGAAGCTTCCGGATTCAAAAAGGAGATCAATATCGTCCCGGTGGGACTCGAATATTCTCACTACTGGCGTTTCAGGCAGGTGCTCACGGTGGTATACGGCCATCCGATACATGTTTCGGAGCACTTTACTTCATACCGCGAGAATCCCAACAGGGCGATTGCAGAGCTGCGTGACAGGCTGTCAGCCGAGATGAAGAAGGTGATGGTGCACATAGATGATGAGGAGAATTACGAAGCCGTCAACGAACTGCGCAGCATTATCAACGAGAAGTACAGTGACAATATCAGGTATCCCAAGCTCTTCCGTGATAAAAGGCTGATGACCAAACTGGATGAGCTGCGTGCATCTGACACCGGAGGGTACAGGGAGATATGCGAGGAGACAATTGCCGTAAAAAGCCAGGCAACTGAACTGAATGTCACATACCGTCACCTCAGGAAAAAGAAGCATAAATTCGGATGGCTCTTCCTGTCGTCGCTTCTGCTTCTTGCCAGCCTGGCCGTTTTTCTTACCGGGGCGGCGCTGAACATACTTACCTTCCAGGTATCATACCTCCAGGCGATAAAGTCAAAGGATCCGGCCTTCATCAGCACGGCTCGCTACGGCATTTTCCTGGGGTTGAGTTTTATCTTCGGTCCCCTCTATCTTATCCTCGCACTGATATTCATAAAGCCCTGGTGGATGGCAATCCTGGCCTTCATGATGGTCCCGGTGCTGGGCATACTGGCCTGGAACTGGTTCCTGTTATTGCAACGTACCGTCGGCGGATTCAGGATCTGGAATCTCAGGCGTACCGGGAATCCCCTCTTCATAAAGCTGCATGACACATACCAACAGCTTGTTAAACGCGTCTCGTCACTCTGAAAATGAAAGATATCTTCACAGGAAAAGTGGTCTGGATCACCGGAGCATCTTCCGGCATTGGGGAAGCACTGGTAAAGGCCTTTGTGCGTGGCGGGAGCCGGGTGATTGCCTCATCCAATGACAGTGCGGGGCTGGCGAGGGTGGCAGGCGAGTGTTCAGGGTTGCAGGGAAGTGTCATCGCTGTCCTGTTTGATCTCAGTGACACATCGGGCATAGATGTGCTGGCCGCGGATGTGGTGCACAGAGAGGGCCGGATTGACATGCTGCTCAACATTGGAGGCATAAGCCAGAGGGCGATGCTGAAGGAGACACCGCTATGGCTCGACCGGAAAATTATGGAGATAAACTACTTCGGTACCATTGCCCTTACCAAGGCAGTCTTGCCTCACATGATCTCAGCCGGAGGAGGCCATATAGCAGCCACCAGCTCCATCTCAGGGCGGTTCGGGTTCCCGTACCGCTCTGCCTATTCAGCTTCCAAGCAGGCACTGCACGGGTTCTTCGAAACCCTCCTTCTTGAGCACCGGAATGACAACATCAGAGTATCAGTCATTATCCCCGGACGGGTGCAGACCGCCATCTCGCTTCATGCGCTGACAGCCGCAGGAAAAGAGCACGGCCGGATGGATGAGGGGCAGAAAGGCGGAGTGACAACGGAGAGGGCTGCAGAACAGATCATCAGGGGACTTTCAAGAAACAGGCGGGAGATACTCGTCGGCAGCACGGAACTGCTGATGCTGTGGATACGTAAATATTTGCCTCCGCTCTTCTTCAGGATAGCGGGGAAAATCAAACCAATGTAGAAGGATGATGAAGATCAAGGGATACATTATCAGCGGGATACAACAGATGGGAGTAGGAGTCCATGACCTCACCGAGGCATGGGAGTGGTATATCAGGGCGTTCGGGATGGACTGCCGCATCTTTGAGGATGAGGCAGAGGCCAGGCTGATGCTGCCCTACACCGGCGGCGAGCCGCGAAGCAGGCACGCCGTGCTGGCGATGAACATGCAGAGCGGCGGCGGCTTCGAGGTGTGGCAGCATAAGGGCAAAGAACCGGAATACCCCGCCCGGGAGACAAAACTGGGCGACCTCGGCATCTTCTCATGCAAGATGAAGGTCAGGGACGTGGAGGCAGCATGGAAATACTGGACGGAAAACGGGGTGGAGGTGCTGGGCAAACCGATGGCGGATCCCTCCGGCAAAAAAAGCTTTTTTGTCAAGGACCCCTTCGGCAACCTGTTCCATATCGTGGGAGCCACCGACTGGTTCATGAACCTGAAGAAGATCTCCGGAGGATCATACGGTGCAGTTATAGGCGTATCAGACATCGACAGGGTACTGGGACTATATTCGGATATCCTCGGTTATGACAGAGTAATTTTTGACATAACCGGCACCTTCGATGACCTGGCAGCCGTGCCGGGAGGCAACGGCCGGTTCAGGCGCATGCTCCTGGCACCGACAAAACCCTTCCATGGCGGATTCAATCCTATCTTCGGGCAGAGCGTAATTGAGCTCGTCCAGGCGCTTGACAGACCTGTCACCAGGATTTTCGAGGGACGGCTCTGGGGAGACCCGGGATTCATACACATATGTTACGATATAAGGGGAATGGATAACCTCAGGAAGTACTGCAGCGAAGCCGGGTTCCCCTTTACCGTCGACAGCATGGCGAGTCACGAGGGAGAAAGCTTTGACATGGGTGAAGCTGCAGGATATTTCGCCTATATTGAAGATCCTGACGGAACGCTGATCGAGTTCGTCGAGACGCACAAAGTGCCAATCATGAAGAAGTTCGGGTGGTATCTTGACATGCGCCGCCGCAATCCGCACAAACCGCTGCCGACGTGGATGATAAAGTCATTGAGATTTTCAAGGGTTAAATCTGGCAATAGGCAGTAGGCAATTGGCAATAGTGTTGACAATTCCAGTCATTTGGCAGTCAGCTGTCTCTGTGTGTTTCTTAGCCCGTAGGGCTTAAAGCATTGTAGAGCAAGGATATTCATAAAAACTTGGCCGTAGATCATTATGAATTGTAATTGCCTGCTTCAGTAAAACCCGTTACTGCCTATTGCCTGATGGCTAATGCCTGGTTCTCCCGCATCACCCTCATGAAATTCCCGCCCCAGATCTTGGCGATATCCTCGCGGCTATAACCGCGACGAATCAGCTCCTTAGTGATGTTCTTCATCATTGACACATCGGAGCAATCTTCAAGGCCGCCGCCGCCGTCGAAATCCGAACCTATCCCCACGTAATCAATGCCGATTACGTCAACAACATGCTGGATGTGGTTTACCGCATCTTCAACAGTGGCCAGCCTGACATACTGCTTCCTCAGCTCCGAGAACTCCGCCCAGCGCTGCTCCTGCTGATCATCAGTAAGCTCCGGACCCATGGCCCTCCACTTCTCACGAAGCTCCTTCGCCTTCTCATCAAACACAGGATTGGGCTCTGGCTGCCGCAGATAGTCGCTAAGTATACATATCTGTATAACCCCTCCGTTCTTCTTGAGAGCCTGCAGCATGTCATCATTGAGGTTGCGTGGGCTTTCGCATAGTGCCCGGCACGATGAATGGGAAGCAATCACCGGGGCTTTTGAGATATTGATTACGTCATAGAATGATTCGTCGGAGATGTGTGACACATCCACCAGCATCCCAATGCGGTTCATCTCCCTGACTGCCTCCTCACCAAAGGCGGAGAGGCCGTTGTGTTCAGGGCCGGATTTGTCGGTTGAGGAATCGCAGATGTCATTGTTGGATGAATGGCAAAGGGTGATATACCTGGCTCCCAGGTCGTAATACTGCTTAATCCTGGTGAGGTCGGTGCCTACAGGGTAACCGTTTTCTATTCCGATAAATATTGCAAGCTTGCCTTCAGCCTTGTGTCTCAATGCATCATCAGGTGTGAGGGCTATTGCTGCCTGTCCGGAATTGCGAGCCAGGCTCGCATATATCGAGTCGAAGGTGGCGAGGGTGTTCAAGTGCGCTTTCTCATAGGTCCCGGGCGTGCGCGGACCCTGCCCGAGGAAGATTGCAAAGAACTCGGCATCGAGTCTCCCCTCCTTCATCCTGGGGAAATCAACACATCCATTGTCATTCCGGACGCCGGGATCAAATCCGCCGCGCCTGAAGAAGCGCATGGGGGTATCACAGTGAGTATCGATTGAAAGGAAGTCGTCATGCATCCTTTCAGCCTTGCGGCTGATTTTCTCCTCGCTGGACGTACATGATACTCCAAGGAGGCAGAAAAGCAACAGAAAATATTTCGTTCGCATCAATGTCTGTTTGGTTGTCTCCGCTAATATATGAATATCAAACACTGATTATAACGCACAGCACCCTGCCAAAGAATTAAAAAAGGTTAAATGTATCGGAATGAATCAGCGGAGCTGCCATGAATTGCCTTCCTCCGGCGCAGGGTGCGGGGCGCAGGGGTGGCAATTGATTGCGCCCTCAAACCGGATACCGGCTGACAAAAAAAGCCCCGACTAAGTGTCGGGGCAGCCATGAAAAGAATGGAAAAATTGCTTTTGGACAGTAAAAAGCGTCTTTAAAGTCTCATGACTTTGTATTATTCTGAATCCGTCAGGTTATCTACTTAACGCAAATATAATAAAAATGAATCTAAATTGTCAATCTTTTTTACATAAAACAATATCAAACCGGTCAAACCCTCCGGGTCATGCAACTATGTTAACTTTGGTGCGTCATTAATCCAGAACAACCTGACACTTGGCAAAACCGGAATTGCACATACATGATCAGCTCATTGAAGAGTGCCGCAGGGGGAGCCGGAAAGCACAGTTCAGGCTGTATGAACTCTATTCAAAGGCTATGTTGAACACCGCATACCGGATCATGGGTAGCAGGGAGGAGGCTGAGGATATGCTACAGGAGGCATTCACCGACTGTTTCAGAAAGATAGGGTCATACCGCTCTGACTCCACCTTCGGCGCCTGGCTGAAAACGATTGTAATCAACCGTTGCATCACCAGGCTGCGCAAGCGAGAGGCCGAGCTGGTATATGTTGACGATATCAGCCGGCATGAGATGCGGCAGGAGGAGCCGCAGGAGACGGTATGGCCTGACCCGCAGGTGATTGCCAGGGCGGTGGAGAGGCTGCCCGAAGGATACAGGGTGGTCTTCAGCCTTTACCTGCTTGAGGGTTACGATCATACGGAGATTTCCCAGATACTGGGTATCTCGGAGTCGACCTCCAAGACACAGTATGCAAGGGCAAAGGAAAAACTGAGAAAAATATTATCTGAAATGCACAGTCATGGATGAACTTGAGAAGCACATAAGCAGCGTCAGGGATGAACTCGACATCCACGAACCCGGTCCAGGGCTCTGGGGCAGGATCGAACAGGGTCTTCCCGGCAGGGAGAGGCGCCTGCCCGGTCACCTCTGGCGCGCAGCCGCCGTCATAATCGTTGCAGGCGCAGCGCTGGCGGTCATTGCGGGCATGCTCCGCACCTCGGAGCGGCTCAATGACCCGCAGGTGACGCAGGTGCGTGAAACATACAGGTACTATGACGACAAAATCCAGTCTCTCTACGAGGAGGCACAGCCTCTTCTTACAACCAACCCCGAGATCAGCAGTGAGCTGACGACAGGGATGAATGAGCTTGACAGCCTCTCGGCACAGATCATCAGCGACCTGAATGACAACATCGCAAGCAGCGAAGTCATCGAAGCCCTTATTGGCAACTACAGGCTCCGCATCGAGTTGCTTGAAGATATGCTCCGCCTCATGAGAGAGCATGACAATGAAACAGAACAAAGCACCGGCAATGAACTATAAAAAACTGTATCTGCTGGCTGTCATCCTGCCTGCCGGCCTGGCCCTCTGCGGTCAGCAGGTCTCTGACAGCAAGACCCTGATAAAATCGTTCCGGACAGGCCACGAAGCAGTCCTGGATGTGACAAACAAGTACGGCGATGTTCACATCACACAATCGCAAACAGATTCAGTGACCGTAAGGGTGGAGATCTCTGCCTCATCAAACAGCGGCGATAAGATCGACGCCATGATGTCTGATGTGGATGTGAGCATCTCGATGACCGGCGAGACAGTCAGGGCAGAGACCTCCTTCAGGAAGGGGATCACTCCTCTCTTCGAGAGCCTCAAAGGGCTTACGAAAAACCTGATCAACTTCGATTCGAGGATGAAGATCGATTATTTCGTCGAGTGCCCTCCGAAAACGGTTCTGAGGATTACCAACAGCTACGGTGATGTCTATATAGGTGACGAGGCGCCGGTGCTTGCTCTCAAACTGTCAAACGGTAATCTTGACGCTGCAGCTGTGGGCAACGCCGAGATGATGGAACTCACCTTCTGCAAGGCCAATGTCAGGAGCATCAGGGAAGGCAAGGTGACACTCTCCTTCAGCGAGCTGCGAACCCGGGAGACAGGAAATATCAAGCTGGCCGCAGTCTCATCGAAAGCATGGATCGACCTCTGCGGAACAGCTGACCTCGACTCGAAGCGCGATGACCTGCATTTCGGGACTGTAGAAGTGCTGACGGGAACAAGCTACTTCAGCGACATCATAACCGACCGCCTTACCGGCGAGATCAACATGTCAGTCAAATACGGGAATCTGTCGTTCGAGAACATCGAACGCAGCTTCAGGCTGATTGACATTAAGTCATCCTATGCCGATCTGGACCTGGTGCTGGAAGAAAATTCGGATTACGACCTTGAGATAAGGCATGCCAATACCTTTGTCTCTTTGCCGGGGATCACGCCCGAACCAGAGCGTACAGAGATCAGCGCCCAGGATAAGCTTTATGTTACTAAGGTTTCCGTCGGAAGCGGATCGAACCGCTCACCAGTTAAGATTGATGCCACCAGGGGAGAAATTCGCCTCCTTCAGAAGTAATTTTTTGACCGGGGATGCAACTGATGCATATTTTGCGTGTCCTTAAAGAGGAACAGTAAATGGAAAAGAAAGGTGAAAAAAGTAATTCCCGCCATTATTTTGGCCATGACCACCCTTGCCGCCTGCTCCCTGTTCGTTGACTGCATTGACGGAAACGGCGATGTTGAAACGGAAGTGAGGGATGCGGTACCTTTCACGGCTATTGCCAATGAGGCCTCATTTCACGTGACATTTATACAAGGTCCTGAATACACAATTACCGTTGAGGCAGAGAGTAATATCCTGCCCTACATTGAAACGAAGATCAGGGGCGGAGCGCTTGAGATAGGCACCATCAGAGGCACGCACTGCCTGAATTACACCAGGCATCCCATAATCACCGTAACTGCTCCCGTCATAAGCGAGATCGTCAACTCAGGTTCAGGCGACTTCCTCGCCGGGCCCCTCTCCGGCACCAGTGTCATGATAGTCAGCAGCGGTTCAGGTGACATCACCGCCGGAACGTTGACCGGCAGTGAAGTCTCAATAGTTATGTCCGGTTCAGGTAACGTAATGACCGACGATGTTGCCGCCACCACAATGAAAGCCACCCTTTCGGGGTCTGGTGACCTTACGATGACCGGTGAGGCCGTCAGCTGCAGATATGTAGTCTCCGGATCAGGGTCAGTTTTCTCGAGGTATTTCGCCACTGATGCCGCCACTGTGACCATTTCAGGATCAGGATCGGTCTACACCATCATTCATGACCATCTTGACGCGGTCCTCAGCGGCAGCGGCAACATCTACCTCCAGGGCGATCCCGCAATTAGCCTGACACGCACAGGCTCGGGACAGATCATACACCTTTAAACAACAGGCAGACAAAAAACAGCAGAGACAGGTCTATGGCCTGTCTCTGCTGTTTCTATCATATCCCTGCAACCGTTACCGGTGTCAGTTAAGATCGATCTCGTTTCCCTGCCTGTCAAAGAATTCATACTGCAGGAAGTGAAATGACTCGATTCCCTGTACCTTTATGCTCACCCCGTGCTTCTTGTTGATCTTGCTGATCCTGGTGAGCAGTCCCTCCTTCAGGTAGGCTGCAACGAATGGATGGGTACGGAGGATGAACTTGCTGGTCTTCACCTTCTCGAGGATGGATGACAGCGTGCGTTCGATCTCATCGGTAAGCAGGATTGCCGGGGCTGTCTTTCCTTCACCCCTGCATACTGGACACTTTTCGTCAGTGATGATTGTCATCTCGGGACGCACCCTCTGGCGGGTGATCTGCATCAGTCCGAATTTACTGAGGGGCAATATATTGTGTTTGGCCCTGTCAGCACTCATCAGTTCCTTCATCCTGTCGAAGAGAGCCTGGCGGTTATCATTCGACTGCATGTCAATGAAGTCGATCACGATTATGCCGCCCATATCCCTGAGTCGCAACTGCCTGGCAATTTCCCTGGCAGCCTCGATGTTGACAGATAAGGCATTTGACTCCTGGTCAGAGCCTGTTTTTGACCTGTTGCCGCTGTTGACGTCTACGACGTGCAGTGCTTCAGTATGCTCAATGATAAGGTATGATCCGCCCCTGAATGAAATGGTGCGGCCGAAGAGTCCCTTGACCTGCCTGCTGACCCCGAAATGGTCAAAGACAGGGACCTGCTCCTTGAATACCTTAACTATCTTTTCCTTCTCAGGGGCAATTTCCCTGATGTAACTTTTTACTTCGCCGCCTATCACCTCATCATCCACGATGATGCTGTTGAAGTCGGTACTGAGTATATCCCGGAGGATTGTTGTCGTGCGGTTCATCTCGCCCACCAGCAGGCGCGGCGATTTGACATCGCGGTGCACAGCAGAAAGGGCTGTTTCCCATCGGTTGATAAGTTCCTTCAGTTCAGCATCAAGGGCTGCAACCTTTTTTCCCTCAGCCACGGTGCGTACAATCACTCCGTAGTTTTTGGGTTTAATGCTCTGTATCAGGAGCTTAAGACGATTTCGTTCGTCGGCGTTCTCTATCTTTGAGGAGACGGAGACCTTATCACCGAATGGCATCAGGACGAGATTTCGCCCTGCGATGCTTACCTCGGATGCCAGCCTTGGTCCCTTTGTTGAGATCGGTTCCTTGGTTATCTGCACGATAACTGTCTGTCCTGTTGTCAGTACATCAGCTATCTTCCCGTCCTTGTCAATGTCAGGTTCAGGTTTGAACTTTGACACCGTCGGCATCTTGGCCTTGTTCTGAGTGGCCATTTGATAATAACGATGGAGGGTCCTGAACTGGGCACCCAGGTCAAGATAGTGCAGGAAAGCATCCTTTTCGAAACCAACGTTGATGAACGCTGCGTTAAGCCCCGGCATGATCTTCTTTACCTTTCCCAGGTAAATGTCACCGACTGAGAATTTTACATTCCGCTTTTCCTTGTTTAACTCGACAAGCTGCTTATCCTCCAGTAGTGCAATGGATATCTCAGCATCATTTACGCTGATAATTAAATCCTTATTCACATTCCGGAATTTATTGATTAGCCGATAGTCCTTTTCATAATGCACCTAACCTAAAGATCAGAGGATCTTTAGGTTAGGTGTAAGAGTTACAGACTATGCATTTATGCTATTTCTTCTTCTTATGCCTGTCTTTCCGCAAGCGCTTTTTACGCTTGTGGGTAGCCATCTTATGCCTTTTTCTCTTTTTACCGCTTGGCATATTATTACTTCTTAGCGTGTGATTTAACCTTGGTTATGAAAGTCTTGGCAGGTTTGAATGCCGGGATATTGTGGGCAGGAATGATAATAGTGGTATTCTTTGAGATGTTCCTGGCTGTTTTCTTTGCGCGCTTCTTCACGATGAAGCTGCCAAAGCCCCTGAGATAAACATTATTGCCGGCAACCATCGAGTCCTTAACTGATTCCATGAAAGCCTCAACGGTTTTCTGAACGGTCACTTTCTCAATTCCAGTGTTCTTGGCAATTTCGTTAACAATGTCTGCTTTTGTCATGTTGCAAGAATTTTTAATTCAACAAATTATTTTGATGTTCTGTTTTTTCAATGTGCAAATATAAAATATTATTTATCAATATCAGGTGATAAGAGTTTTTTTTCGAAGCGAATATCCTGATTTTTTGATACCTATAAAATATACATGGCAAAAACGGTCCTCCCGGCCGGGCCCTGATGGTGTGCCTGAAGCGGAGAGATCACCTGCCGGGAGCCTTACAGTAAATTTTTTCGTAACTTTACATCCTCCAATAAGATGTAAATAATTATAAAACCATGTCATTCAATAAAGTAATTCTGGTGGGCAACGTCGGTAAGGATCCCGAGATCCGGCGTTTCGAGAACAATATCAAGGCATCATTCTCTCTTGCCACAAGTGAAACCTACACCCCCAGGGGAGGTGAAAAGGTGACACAGACCGAGTGGCACAACATTGTTGCATGGAGAAGACTAGCCGAACTCTCTGAAAACTATATCCGCAAAGGATCTCAGATACTGATTGAGGGCAAACTGCGCTACAGGTCATACGATGACCGCGATGGCAACAAAAGATACATCGTTGAAGTTGAGGCAGATACGATTCAGCTGCTGGGTCGCAAACCCGATAGTCAGAACCAGCAGGGGCAGGGGTCACAGGGCAGCAACCAGGGGTTCCAGAACAGCGGACTGGGTTATTCCGCTCCGTCACAGAACTCATCACCTCTTCCAGGTGAGGGTCCGGGCGAGGGCCGGGGTGAGGATCTCTCCTCACATGATGCAGCAGATGACCTGCCATTTTAGGTAACCAATTATTCCGGTTTTGGATACGCTGCTTTCAGGTTCAATCACAGGGGTAATTGCGCTGGCTGCAATTGCAGGGTCACCACTGACCCTGTTAACCGAAATTATAATACTGATCTTCCTGATAATTGCATCGGCCTTCATCTCAGGGTCCGAAGTCGCCTATTTTTCGCTCACACCGAATGATATGGAGGAGCTTCAGCACCGCAAGGGTAGCAGACCGGCCGCAGCGCTGAAACTGCTGGCCAAACCTGACAGGCTCCTCAGCACTATCCTGGTTGCAAACAACATCATCAATATTGCCATCATCATTCTTGCGGCATTCATTAGTTCAAGAATGTTCGATCTGAGCAATAATCCCATCCTCTCATTCATAATTGAGGTGGTTGTCATCACCTTCATCCTTCTGCTCTTCTGCGAGATTATTCCGAAGGTTCTCGCAACGCGAAGCCAGCTGAAGTTTTCCCTGATGATGGCTCCGGCCCTCACCTTAGTCTCCGGTATTCTGAAACCGCTTGCCTCACTCCTTTCCTACTCCTCCTTCTTCGTGAAGCGAAGACCAAGGAGCAGGGATGCAGGACTCAGCATTGACGACCTGTCGGTGGCTCTCGACCTGACCTCTTCAGGAATCAAAGATGAGAAGGAGATCCTTAAGGGCGTGGTTCGCTTCGGCAACACCAACACCAGTGCAATCATGTGCCCGCGCATTGACGTGACAGCTCTTGACTTCAGCAAGGGATTCCATACAATCATGGAGGAAGTGGTGGAGTCAGGCTTTTCAAGGATCCCGGTCTACTCAGGCTCCTTTGACAATGTAAGGGGTATACTCTTCGTCAAGGACCTGTTGCCTCACCTGGGTAAGCCTGACAACTTCAGGTGGCAGACGCTCATAAGGCCCGCCTATGTTATTCCTGAAACGAAAAAGATCAGTGAGCTCCTGAAGGAGTTTCAGACCAAGAAGATACATATGGCCATAGTAGTCGATGAATACGGCGGTACGAGCGGGCTGGTGACACTTGAGGACGTGCTGGAGGAGATAGTCGGAGAAATCACCGACGAGACCGACGAGGAGGAGCTTCTCTTCAGGGAGACGGGAAAGGGGACATGGGTCTTTGACGGGAAGATACTGATGAACGACTTCTACCGGATAACCGGGCTGGAGGATGATCCGTTCGAGGATGTGAGGGGCGACGCCGAGACGCTGGCCGGAGTACTGCTCGAGCTGCTTGAGGAGATACCTGTCAAGGGAAGGGTTATCTCCGCGGGAGGATTTACGTTCACCATAGAGACGATAGAGAACAGGCGGATAAGGGAGATTACAGTAGAAAAGAAAGGGGAAAGCAAATGAGAAACCATATTGCAACCGTGCTGCTGACAGCTGCCCTGCTTTTGGCAGGCTGCGGGCAGACGCCTGTGCCGAAGCCGGCCGGTTACTTCAGGATCGATCTGCCGGAAAAGAGCTATGTCCATTATGACACCCCCTGCTCCTACTCCATCGAATACCCGGAATATGCAAGGATCAACCTCAGGCCTGCAGCGGCCACTGACACCTGCTGGATGGACATCGAATTCCCGTCAATGAAAGCAAGTATACACCTGACATATTTCGACATCCGCAATAACCTGGCATCCCTTACCGAGCTGACCCGAGAGATGGCCTACAAACACTCCATCAGGGCCGAAGCAATCGAGGAACAGATATGGGCTGATGACTCGTCACAGGTCTACGGCATCCTCTATGACCTGAAGGGAAACACCGCTTCGGCAGTGCAGTTCTTCGTCACAGACAGCACCAGCCACTATCTGAGGGGTTCACTTTACTTCATGGCCCAGCCAAACGAGGATTCGCTCATGCCAGTGATAAATTTTCTCAGGGACGACATTATTCACCTCATCGAGACGCTGAACTGGAGATAGACCATGGGCTGCATCACAAAGCACTATCTGAATAAGGAGACTGTCATCGGCGTCTGGAAGATCGAGGAGGATCTGGAGACCCTTCTTACAATGGTCGATATGAGCCGGGAGGACAGGAACAGATATGAGATCTTCCGCAGCAACTCCAGGAAGATGGAGTTTCTGAGTGTCAGGGCGCTGCTTGCGGAGATGCTGGGCAGGGAGGCACGTATAGTCTATAACAAGAATAACAAACCCTTTATTAAGGACGGCTCGCACTTTATCAGCATCAGCCACTCCAACAAGCTGACAGCCATACTTATAAGCAAGGATGAACGGGTGGGGATCGACCTTGAATACATGCGCGTGAACATCAATGCCTTTGCATCGAAGTTCCTGAACAAAGGAGAGAAGATCACACGCAGGTGGGCTGACCGCACCTATCATCTCTACATCCACTGGTGCGCCAAGGAAGCAATGTACAAGATATGCGACAAGGAGGGGATAAACATTGTGAACGATATCACCATTGAGCCCTTTGAAGTGAAGGAAGCAGGAGAGATTAAGGGGACCGTAAAGAACGAGAGGATCAATGACCGGTTCACCCTATTTTATTCACGGTACGACAACTACACCATTGTCTGGACGAAGAAGAAGCATGAGAATTGACATCACCTCGAGAAAGAAGAAACTTGTTGCCCGGCTGATTGACCCTGACAATGCAGGAGAGGAAGCACTTACCGTTGCTGCCGGACACGCTTCGGCAGCGGGGGTCGACCTCTTCCTTGCCGGGGGCAGTCTGACAAGCGTGCCGGTGGAGGGGGTCATCAGGCGGCTGAAGCAACTCTCATCCATCCCTGTCGTACTATTCCCCGGCAATCTGGCGCAACTTACTGCTGAAGCTGATGCCGTCTTCCTGTTGTCTCTCATCAGCGGCCGCAATCCCGAGTTGCTCATTGGCAACCATGTCGTTGCGGCACCTTTGCTTAAAGGAATAAGGGAGAGGGTTATACCGGTAGGCTATATGCTTATCAGCTGTGGCGGGGGCACCTCCGTGGAGTACATGAGTCAGACCTCACCCATCCCGTCCGGCAAGAATGATATTGCCGTGGCTACAGCCCTTGCCGGTGAGATGCTGGGCATGAAGGCCATTTACCTGGAGGGAGGCAGCGGCGCCGCGAGACCGGTAAACCCGGCAATGATCAGGGCTGTGAGGGAAGTGATAACCATCCCGCTCATTACAGGAGGCGGGCTTGACACAGCTGAAAAGGTTGAACAGGCCTTTGAGGCAGGGGCCGACATGGTTGTGATCGGCAATGGCTGTGAACAGGATCCCACTCTGATCACCGCAGCATGCCGGGTAAGGGACCGGTATAACAATCCGGCAAGGAGTATCTGATTAAAAGTGCAATAAGCTTTGCACAGGCAGATAGCTATTCACCAGCTGACTGATCAAAAATCTGTGGTAATTAATAAAATCACCCGCCGGTCGCGGATCAGTGGCGCGGCATCTACCTGAACAGTTCGTGGAGAGGTTCGCCGCTGGCGGCATTTGGCATAGGGACCTTGCACAGCACCGAGAGGGTGGTGGCAATATCCCTTGTGCTGACGCTGCGGGTGACGGAAGCCTTGCTGGCGGTCCATCCGAACCATATCAGCGGCACATGGCAGTCATACTCCCACGGCGAGTTATGGCCTGTTACATTGTCGGTCTTCTCAACCCATCCCGGATTCAGGGCAATCATCACATCGCCTGAGCGCTGCTGGCTGTAGCTGTTGCTCATCTTCCGCAAAAGACCTCCGGCAAAGTCGCTCATCTCAAATGACGATGTGGGAGCAGCTGATGCAATGCCTGAGAACTGCACCATGAAACGTGCCACCTTTTTTTGCATATCCTCCAGGTTGATATTGGCATCTTCAATCAGCGCCCGGTTGAGGAAGATCTGGCTGTCATAGAAACCCTTCACCCAGTCTCCCTTCCCGTAGACGGCGTTGAGATAGCTGCGGAGCAGCTGGAGCGACTGGTTGAGCATGAAGTAGCCTGAAGGAACCCTGCTCTGCTTAAGAACGGCAGGTATCTCCGAAACCCCGTGTGCAGATACAAAATAAACAAGTACATTTTTCTTGCCCAGTGACTTGTCAATCTTATCAAGAAGTTTCCCGATGTTCCTGTCGAGCCTGACGAGCGCGTCTGCAACTTCCACCGATGAGGGTCCGAACCGGTGACCGGCATAGTCGGTAGCCGAATATGTAACAGCAAGAAAATCAGTTATATCATCCTGACCCAGCTGCTCATTGTCTATCAGTCTGAGGGCCAGTTCGGTGGTGAAGTCATCGGCAAACGGTGTCTCGCGCAATATGGAGTAATCCCTTGTCACATTGAGCAGTTTACCCTTTGTGGACATAGTCTTGAGGTCATAGGGGAACCATGTCTGGCCGTTCAGTCCTCTTTCCAGATCACTCGAGTCGGGCTGGCATCCGGGATAGCTGGCAGGGTCAAGGATTGGCTGCCAGGGCTGGTTGAGATACTGTCCGGGGAGGAGCATGGCATTGAGGTCCATGAGCCACAGAGGCAGTGTACTGGCATAGTAGGTGCTTGACATCCAGGTGCCGGTGCGGTCATCATACCAGAATGCACCGTCGGCGGCATGGCCTGCCGTAATGATGGCCGACATCTCGCGGATGCCTATCCCGTATACCTTGGCCCCTCCGCAGGAAGACATCTGCAGCTCATCAGAGAAGCTTGAAGAGAGTAGGTTGACGGGTGAGAAGAGCCCAGTCTCGAAGCTGCCCCCCACGGCGTTGACACTGGCATCCTGCACACAATAGATCATCTCATTATTAAAGGGGTGGAACCAGGAGTCAGAGGTTATGCCATGCGCGGAGGGCGAGGCGCCTGTGGAGATGGTTGCAAATCCCGGTCCTGCCTGGGTGGAAAGATAGTCTATCGATGCATTGCGGTAGTAGGTGCCTTCGTTGATCATCCTCTTCAGCCCGTTGGCGGGAAGAATATCCCAAATGCGTTCCAGCTGGTCATAACGCAGTTGCTCCACTACGATTCCGATAACCAGTTTTGGTTTATCGGGTGGTATGTAGGCCGACTGAGCCGATGAGTAAATAGTAATTGCCAGGAGATATATCAGTGTGGTTACCCGTTTCATAGTCAAGAAGTGCTCATGTGAAATAAGTCCCAAAAATATCAGTTTTGGGCTTACCTGCAACCCGGCCGGGAAAAGATATCACCAACAGGTCATTCGGTTATCAACCGTTTGAAGACTGCTTTGCCCCTGACCATCGGTCCTATGGGTTCCTTTCTGATGGAAATGATGTACAGCCCGGTAGGGAGTGAGCCGAAATCGCAGACAACAGGCAGTCCGGTCTGAGCGGTTGTGCGGTAACGTCTTATGAGGGCTCCTGTTGATGTTGTCAGTGTGACTGTCACCTCCCCGGTGACTGCTTCCGGGGGCATGAGACTGAGTCTTCCGTCGGAGGGATTGGGCCATATCAGCAGCCCGTATCCGGGGGGATCGGGGTAGTCGGTGACTCTCTTCTGCAGTTGCACATCCCTGATGAGAAGAGGTTCACCGGATGTCAGCTCTGCCGTAAGAGTGAATGATTCATAACCGGGACAGGAGAAGGTGAGGTCCCAGGTGCCGGGAGGGAGTAGCCTGCACCAGGTTCCGGTGAGTGTATCGGAAAAGGCATGGGATGAGTCGGCATCGTGCCCCGCAATAAATATCTTCGCGCTGAGAGGATCACCGGTCCCGGAATCAGTAACAGTGCCTCTTACCCCGGTGAGTGCCTCAGCGATATACCGCAGCAGTGACCGGTGGTTCCACTCCCACATCATTTCGAGGTTTGAGCCGGGGGTCATCTTTGTCTCATCCAGCTCTATCGTAACCTCACGGCCCCCGAGGCTCCAGGTGACAAAATCCTGTCTTCCACCCGTGATGACGTACCATTCCCATCCCCTTGTGACACCGTTGTTGAGGTAGGTCATGTAACCGGGTTCGGAATGCAGGTGGACCGTGTCTGCGTAGCGCCGGCTTACGGAGTTGAACCATGCATCGTCGGGGTGGAGGCGTGTCCACCTGTCCCACGGGTAGTTCACCACCTCGGCGCCACTGTGCAGGTTGACGGAGAGGGCGAACCGTTTAGCTTCCAGGAAGCTGATCATGTCAAGGTTCTCCCGTTGCAGCGGCGGCGGCGGGGAGGCCTCCGGGTCAGGGAAGTTGCGGTTGAGGTCATAGCCGTTGCTGTTCGCCCTGACCGGATAGACTATCGTGTCTCCATTGCGGTACATGCCGTCAGGATTGGCCAGCGGGTTGATCCATATCTCCAGCCCTGAGACAAGCTCAGAAGCCAGCCCGCCGCCGCCGCTGCCCGCCGCAAGGTACTCCGCCAGCCGCATCAGGAGGACAAACCCGGCGGTCTCATCACCGTGGATGGAGGAGCTGAGCATTACAGCCGGCTTCTTTTCTCCGGCACCCGTGTTGCCGGATATCTTCATTGCCAGGACAGCCCTGCCCATGAGGCTGAACCCTATTGTGTCGAGGAGGCAGACCTCCGGCCATCGCTCTGCGATCTTGTGCATGATGGTGTCATAGTGCCTCCAGGTGGGGTATGACTGCCAGTGCATCGCCTCGGCAACAGATGAGGCTGTATAAAAGCCTTTGCGGGCTTCCGGGAAAACAAGCTTGTACGGGATACCTGAGATGATGAATCCTTCAGCATCTCGCGGCGAGAGGCACAGACGGGCGGTGGTGCCGTCACACGATGAGACCGGAAAACGCGACGCCAGCCTGCTCATGGCATCGAATCCGGGATAACTTATGTCAACCTCAGCCTGGCCGTACAGCCTGACAGCCTCTCTTATGTCATTGCCTGCCGGATTCTGCTGCCCGTACCCGGCCTGCCCCGTGAGCAGAATCAGGAAGAGAGGTATGACGAGGAGGTTTTTCACTGTATCCGTTAAACGTTGAACCGTATGTGCAGTATGTCGCCGTCGGCAACCACATAACTCTTCCCCTCCACCATCAGCTTGCCGGCTTCGCGGCAGGCATGCTCTGAGCCCAGCCTGATGAAGTCGTCATACTTCATCACCTCTGCCCTGATGAATCCTCTCTCGAGGTCAGAGTGAATGACGCCGGCAGCCTGCGGGGCGGTCATCCCCGCGGTGATGGTCCATGCCCGTATCTCCTTCGGCCCCACGGTGAAGAATGTCTGAAGGCTAAGCATCTCATATGCCGCCCTGACGAGTTTGTTGACACCCGGCTCCTTCAGTCCCGATGCCTCAAGGAACTCCATGCGGTCAGTCTCCTCGGTAAGATTGGCTATCTCGGCCTCGAGGGCGCCGGCAATCACCAGCGGTCCGGCTCCCCTGACGGTGAGGTACTTCCTGATAGCATCAACGTATGCGTTGCCGTTCACTGCGGAGGCCTCGTCAACGTTGCAGACATATAGCACGGGTTTCATTGTCAGCAGGAAGATATCATCAACGTATTTCTTGTCTTCAGGTTTGACCTCAAGCGAGGAGGCGTTCTGAAAACCCTCGAGATGCTCCCTGTAGAGATTCAGCACCTCGATACCGTGCTTCGCATCCTTGTCACCTGTCTTAGCAGCCCGTTCCAGCCGCTGGATCTTCTTTACTACCGACTCCACATCCTTGACCTGCAGTTCGAACTCTACGTTTTCGAGATCCCTGACCGGGTTGACTGACCCGTCAATGTGAGGCAGGTTGTCATCATCAAAGCAGCGAAGCACGTGTATGAGCGCATCAGTGTTCCTTATCTCACCCAGCAGGCGTGCGCCGGAGCTGTCGCCCTGCCCCCTCACCAGCCCGGGGATATCGACGATATCAACGGTGGTATGGACAATGCGCTCGGTGGGCTGGAACTTTTCCAGATCATAGAGTCGCCTGTCCGGCACCTGGATGACACCGAGGTTTGCCTTGATACCCGTGCCGTATGTGTTGGTCTCACCGCGTGTGTTGGAGATACAGTTGAAAATCGTGGTCTTTCCCACGCTGGTGATACCGATAATTCCGCATTTCAATGCCATGTCTCTTTTTCTCTTGCTGCAAAGTTACCAAAAAGAGGCTATCGGGAGGCGTGCAGGAGGCGGGTCATGCACTTTTTGTTAATTTTGGGTGGAGGAGATTAAACCATTGACGCCTTCTGGCGTCTGACTGACAAACACTGCCGGACAGGTCAATGTCACACTTCACTGAAGAGGATATCAGGGCAGCTCTTGCCACGGATGCCGAAAAGGCGTTCCGGATGATCATTGATACCTACGGATCAAAGCTGTACTGGCACATCCGTCGCCTGGTCATAACCCATGAAGACACCGATGATGCGCTGCAGAACACATTTATCAACGCATGGAAAAACATTTCCTCTTTCCGTTTTGACAGTTCATTGCTGACATGGCTCTGGTCAATATCCACCAACGAAGCACTTACACTTATAAGGAAGAGGGAGAGGCATAGCAGCGTTTCGCTTGACGATGTTGAGGCGGTCCTTTCGGACTCCGCTGAAGGCAGCAGCTGGTTTGACGGCGACGAGGCGGAGGTGAAGCTGCAGAATGCCATTCTGAAGCTCCCGGAGAAACAACGTATTGTCTTCAATATGAAATACTATGACGATATGACCTACGAGGATATGAGCAGCGTGACAGGCACTTCGGTGGGGGCACTGAAGGCATCATATCACCATGCGGTTAAAAAGATTGAACAATTTTTTCAGGATAATTAAACCAATGCCTGCAGCGGGCATCAAAGAAATGTCATGAAACTCAATGATGAAATAAGAAAAGGCAGTCCCTACAGGGTTCCGGAAGGCTATTTTGATTCGCTCACCGAGCGCACCATGGCCGCCATAAGGAAGCAAGAGAGCCGGAATGAGGCCGTGCAGGCTGAGGGAGCTCGCCTTAACACCACACTGATCAGGAGAATGAGACCTTTTCTGGCGCTGGCAGCTGCAATAATTGGCTTCGCTGTCATGGCGGCAGTGATGGTCAGACTGCTTGGCGCCGACCGCGCACCGGAGGGATATGTGCCCGGTACCAGCCTTTACGCTGACCTGGCGTTTGAGGAGCTGGACGCATATATGCTTGAGAATGAGCTGAGCCTGACAGAGCCTGTCACTACAGAGATGACGGAGGAAGAGATCTCTTCCGAAACCATCATTGACTACCTGATGACGGAAGGGATTGATCTGAATGATATTTATGAACTGTTATAATACGGATATGAAAAGACTGTTTTTTTCAATGATTGTCCTGGTGCTGGCAGGCGCTGCCGTTCTGAACGGTCAGGGCCAGGGATACGGACAGGGTGCGGCACAGGGCGACGGAGATAAGCTCACCGCCTACAAGATTGCCTTCTTCACCAGGAATCTTGACCTGACCACCGCTGAGGCCGAAAAATTCTGGCCGCTGTACAACGATTACTCGGCACGCAAAAGCAAACTGATGACCGACCGTCTTTCAACGATGCGTTATGCTGCCCAGAACGAAAACAACATGACTGAAAGCGAGATCTCCGCCGCCGCAGAGAAGCTGACGCAGTCCTTTGCCGATGAGGTCAGCCTTGTGGTGTCGTTCAACGAAGGCCTGAAGAAGGTGCTGCCGCCGAAGAAGGTGATCAGGCTGTACCAGGTAGAGAACCAGTACAAGCAGCAGTTGCTGCGTGAGCTCAACCAGAGAAGGCAGGGAGCCGGGCAACCGGGCGTGCGGGGCCGTGGCGGCCAGACAGGCACCACCGGGGTGCAGCAGTAACCGCATCCGGCAGATGAAATATCAGGAGAGCTTACCCTCCCTGATGAATGACGGGAGAGCAGAGAGTATAACAGCTGTCTGTTCTCCCGTCTTCATATTCTTTACGGTGGCCTGGCCGGAAGCTATCTCATTACTCCCGGCTATGACAACCATCGGAATCATCCGCGCATCCGCATAGGAGAACTGTTTCTTCAGCTTCACCGATTCAGGGTAGAGCTCAACGGCTATGCCCGCCTCACGGAGCGTGTCTGCTATCTGCATCAGTGTTGGCAGCTCCTCCCTCCCGAAATTGATGATGAGGGCCTCTGTTGATGAGCCAGTCTGCTCCGGGAACAGATTGAGCCGGAGCATCACGTCATAGATCCTGTCTGCGCCAAATGATACGCCAACTCCCGATACTCCTGGCAGGCCGAAGATGCCGGTGAGGTCATCATACCTCCCTCCGCCGCATATGCTGCCGAAAGGCAGGTCCGCCGCCTTCACCTCGATTATGGTACCGGTATAATAGTTCAGTCCGCGCGCCAGTGAGAGGTCAAGTTCCACAGACGGTTTAACCGGCTGCATGGCAAGGTAACCAAGCAGCTCTTCCATCTCTTCTATGCCCTTCAGTCCCGCCTCCGAACCGGCCATCACCCTCTTCAGCTCCTCGAGCTTCTCTTCGGATGAACCGCTGAGGTTTATCACCGGCTCGAGCCTGGCTATCACCTCAGAAGCTATGCCTCTCTGCATCAGCTCCTGCCTTACACCGTCCCTGCCGATCTTCTCAAGCTTGTCAATGGCTACGGTGATATCTGTTATCTGCTCACCCGCACCTGCCATTTCTGCTATACCGGCAAGTATCTTCCGGTTGTTTATTTTAACTATAATCTTGATATTCAGCTCACTGAAAACACGGTCAATGATCTGAACCAGCTCTGCCTCGTTCAGTAGAGAGTCGCTGCCAATGACATCCACATCGCACTGGAAGAACTCCCTGTATCTCCCCTTCTGGGGTTTGTCGGCCCTCCAAACGGGTTGTATCTGGTATCTGCGGAAGGGGAAGGTGATCTCGTCACGGTGCTGCACCACGTAACGTGCAAAGGGAACAGTGAGGTCATACCTGAGTCCTTTCTCGCTTATCTGCTGCGAGACCGATGAGCTGTCAGCAGCGGAGAGAGTTCCTGGTGTGACACCGGCAAGAAAGTTCCCTGAGTTAAGAATCCTGAAGATGAGCCTGTCACCCTCCTCCCCGTACTTGCCAAGCAGGGTTGAGAGGTTCTCCATTGCGGGGGTCTCTATGGGCAGGTAGCCGCAGAGCGAAAAGTTCCTGCGGATGACGTCGAAGATGTAGTTGCGCCGCAGCATCTCCGTCGGAGAGAAGTCGCGCGTGCCCCTTGGTATGGATGGTTTCTGAAACATGTCGGGTATGATTTCCCGACAAAAATATGAAAAAAAGCTTGGCCGGACGTTAAATCCCGCCCTGTCATGAATGTACCTGAGAGGAGCCGGGCTAAAGCAGGGTTATGCAGAAAATCCAGGCATTGTGCATACCGGGATTGAAAGGCTGCGAATCGCCTTCTTATATCCTGCAGTAATCTACTGTATGAACGGTATTGAGAGGGGGTACTTGAATACCTCGCCCTTTGCGGCCCTGATGCTGGCAACAATGATGCATACAAGTTCAAGTATCGCAAGAGCTATCACCAGCGGTATCCCCACAATAATAAAGCATAATGGTATTAGCAGCACTGTGTAAAGTGCCATGGAGATCTGGAAGTTCAGGGATGCTTTCCCGTTCAGATTTATCCACTCTGACTCATCCTTCCTGGAAATCCAGCAGATCAGCGGGCCGATTATCCCGCCGAAAGGAAAGAAGTAGCCTGCGAAGGCCGACAGGTGGCAGAACATTGCCCAGTCGCGCTCTTTTTGAGTGTATGTCTTAATCTCTTCCATTGCTTTTTATTAAAAAGACGGTTCTTGAATCAAAATGCTGCATCGTCAGAAGCGGGCGAGTCTTTTCAGGTCGCTTATAAGCAGCCCGTTGGCATTCTTGCTGTCAACCAGGTGACTATCATAGTAATACATCACGGCATCATCAGTCCCGACAAGCATCTTCATGCAGGTGCCGGTTTGTTTGACGCCATCGGGTCCCACCTTGTGGACTATCAGGACATCCTTTTCCTTCGCCTCGATTGCATTCATGATCTCCTCCTCACCTGCAATCCTGACCTTGTACGGGTAGTGTGCAGCTATCCTTTCAGCGGTGTTCACCTCAGGAGCCAGGTCATCCTCCCTGACAAGTATGGTCTTGTTCATTATGTCCGGAACGTTCCTGTTGTAGTATTTAAGGTAACGGAGAGCCGTCGTGGCCGGGTTCTTCATCACCAGGTCGGCATGATACTCCATGAAGCGAATGATCAGGCCGAGTTTGTAACTGTATTCCTCCTCGGGAGCGCCTGAGAAGCATAGCGGGATGGCGCAGAACTCCGGCAGCTGGTCCAGTTCATCCACCTCAGCCCCCAGAAGCAGGTTAAGGAAGTCGTAGGTGGAGCCTGACTTGTCATTGCTGAAGTTGGTGATAGTCAGTACAATGAAGGAATACGCCGGGTCATTGCGCATGACATTGAACTCCTCAGTATTGATGTACTTCACCGGGGTGACTTTCCAGTATTTGTTCACCGCATCCTTTATCTCCGCGTTGTAAAAGGAGAACTGGTCAGCTTCAAGGACAACGCAGGTGACTGATTTCCGGAACTTCTCAGCATCGTCAACGGTAGGATACGGCCTCTGCTGCGCCGATACCGCCGGCACAAGCAGAATAAACAGGAGTAACAGGGGGGATTTCTTCATAAAAAACTACTTATCAGCAGGAAGAAGGACCGGGTTTCTTTCATTGAACTTCCTAAGGTAAACGAACATCATCTTTTTCTGGTTCTTGTTGCGCATTGAGACAAACTCCTCATAGAGCTCGGGGTCTTTCATCAGAAGCGCCTCGAGGTTATCAATGTTATACTCATATGATTTCCCTGTCTCGAAATCTATCATAAACATCTCCAGGTCAGTGCGCGAGGAGTTGTTCCTGTAGGGATTGTAACCGTACGGGTCATAGTACCGTGATGAGTAGGGACTGTAATAATATGGTGAGTATAATGACCTGTAGGGCGAGTAGTACGGATCATAATAGCCGTATTGATTGTAGCCCGTCTGTGTTGTCACGTCGGCCACGAAGTGAATAATGGAGCCGAAGAAGGTGATGCGGTTGAAATTTCCCTGCACCTTGACATAGAGCACGCCGTTGCGGGCAAAGCCCCAGATATTGTCCTTCTCAATCTCCTGCCTGACACCCAGGTTATCATAGAAGTAGATCTTTTCTGAGGAAATCACCTGATCAAAAAAATCTTTGTCGTTATAATCAACTGACGTAAACAGTTTTGCCTTGGGTATGGGACTGTTAGTCTTCACCATGTCAAAGTTCAGGTATATACCGTCCCTGAACTTGAAATCAGGGGTATACTGAACAAGAGTATCCCCCTGCTGCGCCCTTGCCATGCCAGCGGCAATCATGGCGATGATCAGTGTCACTGCGGCCTTTTTCATCACACTCTTTTTCAGGTTTAACTTCAAAAATTATACCGTAAAGCAAAAATAATCTTTTATGCTCACTGAAAGCAAGCCTCTCTTTATCTTTATTGAAATTGATGTATCTTTGGGTGAATTAAATCTACTGCGGTCATAATATGCCGAACAAAACCAGACCATCCTCCATCCCGCATTCGGACATGATGACAAGGAGGACGCGAGACCGGATCCTTTTACCTGTTGCACTTGCTCTTCTGCTGGTGATAATTGCACTGGTGACTGCTGTTTCAGGGCTTATATACACCCCGATAGTGTCGGGCATCATTGCGCTGGTACCCCTGGCACTGGCGATAGCGGAGCTGAGGAGGCTCATTGCCGACAGCAGGGATATTCTGAGGGAGCTTGCCTCGATAGCAGAGAAGAACGAGGAGGTGATCAACTCATTCTCGCACAAAATCAGGGAGCCGCTCAACAATCTCGTTCTGCTGGGTAACATGCTGACTGAGACCACTTCCTCACCCAAGCAGCAGGAGCTGGTGGAGACCTTCATCGCCTCCACGGGGTCAATGGTGGACGTTGTCAATGAGCTCACCATGGAGACGGCGGGAAACATCACCTACGAACGCAGAGGTGAGATACGCTTCAGGCTCGGTCCAATCATTCATGACACTATTGAGCTGATGAAGCTGAACAGAAAGCATGATCAGAGCGTGGTGAACTATGATGACCGCGGAGAGGGAGCAAGTGAATACAGCGGTGATCCCATAATAATCAAACAGATACTGATTGACCTGCTCAGTGCAGCCATTTCCGGCTCCTCGGGAAAGGCAACTATAAAGATACAGGTCAGGGAGGCCGGTGAACGTGAAGGTACCCAGAAGGTAGAGTTCACCCTCTCCGCCAACAACCCTGTCGTCTTCATCGGAGAGGGCCGGCAGCCCTATCCACTGGCAGGCAGGTTGATACGTGACTTCGGGGGGAACTGGCAGGAATCAGCAACCGGATCTGGATCATGGTTCGTATTTCATATCAACCTGCGCAAGGCTGAAAAGCATGCTCCTCCTGCAACGGCAAGCACTCTCATAAAGGGAATGCCGGCTGAGAAGGGCAGGAAAGAGATGAAAGACCTGAATATCCTGCTTGTGGAAGACAATCCCATAAATCAGCGCATCACCCAGCTCATGCTGGAGCCGCTTGTCAGACGGCTGGAGATAGCCCGCAATGGCAAAGAGGCGCTCGACATGTTCGGCACATCACGCTATGACCTTATACTGATGGATGTGCAGATGCCGGTGATGAACGGACTGCTGGCAGCAGAAAAAATCAGAAGTCTTGAGATGAGCACCCAGGTCCATGTCCCTATCATTGCCATAACGGCCAACGCCATGCTGGGCGACAGGGAGCAGTGCCTTGCAGTGGGAATGGATGATTATATCAGTAAACCAATAGAGCCCGAAGTGCTCATTGAGAAGATCACGGCGCTGATCTGACCGTCAGTTGCTGCCGTTGCCGGGACAACCATCCGGCCGGCCATGCTAGAAAGGCCTTACACCGAGAATCATCATGTCATCAATCTGGTCATGTCCCTCCATCCAGGAGGCAATGGTCTCGTCAAGGATCCGCTGCTGGTCTGACAGCGGATATTTGCTTATGGTGAGAAGAATATGCCTCAGGCGGCGGTACATGAACTTCTTGTTTTCAGGGCCGCCGAACTGATCAGCATACCCGTCAGAGAACAGATAGAGAAGGTCACCCTCCTGCAGGGTGAATGTACTGCGGTTGAACGAGACCATGGCGAACGACTGCACCACATTCTTCTTGTCGCCCTTGATCTCGATCAGCTTGTCGTCACGCACAATATAGACCGGCAGGAAGGCACCCGAGAATTCCATCAGCTTCGTCTTCTTATCGATGATGCAGATACTCATCTCTATACCGTCCTTGATCATTGCCTTACCGCTCTCTTCCTTGAAGAACGCCGATTCCAGTTCACGGTTCATGGTAAGCAGCACCTGGTCACTGTCATCAACCTTCAGATCATTGATGATCTTATGGATTAGCTCCAGGCCGATCATTGACATGAGCGCTCCCGGGACGCCGTGGCCGGTGCAGTCTGCTGCCGCAATGAAATATTTGTCATCGCGTTCGCTGAACCAGTAGAAGTCGCCGCTGACGATATGCTTCGGGCGGTAATAGATGAAATAATCCGGGAAAATGCGTCGTATGTGATGCTCGGCTGGCAGGAGTGCCGCCTGTATCCTGCATGCATAATTCAGGCTGTCAATAAGGTCCTTGTTGCGCAGCTGAAGTTCCGAACGCTGTATCTCGATCTCATCGTAGGCGTTCCTCAGCTCGGTAAGGTGCTTCCTGGTGCGCAGGAGCACCCAGAACTGAAGTATGGCCAGGTATATCAGAGCCACAACGATGAAAACCGCTATGGCATAGTTGATGGCCGGATTGTCTCTCAGTCCGCCTGCCATGGCAGTCAACAGGGCCGGTGGCATCATGCCGTTCACCCGGCGGAGCTGTTTACGGTCTCCACGGAGGCTTCGCCCGGCCTGAGCAGGGGAAGAAGCCTGAGAGACGGTGATTCAAGGAACGGGCCGAGCCCGTATTCATTCCACCTGTGGTCTACCAGCTCAATCGTCTCACTGTCTGAGCAGACAATGTTGGGCCAATCCCTGGGGAAAACGGGCAGTGAGTGTGTCTTGGAGGTGGCGTCTATGAAGATTGCCCCGCCCCCGAGATGGTACAGGTCACGTGCCGGATCACTGTTACCTGTCACCAGCCATGTAAGCATGGATGGATCATCGGCATCAGCGCCTTCATCCACTGCTATTATTACAGTGCCCGGAGCAGTGAGTGGCGCTGGAAGAGATGCGGCCAGTCGATGCATGTCAAGCCCCTCCGCCGGTTTTCTGATGATCAGCACTGCAACCGGCAGACCGTGATCAGCAAGCGTTTGCATATTGATGACGACCTCACCGGTGATCTCATCATCAGTGAGAAGCAGCAGTGGAACAGAATGAGCCTCTGCAGTACGCTCCTCGGCAAGTTTTACCGTAGCGTCAATGCCCAGCTTCCCTCCCATGCTGAACCTGTCGGAAGAATGGTCAAGCACATCGAGGGGGCCGCTGGTCAGGTGAAGGTCTGTTTCAAACCGGACGTTGGCGAAGAAAGCCTCTGCGACAGCCCGGTAATCGGTCACGTGAACGGGGTTACTGACTACGATAATATACTTGCTGAGCATCATCTGACCGGCGCCAAAAAGGGCGCTGAGCACTTTCATCCCCTGTCCGGGGTAGGTCTTGTCGATGCTGACTATCACCAGGTTGTGGGCCACGCCGGAGACGGGCATGTGCAGCTCTCGTATCTCGGGAGCTATTGCCAGCTTTATGGGAGCAAAGAAAATCTTTTCCGTGGCCTTGCCCATCCATGCGTCTTCCATCGGTGGCACGCCCACCACAGTGGCGGGATAGACAGCGTTCTTCCTGTGGGTAATACAGGTGACATGAAACTTCGGGTACAGATCGGCCAGCGAATAGAATCCCGTGTGATCGCCAAAGGGACCTTCGGTGACGGGGTCCTCTGCAGTATCAACATATCCTTCAATCACGAAGTCAGAGTCAGCCGGCACCCAAAGATCATTTGTAAGGCATTTGACGAGGGTCACTCTTTTGTGGCGGAGGAATGCCGCGAGGAGGTATTCGCTTATATCTTCAGGCAGCGGTGCCGTGGCGGCATAGGTATAGACGGGGTCTCCGCCAAGTGTCACTGAGACGGGCATCCGTCCTCCCCTTTTCTTCCAGGCCTCAAAATGGCGGGCCCCGGTCTTATGCCTGTGCCAGTGCATCCCTGTAACGTCTTGCTCCATGACCTGCATGCGGTACATTCCAAGGTTGTTCCTTCCTGTTTCGGGGTGCCTGGTGTGAACCAGGGGAAGGGTGATAAACCTGCCTCCGTCATGAGGCCAGCACTTGAGTATGGGCAGCATGCCGAGGTCAGCAACCGGGTCAACCACCTCCTGGCACTCACCCCGGCCCCTTTTTCTCCGGGGTGACAGTGTCAGAAACCTGAGCATGCCCGGCAGGCGTGCCAGCTTCCCTGACAGTCCTCGTGCCTGACTAAGCGATTCTATCGAGGAAAAGATCTCATCACCGGCATCGTCCAGGGAGTTGCGGCCGATGGCCGCTGCCATCCGCTCGTCAGAGGCAAAGGCATTTATGAGCAGAGGGAACCCTGTGCCGGTATTCTCGAAGAGAAGAGCCTTGCCACCGTTTTTCACGAGCCTGTCAGCAATCTCGGTTATCTCCAGTACAGGATTGACCGGGCACGTTACGCGTGCCAGCTGGCCGCGTGACTCAAGAAATGCGGCAAAATGAGCAAGACCGTTAAACGACATTAAGACACAGATTTCTACAAATATAAAAAATAAAAACTCCGCGGAGGCGGAGTTTTTACAAAGGTGGAAGTAAGTATCAACCTTCGCAGCCGTATACTGCATTTGCGCCCAGTTCCTCCTCAATGCGGAGAAGCTGGTTGTACTTTGAAATGCGGTCGGTACGGCTGAGTGAGCCGGTCTTAATCTGTCCCGAATTGGTGGCGACGGCCACGTCGGCTATCGTAGTGTCTTCAGTCTCTCCTGAACGGTGCGAGGTGACGGTGGTATAACCTGCCCTGTGCGCCATCTCAATGCAATTGAGAGTCTCGGTCAGGGTGCCAATCTGGTTCAGTTTGATGAGGATGGAGTTGGCACAACCCAGGCTGATGCCCTTTTCGAGGTACTCCACGTTGGTGACGAAGAGGTCGTCGCCCACGATCTGGATCTTTGATCCCAGCTGGTCAGTATGCATCTTCCAACCTTCCCAGTCGCCCTCGCTCATTCCGTCCTCAATGGAGTCAATAATGGGGTACTTTTCAACCAGCGCTGTGAGATAATCAGCCTGCTGTGCAGAGGTAAGCTTTTTGGCATTCTTGCCTTCGAATTTAGTGTAGTCATAAACACCATTCTCGAAGAATGAGCTTGCTGCACAGTCGAGAGCGATGGCAACGTCGGTGACAGGTTTGTACCCGGCGGCGGTGATAGCCTTGATGATGCTGTCAAGTGCATCTTCGGTGCCAGTGAGAGCAGGTGCGAAGCCACCTTCATCACCAACTGCAGTGCTGAGACCACGCTCCTTGAGCACTTTCTTCAGTGAGTGGAACACCTCTGCTCCCATCCTGAGGCCTTCGGCGAAAGTGGTAGCGCCTTTGGGACGGATCATGAACTCCTGGAATGCAATTGGTGCATCAGAGTGAGCTCCGCCATTGATGATGTTCATCATCGGGACTGGCAGTACGCGTGCGTTTGTTCCGCCGATATACCTGTAGAGAGGAAGTCCGTGGTATGCTGCAGCAGCCTTTGCACATGCAAGTGAAACACCAAGGATTGCATTTGCACCAAGGGTGCTCTTTGTCGGCGTGCCGTCAAGGTCAAGCATCTTCTGGTCAATTGCAATCTGATTTGTTACATCCATTCCCATGATGTCCTCGGCAATTACATTGTTGACATTATGCACTGCCTTCAGGACACCCTTGCCAAGATAACGGGACTTGTCGCCGTCGCGAAGCTCGAGAGCCTCGTTTTCGCCTGTTGATGCTCCCGATGGTACTGCTGCCCTTCCGGATGCACCGCTGGATGTTATGACTTCGACCTCGATGGTCGGATTGCCCCTTGAATCAAGGATTTCTCTTGCGTGAACACTAACTATCTGACTCATTGTACTTTATGTTTTATTGAATTAAATGCAATTTAAGAAAAAAAGGGATACGGCCATAAAGACGATATCCCTTCCTTATGTAAGCATGATCTGCTATTCTTTTGATTCTTCTGCTTCAGGAGCTATTTTTTCTGCCGGGGCTTCTTCCTTTGACTTTGTCTCCGTCACTGCTGCTGCCGTTTCAGCTTTTTTCTTCGGGCTGCGGCGGCGGCGTGCTGTCTTGGCTTTTGCACCTTCAGCTGCCAGCATATTCTCATTGAAGTCGACCAGTTCGATGATGCACATCTCAGCTGAGTCGCCCAACCGGGTTCCGGTTTTGAGTATGCGGGTATATCCTCCCGGGCGGGTTGCAATTTTTGGGGCCACTTCCCTGAAGAGTTCAGAGACGGCGTTTTTGTTTTCAAGATAACTGAACACCACTCTGCGTGAGTGAGTTGAATCCTCCTTTGACTTTGTGATGAGGGGCTCAACGTATGTCCTCAGCGCTCTTGCCTTGGCGGTTGTGGTGGTGATACTCTTGTGAAGAATGAGTGATGACGCCAGGTTGGCCATCATCGCCTTTCTGTCGGCGCTTTTTCTTCCAAGGTGGTTAAAAGAATTTAAATGTCGCATTTCTCTCTGTCCTTACCTGTTATTAATCTTTGTCGAGTTTGTATTTCGCCACATCCATCCCGAATGAGAGGTTCATAGTCTCAAGGAGCTCGTCGAGTTCTGTGAGCGACTTCTTGCCGAAGTTGCGGAACTTGAGGAGGTCATTCTTGTTGAACTTGACGAGGTCACCGAGTGATTCCACCTCAGCTGCTTTGAGGCAGTTGAGTGCTCTCACGGACAGGTCGAGGTCAACGAGTTTGGTCTTGAGTAACTGGCGCATATGGAGGATTTCCTCGTCGAACTCCTCATTGGCCATCTTGTCTTCATAGTCGATGGTGATCTTGTCTTCAGAGAAGAGCATGAAGTGGTAGATGAGGATTTTTGCTGCCTCCTTGAGGGCGTCTTTGGGGTGAATGGAACCGTCGGTGCTGATCTCCAGGATCAGTTTTTCATAGTCAGTTTTCTGTTCAACCCTGTAATTTTCAATTGAATATTTTACGTTTCTTATCGGGGTGAAGATAGAATCGATGGCTATCAGTCCGAATTCTGCCTCTGCGGGCTGGTTTTCCTCGGCTGTCACGTATCCTCTGCCCTTGCTGATATTGATTTCAATCTGCAGCTTGACGTCGGGTTCCATACGGCAGATAACCAATTCCGGGTTAAGTACTTCGAAGCTGCTGAGCGCGTTGTTGAGGTCGCTGGCCTTGAATACTTCCTGCCCGGAGATTTTGACCACAATCTTCTCGTTATCAACATCTTCAACCATTCTTCTGAAGCGTATCTGCTTCAGGTTGAGGATGAATTCGGTAACGTCCTCCATCACGCCGGTGATGGTTGAGAACTCATGGTCAACGCCCTCTATCTTAATTGTAGTGATGGCGAATCCTTCCAGTGAGGAGAGGAGAATCCTTCTGAGGGCATTACCCACGGTGATGCCATAACCGGGTTCAAGCGGGCGGAATTCGAATTTTCCGTACTGGTCGTCCGCTTCCAGTAATATTACTTTATCAGGTTTCTGGAATGCTAATATGGCCATATGAATATTATTACTTTATTACTTCGAATATAGTTCAACGATAAGCTGTTCCCTGACATCTTCCGGGATTTCGGAACGTTCGGGGACACTCATGTATTTTCCGGCCATCTGTGTCTCATCCCACTCGAGCCATGCCAGTTTTGAGCGGCGGTTTGCGCCGAGGCAATCGATAATTGTTTCGAGTGATTTGGACTTTTCGCGTACGCCGATTATATCTCCAGGGCGAAGCTGGAATGATGGGATATTGACGACGTTGCCGTTTACAGTTATGTGACGGTGTGACACCAGCTGGCGTGCTGCTGCCCTTGTGGGGGCGACGCCGAGGCGGTAGACCACGTTGTCAAGGCGTGACTCCAGAAGCTGGAGGAGTACCAGGCCGGTTACTCCGGAGGCAGATACTGCCTTCTCGAAGGTATTACGGAACTGGCGCTCAAGAAGGCCGTAAGTATATTTTACCTTCTGCTTTTCGCGGAGCTGTACACCGTATTCCGATGTCTTTTTTCTCTTTTTGGTCAGACCATGCTGGCCGGGAGGGAAATTCTTCCTGTCGAGGTATTTGTCAGGGCCGAAAATGGGCTCTCCGAATTTCCTGGCTATTCTTGATCTGGGTCCTGTATATCTTGCCATTGAATGAAATGTTTATCGTTTTGTATTTGTTAATGCGAGCCTTTTAAACCCTCCTGCGTGACGGCGGACGGCACCCGTTATGAGGCATCGGTGTAACGTCAATGATCTCAGTCACTTCCACACCGCTGTTTGAAATGGCACGGATAGCTGATTCACGACCTGATCCAGGTCCCTTGACATATACCTTTACCTTGCGCAGGCCAAGTTCATAGGCCACTTTGGTGCACTCTTCCGAAGCCATCTGAGCGGCATATGGGGTGTTCTTCTTCGAACCCTTGAAACCCATCTTGCCTGCCGAGGCCCAGGATATCACCTGGCCGGTGCTGTTTGTAAGGCTTATGATGATATTGTTAAATGACGAATGAACGTGAGCCTGTCCCACGGGTTCAACCTTTACGACCTTCTTCTTTAATGTCCCAGTCTTCTTTGCCATAGATTATTTATTTAGTAGCTTTTTTCTTGTTTGCCACGGTCTTCTTGCGTCCTTTGCGGGTACGGGCATTGTTCTTCGTGCTCTGGCCCCTTACCGGAAGTCCGATACGGTGACGGATACCACGATAGCAACCGATATCCATCAGTCGCTTGATATTAAGCTGCGTTTCGGAACGAAGTTCACCCTCAAGCTTATAATTCTCGGAGAGTATCTGACGGATAGCGTTGATGTTATCGTCATTCCACTCTTCGACCTTCATCTGGCGGTCTACGCCAGCCTTGTCAAGCACTTTCTGTGCAGTGCTTCGCCCAACACCATAGATATAAGTGAGAGCCACTTCGCCCTGCTTATTCCTCGGTAGGTCTACCCCATTAATACGTGCCATATACCTCTTTTAATTTGAAGTGCAAAGTTAATGAAATTTATCCCTGCCTCTGCTTGAACTTGGGATTTTTCTTATTTATCACATACAGACGCCCGTTACGCCTGACTATCTTACAGTCGGCGGAGCGTTTTTTTATTGATGCTCTTACTTTCATCGCAGTATTTTATTTCTATTTAAACCTGAACGTTATTCTTCCTTTGGTAAGGTCATAGGGCGACATTTCAACCTTCACCTTGTCGCCTGGCAGGATTTTGATGTAATGCATCCTCATCTTGCCGGAGATGTGGGCGGTGATGATATGTCCGTTTTCGAGCCTGACCCTGAACATCGCATTCGAAAGTGCCTCGATGATCGTTCCGTCAATCTCTATTGATGGTTGTTTGGCCATATACTTACCTCTTTGTTAATACTTCTTCTATAAATTCAAATGTTGTGAGCACGTCGGTATGACCCTCCCTGACCGCAACAGCGTATTCAAAATGTGCCGACGGTTTGCCGTCACCTGTTCTGACTGTCCACCCGTCACTCTGGAGGCGTGTGTTTTTGGTTCCCATATTGATCATCGGTTCTATGCAGATGACCAGGTTTCTATCAAGTCTCGTGCCAGAGCCGCGTCGCCCGAAATTGGGTACCTCGGGTCCCTCATGAAGGTGTTTCCCGAGACCGTGTCCGACCAGGGTGCGCACCACGGAGTAACCTCCGCTCTCAGCCTTCGACTGCACGGCGTGGGAGATATCGCCTATGCGGTTACCCGCTACGGCTTCCCTGACCCCGGCCTCAAGTGATGCCCTTGTGTATTCCATAAGGCGTCTGACCTCTGGTTTCACTTCGCCGACGGCGAAGGTATAGGCGCTGTCGCCGTACCAGCCGTTCAGTATCACACCGCAGTCAACCGATATTATATCTCCCTCCCTGAGTGTATAGTCTGACGGTATTCCGTGGACCACTTCGTCATTGACAGATGTGCAGAGTGTGTTGGGAAAGCCGCCATAGCCCTTAAAGGCCGGCAGAGCGCCGTGGTCACGAATGAACTCCTCGGCAATCGCATCAAGCCTTAGGGTTGTCACTCCCGGTTTGATATGCCCGGCTACTTCCGCAAGAGTCTTTGAGACCAGCTGATTGCTCTCTCTCAGTAACTCTACTTCCCCATCCGTCTTAATATAGATCATCAAAGAACGTCAATCCGTTAAATAGCCGTCACGGCTCCGGTCCTTCCCTTTACGCGGCCTGATTTCATAAGGCCGTCGTAATGGCGCATAAGCAGATGGCTTTCTATCTGCTGGAGAGTGTCAAGCACAACGCCCACAAGGATGAGAAGCGAGGTGCCTCCGAAGAACTGTGCAAACTCACCGCTGACGCCGAAGTTGACGGCAAAGGCGGGTAGTATGGCTATCAGTGCAAGGAATATCGAACCCGGAAGGGTGATCCTTGACATGATTGTATCAAGGAATTCAACCGTCTTGCGTCCCGGTTTGATGCCGGGGATGAAGCCGCCGTTCTTCTTCATGTCTTCAGCCATCTGTACCGGGTTGATTGTGACCGCGGTATAGAAGTAGGTAAAGAGGATGATGAGGATGGCGGTTACCAGGTTGTACCAGAATCCGTACATGTTGGTGAATGCCACCACGAATCCGGAGCCTGATTCCCTGAATCCGGCGATGATTACAGGCAGCATCATGATTGCCTGTGCAAAGATGATAGGCATAACGCCTGCTGCGTTGACCTTGAGGGGTATATATTGTCTTACACCGCCGTACTGTTTGTTGCCAACGATGCGTCTTGCATACTGGACCGGTATGCGGCGGGTGCCCTGAACGAGCAGGACTGATCCGACGATCACAGCGAAGAGGAAGACTATCTCTATAAGCAGTGCGACGAGGCCGCCCGAGCCGTTGATGCGTGTTCCCGCTTCAAATATGAATGAGACCGGGAAGCGCGCAAGAATACCAACCATTATTATGAGTGATATACCGTTGCCAATGCCCTTGTCTGTTATCTTCTCACCGAGCCACATTACGAATATCGTTCCTGCGGTAAGTATGATCACCGAGGAGATCTTGAAGAATGCACTGGGCATCACGAATGCCTCGGGAGGAAGTATTGCGTTAAGGTTTGCCAGGTATGTGGGAGCCTGCAGGATGAGAATACCCACAGTCAGATACCTTGTATACTGGTTCATCTTGCGCCTGCCGCTCTCACCCTCCTTCTGAAGTTTCTGGAAGTAGGGGAATACTATGCCGAGAAGCTGGACAACGATTGATGCCGAGATATAGGGCATGATCCCAAGGGCGAAGATTGATGCCTGTGAAAAGGCTCCGCCGGAGAACATGTCGAGAAGGCCCATGATACCTGATGAGGTCTGGTTTTGCAGGTTCGCAAGCATTGAGGGATCAATGCCGGGGAGAGTAACATATTTACCCAGACGGTACAGTGCAACGATGCCAAGAGTGAAAAGGATCCTGGCTCTCAGATCCTCTATCTTGAAAATGTTCTTTATTGTCTGAAAGAATTTCATGCCTTACAGTTTAACTGCTGTTCCCTGATTAGCTTCGATTGCTGCCTGTGCCGACTTGCTGAAAGCGTGGGCATGAACCTCAAGCTTCCTTGTAAGCGTACCTTTGCCGAGGATCTTTACCAGGGCGTTCTTGTTCACGAGACCTGCGGTGAGCAGTGTCTGGAAGTCGATCAGTTCGGTTTCCAGCCTTGTTGCAAGGGCCTCGAGTGTACTAAGGTTAATGCCCTTGTAATCAACGCGGTTGATATTTTTGAATCCCGATTTCGGCACTCTTCTCTGGAGGGGCATCTGGCCGCCTTCAAAGCCTATCTTCCTGCTGTAACCGGAGCGTGACTTGGCGCCCTTATGGCCGCGGGTTGAGGTGCCGCCGTGGCCTGATCCCTCACCTCGTCCGATGCGCTTTTCTCTTTTGACCGAACCGGGGGCCGGTTTTATATTGCTTAAGTCCATAGTAAAATATATAATGCAGTTAATACCTTAGAGTTTCTCTACCTTGACCAGGTGTTTCAGCTTGTTGACCATACCCATGATCTGGGGGGTATCATCGTGCTCAACAGTCTGGTGCATCTTTCTTATACCCAGTGACGCGAGGATTCTTTTCTGTGATTCGGGCTGGCCGATCTTGCTCTTGATCTGGGTTACTCTGATTTTTGCCATGATGATTGAATATTACTAACCGTTAAACACTTTTTCCAGCGTCACGCCCCTGTGGTCTGCCACTGTGCTGGCATCGCGCAGTTCAAGCAGGGCTGCAATGGTGGCTTTCACCAGGTTGTGCGGGTTTGATGAGCCCTTGGACTTGGCAAGCACGTTCTTCACTCCTACGCTCTCGAGCACGGCGCGCATGGCACCGCCAGCCTTGATACCGGTACCTTCGGTTGCAGGTTTGATGAAGACGTATGCACCGCCGAACTTACCATACTGCTCATGAGGTATGGTGCCTTTGTGGACAGGTACCTTGATGAGGTTTTTCTTGG
>DHGW01000027.1 GCA_002402965.1 Bacteroidales bacterium UBA4788
CTCACCGAGCCTAAAAACGCCATTACCAAACAGTATATCAAGCTCTTTGCCATGGACGGCATCCAGCTTACCTTCACCCCCGAAGCCCTTGACTACATTGTTGACAAGGCCGTGGAGTTCAAGCTTGGAGCCAGGGGCCTGCGTGCCATCTGCGAGGAAATAATGATGGACGCCATGTTCGAGTTGCCATCAGGTGATACGAAGGAATTCACTGTAACCCCTGACTACGCGGCACACAAACTAGAGAGAGTGGACATGAAGGTGCTGAAGGCATCATAGAATAAAAAGGAATCCCGGTCCACCATCTTGCAGACCGGGATTTTTGTTATCAGATACCCGCCGGTAAATTCCGCATAAACCGGTGCGGGTCAGTGAAAGTCAATTATTGTCATTGTATTTCGGATGCCTGTACCCCAGCGTGATCTCTTTGGTCTCGTCACCCCTTGAGAGTGTAGCTACAGCGTCACATTCACCTGCGCCATAATCCAGTTCGAACGGCTCTATGCCTTCAACGTCAAAACCGATTGTTCCGCCAACGAGGAACCTGCAGGCTGCATGCCACTGCAGAGGGTTGACGATGGTCAGGGTAAATGACTTGCCCTCCAGGTTCGTCCCGGCTGACACGCCGGTGATCAGGCACTCGTCGTCCCATGGATTCCATGTTCCGTAACCTGCCACATATTCCCTCTGGCGCGTGAACTCACGGGTGATGACCTTGTTGTCCGGAAAGGTTATCTTGCCGTCGGTGAGGCTGACCCCGAAGACGTTATTCTGACTGCCGTTCGGGCCAAGATTTTCAACAACATATGTCCCTTCAACCTTTGCGCCGTTAACATGGTAGTTATCAAACGTGAGGGTGCGTTCCGAGCCTGTTGTGCCTCTCGGCCCCGAGAGCGTAATCAATATCTTTCCGCTGCGCACCACGTCAAAAAGCCCCGTGCACCCTGTGCCGTAGTTGATCTCAATGTTGCGCGGCCAGAACTCCTGACCGGGTGAGGTGATTGTGATCAGCGGGCACGTGTCAATGATGGATGCCGACTTCTTTCCGATTTCAGCAAAGCCTGTTGCAATTTCAAGCGAAGTGAAAGCATCATCATACAGGGCTTCAGTGAGAGCCACATCGTCAGCTGCTTCGGAGGCAGTAGCATCAAGCGGCTCCGACTTGCTGCACGATGCCATTATAAGACCCAGAAGGGTCACCATAAGGATCAGTGTTTTTGTTTTCATAATAGAGTTTCTTAAGTGTTCCATTGATATATGTCTCTTTGACTGCAGAGAACACTCACGGTTTAACGGACAACGAAAAAAAAAGTTACATCCGCCTGAGGTATGTCGTGTACGAGAAGCTCAATACTTCCGGTTCATCAGAGAGATAATCCTCCTGCTCGGCAACATACCACTCCACGGGTCTGATCTCCGGGAAGAAGGTGTCAGCCGTGAACTCAGCGTGTATATGTGTCACCATCAGCCTGTCTGCCAGTGGCAGGAACTGCCTGTAGACCGAGCCTCCGCCGATGATGAAGACCTCCCTGCCCGGCTTGCAGAGGCTCAGGGCCTGATCCATTGACCTGGCGGTCTCGGCGCACTCGAAACAGTCGAGTTCATTGTCGGTAAGTACGATATTCTGCCTTCCGGGAAGGGGTTTGTTGGGAAGCGATTCCCATGTCTTCTTCCCCATGATCAGGCAATGGCCCATGGTGATCTCCCGGAACCTCTTCAGATCTCCGGGGAGGTGGGCCAGAAGGTTGTTATTGTAACCGATCCCGTTGTTCCGGTCGGTTGCTACTATTATTGTGATCATTTCAGACAGATATTTCGCCTTTTATGGCTGGGTACGGATCGTAATCCGACAGGGTGAAATCCTCATATTTAAAGGCCAGGATGTCGCTAACCTCGCTATTGAGGGTCATCCGTGGCAGGGACCGCGGTTCACGGGTGAGCTGGAGCCTGACCTGCCCGATATGGTTGAGGTAGATATGCGCATCACCCAGGGTATGGATGAACTCACCGGGTTTGTAACCGGTCACCTGCGCCATCATCATAGTTAGCAGCGAGTAGGATGCGATGTTAAACGGCACACCCAGGAAGATATCTGCGCTGCGCTGGTAGAGCTGGCATGAGAGTCTGTCACCTGCCACATAGAACTGAAACAGTATATGGCACGGCGGGAGGGCCATCTTCTCTATATCGCCCACATTCCAGGCAGAGATGACATGCCGCCGTGAATCAGGATTATTTCTCAGAGAGGAGACGACAGCCTTTACCTGGTCAATGGCTCCGCCGTCGGCAGCAGGCCATGAGCGCCACTGGTAGCCGTATATCGGGCCGAGGTTGCCGTCAGCAGGGGCCCACTCGTTCCATATTTTCACCCCGTTCTCCTGCAGGTATCGCACGTTGGTACTGCCGCTGAGAAACCAGAGAAGCTCATGGATGATAGACTTCAGGTGCAGCTTCTTGGTGGTCATCAGGGGGAACCTTTCAGAGAGGTCAAATCGCATCTGGTAACCGAAGGTACTGATGGTGCCTGTGCCTGTCCGGTCTCGCTTCTCAATGCCGTGTTCCATGACATGGTTCAGCAGGTCAAGGTATTGCTTCATGATCTGATTCTCTTTTTATTTGCCTGAGGGAGTGATCTTTGCAACCCACCCTCCGCCCGGGGCGAGGCTGACATTTATCTTCCCGTCCGCAGTGGCTTCCTGTGTCAGGTGCCTGTAGTCCTCTCCATGACGGTCTGCATTGATGCCATCGCTGAAGATCTCCATCTTATATCTGCCCTCCGGCAGGAAAGCAAGGTCAATCTCCGTTTCGAAAGGGGTCCAGTCGTTCATTGCCGCAAGATACCACGTTGAACCGTTCCTGCGGGCAGTGATGATAAAGTCGCCTTTCTTAGCAGTCAGCACCCTGGTCTCATCCCATGTGACAGGCACACCGGCAATAAAGGAGGTGCACTCCTGGTTCCGCAGGTAATTGGAGGGGCTGTCGGCAAGCATCTGCAGCGGGCTCTCAAACACCACGTACATGGCCATCTGGTGTACCCTCGTTCCCTGGCTGGCCGGCCTGTAGAATACCGGGGTGAAATCGCGCTTCTGCATGTTGACCATAGCTCCCGGAGTGTAATCCATCGGGCCTGCAACCATCCTGGTGAATGGGAGTGTCAGGTCATGTTCCGGGTTGCACTCATTGCTCCATTTGTTATTCTCGAGCCCCTTCACTCCCTCGCGGGTGATTGCGTTGGGCCATGTCCGTTCCATGCCGTCAGGCTTGTAGGATCCGTGGAAATCGACGAGCATCTTATGCTCCGCAGCCTTTGCCGCAACTTCATGATAATAATTTACCATCCACTGGTCATCACGCTGCATAAAATCGACCTTGATCCCCTTTACTCCCCACTGCTCATACTGTGCGAGAGCCTCATCGATCTTATCATACAGTGTTTTCCATATCACCCAGAGTATAATGCCGACGTTCTTTGATTCCGCGTAATCACACAGCTCCTGTACGTCAAAGCCCGCTGACTGCTCAAGGACGTCACCCAGAACATACCATCCTTCGTCGAGGATGACATACTCTATTCCGTTTGCAGAGGCGAAGTCTATATAATATTTATAGGTATCATTGTTAAGTCCTGCCCTGAAGTCGACCCCATAGATGTTGTTGGCGTTGTACCAGTCCCATGCCACCTTGCCGGGACTGACCCAGCTGAAGTCGCTTCCCGGTGCCTGAGGGGCTCCAAGGCGGTAGATCAATTCGCTCTCAGCAAGGCGGGCGTCGTCAGGGGTGATGATGAAGACGCGCCAAGGATAAGTGCGTGTCCCCGATGTAATGGCGAGGTAATCTGTCCTCTCCGTCACATATACGTTACGGTCGTTGTAAGCCTTCACCTCTTCAGGGTATGCCGGCAGCACCCCTGTCACCCCGCCGCGGCCGTCTCCGGTTATCCACAGACCCGGGTAATCATGTATGTCAGCTTCTGAGAGAAGTATGTTCATTCCCCCGGTCATGAAGAGGGCCGGGAGACTGGCGAGGTGATGAGGACCAATGGTATCCATTGACGCCGGGAGGAAAGCGCACTCATTATGTGACATAAAGCCCTTCTCAAGCGGATAGAGCGCTTCCGTACCGGCTGGTAGTGAAAAGGCGAACAGCTCATTCTTCACTGTGACCCTTCCTTTCAATGCGGTGGTGAACCTGTATGCCACTCCGTCATCATAGACACGGAAGTCGATTGATGATCCGCCCCGGAAACGAAGTGTCAATGCGTTATAAATGTCAGGCACGCGACTGTTCCTGCGTGGTACTACAGGCACCAGCACATCATTCACTGATGATGTGACGGCTCGCGTTACCGACATTTTCTGCCCCGGGATTGCCATGTCCTCAAGCTGCAGCTCGGGCGAGAGTCCTGAGATTATCTCCCGGCTGTCATATTTTATGCTGACAGTCAGGCTGGTGGCGGTCTCCACCGACAGTGTGATCCGGCCGTCAGGCGACTTCACGTTGTATTCTTTCGACAGCAGGGGTATCGGTATGAGCAGTCCTGCTGCAATCAAAATCCTTAAACTCCTCATTTTTCCTCCGGTATTTATCCTTGTCCTTTCCTTCTCGCCATCTCGTCACGGATGGCGGCTGCCTGCTCGTAGTCTTCGCGGGCGATTGCGTCAGTAAGCATATCCCTGAGCTCATCGCCGGAATACTCCCCGTATTCGTTTGTGACAGGCTGCTTTTTCTCACGTGCCGGTTCCGGCTGCTTCTTCTGTTCCTCTTCAGTGGTGGCGCTCATTACAATCCCTGCTTCATTGAGTATCTGCGGCTCGATGAATATCGGGCATTCAAATCTCAGGGCCAATGCCACAGCGTCAGAAGTGCGTGAGTCAATCGTAAAGCGTCTCTCACCGTCAGTGCAGACGATTTCTGAATAGAAGATGCCTTCACGTAGCTTATTAATGAGCACCTGCTCCACGGTGACACCACACGCAAGGGCAAAGCTTCTGAAGAGGTCATGTGTCAGCGGCCGTGGCGGTTCAAGATTCTCAAGCTTGATGACGATGGCCTGAGCCTCAAACCCGCCGATAATAATGGGGATCCGTTTTTCACCGTTTTCCTCTGCCAGTATGAGGGCATAGGCGCCGGACTGAGTCTGACTGTATGAAATGCCTATGACCTTCAGACGAATGAGCTTATTCTGCATAACTTTCCAGATTAACAACCTGACAGGCCGATATGACAAATATAAATAATAAGAATCTTTATCTTCCCCGGGGAGAAAATATTTATCCACAGGATACTGGTGATAAATTAAGTGCACTGAGTTGCAAATAAGTTAATTTTTATATCTTTGCAGTCCGAAAAACAGAGATCCGGCGGGGCCCGCAGAAGAGTCATGCACAGAGGAGCATGTCCGCCTCACGGAGTAATATAAGAGAGATTGAAAATGTACGCAATCGTTGAAATTGCCGGTCAGCAGTTCAAGGTCGAAGAGGGAAAGAAGATTTTCGTTCACCGTCTCGATGCAGCTGAAGGCGATAATGTAATGTTTGAAAAAGTTCTTCTTCTGGATAATGACGGAGCAGTCACCGTCGGAGAACCGGTCATCGAAAACACCGTGGTTGAAGGCCAGGTCATTGCCCATGTGAGGGGTGACAAGGTGATTGTCTTCAAAAAGAAGAAAAGAAAAGGGTATCAGAAAAGGTCCGGTCATCGCCAGGATTTCACCCAGGTGGAGGTAATGAGCATCGGTCCCGCAGGAGAGACCAAGAAGAAGGCTGCTCCCAAAGCTGAAAAGAAAGTAGCCGAGGCACCCGTTGCCGAAGAGGTGAAAGCTGAAGTAAAGAAGGCTCCGGCAAAGAAGGCCGCCGCCAGTAAGGAAAAGGTTGAGAAGAAGGCCCCCGTAAAGAAGGCCGCTGCGAAGAGCACGAAAAAACCGGAAAAGGAATAACCGAAAAACAATAAAAAGATAAAGATATGGCACACAAGAAAGGTGTAGGCAGTTCACGCAACGGCCGCGACTCAGAAAGCAAAAGGCTTGGTGTCAAGCTCTTCGGAGGACAGGCAGTCAAGGCAGGCGGCATTATCGTACGCCAGCGCGGTACAACCCACAACCCGGGTGAAAACGTAGGCATCGGCAGGGATCATACCCTCTTCGCCCTCGTTGACGGGACTATTGAGTTTAAGAAGAAGAGTGGTGACAAATCTTACGTCTCGGTTAAACCCGTAGCAGAATAAGATATAATCACACTGTTTACAGGACTCCTGAAAAATACGCGAAAGCGCATCTTTTCAGGAGTTTTTGTTTTAATTTTACCCACCTGTTATAAAACCCTTCCGTTATGCTAACAATCAATCTCATCCGTGAACAGTCATCATTCGTAATCGAAAGGCTGAAGGTCAAGAATTTCGATGCCACCGCAATCGTCGGCCAGGTTCTTGAACTAGACCGTCGCCGCAGGGAGCTGCAGACCGAGAACGATTCCATCCAGGCTGAGCTCAATTCCCTCTCGCGTGAGATAGGCACGATGATGAAGGATGGCATGAAGGATGAGGCTGAGGCTGCGCGCAGGGGAATCGGCGCCATGAAGGAGAAGCAAAAGCAGCTTGCCGACAAACTGGAGGAGGTCTCCCAAGAGATGCAGACGGAGCTGGTGAAGCTGCCGAACCTTCCCCACCAGCTGGTAGCTGCGGGCAGGAGTGCCGAGGACAATGTCGTTGTCCGCAGCGGCGGCGTCATTAAGGAACTGCATGCCGGAGCCGTGCCCCACTGGGACCTGATAAAGAAATATGACATCATCGACTTCGACCTGGGTATCAAGATCACCGGTGCAGGGTTCCCGGTATACAAGGGACAGGGAGCCAGGCTGCAGAGAGCCCTGGTGAACTTCTTCCTCGACGAGGGGGGCAGGGCCGGCTATCGCGAGATTGAACCACCCATAGTGGTCAATGAGGACTCCGGGTTCGGCACCGGCCAGCTGCCTGACAAGGAGGGTCAGATGTACCATGTTGGTATCGACAACCTCTACCTGATACCTACTGCCGAGGTGCCCATAACAAACATCTACCGCGATGTAATCCTTGATGCTGCCGAACTGCCGGTGCTGAACATGGGCTATACCCCCTGTTTCCGCCGTGAGGCTGGCTCCTGGGGTGCCCATGTGAGAGGCCTCAACAGGCTCCACCAGTTCGACAAGGTGGAGATAGTTCAGATTGCTCATCCCGACAAATCATACGAGGCTCTTGAAGATATGGTGAACCACGTCGAGAGTCTCCTCGTCAAACTTGAACTTCCTTACCGGATAGTGAGGCTTTGCGGGGGAGATATGTCATTCACCTCTGCCATGACATATGACTTCGAGGTGTGGTCAGCTGCGCAGCAGCGCTGGCTGGAGGTGAGTTCAACCTCCAATTTCGAGGCTTTCCAGGCCAACAGGCTAAGGTGCCGCTTCAGGGAGAAGGGAGCCAAACAGACAACGCTCTGCCACACCCTCAATGGCAGCGCCCTGGCATTGCCGCGCATTGTGGCCGCGCTGCTTGAGAACAACCAGACCACTGAAGGAATAAAGATACCTGCCGCGCTTGTGCCTTACACCAGGTTTGAACTCATCAGCTGACCTGCATGAAACAGAGCAAGCAGGCATATATCTATGCTGCACTCTCAGTCCTGCTCTGGGGAACCATCCCCACGGCCTTTAAAATAGCCCTGTCGGAGCTGAGTATCGTGACCATGCTTGGCATCACCACGCTGGTTTCAACAGCGGTGCTTTTCATGATCATGGTTCTGACAGGAAAGCTATGTCTGCTGAAGGAGACAACCCGGAGTGAACTGCTTTGGTCAGCACTCTTCGGGCTGATCAACCCGGTGGGTTATTACATGATCCTGCTCACAGCCTACAGCCGGCTTCCGGGGCAGGTGGCACAGCCGATAAACATGATCTGGCCCATTATCCTTGTCTTTTTTTCCATCCCGCTGCTGGGGCAACGCATACCTGCACGAAGCTTCATAGCCCTCGCACTAAGTCTCGCAGGGGTCTATATCATCGCCTCACAGGGGGCTCCGCTGAGTCCGGGCCGCTCTGACACCCTCGGCGTCATCCTTGCCCTCGTTAGCGGGGTGCTGTGGGCTCTTTACTTCGTTCTTAACGTGCGCGACAAGCGCGATGAATCTGTCAAGCTCTTCACAAGCTTCCTCTTCGGATCACTCTACATGCTCATCCTGATGGCCGTCAGCGGCACATTCACCCACCCGGTAAGCCTGAAAGGCGTCGCCGCTTCAGTCTACTGCGGATTCTTCGAGATGGGCATCACTTTCTGGCTCTGGCTGAAGGCTCTGCAACTCTCCGAGACAACTGACAAAGTCAGTAACCTTGTCTATTTCGCCCCGTTCATCTCCCTGATTCTCCTGCACTTTATAATAGATGAACCTGTCTATTATACCACTCTTCTGGGACTGCTCCTGATCATCGGGAGCGTCCTGTACCAGAGCAGGACCAGGCGTGCCTGAACCAAGCGGCATAATTTTTGTTAGTTTTACACCAAAATCAGTCATCAATGAAAAAAATAATAATTATATCAATCCTGTTGATTCCATTACTCTTCGGATGCAAGAAAGATCCGGTACCAGCAGATGAATACACATCCGAGGAGAGAGCCCGTGACGACTTTTACGACCTGATGAAATATGTTTACCTGTGGTATAATACAATGCCGACGGTAAAGGTCTCAGACTATGACGGTCCAGCTGAACTTCTCGAGGCGCTCAGGTACAAACCAAAAGACCCGTGGAGTTTTGTCACTGATTATGAGAGTTTTATGGCGTCAATGCAGGGCAGTTTTGTCGGCCATGGTATAAGTATGAGTCTTGACGGGGCCAACAACGTCAGGGTGGTTAGTCTTTATGAGGGCTCCGACCTGTGGCCCCAAGGTGTCAGGAGAGGATGGATAGTCAGGGAGGTTAATGACACGCCACTGGCCCCTATCTTCATATCAGGCAACAATACAGCCTACAACAACCTCATGGGGCAGCCAATTGCAGGCATTACAAACAAATTCCTGTTCCAGAAGCCGGACGGGACAACCGTTACTTACAGCTCCACCAAAGCAAGCTTCACGATCAACTCAGTGACGGCATCAAAGGTGCTTGACCTAGCCAGCGGCAAGACCGGGTACCTCGCCTTTGAGACCTTCATCGATCCTTCAGAGCAGGAGCTCAACGATGCATTCGCCATGTTCAAGGCCAGCAATGTCACCGACCTGATTATTGACCTTCGATACAATTCGGGTGGCTACATGGACATTGCCCAGCAACTGGCAAGCCTTGTGCTGACATGGGATGACACCACAAAAATATGCTACAAGCTGACTTACAATGACCTGGTAGGGCCAGAGTGGAATGAAAGCTACAAGTTCGTCAGGACGGTGAGCCCGTTGGGTCTCGACCGTGTGGTATTCATCACCACCCGCAGCTCAGCCTCGGCCAGTGAGGTTGTCATCAACAGCCTCCTGCCTTATGTCGATGTCACGATAGTAGGTGACACCACCCACGGCAAACCGGCCGGGATGAACCTGTGGGGATTTCCCTTTCCGTCCGACATTGATCCGGAACCCGATTATGAATACATCTTTGCTCCCATCACCTTTGAGTATCTGAATGCAATGGACGGTGGACGGTTCTATGAAGGCCTGGCCCCGGATGTAAGGGCTGCTGATGATATAACGCACGACTTCGGTGATCCGGAGGAGGCTTCTCTCAAAGCTGCCATCGGGGTGCTGGAAGGTACCAAGTCCGCTCCCGCTATGCCAATCAGGCGTAACCGCGTCTGGTCTGAAGGCAGCCAGTTGCCAACAGAGCTCTTCCTTGGTCCGCCGCAAGCATTCAGGAAGTGAAGGATAATCAGTCTGAGAGGATCATCCTGGGTATTGACCCCGGAACCACCGTCACGGGCTACGGCCTTATAAGAGTGACGGGCAGGGGTCCATCTCTCATCACGCTGGGCATAATCGACCTCCGCAAGAAGGAGGATCATTTCAGGAAGATACGCACCATATTTGAGCAGACGCTAGAGCTCATAGACATGCATCACCCTGATGAGTTTGCCATTGAAGCACCCTTTTTCGGGAAGAACGTACAGAGCATGCTCAAGCTGGGGAGGGCACAGGGTGCTGCCATTGCGGCGGCGCTTTACCGTGACCTGCCGGTCTTCGAGTATGCCCCGCGAATGATCAAGATGTCGATCACCGGCCGCGGTCAGGCCAGCAAGGAGCAGGTGGCCAGCATGCTGAAGACACTGCTGGCGTTCAGTAGCGAGTCGATGGTACTTGATGCCACCGATGCCCTTGGTGCAGCACTGTGCCATTTCTACCAGAGCAACAAGCCCGCTGCCTCAAAGGAATACAGGAACTGGTCCGATTTTATTAAGAAGAACAGCGACAGGCTCAAAGGGTAAGCTTCTGGGCCACTGCCAGCGATACCACGCTCACTTTTACGTCTCCGGCATCATGAAGTGCATTAACGCAGGCTTCTATTGTTGACCCTGTTGTAATGACATCATCAACCACCAGCAGGTGCCTGCCCCTTATAAGGTCAGATTTTCTGACAGTGAAGAGGCCCTCGACATTTTCCCATCGTTCATACCGGCCTCGCCTGGTCTGCGAGCCGGACTTCCCGGTACGGCAAAGGATATCACTCCTGACGGGCAGGCCACGTAATGAAGCCAATCCTTCAGCAATGCACAGGCTCTGGTTATATCCGCGACGTCTCTCCCTGGCGGCGTCAAGCGGAACAGGAATTATCATGTCAATCCCGTCCATGAAGCCGCTCCCGGACAGTACGGAGCCATAAAGCCCGCCAAGCATCCTGCCCACATCCTGTCTCCCTTCATACTTGAGCAGGTGTATCAGTTTCCTTATGCGGCTGCCGCGATTGTAGACAGAGAAGGCTGCAGCTCTCTCCACCTGACACCTGCCCCAGAAAGCCTGCTCAAGCATGTTGTCACGCCGGGAATGAAAGTCAGTCCTGGCCATGGCGAGCAGGCATCCGGTGCACAGAACCTCCTCTCCTCTCACCAGGTGTGCCCTGCATGAGAGACAGGGCCTGGGAAGGAAAAGACTCAGAAAGTCGTCGGTAATATCTTTAATATTAGACACTTCGCAGCGAGAAGCAAGTATAAAGTTATGATAAATGTTAGAATATTTACCGGCAATGGAAAACTTTCTTATATTGCGGCCTTTATTAAAGAAAACCAATTAACTATTAGTATGAAGAAATGGATGATAGGCAGCCTGGTTCTCATCGCGATGATGGTTCTGGCTGCAGGTGTCTATGCTCAGACAACCGACAAGGAAAAGAAGCACACAAAGAGTGAGTGTACCTTTGTCGATAAGAACACTGACGGCAAGTGCGATGTATGCGGATCAACAGCTGATGCATGCAAGAAGGACGCCACCACCGTCACGAAAGGCAAAGACTGCTCAAAGTGCCCTTCAGCTGCAGAATGCGGCGACAAGAAGGGTGAGGTAGTTCCGGCAAAGGAGGGTACTCCGGCCGTTGCACCATGCTGCGCAGGCAAAAAGTAAAAATGTACTGATACAAAAAAGCTCCCGTCGGTGACGGGAGCTTTTTTTATGTCCTTACTTTTCAATACTTTACGTGCTGCCCTATTTCCTTTGCCAGGGCTTCATTCTCCTCCGGGGAAAGTGAAACTCTCGGGTTGGTAAAGAGCACGTCGGTCTCCCTGACAATGGGTATGAGATGTATGTGAGCATGAGGCACCTCGAGCCCTATTACAGCCACTGCTATCCTTCTGCAATCGATTACCTCCTTCATTGCCACAGCTACATTTTGAGCGAAGAGCATCATGCCGGCAAGCGAATCCGGGTCCATGTCGAAAATATAGTCCACCTCCTTTTTGGGTACCACCAGGGTATGACCCGGTTTGAGCGGTCTCACATCAAGGAAGGCGATGTAACGGTCATCCTCGGCCACCCTGTAACAGGGGATCTCACCATTTATAATGCGCGTAAAGATTGATGCCATGGCTATAGGGTTTCAGATTGATATCTCAATGACCTCAAATGGAATGATGCCGGCAGGTACCTTGACCTGCACCACATCACCCACCTTCTTGCCCATTATCCCCTGTGCGATCGGAGAAGTAGCTGCGATCTTCCCCTCCTTCAGGTTTGCCTCGCCTTCCGGCACCAGCTGATATTCCATTATAATGCCGTTTGCCTTGTTGCGGATCCTGACCCTGTTGAGAATCTGAATAGTGCTTGTGTTGATCCTGGATCCGTCGATAATGCGTGATCTTGCCACCTGGTCCTCCAGGCGTGCGATCTTCATCTCGAGCATGCCCTGAGCCTCCTTTGCTGCGGAGTACTCTGCATTCTCGGTAAGGTCACCCTTATCACGTGCTTCTGCAATCATTCGAGCAATCGCCGGCCGTTCATTACGGAGCAGATCAAGCTCCTCCCTCATCTTCTGAAGGCCCTCCTCGGTTACATAGACAAATTCAGCCATAATTTTTTGTAAATAGGTCAAAAAATAAGAAGAATCCCGGCATTACCGGAACTCTTCAAAGAACAAATATAACGATTTTAAATTAAAAAATCAAATCCTGCCCCTTTTGTAATTGTCAGATAATCAATATGAGTACTCTTTTCTGTCGAGCACTGACGAATAGATCACGGCCTTTTTAAGGTCAAATCCTTCCGTTAGGAGATCGGCTCCGCCGGCTTTATTGTAGTCATAAACCGGAGCATCGCCTATCTCACTGTCTGATATTTCATTATGGATGAATTCCTTTATCGAGGAATCTCCGAAAACAGATGATCCTTCCGATGCAAATGCGGCCGCCATTGAATCTGCTATTGAGCCTTCGCTGGCAAATGCTTCTCCGAGGCCTCCGCGCTTTGTCCCTTCCCAGCCGAACTGGCCTGCTGCCGTGTCAATGTACGAACCTTCACGACTGAACTCCTGCGCAAGTGGTTCCTCATATCTTCCCTCCATTGAGGGTTCCGCCGGGATGTAGCCGGGTGTCGGCCGTGACAGAGGCTGGTATGGGCGTGCCGGGGCAGGCTGGGGCTGTGATACCGGGGTCTGTGTACGAGCGGCCGCAGCCTGGGACTGGGAAGTTGTTGTCTCATTGCTTAATGGCGGCTTTGAGGTGACTGTGCCTGGCTTTCGCTGCACCGGCTTAGGGGAGCCCGCCTTCTTCTTCCCCTTCCCCTGTAAGGATCCGGCCAGGGCGATGATCCCCAGTACAATGTAAAAAAGCAAACTGCCAATATCTTCCATGTTCTCAGTATTTCTTGATTTTATGCTGTTTAAGGTCCGGCTGTTTCTTCGGATTCACCATCTTCGACTTCGCTTTCCTTTTTTGTTGCTTCAGTTCCTGCTGCTTTGAGGGATCTTTGGTCCCCGCCTTTACTGTGGCCTTCTTTGTCTCCGGCCTCTCAGGTTTCTTCAGCTCCGGCTTCGTCTGTTCCTTCTGCTGCTTCTGGCTTTTTGTCCTGTACTTCTCTGCGGTGGTTTTGCTGTTGTTTTCCATCCGCATCCTCGTCTCTTCGCTCTGTATCTCGTAATGCTGCTTCCTGAGCTCCTTCAGGTGCTTCTTATCTTCCTTCTCACGTCTGGCCTCCTTCCTCGCCTGCTCCCTTATCGCCTTTTCTGCTGCCCTGCTTTCTCCGCTCTCTCTCATAGGACTGCTGCGGCGCGACTTGCCGAAGGTCTCCTTCTCAAACCTGCGGGTAGCGTTGCGTTGTGCATCGCAGTCGGTCACCTGGACCACAAAGAGAATCATGACCAGAATGGCAAAAAACCTCAATGATACTAACTCTTTCTTCATTTCGTTGTTCATGTATAACCGTAAGATTAGAAATAATTACTTTTACATAAACGCAGAAAAGCACATGTCAGGTTCAAATTTAAGGTTTTTTTTCATCTTTGCCCCGCTTCTCATGATGACAATGTCATGCGACAGGGAGAAAAACGAGGTGATCCCTGACATCACAATTGACTTTACTATCACCTTTTCCGATCCGGAGTTCTTTGACCTTTTTTACTCCCCGGGCACCAGCGCGCTACTCTCCTCCTCACACAGGCATCTGGGTCTTGGCACGGCAGGTTTTGACGGCAACGGGATCATTGTCTACAATACAGGGTTACAGGGTTTCGAATATACTGCCTTTGACCGAACCTGCCCCCACTGCTACGTGACTGACGAAGAAAGCGTGGCTGTCAATATTGATGGCGTCTATGCCGTATGTCCACAATGTTCTACCAATTATGCACTTGGGGCGTCAGGATTGCCGCAGAGCGGACCCGGGCAGTATTATCTTAAAAATTACCATACCGCCTTCACCGGTTACAGCGTAAGGGTCTGGAACAGGAAATAATCTCTGCTAATACCTGTAGTGTTCAGGTTTGTAAGGACCTTCGAAGGGAACGCCAATATAGTCGGCCTGTTCCTTTGACAACCTGGTCAGATTTACGCCAAGCTGTGCAAGGTGCAGGCGTGCCACCTCCTCGTCAAGCTGCTTGGGAAGCCTGTATACGCCGATCTTGTACTCTTTTGTCCACAGTTCCAGCTGTGCCAGTGTCTGGTTGCTGAATGAGTTGCTCATTACGAATGAGGGATGACCCGTGGCACATCCCAGGTTGACCAGTCGGCCTTCAGCAAGCATGAATATTGCATGTCCGTCAGGGAAGACATATTTATCCACCTGCGGTTTGATGTTTATCTTCTTTATGCCCTTGTAGGAGTTCAGCGCGTCAACCTGTATCTCATTATCGAAGTGTCCGATGTTGCAGACAATTGCCTGATCCTTCATCTTTTCCATATGCCCGATAGTGATGATGTCACGGTTGCCTGTTGCAGTGACAAAAATATTGCCTTCTGGGAGCGCATCCTCCACAGTCTTCACTTCGAAACCCTCCATTGCAGCCTGGAGAGCGCAGATGGGGTCAATTTCCGTCACAATAACCCTGGCGCCGTATGACCTCATCGATCTTGCCGATCCCTTGCCCACATCACCGTAACCGCAGACAACGACTACCTTACCGGCGATCATCACATCGGTTGCCCTCTTGATACCGTCTGCCAGAGACTCGCGGCAGCCGTACAGGTTGTCGAACTTGCTCTTGGTGACGGAGTCGTTGACATTAATGGCCGGAACGAGCAGTTCGCCCGTCTCCATCATCTGGTATAGGCGATGCACACCGGTGGTTGTCTCTTCTGAGATGCCCTTCATCTCCTTCACCGTCCTGTGCCACTTCTCAGGGTCTTCAGCCAGTATCGTCTTCAGGGTGTCAATCACTATGCCCTCTTCCCTGCCCGAAGGTTTGGCATCAAGAACGGAACGGTCATTTTCAGCCTTAAATCCCAAATGAACAAGCAATGAGGCATCCCCTCCGTCATCAACGATGAGGTTGGGGCCCTTGCCCCCGGGGAATGAGAGAGCCTGTGCGGTGCACCACCAGTACTCTTCAAGAGTCTCACCCTTCCATGCAAAGACAGGTATGCCTGCGGCAGCTATGGCGGATGCTGCGTGATCCTGCGTTGAGAAGATGTTGCAGCTGGCCCACCTGACGTCAGCGCCAAGTTCCCGGAGTGTCTCAATGAGAACAGCCGTCTGGATGGTCATATGCAAGGACCCGGTTATCCTCGCACCCTTCAGGGGTTTGGATGCTGAGTACTTGCGCCTGATGGCCAGAAGACCCGGCATCTCCTTCTCGGCGATCTCAATCTCCTTACGGCCGAAATCAGCCAGTGACATATCTTTTACCTTGTACTGAAGCTCGTTGTTGATGAATGACATTATCCTGATTTTTTTTAGTCTGCAAAGATAACTAATTTAAATAAATATTGTTCAGCGGCCAAGCAGTGAGATCGTCATATCCCGGTCTTTCACAAGCTGTGCGGCCAGTGCATCCACATCATCAAACTTCATCTCATCACGCAGCCTGTGACGGAACCTGACGGTGACAACACTGTCATAGAGATCAGCATTGAAATCAATCAGGTGCACCTCGATGGTTCGTCTGCCGTCACTGTCACTGATAGTCGGCCTCAGTCCTATATTAAGCATGGCGATATGGCTTTCAGTATCCGCCCCGATCAGCACCTCTGCTGCATAAACTCCGGTTTGAGGAATAAGTTTGTATGGGAAGAGGGGAGTTATATTTGCTGTCGGGAATCCAATGTTGCGTCCTATCCTCCTACCCGAGACAACCCTGCCCCTGATGAAGTAGTCATACCCGAGCATCGCCGCAGCAAGTTCTATGTGGCCTTCTCCGAGAGCCTTCCTGATGGCGGATGAGCTTACGGGCTCATCGTCAACACGGTATGCCTCCTCGCGCGTTACCCTGAAATCCATCCTGGCGGAGCACTCGATAATGGTATTGCTGTCGCCCTCATGCCGCCGGCCGAAGTGATGGTTATAGCCGGTGATGAGATGTCTTACCCCGAGGTGCCGGCAGAGGATCGACTCAACGAAGTCGGAAGCCGTCAGCCGGCTGAGTTCTGTTGTGAAAGGGATGATCACCAGGTGACCGATGCCTGTCCCGCGCAGCAACTCTATCCGCTCCTCGATATCAGTAAGAAAACTGAGATGGCCGGGGTCACCTGTCAGCACGATACGGGGGTGGGGATCAAAGGTTACTGCAACGGCGTCTGAGCCAGTGGCCTGTGCCTCCGCTGTCACCCTGCGAAGAAGCATGCGATGCCCCAGGTGAACGCCGTCAAAGACACCCATTGTGATCACAGGGTTATTGAATGAGGTGCCGGTATAGCCGTAATAAACTTCCATATTTCAAATAAGATCACAAAAATAAGAAAGATACACTCTCATATCAAACCAATTGACGGTATATTAACAGCCAAAGTTTACTATATTTATGTAAGTTAATAATAACTGCAGCAGCAGGATTCAGGTTATGGCAAAGAGATTCTACCTGGCTGACCCCTGGCTTGACCCATTCAGGGATATCATAGAGGCACGCCTTACCTACCAGGGTGAGCGCGAGAAACTTTTCACCGGGGGTCGGTCACTCACGGACTACGCGAACGGTCATCACTGGTACGGACTTCATCCGACAAGTAAGGGATGGGTCTTCAGGGAGCATGCCCCGAATGCCACATCAATAACACTTACCGGCACTTTCAGCAACTGGAAGGAAGATGAGCGTTATGCCCTCCGGAGATCGGAGAACGGCGACTGGACAGGGGAGTTTGACAGGGAGATGATATCACACGGCGATCTTTACAAGATGATTGTAAGATGGAAGGGCGGCCGTGGCGAACGCATCCCTGCCTATGTCACATGTACGGCCCAGGATGACGAGACTAAGATATTCTCCGCAAAGGTTTGGCACCCAGACAACGGCTATGTAATGAAAAATCCTTCGCCTCCCCCTCCATCCTCACTGCTCATCTACGAGGCGCACGTAGGCATGGCCACGGAGGAGGAACGGACCGGCACCTACCGTGAATTTACAGAGACTGTACTGCCTCGCGTGAAGCGACTGGGTTACAACACGATACAGCTGATGGCCGTCCAGGAGCACCCATATTACGGCTCCTTTGGCTATCACGTATCAAGCCTCTTCTCACCGTCATCACGGTTTGGCACCCCGGATGATCTTAAGGAACTTATTGATACAGCTCATGGAATGGGGCTGAGAGTCATTATGGACCTGGTACACTCGCATGCCGTTGCAAACACCCTGGAGGGACTTGGACTGCTTGACGGCGACCCCGGGCTCTATTTTCACCGGGGAGACCGCCGGAAACACATTGCCTGGGACTCACTGTGCTATGACTACGGCAAGCCTGAAGTCAACCATTTCCTTCTCTCCAACTGCAAATACTGGCTTGAAGAGTTTCGCTTTGACGGCTTCCGTTTTGACGGTATCACCAGCATGCTCTACTACGATCACGGACTTGGATCGAATTTCGTTTCATACCAACAGTACTTTGACGGCAACCAGGACACCGATGCGATTGTCTATCTCATCCTTGCCAACAAACTGATCCATGAATTCAACACAGGCGCCACTACCGTTGCAGAAGAGATGAGCGGCATGCCGGGCCTGGCCGCGTCAGTATCAGCAGGAGGGATGGGATTTGATTACAGGCTTGCCATGGGTGTTCCTGACATCTGGATCAAGATGGTCAAGGAGATCCCGGATGAGAACTGGGATCTGGGCTACCTGCTCCATGAGCTGACCCAGCACCGGGCCGAGGAAAGCGTAGTCTCCTACTGCGAATCGCATGACCAGGCTCTTGTAGGCGACAAGACACTGATCTTCAGGCTGGCCGACAAGGAGATGTACACATCGATGAGCATCACGTCATCCAGCCTTATCATTGACCGGGCCGTCGCTCTCCACAAAATGATCCGGCTGTTTACATTCATGACTGCCGGAGGAGGATACCTCACTTTCATGGGCAACGAATTTGGTCACCCCGAATGGATCGACTTCCCGAGGGAGGGTAACGGCTGGAGTTACAAGTATGCCCGGCGACAGTGGAGCCTGGCAGACAACGGGCTGCTGAGATACCGCCATCTGGATGAGTTTGACAGGGCAATGATTGAGACCGGGACCATGTACGGCCTGCCTCAGTTGCAGCTGACAGAGACACTGACGGTCAACAATGACGATAAGATCATTGCTTTCAGGCGCGGAGACCTGATCACAGTCATGAACTTCAACCCCAATGTGTCATTCACCGATTACGGTATACCTGTTAAGGGAAAATTCAGGATAGTGCTTGATACCGATGACCTGCCCTTCGGAGGACAGGGCAGGATAGACGCCAGGCAGAAGTACTTCTCAATCCCTGACCAGGGCAGGTATGGCGTGACCGCACCTCATCACCTTAAGCTTTACCTCCCTGCAAGAACAGCCATAGTGCTCCTGCAGGAGAGAGTAAAGACAATTATGGATCTCTGAGCCAGTCTCAGTCAACCCACCTCAGCAGGCAGAAATCCTGCCTGTGCGGGAGCTCCACGTGTTTCGCGTAGATACGTATCCCGTAGAAGAAGGTTCCTGCCATCTCAGGCTGGAAATCTACACTGTAGATCACTCTTCCCTTCTTCCGGTTCACATATTTGAACTCCAGTGAGGAGAAGAAGGCATGCTCTCCGTTCTTCAGCTGGCGGGTTACGACGAGTTCGACTCCGACGTTCTCCACAGGGATATCCTTTATGTCGAGGATGATCTCGGTTGTATAGTTATGGCCTGAACGGAAGACATTCTTTGACAGACCCTTCAGATCAAATTTAACGATCTCGATCTCATCCCATACCCTGGAGATGTAAACCTTCCATCCTGCCAGCTCGCGCGCCAGGGCATAGTTATCGGCGGTAATCCGCTTGCTCCTCTCCCACAGTTTGGAGTAGTACCTGGCCATATAGTCATTGAGCATGCGGCGGGTTGTGAACTCAGGGGCGACCTTGACCATGGTATTCTTGATGTAACTGGTCCATTCACGGGGTATGCCGCTCTCGTCCCTCGAGTAGTATGCAGGGACAATCTCATACTCGAGCATATTGTAGATTGTTTCTGCATCAATATCGTCCTGTAACTCCTGGCTGGAAAATGTGCGTTTTTTTGGAAGGGCCCATCCGGCGAAGGCATGGTATCCCTCGACCCACCATCCGTCAAGCACGCTGAAGTGTATTGTGCCGTTCATGACGGCCTTCTCACCGCTGGTGCCGGATGCCTCGAGAGGCCGGGTGGGTGTGTTAAGCCAGATATCCACACCACGCACGAGGAACCTGGCCAGTTCCATGTCATAGTTTTCCAGGAAGAGTATTTTGCCTGCAAACTGTGGCATCTGCGAAATCTCGTTGATTCTTCGTATCAGGTCCTGCCCTCCGCCATCATTGGGGTGAGCCTTACCTGCATAAATCAATTGGACCGGTCGCTCCGGGTTGTTGACGATCTTTGCCAGACGATCAATATCACGGAAGAGCAGGCTGGCGCGCTTGTAGGTTGCAAACCTCCTGGCAAACCCGATGGTCAGGGCCTTCTCATTAAGGTGAGAGCTGATGTTCATCAGGGTACGGGGGCTGACATGCCTGTCAAGCATGTCAGACTGCAGGCGCTTGCGTATGTTGTCAAACAGGCGCTTCTTGAGCTTCATCTTAGTCTCAAAAACCTTCTCGTCTTCAACCTGGTAAATCTTCGCCCACTGTTCACGGTCGGACAGGTCGAAATGCTGTTGTCCTGTAAGTTTCTCATAGATCTGCTCCCATTCCGGGGCAACCCATGTGGAGTAGTGTACACCGTTGGTGACATGGCCTATGTACAGCTCGTCACGCAGGTATCCCGGCCACAACTTGGAGAAGAGGCCACGGGAGACATGCCCGTGAAGCTGGCTTACACCGTTCATCTCCTGTGAGAGACGGGTGGCGAGATAACTCATGTTGAACTTGCGTTCATGTTCATCCTGACAGCGCCCCAGCGCCATAAGCTGATCCCAGGTGATATTTAGTCTGGTGTGGTAGTGAGATATATATTTCCTGAGCAGGTCCTCTTCAAAGGAATCATGGCCGGCGGGAACCGGCGTATGCGTGGTGAAGAGAGTTGATGCCCTGACGATCTCGATCGCCTCATCAAAGGTCAGGTGCTCCTCTTCAATAAGGTGACGCATCCTTTCAAATCCTATGAATGCCGAGTGACCCTCGTTGCTGTGATATACATCAGGTTTAATGCCAAGGGCGATGAGAGCGCGCATGCCACCGATACCCAGTATCAGCTCCTGCTTCAGCCTGTTCTCGGAGTCACCGCCATAGAGGTAGTGGGTTATTGCCCGGTCTTCGTGAGTGTTCTCCTCGAAGTCGGTATCAAGGAGGTAAAGTTTGACCTTGCCTACGGGCGCCAGCCAGATTCGTGCCTTGACGGTACGGCCGGGCCAGGTCAGCTGTATTGTAAGATGGTTCCCTTTGCTGTCCTTCACTGGTTCAACAGGCAGCTGGGAAAAATCCTCCGCTTCATAAATTGCCTGCTGCTCTCCCTTCGGACCCAGCTTCTGCCTGAAATAACCATACCTGTACAGCAGCCCAATGGCTGTAATATTCACGTTGGAATCACTTGCCTCCTTAAGGTAGTCGCCGGCAAGCACTCCCAGACCACCGGAATAGATCTTGAGACTGGGATGAATCCCGAATTCCATGCTGAAATATGCCACTGAGGGAAGTTCCTTGTTCTCAGGTCTTGTACGGTATTCGGTGAACTCCTTGTATATCCTGTCGGCATCGTCAAGAAAAACCTCGTCATCAGCCAGCACCACAAGTCTCTTGTAATCAATTGCTTCAAGAAGTCTTTTAGGGTTATGGCCCACCTCTTCCCACAGTGTCGGGTCCATGCGGCGGAACAGGAATTCCGCATCGCTGTTCCATGACCACCAGAGGTTTGATGACAGCTGCTTCAGATAGGCAAGGCGTTCAGGCAGCTCTGATTGTACGTAAATGTCTTTCCACACAGGTGCCTGGAAAGGTTTCCTCATCTGCACCTCGGTAGCCTCGAGTATGCGTGCATATTCCCTGGGCTGATCTCTTCTCTCTTCGCTGTTTTCAAGTGCAAAGTGGTAAGCTTCGGTGTAATATTTAAAGAGTGTGTTCCAGTTTGCTATCCGTGAGATTTCCCATGCCTTATCCCTGGCGGCCGCGGCCTCATCATGGCCCATACGGATGAATCTTCTGATGAACTCCTCCATCCCGGCAATTACTTCCTTCTCATTTTGATCTGTCCGGTTAAGGACGAGACATCCGTTGCCCGGTTCTTTAAAGTAGGTGTCGACCCACATTCCGAATCCTGCGAGGTTGGTGGTGACGGTGGGCACACGGAACATGAGGCTCTCGAGGGGGGTATATCCCCACGGCTCGTAATATGAAGGATAGAGTGTCAGGTCAAACCCGATGAGCAGGTCGTAGTATGCCATATTGAATATCCCGTCGTTACCGTTAAGGTAGGAAGGCACGAATATCACCTTCACCTTTTCGGAGGAAATATTGTGTATCTCTTCGCGTACGAGCTGGTTCATCACAGGGTCCTCATTCACGTAATGCAGTCCATGGGTCAGGTACCTGTCTCCCCCGGAGACCTGGCTGCCACTGGCAAGCGCCATTGCGAGGTCCTGCCTGGGGCCCTTGTGATATGCCGGCACGAGTATGAAAGCCACGCACTGGCGGTTTGAATCCGAATTTCTGTTGATTGCACCCAGGGATGAAAGAAAGAGGTCAATACCCTTGTTACGGTATTCATACCTCCCGCTGGTTGAAACAAGCAGTGTGTCGGACGGGAGATCCTGACCAAGCAGCGTACCTGCAACCTTCAGGAGTCTCTCCCTTGCCGCCTGCCGTGCCTGGTCAAAATTTTCCGGTGCTGGGACGAATGAATCCTCGAAACCGTTCGGTGTGACCACATCGGGCTTCTTGCCCAGGAATGCCTCGCACTCCCTGCCTGTGATCTCACTGACTGTGGTAAAGACATCAGCCACCTGTGCGCTGAGTTTTTCAAGTGACTGTTTAGAGGCGACATTGAACTCATGGGCGGTCTGCGCCGGGTTGAACTCTTTCAGGCGGCTGTATAGCTGCCTGTTATTGCCTGCAATGCTGCGACCCAGAACAGTTGCATGAGTGGTAAATGCGGTTGTGATCCACGGTGCATGCTTCTCAAGATAAAGCACTCCCATGCCCGTCATCCACTCATGAAACTGTGCGATGACCCTGGGGTACTCACGGTAGTAGTTGGTAAAGCTCTCAATCACCTTTCCTGCCGCATACCCGAAGAGGGCAGGTTCAATATAATCCCACTGTCCGGATATGCTGTCCAGCTGGTATGTCTCCCAGAAGCGGGCAAATACCTCATTCTGCTGTCCGAAATAGGGTGTGAAATCGACTAGCATCACCTGCGGGTTACCCTTGATGTTCCAGCGGCCCGTCTTTACAATGAGACCCTCCTGTGCTGCCACAGCCTTCCATGGAAGGAACATGGTATCATCAGGGGTGAACTCGGGGTTCGAGCTGTCATCCCTCCATACATCAGGTCCTATAAGTATAAAATTATCTCCGAATTCATATGATACATTGAGCGCCTTGGTTGAGATGACCGTGTAAATTCCGCCCACCTTATTGCATACTTCCCAGCTTGTCTCAAACAAAAAATCAGCTTTCATCTCCATTTGCTTAATAATCAATTAATACGCACCAGGTGCATATAAGTTACACATTCCTTTTAATACGCACTAAGTGCATATATGTTACCATACTTTGAATGCCGGCGATTATTTGCTGCCGGTTTTCTTCCTCACCGCTTTGGTTTTTGGGGTGGCGGCTTTCATTTTGGCTGCAGTACTGGCCTTGCTCTTTGAAGCAGCGGTTTTCTCAGTGGTTGATGCAGCAGCCTTACGCTTTGTGGTTGCGGTTTTCTTAGTGGCGGCAGTGCCTTTCTTCTCTGCTGAAGAAGGAGCCTTCACCGTTGCTGAGCCTGCCGTTTGTTCATCTTTTGCCACTGCAGCTTTTGTTGCTGAGGCAGCTTTCTGCTCAGCTTTTGCTGCGGCAGCTTTCCTGGCTGTGGCAGGTGTCTTCTTTTTTATCGCGCGTGTCGTAACCTTCTCCATTTTTGTAAGCTTCTCCTGAAGCTCCCTGATGGTTTTATCCTTTACCCCGATGGCCGCCGAGAGACGGTTGACCTCCTCGTCATGCACATTGAGCGGACAGACGGCATTCAGCCTTATCTCGAAATCACTCAGAACGTTCATATAATTCATGAATGCCTGGTAAGGATTCTCATAGGGATTGAAATAGGCATGCACCGCTCCGTCAGAGAAGAACTTAGTCGACATATAGTAGAAGTGGTCACTCGACTGCAGGTACACCCAGTCACGTATCAGCTGATCATTATTGCACCGGCCCACCCTGTCAGAGAGGCTGTACAGCTTGTTTACGGCAGCTGTCTGCAGTTCATTGCCCATCCATGCTGTCAGGTCTCTCTCCTCGTCAGCCCATGATATGGGAGTAGGAACATGAAGGAGAGATACCGGCTGGTAATGGTCAGCCACCTCTGACACCGTCATGAAATTGAAGGGAGTCTTCTTGATGATCATCTCCGGCAAATGCTTAAGAAAGTCGAAAATGCCCGTCTCCTTCTTCTGGTGTTCTCCGAAGGTCTCATAATCCATGAAGATATTCACCAGCTCGGATGCTGATGCCAGTCCCTTGATCCATGAGGCATATTTCTCCGCTGTAAGCGGATAGCTAGGCCAGCTCTTGTTTGAGAACCGGAAGGCGATGTCATCGCTCAGGGTGTAGTTGCGCAGCAGCACCTTCAGCCGTGGATTTATGGCATTGCAGTACAGATAATTTGGCGATTTCCAGCCGAGGATATGTTTTGCACCCTCGGTAACCACCGCCTTGTATCCCATCTCAGCCATCCAGCTTCCTATCTCATCAGAATAGATAAGCTCGGTGTTTCGTATCGAGGTGGGTTCATACCCAATATGTTCAATCATTTTTTCGCCGTGCACTTTTACCTGCAGCTCATACCTCTCCCTGCTCATCAGTGAGGCCAGCGAGTGCGAGTTGGTCTCGGCAAGAAACTCGACGCATCCCGTTTCGGCAAGTTCCCTGAATGAGGCTAGCACCTCAGGAGCATAGAGTCTGAACTGATCGATAACAATTCCTGTCAGTGAGAAAGTGACCCTGAACTTGCCCTTGTGCTTGTTAATGAGATCGAGCAGTATCCTGTTTGCGGGAAGGTAGCAGTTGTTTGCTATCTTTCGCAGGATCGACTCATTCATGAAATCGTCATAGTAGTAATGTTCATGACCCATCTCAAAAAAGCGGTATCGTCTGAGCCGGAAGGGCTGATGAACCTGAAAATAGAGGCATATTGCCTTTTTCTGTGCTGTGCTCATATTGTTTTATCTTGTCTGTTCCAAAACCCCTTTATAAATACTCTTAACATGGCCGGCAGCCTTCTCCCATTTCAGCTTGTCAACCTCCTCCTTGCCGTTCATGATGAACATCCTTGACAGTGCCGGGTAGGTCAGAATACCGTATATGGCATCAGCCATGGCTTCTATGTCCCAGAAATCGACCTTCACTGCATGTGTCAGGAGCTCGGCCACGCCACTCTGTTTGCTTATTATCACCGGTACGTTTGATTGCATTGCTTCCAACGGCGATATACCGAACGGTTCGGAGACCGAGGGCATCACGTACACATCACTCATCCTGAGCATGGTGAAGACATCATTGCCGCGAAGGAACCCGGTAAAGTGAAACCTGTCGGTAATCCTAAGCGAAGCTGCATGACGCATCATGCGTTCCATCATGTCACCCGATCCTGCCATTACGAACCTGACATTGGGCATCCTCGAAAGAACCATCCTGGCTGCCTCGATGAAATACTCAGGTCCCTTTTGCATTGTGATACGGCCCAGAAAGGTGACGATCTTGTCATCATAAGCCCTCTCGGGTATGTCAAGCTCCGAATGATGCTGAGGTTCAACGGCATTGTATACGGTGATCACCTTGTCAGGATCAATATTGTATTTATTGATTACGATGTCACGGGTGAGGTTGCTGACGGTGATTATCCTGTCGGCTGCATCCATTCCCTCCTTCTCCATATTGTATACTACCGGGTTGACGTTCCCTCCGCTGCGGTCGAAGTCGGTTGCGTGCACATGAATCACCAGAGGCTTGCCTGAGACGGCCTTGGCAGCAATGCCTGCCGGGTAGGCGAGCCAGTCGTGCGCATGAATGATGTCAAATTCATTCTCCGAAGCGATGACCTGTGCAACCACTGAGTACTTGTGAATCTCGTCCATCAGCGTGGATCCGTAGCTTCCCGTGAAGTCGACCTTGCCATGCTCATCGGTCTTTACAAGTACATCCGTATCAGCCACTTCGCCCCGGGTAATCTTCCAGAACTCCTCCGGGTCAGTGTAAGGGACCAGTTTCGAAAAGACTTCGATCTTTTCCACCGGTTTTTGAAAATACCTGTACTTCACCTTCTTGAAGGCGATGGGGACAGTGTTTGCGCCAACAAGTCTGACGATACTCTGGTCTTCGTCTCCGTAAGCCTTCGGCACCACGAAGATCACCTCAATATCCTTATGGGCGGCAAGCCCCCGGGTGAGGCCGTAACTGGCGGTTCCCAATCCCCCTGCTATATGGGGAGGGAACTCCCATCCAAACATCAGGACACGCATATCATATTTTATTTTCTGGATAATTCTTTTCAAGAAGGGTGAAGATGCGGAGTATCTCTCCAACGCTCCATGCCTGTGATATTGCACCCCTTGGCGAATGCGGCGGATCACCGTCGTAAATCTCAGATATCGTGGATATTCCGGCTTCCGTCAGCGTCTCCTCGAATCCCATAATAAGTTTTCGTATGCGGGATACCCCTCCTTCTCCGTATACTCTCAGCCATCCGTCACAGAAAGGTCCCAACAGCCATGGCCAGACGGTGCCCTGGTGATAGGCCCGGTCACGCGTATCCTGGTCACCACAGTAGATACCCTGGTACCCCTCCTCCGAGGGCGACAGTGTGCGCAGTCCCCTGGGGGTGACCAGCATTCGGTTGACGATATCCAGGATACTCTTCATCTGCTCCCTGGTAAGCATTGTATAGGGAAGTGAGGTGGCCAGGACCATGTTCGGCCTTATCTGCATATTCCTCTTCTCATTGTCGTTCACATAGTCTGCCAGGTAACCGAGTTCCTCATCCCAGAAGGTCTCGATGAATGACCTGCTGATAAGTTCCGGAAGAGCCTCCCACTCCTTCACGAAGGACCTGTCATGTGCTGCCCGTGCACAGTCGAGTGAGTAAGACATTGCATTGTACCACAGTGCGTTGATCTCCACGGCAAAGCCGTCACGGGGTGTAACCGGGCTACCTTTGACCACGGCATCCATCCATGTCAGTGCCTTTCCCGGAGCCCCTGAATATATCAGTCCGTTCTCCCTCATACGGATACCGAAGGAGGTGCCTGAACGGTATGCTGTCAGCACATCCTTCATCGCCGCCCCGTAACGCTTCCAGGTCTCCTTGTGATCCAGACCGTAGCTGAAGAGTGCCTGGAAGAACCAGAGAGGAGCATCTACACTGTTGAATGCCGGGTTGTCATTGTCACCCATGTTAGGGAAGAGACCGCCCTTCATGCGGCGTACCTGAGTGTCGAGCACTGCAGCATACAGATCCTCGGAGGTGCGTGCCAGCGCCAGTCCGGGCAATGAGATGAAGGTATCACGTCCCCATGAACCAAACCAGTGATAACCGGCTATGATATTAGTGTCTTCACCTCGCTTCTCAATGAACTGCTGCGAGGCATTTCGCAGGCAGTTGCCAAAGTTGCTGCGCGGGATCTTGGTAGCGACGGTGCGGGTGAACCTGGCCTTTAATCCTGCATGTTTCTCTTCTTTGGTTGAAATTGAAAAGACTATTACATCACCCTTCGCTGCAGTCATCTCAAAAAAGCCCGGGACGAACAGGTCCTCCGAATAGTCATACCCGCGCTTCTGCTCCTCAACATACTCAACGCCGAGATGCCAGTCAGGCACGGAAACAAACTCCGCCTTGCAGGAGAGCTGCATGTGCAGCCATGGAAACCCGTCATACATGCGTATCTTCACCCCGTGAGACACCGGCTCTGTCCGTGTGTTGGCCCACATGTTGGCATGCGTCAGCTGATGTATGTTCCTGAACGCAAGGAAAGGTCTCAACTGCAATTTTACCGGCTCATCCGCGGCAATTATAGTGTACCGTATCAGTAACTCCTCTTCATAGTGTACCAGTATACGTTCCTGTTTCAGGATAACATTCCCTACCCTGTAAGTCATTCCGGGAATATCCTGAATATCAAAGTCTTCGACGTATTTGTGTCCTTTGGGGCTGTAATGCTCGCCATGGTACTTATGAATCCCCGTGTTGAAACTCTGGCCGTTGCTGACCACTGTGGCATCAACAGCCGAGAGGAGCACGTGCCTTTCACCTCCAAGTTCATCCACGGGACATACAAGCCAGCCGTGATACTTGCGGGTATTGCATCCAACGATTGTGGTTGAGGAATAACTGCCGGCCCTGTTGCTGCGTAAAATCTCACGGCTCAGTGAATACTCAAGGTTAACAACCTGAGCTTTATCGAACTTAATGTATCCCATAATTTAAGGAGTTCCGTTTAACTGCTAAAAAAAGCAAGAAAATATACTATCAATTTAATAACAAATCGTTTCAAGTGCAAAGAAAAGCAAAAAAATCAGATTTATAATCTGTCGCCGGGAACCGGAACAGACCCTGAACGGTCTGAAAAATAGATATCTTTACACTCCGTAAAGAGAACCAGTGCGAGTTTAAAAAGTTCGGCAGTTATGAAAGTAAATTTAAAAGAATCTGAACAAAAATTGTTTTATGTAATATTTGACGTCATGAGCAAAAAAATGATACTGGTCCTGCTTGCATCTGTCCTTCTGATGACCGGTTGCAGGAAGGGAAGTTTTAGTGTCAGCGGAACCATTGAAGGTGCCGGAGACAGCGATTATCTTCTGCTCAGGGAGGTGAAGCCCGGATTTCTGGAGCCGGTTGATTCGGTTGTGCCGGGTAAAGACGGCAGGTTCAGCTTCAGGTCTGAAACGGAATGGCCCGCCTTTTTCATGCTCAGCATGGACGATGACGACTTTCTTACCCTTCTCGTTTCGCCGGGCGAAAAGATTGAGGTGCATGCTGCACGTAACGCGATGGCAGAGCCGCAGCAGGTGAAGGGATCGGAAGGCACTTCAGAAATCATTTCATTCAGAAAAGATCACGAGGTTGTCATGGCCGAGCTTAAGCACCTGACGGATATATACAACGACAGCATCGACAGCCCTTCTCTGCCCCTGCTGATGGACAGTCTCGACAGGCGTGCGGCAGATATTGTCACCGCCTTCCGCGAAAAAGCGCTCAACCTCCTGGAAGAGAACAAAACATCAATGGTGTCTGTCTACCTGCTGAACCAGCAGGTGGTGCCTGGCCTGCAGCTCTTTGATCCTGCGAAGAACCCGGAGGTTTTCTACAGTGTCGACTCGACGCTCTATACCCTCTTCCCCGGGTCTGACCTGGTACTTGACCTCCATACTTTCGTGGCGGGACTGAGAAAGAGCGTTTCGGTGGGCAAAAGAGCCGGAGAACCGCCGGTAGCCGGAGAGATGCTGCCTGAGATTGTCCTCCCTGATCCTGATGGTGATACACTGCGCCTCTCGTCCATGAAAGGAAAAGTGGTGCTGGTTGACTTCTGGGCTGCCTGGTGCCCGCCATGCCGTGAGGAAAATCCCAACCTCGTCAGACTGTATGACATGTACCACTGGCGAGGATTCGACATCTTCCAGGTATCGCTCGACCTGAGGAAAGAGGATTGGACCGATGCCATAAGGAAAGACAGGCTGGGACAATGGAAACATGTCAGTGACCTACGTTACCGCGACTCTGAGGTGGTGAAGCAGTTCGGCCTGTCGGAGATACCCGCCAGCTTCCTCATTGATCGGGAGGGAAAAGTGATAGCAGTCAATCTGAGAGGCGATGATCTGCGGAAAAAACTGGATGAAGTGCTGGGAGAACAGTAGCCAATCCCGTTTTTTAGTTTATTTGTACCTGAAATATAAATAAGGAATGAAGAGGTTTGCTTCAGTGCTTCTGGCCGCATCACTTCTTGCAGGTTGCAGCAGCGAAAATAAAGTAACAATTAAAGGCACCTTCTCCGAAGTGATGGAGGGAATGGTCTACCTTGACCAGTCAGAAGTGGACCATGGAACAAGAGTCGACTCGGCTGAGATAAAAGGTGGCCGGTTCAAATTCGTCACCGGGGTGACAGGCCCGGAGTTTTACCAGGTAAGGTTCCCGAACAACGAATTCGTCGGACTGCTGGTCATGCCCGGTGAAAAGATTTCAATTGAATTCGGCAAGCCGCCCCTGGCAATGAATTACACAGTAATGGGTTCGCCCGGATCAGAAGATATCAGGTTCCTTGACCAGCAACTGGTTATAACCAAGACCAGGCTCGATTCCGTCAGGAACATTTATTCCGCCCTTGGCAGTGAAGAGCTTGCCGTACGCGGACCTGAGCTGGATAACGCATTCGTTGATATAGTGAATTCCCAGCGCATGTTCAATATCAAGTTCATCCTTGAGAATATGAGCTCCATGTCAGCCATCCAGGCTCTTTACCAGAGGCTCGATGAAAACACTTACGTCCTGTATCAGCCCCGCGACCTGCAGTATCTTAAGATCGTCTCTGACTCGCTCTCAGTGAAATATCCCGTATCGCGCCATGTGCGTGCACTGAAGGAGAATGTCACCTCTGAGCTGAATAAGATGTATCTTGACCGGGTTGCCAGCCTGGCATCGCAGTTGCCTTCAACCAGCAGCACTCCGGAGTTGCCTGACATAAACGGCAGGATGCGGAGTGTCTCTTCTCTGAAAGGCAGTTATGTACTTGTCTCATTCTGGAGTACAACCTCGGAGGCGAGCATGAATGAGCTGCCCCTGCTGAAAACGATCTATGAAGCCTGCCACCGTAAAGGACTCGAGATCTTCCAGATCAGCCTTGATCCGGATGAGGAGAGATGGAAGAATATCGTCCGTTTCGAGGAGATACCCTGGATCAGCGTCAGGGAAACAGACCCGCAGAATCCCTTATATGCAAGGCTTTTGAATATCACGAAGCTGCCTTCGAACCTTCTTTATGACCCTGAGGGAAACATCATCAACACCAACCTCACGGGCCGTAACCTCACTATAAGAATGGACCAGCTCTTCAATAAATAGCGGGATATTGGAAGTTCGAAAATCATATTTCGCATCTGACTTTCACCTGGGACTGGCGGCAGGAACCGATCCGCATGAACGGGAGCAGCGGGTAATCAGCTGGCTCGACCGCGTGTCAGCCGATGCGGAATCAATATGGTTGCTGGGCGATATCTTCGATTTCTGGTGGGAATACAGGAAAGTGGTTCCCAAAGGTTTCACGAGATTTTTAGGCAGGCTGGCTTCTCTCACAGACAGCGGCATCCCGGTTCATATCTTCACCGGCAATCACGATATGTGGATGAAAGGGTACCTCGCCGAAGAGTGTGGTGTAACAGTCCATTATGAGCCTCTTTCGACGGAGATTGGCGGAGAGCTCTTTTATCTGGCTCACGGCGAAGGCCTGGGAAGCAGGAGCATTGGAGGCAGGATACTGTTCGCAGTGTTCCGCAACAGGATTGCCCGCGTGCTCTTTTCAGCCATTCATCCACGGTGGGGTGTGGGAATAGGGCATGCCTGGTCAAAGAGCAGCAGGCTGGCGAAACATGTTTCGCTGCCCTTCATGGGAGAGGCTAAGGAGGACCTTATAAGGCATACCCGGAACCTTGCCGCCGAAGGATGCAGGGCAAAGTACTTCATCTACGGCCACAGGCACCTGCCATTGACATTTGATGAGGAAGGAAGAAGGATGATCATCCTGGGCGACTGGTTCAGCTGCCGCACAAGTTATGCCGTCTATGACGGAAAGGACCTTACACTGGTCTGTGAAGATTAAAATTTCCGCTGCTTACTTTACTGTTTGAGTCTTGTACCCCTTGGCACTAACCCTGACCGTCACGGTATAGTAGGCATACTGGTCGTTGATCTGGTCGAACTTGTAGGTGAGCCTGTTCCCTGACCTGCGGGCCATTTCAAGCAGTCCCATATAGCCGGTGGATATTTTTGACATATCCTGCCCCATCAGCGCAACTTTCAGCAGCTTCTTCAGTCCCGCTTCGTCGTACCTGTTGACCATGTCAAGCTTTTGCGTGAGATGATCAATATCGCTTAGTCTGAGGAGGTTCCCCGATGTGATTATGAAAGATGCCGGGGTCTTCCTGATCATGGCCAGGGGAATACCGTACTGTTTTTCGGCCTCGAAGCCCGGACTGTGCTGGGCAACATTCTGAAGCAGTTCAATAAGTGCTGCGAATACGCGCTTGTGGAGGTTTTGTTCCATCTCAGCCTCCCGCATGGAGGTTTCACTGAAATTCAGCAGTTCCTTGCTGATGGCATGGGTCATCGGACCTGCCCAAATGAAGAAGATATTATTCGACTTCATCATCCTCTCAAGCTGTGCCACCTTCTTCGCATCGAAGGATTCCGGTGAACCTGCACTCTCGCTGATGTTTTTTCCTCCGGCATCAACTGTCTTGCTCAGGATGAAGTATGAATACTTTTCGTCTATCGGAAGGAAATCGTAGTCCAGCTTGTTGCCGGTCTTTCTTGCCATCTCCATGAGACCCAGACCGGCTCCGCCCTTCTTTCCGATTTTGGTATCCTGCAGCATTGTCCTGTAGACTTCTCTGATTGTGTCAGGATCAAGGCTGTTGATCTTTTCGAGGTTTTTCCTCAGGTCCCTTACCTCGCTTTTTTTGAGGGCATTGCCGGTGCTCACCGTGTAGCCGTCTGTCGTCTTGTTGTACACCACGAGGGATGTCACATCCTCACTCCTGGTGATGCCGTGTCTGGTTATGTTCTGAAGGTTCTCAAGAACGAACATGAAAAGACGTTTGCGGCCGAGGAGACTGAAGTCTGAAAACTCCATCTCACGCTCAAGCAGTGTGAGAAGGCTGACCGAGTTATCTCCGGTAACCTCGCCGCGGTAAGCGAACATCAGGTGTTCATCTGAAAGCTTCTGCCTAAGTTTGTTTATAAGTTCCATACATTCCGGTGAATAACATGATACCTTTCCCCGGAAGCAAAATAAGCAAAAAGAAACATGTGAAGCTACGGATGGGGTATTTTTTCATCCCGCCCAACCTTCCCGGTCGAGGTTACGGTAGTTAATAGCTTCAGACAGGTGATCGGGTCTGATCCTTTCGGCGTTGTCGAGATCGGCAATTGTTCTGGCCACCTTAAGGATTCTGTCATAGGCTCTTGCCGACAGCCCTCGTCTCTCCATCGCCGCCCTGAGAAGTCTTCCCCCGGTATCGTCTATGTGGCAGTGGCGGCGTATCATTGCAGGTGTCATCTGGGCATTGCTGTGAATGCCGTCGTTCCCGGCAAAGCGTGCTGCCTGTGTTTCCCTGGCACTTACAACACGCTTGCGTATAGCGGCCGAGCTCTCTGCGGGTGCTGCTTCCGCCAGGTTTTCATAATCCACCGGTACCACCTCGATGTGTATGTCTATGCGGTCAAGCAGCGGCCCGGAGATGCGGCTGAGGTATTTCTGCACCATGCCCGGACCGCAGGTGCACTGTTTTGACGGATGGTTATAAAACCCGCACGGACAGGGGTTCATCGAAGCAATAAGCATGACAGAGGCAGGGAAGTTGCAGCTCATCCTGGCCCGTGCGATGGTGATGACCCTGTCTTCCAGCGGCTGGCGCAACACCTCAAGAACGCTCCGTTTGAATTCCGGCAGTTCATCAAGAAACAGTATGCCATTGTGTGCCAGGCTGATCTCTCCCGGCTGGGGCACCGATCCTCCGCCGACGAGGGCGATGTCAGAACTGGTGTGATGGGGGCTGCGGAAGGGACGGCGAATCATCAGCGGCAGGTGATTATCCATCCTGCCTGCCACTGAGTGGATCTTGGTTGTCTCAAGCGCCTCCCCGAGGGTGAGAGGCGGAAGTATCCCGGGCAAACGACGGGCGAGCATGGTCTTGCCTGAACCGGGCGGCCCGATCATTATGGCATTATGTGAGCCGGCCACGGCCACCTCGAGTGCCCGCTTGACGTTCTCCTGCCCCTTTACATCAGAGAAGTCCGCATCATAGACATTACCCTCACGGCTGAACAGACTTTCCAGGTCGATTCTGAGAGGTTCGGGGGAGAGTTCACCATTCAGGTAAGCAAGCACCTGTCCCAGGCTGTTCACCCCGTAAACATCCATTCCATCAACCACGGCGGCTTCGGGGGCATTGGAAGCCGGAACCATCATCCCGCGGAAGCCCGACTCACGTGCCTGCAGCGCCATGGGCAGCACGCCGCGCACAGGTCTTACCGAGCCATCGAGTGACAGCTCCCCGGTGAGGAGCATTCCATCCAGCCTGCCGCCGCTGACCAGCCCTGAGGCGACAAGGATGCCGACAGCGAGGGGCAGATCGTACGATGATCCCTCCTTTCGTATGTCGGCCGGAGCCATGTTTATTATCACCTGTTTGCCGGGCCAGTGGAGACCAACGGCACGCAGTGCCGATTCAATGCGCTGCTGGCTCTCCTTGACGGCAGCATCAGGAAGCCCCACAAGCATATATCGCACTCCACGGGTGACATCCACCTCAATTGTAACCGGAACTGCTTCAATACCAAACACGGCAGAACTGAAGGTCTTGACCAGCATGATTCAGAATTTATGTTGCACACTAAAAGAGGAAATGCACCATAAATTTATGCAAACGGACTAAATCATGCAAATATAAAATCATGGCGTCTGCCGGGGTTGATATGTCACTCCTCCAGGTGGCCGAATTTGCCGCTCTCGACATCCTCGAATGCCTGGTATATTTCAGATTTGGTGTTCATGACGAAGGGCCCGTGTGCAGCGATGGGCTCTCTGATAGGTTCTCCGCTGATTATCAGGACAATTGAGTCTTCTTCCGTCTCCACCGTGAATTGCTCGCCGTCATTCATGAAGAGGACAAAATGATCAGCCGGTACGGTATCGGTACTGTTGATCAGAACCTTTCCCTCAATTACAAGTGCAGCCGTGTTGTACCCGGCCGGGAACCCGAAATCAGCTTTTGCTCCCTTTTTAAGTCTTGCGTTCAGCATTGACATAGGGGTAAATGTTGAGGCAGGGCCCTTCACATCATTGTAAGACCCGGCGATGACCTCAATCAAACCCTTGTTGCCAGGCAGAATGTATTTACCCATCTGATCATTTGTGATTGGCTGGTATTTTGGCGGGGACATCTTGTCTTTTGCCGGCAGATTCACCCAGAGCTGTACCATGTGGAAGTCGCCGCCACTGCCAGCAAACTCCTTCTCGTGATACTCCTTGTGGAGAAGTCCCGATGATGCCGTCATCCACTGCACGTCGCCCTCACCTATCACCCCGCTGTTCCCGAAGCTGTCGTGATGCGCAATGCGGCCACGGTATGCTATGCTCACCGTCTCGAAACCGCGGTGGGGATGCACTCCCACTCCTCTCGGCTTATCCGTGGGCGGGAAAAAGTACTTTGAGTTGTAGTCGAGGAGGATGAATGGATCCATCCGTGCCATTGAGAGCGGGTATACTCCCGGTATGAAGTTATGTACCCTGAAGCCGTCACCAACAAAATGGACTGGCGGCGGGGATATAATCTTTTCAATATTTTTGGTTTTCATGTTGTTACTCTTTAATGAGTTAACAACAGGAAAAACGATTTGTTCTTCTGCCAGCGGGTGGCTGATGAAGGGTTCAGACGACCTGTTATTTATAACCGCCGGCAGCTGAAGGATAATCTGCAGAGTATCCGTGATGTCCTGTGAAGATATACTGCACACCCTCAAGGCCGGAGATATTTTCTACTGACCTGTGTGCTCTGCGGGCATTCTTGTTTATGTATTTTGGGAAGAGACTGATCACTCCGTTCTCCAGGCTAACAGCGTCACCTGTAAACAGGTAAATGTCATTCACCCTGTAACAGGTAAGCCCTGTTGTGTGACCAGGGGTGGGGACAGGCTCGATCCGTACCCCGCCGATCCTGACGACCTTTTCATCAAGAAGCCTGTAATCCGTAACATCGATCTTATTTCCGATCCAGAGCGCCCTTCCGGTCTCCCCGTTTATCATCTGTTCCTCATCTTCATGGAGCCAGACCGTTGCCCTTTTAAAGACTGACAATCCGCCGGCATGATCGGTATCGGTGTGAGTCAGGAATACAGCCTTCACCCTTTCGGGATCAATGTCGAGCTTCTTTATCTCGTCCTTGATTGTTCCAGGCTTAATACCGGCATCTATTGCAATGAAATCACTCCCGTCCCGGATCAGGTACATATTCACATATTTGTCCCTCACGGCAAAAACATCCTCAGTCAGCCCGGCTGTATCTGCGGATGTCATTTTCTTCACGGATGATCTGAAGGCTATCATGTAAATTACTACGAGAGCAAGAAGGAAGATTATGATTCCCGGAAACCACCGCCCAGGTTTGCCGAAAAACTTTTTCATTGCTTTTGAATTTTGTTAATGCGCCACTGAACAACTATCAAATTTAAATAATACGTGAAATTCTTGCAAATAATAATATTACTGATTAATTTTGACCAATTGGTTAATCATTTTGGTTAAACTAAATAGTTAATATAATGGTAAAAGCCAGGGAAACTGACAGCCATACAAGGGAGAAAATCTTCAGGGCAGCCAGCGAGATATTCGAGGAGAAAGGCTATTCAGGGGCCAGGATGCAGGAGGTAGCGGATAAAGCCGGGGTAAACAAGGCGTTGCTTCATTACTACTTCCGCAGCAAGGAACAGCTTTTCAAGGAGGTCTATATGGCGCTGCAGAAAAAGATGTTTGAAAAGATCATTTCTATCCTGAGGGAGGATCTCCCATTCAAGGAAAAGATAAAGAAGTTCCTCGATGAGCATATAGAGTTCATGATAAAGAACCAGAGGCTGCCGTTATTCCTTCTTAACGAGATGTCACAGAATCCGGAACTGATTGAATCGATCAGGGAGACTGTCAGGTTTAACGACCTGAGAACAATGATCTATGACCGGCATGCAAAGGAAATGAAAGCCTATGGCATAAAGAAATCCGACATGTCGCAGCTGATGGTCACCATCATTTCATTCTCGGTTTTCCCGGCTCTGGCGTATGACATGATCACATTGCTCATGCCGGAGCTGAAGGAAAGAAAAAGATTCAATGAATACATGCGGGAGAGGAAGGATTTTGCCTCAGATATGCTCTTCACTGCATTAAAAAACCGGAAGAAATGAAAAGGACAGTTATTTTTATTGTTCTCTTGGCCATTCTTTGCGGTGCCGGGGCACAGATCAGGGTGACACTGGAGCAGTGCTACGATGCTGCCGCTGCCTTTTCACCGCTGTCAGGTGAGAGGGAAATTTACTCCGGCATGACGCTGTTGCGTGACCGGAACCTGGCGGCGTCATGGCTGCCGTCACTGGACCTTGGCGGCTCGTTCAACTACCAGTCTGACGTTGTGGACATGTCCGAACTGCTTGGTTCCATACCCATACCCGCCGGCTCACTGCCGTCGATACCGCATGAGCAGTACAGGGCAACAGTGGATCTCAACCAGGTGATATGGGACGGAGGGGTAACCCGCAGCGCCAGGGAGGTGGAGAGGGTGGTAAGTGAGCTGAACTTGCAGCAGAACGAGGCCGACCTCTACAGGCTCCGCGAACAGGTAAATAACTACTTTTTCTCACTGCTCCTTGTCAGGAGCCAGTCTGAGGTGACATCGGTCCTGATCTCAGAACTGAATTCACGTATTAAAGAGGCTTCATCCGGGGTGGAAAACGGCGTTGTTCCGTCGGTGACACTCGATGTGCTCAGGGCTGAGATGATTAGAGCGGAGCAGTCGGCCGCCGAGCTTGGCCGAAGGGCAGACGCACTGGTGCAGGCGCTGGAACAGATAACCGGGATGACGGAATTGAAGAACGCAGAACTGATCCTGCCTGACCAGGTTATTGCCGGCAGCGATCTGAAAGACAATCCTGATCTGCGTCTTTTTGACACACGCAGTCGCCAGCTGGAGCTATCAAAGAACCTGCTTAAGAATCAGCGCATGCCAAAGGTCTTTGGCTTTGCCCAGGCCGGGTACGGAAATCCTCCCGGCAATAACTTTCTGTCTGACAATCCTGATGTATACTATTCTCTTGGGGCCGGACTGAAATGGAACATCTATGACTGGGGCAGGAACAGCAATGACCGCAGGTCGATCACCCTGCAGCAGCAGCTTCTGGACATCAGGAAGAGTGCGGCGGCAGAGGCGTTGCAACGGCTTCTGACTCTTAAGCTGTCAGAGATTGAGTCGGTGCGCGAGGCTGCCGCCCGGGATGATGAACTGATTGACATACGAAGAAGGATTGCAGCCACTGCGGCCTCGCAGCTTGAGAACGGGGTGATCACGGCCTCGCAGTACATGACAGAGTTCAACAATGAGAAGCAGGCTGTGATTGCCGCCGCAGCCAGGAAGATCAGCATTGCACGGGCAGAAACTGAATACTTATATATCACAGGATACAAAACTCAACAGTAATATGAAAAAGCTACTCATACCTCTTCTTCTGATTCTTGTCGCCGGTTGTGGCAGGGGTGAGAGCGATGCCGACGCATGGGGCACCTTTGAGGCTGATGAGGTTATCATCTCCGCCGAGACCTCGGGCAGGATTATCAGCATGGATGTCACAGAAGGCATGGTTGTGGCTGGCGGCGCCGTCATCGCCGTCACCGACACCACGATGCAGGTGTTGCAGCGTGCCGAGCTGGATGCGGTGACGGCGCAGGCGCAGGCGCGCCTGGCGGGCATTGCGGCGCAGGAGGCCGTGATACGCCAGCAGATGGATAACCTCTCCGTGAATATTGAGCGTACGCGCCGCATGCTCGCTGACGGCGCCGCCACACAGAAACAGCTCGATGACCTCAACGGTCAGATGGAGGTACTCCGCCGGCAGGCCGAGGCCAACAACACCCAGCGCCGCTCAGTGGCTGCCGAGCAGCAGAGCATCGCCGCCAAAAGAGCCCTCCTCGATGAACAGCTGTCACGCAGCACCGTCCGCGCCCCATATACGGCTACAGTCATTGACACTTATGCCTCGGCATATGAGCTGACCGCAGCAGGCAAACCGCTTGTCAGGCTCGCCAACATGAAAACAATGAAACTGAAGGTGTGGGTCAGCGGCGCACAGCTGGCAGATGTAAAGATCGGAGCCACCTGCACCGTCCGCATCGACCAGGGAGAAAAGGAATTTAAAGACTATACCGGAACCGTAACCCATGTATCTGAAAAGGCGGAGTTCACACCCAAGATCATACAGACAAAGGAGGAGCGGGTGACACTGGTCTACGCCGTGACAATTGATGTTCCAAACGACGGCTCAATAAAAGCCGGGATGCCCGGGGAAGCGATATTCAACTGATCTGAAGGCAGATAACGTAACCCTCAACAGAAATGAACGCCATAGAGGCCTATAACATCACCCAGAGGTACGGCAGGGTCACCGCGGTTGACGATGTCTCCTTCAGCGTCGGCGAGGGTGAACTCTTCGGGTTCATTGGTCCCGACGGCGCAGGCAAGACAACCCTCTTCCGCATCGCCGCCACCCTGATCATCCCGTCAGGCGGGAGGATTACCCTCTTCGGCCTCAACGTCGTCAGCAACTTCAGGGAGCTGCGTAGCCAGATCGGTTATATGCCGGGCCGTTTCAGTCTCTACCACGACCTCACCGTGGAGGAGAACCTTAACTTCTATGCTACCATCTTCGGCACCACAATCAAAGAAAACTATCATCTCATTGAGCCCATCTACAAACAGATAGAGCCTTTCAAAAAACGTCAGGCCGGGCGTCTCTCCGGGGGCATGAAACAGAAACTTGCCCTCTCCTGCGCCCTGATACACAAGCCAAGGATACTCATCCTCGACGAGCCCACCACAGGCGTTGATGCAGTCTCCCGTACGGAGTTCTGGGAGATACTTGCCGGCCTGAAGAACGAGGGAATCACAATTATCGTTTCAACACCCTATATGGACGAGGCCCTCCGCTGTGACCGCATCGCACTGATACAGGAAGGAAAGCTCCTTGGCATCGACACACCAGCCAGAATACGCAACTCATACAGCAGGAAGCTCTATGCCGTAAGCCACCCTGACAGGTACAGGCTCCTCCTAGCCCTGCGATCCCTGCCACAGGTTGTCAGCCCGGAGCCGTTCGGCGACTCAGTGCACGTCGTACTCCGTGATGATGCTGATCCTGCGGAGGTGAAAAGAGCACTTGAAGGAGCAGGTCTCAGTGGCGCTATAATAGCCGAAACCGTCCCGGGCATAGAGGATGTATTCCTTGAACTCATGCAGAAGGAGGTCTGAAGGTCTGAAAGTCTAAAGTCTGAAGGTCAGGGGAAGTATGAAACAGAATTAATGATGGAGAGGGAAAAAGTCATAGAAGTAAGGGACCTGGTGAAGAGGTTCGGGTCGTTCACAGCGAATGACCGGCTGACATTCGACGTCTACAGGGGAGAGATATTCGGTTTCCTGGGTGCCAACGGCGCCGGGAAGACGACGGCCATGAGGATACTGTGCGGGCTCTCGCGCCCTACCTCCGGAAAGGTGACTGTTGCCGGCATCGATTCACACCGCCCCGAGGAGATAAAGAAGCGTATCGGGTACATGTCTCAACGCTTCTCCCTCTATGAGGACCTGACGGTAAACGAGAACATCGAACTCTACGGTGGCATATACGGCATGACGATGAAAGAGATACGCCCCCGCAGGGAGGAACTGCTCCGAAGACTCAGTTTCACCGGCTATGGCAATACGCTGATACTGGCTTTGCCTCTTGGCCTTCGGCAGAAACTCGCCTTTGCTGTAGCGCTCTTCCACGAGCCGGAGATTGTCTTTCTCGATGAGCCTACAAGCGGGGTTGATCCCGTCACCCGCCGGCAATTCTGGGAGATGATCTATGAGACGGCCTCACGGGGCATTACAGTCTTCGTGACAACGCATTACATGGACGAAGCCGAATACTGCGACCGCATTACAATCATGAGCGAAGGCAGGATAGTAGCCCTCGACACCCCCTCCGCCCTGCGGCAACAGTACGGGACAGCCTCGGTGGAGGAGCTGTTCGTGAAGATCGCCAGACCTCAAAGGATTAACGCATGAAAAGATTCATGGCATTTGTGCGCAAGGAGTTCCTCCACATCTTCCGCGATGTCCGGACGCTGGTAATCCTTTTCGGTATACCGGCAGCACAGCTGCTCATCTTTGGGTATGCCGTCAGGACCGACCTGAAAAATGCCTCAATCGCCGTGCTCGACAATGCCCGTGATAATGTCTCGAATGAGCTTATTAACAAACTGGAAGCCTCTGATTTCTTTACAATAAGCAACCGGCTGGACTCCTTTGACGAGATCGATGCCACCTTTAAAAAGGGAAAGATAAAAGCAGTGGTCGTCTTCCCCGCGGAAATGTCAGCCACACTGACCCGCGAGGGCCATGCAACAGTCAGCATAATAGCCGATGCCTCGGAGCCAAATACAGCCAGCCTGGTGACAGGATATACTTCAGGCATAATGAACGACTACTCCGCCACTCTGACAAAACAGATCACCTCAGGTCTCCCTGTCATTATTCCTGATGTGAGGATGTACTTCAACCCTAACCTCGAAAGTCACTTCATGTTTATACCGGGGATTATAACACTGGTACTCATACTGTTATCAGCCCTGCTGACATCAGTCTCAATAGTTCGTGAAAAAGAGTTCGGCACCATGGAGGTGTTGCTTGTTTCACCTCTGAAACCATGGCAGATTATTGTGGGAAAGGTGGCACCATACTTCTTTCTGTCACTCTTCAACGTGATTATAATTCTCCTGATGGCATGGTTCGTCTTTAAGCTGCCTGTCAGGGGAAGCATCGCTCTGCTCATTGCCGAGTGCATGCTCTATATCCTTATGGGATTGTCATTTGGGATACTTATCTCCACAATTGTGGACAAAATGGAGAATGCGATTATCATTACATTTATGGGACTGCTTCTTCCGGGGCTGCTACTGTCGGGCTTTATCTTCCCGATAGAGAATATGCCGAAGATCTATGATTATGTAAGCATGATTATGCCACCCAGGTGGTTCATTGAGATTATCCGCCCGATCATGATCAAGGGAGCCGGATTTGAATATGTCTGGAAGGAGACGCTGATACTTGCAGGAATGACGCTTTTCCTGATTGTGCTCAGCGCCAGGAAGTTCAAAGTAAGGCTGGAGGAAAACGCAAGATGAAAACGTTGTCGTCACGGATGAAAAAGGAGGGCGCATGATGAGGATTGTGTATGTCTTGCACAGAAGGGAGACCGCCAGATGAGAAGACTGCTGTTTCTCCTCAAGAAAGAGTTCCGGCAGATAGTCCGGAATCCGTTCATGCTCAGGGCTATCATAATGGTCCCCCTGTTGCAGATGCTTATTCTTGTGCCAGCCATCACCTTCGGGATAAAACGTCTCGACCTGGCCGTGACGGACAATGACAGGAGTCCCGCTTCGCGCGAGCTGATATCGAAGCTGGCCGGATCCACATTCTTCAAAACGACTGCCGCTCCCATTAACATTGCCGGGGCCGGGGCACTTCTCCTCTCAGGCGATGCCGACCTGGTACTGATAATTCCGAACGACTTCTCCGAGGGATTGGCAGGCATGACGAAACCCCGGCTGCAGGTACTTGTCGATGCTGTCAACTCCACTCAGGCAATGCTTGCGTGGAGTTACCTGACGTCAGTTGTACGCGATTACAACATGGATGTGGTCATGGCCACGGGAGCAGCGCCATCGGCGATCCCCGGGATAAATACATCTCCCCGCTACTGGTACAACCCGACGCTTAACTACAAGCATTTCATGCTCCCCGGGGTGCTTGTAATATTGATCATTGCCATCGGCCTTATGCTGGCGGGACTGAACCTCGTTAAGGAGTTGGAGACGGGGACCCTGGAGCAGATCAATGTCACCCCCATCAGGAAATGGGAGCTTATAATCTCAAAGGTTATTCCTTTCTTCATTCTGGGATTGCTTGACCTGGCCCTGGGGTTGACGGTCGGTTGGATCGCTTTCGATATTCCGTTCGAGGGCAGCATCCTGCTCTTCTTTGCCTGCTCCGCCATCTTCCTGGTTGCTGTGCTGGGGATGGCGCTATTCTTCTCTACTCTTGTATCCAACAGGCAGCAGTACCTCTTTGTGGCGTTCTTCTTTACGATGATATTCATTCTCATGAGCGGTATCTTTACTCCAAGTGAGAGTATGCCGCGATGGGCGCAGCAGTTCAACTGGATTAATCCAGTGGCTTACCTTATGCGCATCAACCGTATGGTGATGCTCAAGGGGGCAGGGTTCAGTGACATTGCCCGTGACATGGGGCTGTTGTCGGTCCTGGCCATGGGCTTCATCTCTCTTGCAATCAGAGGATATCGAAAACGGGCCTGATCCGGGGGGCAACCTTATTACAATTCTGAATGGTCTACGACCAAAATTTATTTTATACTCCTGTCCTACAATGCTTTATGCGCTACGCGCAATCGTTGGCCGCAGGCCATCACGCTCCAGTTGCCAACACTACTGCCTTCCCTGCAATCTGGCTCCTTCGCTAAAATGACCCGCCGGCTGGCGGGTCATTTTCATACGCTCGGCCCTCTAATGCCTGAACTGGGCTGCCTCCTGCAGCTTCCGGATATCCAGCTTCTTCATTTTCATCAATTCCTCCGTCACCCTGGGTGATTCAGCCATTAATTTATCAAGCATTGATGGCACTATCTGCCAGCTTACTCCATACCTGTCTTTCAACCAGCCGCACATGCTCTCCTCCCCGCTTCCGGAAGTAAGTCCGATCCAATATTTGTCTATCTCCGCCTGACCGCTGTAAAGCTGCCACGAGACACCGTACCAGTCCTCAACCCATCCATATTTGGGGCTGAAGGGATACTCACCCAGCGGCATCAAAGCCTTCCCGTTTTCTATCAGTTTTGAGTAGAGGCTTTCCACTTCGCTTTTCGAGGAGGTAAGGTACATGAGCGAGATCGCGGGACCGGGGCGGAACATGTCGCCGCCGTTTAGCAGCCTGATCTTCTGTCCGCTCATCTCAAGCATGACGACCAGGGCATTTGCGTCAGTGATTTTCGTGTCCGGAAAAATTCCGGTATAGAATTCCGCCAGAACGACAACTGTGACAATATCACTGGAATATCTGAACAGCTTTGGCACCCAGATCCTGGTTGCCATCATAAGAAAGGTAGCACAGGTTATGGATCAGGGCAAAATCCTTGTTGTCAAGTGGTATTATGACACCGAGGACGATGATATTATGGAACGTGGTCATCATATTGCAGAGACATTTGATATCCCGATAGAATTCATTCCTGTCGAAGACGCCACTCTTTTCAATTGACCCTTGCTACCACCGGCCAGTGGTCGGAGATAAACACACCCTCCCGAATTACCCGGTGAGTCTCATACTTCAGCACCTTCATCCCGTTGCGGACGAAGATGTAGTCAATTCTCCCCTCTCCGGGCTCATCCTGCCAGCCGTTAAATGTATATGATTCGCCTGCAGGCGGAGTCTCTGAGATAAGATATGAATCCACGGCCAAGCCGCCTTCCTTCATACCCTGAATAGCCAGACTCTCAGGCAACGCGTTGAAATCGCCCGTGATCACAAAATTATTGTCTCCTGCCAGTTCCTTAACCATACCCAGCAGCACCCCCGAGCTCATAACCCTTGCAGAGTCGCTGATATGGTCAAAATGCGTATTGAAGAACAGCAGCGTGTCCTGTTCCACCTTATCATAGAGCCTGACCCATGTGGCTATGCGCGTCAGCGCAGCCCCCCATCCCACTGATCCCGGCACTTCCGGGGTGGCAGAGAGCCAGAATGTGCCCTCGTCAAGTCTGTCGAACCTGCCCAGGCGATAAAAGACCGGGCTGGCCTCACCCGCGCGCAGGCCATCGTCTCGTCCCGATGCCACCGATCCGTAGCCGATAAGTGCAGAGTCGAGGTATTGATACTGGTGCCACAGAACCTCCTGCATGCCAAGCAGGTCAGGTATCTGGTCATTGACAAAACCTGCAACTATAGCAGCCCGGTTAGGCCATGCATTGATACTGTCACGCGGTGTATCCATCCTTATATTGAATGTCATCACATCAATGGCAGAATCATCAGCCGGGACGCATGAAAACAAAAGAATTGCAGAAAGAGCAGCGACAATAAGTGATCTAAGCATATCTTTGAAGTTTGTTTGTTGGCAGGCTAAAGTTACTTTAAAATTTACATTATGTCGAGGAAACGTACTGTTGCGGAGATCAATGAAAAGATCCTCAGCGGGAAGGCGGTTGTGCTGACCGCGGAACAGGTTGCGGCCATGGGCCGTGAAGCCACACCCTCTGAGATCGCGGAGAAGGTTGACGTTGTCACCACAGGTACCTTCGGGCCAATGTGCTCGTCGGGCATGTTTATCAACTTCGGTCATACCGATCCGCCTATGCGCATGGAGAAAATCACATTGAATAACGTCCCTGTCTTTGCAGGCATAGCCGCTGTTGACGCCTACATCGGAGCCACTGAGACGGCCCTGCCGCACGACCAGTACGGAGGAGCTCATGTCATTGAGGAACTGATTGCAGGAAAGGATATCCTGCTGCAGGCCACAGCCAAGGGGACCGACTGCTACCCGCGCACTGAGGTAAAGACCCTCATAAACAAGGCCACCGTCAACGAGATGATAATGTTCAACCCGCGCAATGCCTACCAGAACTATAATGTTGCGGTGAACAGCACCCCGAAGATGAAATTTACCTATATGGGCACGCTGCTGCCGTCATTCGGCAATGCCACCTTTTCAACCTCCGGGGAGCTCAGCCCGCTGCTGAATGATCCCGAGATGCGCACTATTGGTATCGGTACCCGGATCTTCTTCGGGGGAACCACGGGATATGTGGCATGGCACGGTACCCAGTTCAACACCGGTAAGCCGGTAAATGAGCACGGTGTCCCGATAGGCAACTCAGCCACCCTGGCACTGATTGGCGATGCAAAGGAGATGAGCACAAGGTTCATCAGGGCGGCGTACTTCGAAAAGTACGGTGTCTCCATTTTTATTGGAGTGGGAATACCTATCCCCATCCTCGATGAAGATATGGCCCGCAGGGTGATGGTGCGCAACAGCCAGATTGAGACCAACATTATCGATTACGGGTCACCCGGGCATGATGTCCTCGGGCGTGCCAGCTACAAGTCGCTCTTCTCGGGCGAGATAATCCTTAACGGGAAGAAGATCCGCACCGCCCCTCTCTCAAGCCTGAGGGTAGCACGTGAGATAGCAGAAATACTTCGCCAGGAGATCGGATCAGGCAGGTTCCTGCTGACGGCCCCGGTGGAGCAGTTCACAAAGACATCCGGGCTCAACAACCTGGAAATAAGACTTTGACTTTAAATATTAACCCTATGAAAAGCAGGAGATTTGTGCTGACCTTCCCGCCTGAAGCGACGGGTGAGCCAATTACTTATAATCTGATCAGGAAGTTCGACATAATGGTTAACATTGTAAAGGCTGACGTCACGCCGGGCCAGGTAGGACACCTGGTGATGGAGATGACTGCCCCGTCGAAAGTACTGAAAGAAGGGATGGAATACATGAAGCAGCAGAACGTGGAGTGTGTTCCCATAGACCGTAAGATCACCTACAGCCAGGATCTTTGCGTCCATTGCGGTGCCTGTTCGGCAGTCTGCTTCGCGGGTGCTCTGACAATGAATCGCACCACGGCAGAGCTTGTATTTGATCCTGAGAAATGCGTGATGTGTGAGCTCTGCCTCACAGCGTGCCCTCTAAAACTTTTCGATATAGACCTTGGCTAAGAGCCAGGCATACCAGCCCCGCCTATACCGGGAGGCCATGGGGAACAGCCGCTGGACCTGTTTCAGCTCCTCTTGGCGGGAGACTGACCTCTGGGTGGCGATGGACAGGGAGCATTACCGCCCTGAGTCCGAACGATACACATTGGATCGCATACTCTTTTACCGGAAGGCGCTGGAGGAACATATTGCCCTGCACCCTGAGTTCCGCGATTCGCTCACCCCGGTGGTGGCGCCCGGCGGGGTGCACCCAATAATTACAGCAATGAGCGACGCTGCTCTTGCTGCCGGTACCGGGCCGATGAGTGCAGTGGCCGGAGCAATGGCCGAATATATATGCAGGGACCTTCTGACGGAGTTCGATGCTGAGGAGGTGATAATTGAGAACGGAGGTGACATTTTCCTCAAACTTGTTGCTCCGGCAACTGTTGCGGTGTATGCGGGCAGCTCCCCTCTCTCGGAGAAGATTGCACTTCAGCCCGCGCCTGCCGAAACCCCGCTGGCCTTCTGTTGCTCTTCCGGAACGGTGGGGCACTCACTCAGCTTCGGTCAGGCCGATGCATGCATGATAGCATGCCGTAATGGTGCGCTGGCCGACGCATACGCCACTGCCTTCTGCAACAGTGTTAAAAGTGCGGATATGGTTTATGAGGTGACGGAACAGGCCCTGAAGGTTCCGGAAATCCTCTCGGTGATCATCATTGCCGGCGACAAGGTTGGACTGGGCGGCACAATTGAGATAAAGTTCGTCTGACCGGTCCGCAGCAGATATCCATTATCCCAGCGCGACACCACCGACATTTGGTTACTGCCCCAAGATTCACCAGAGTCACATCTGCGACAGGGTCAGATCTTCGGCGGGTAACCGGTCACATCCCTGATCTCTTCATATAACGGCCGCAGGTGCCGGTACATCTTCGAGTAGACCTTTTCATACAGTTCCCTGTAGATACCCACATTTTGCGGATCAGGCACATACCTGTCGCCCCGCCGCGTCATGGCCGCCACAGCAGAAGGGAAGTCGCTGTAATACCCCATCCCGACCGCTGCGTTGATTGCGGCACCGATGGCCGAGGTCTCATATGTATGCGGCCTGTACGTCTCCAGGTTGAATATATCAGCAGTGATCTGCATCGCCTGTTTGCTCTGCGAGCCGCCACCCGAAACAATCACACTGTTGACGGGTACTTTCGTTTTTTTAACCGTCCGGTTAAGACCCTCTTTTAGTGAATAGGTGAGGCCTTCGAGTATTGCCCGGTATACATGCGCACGGGTATGAACATCACCGAAACCGATTATAGCGCCCTTGGCTTCCGTGCCGGGAACCTTAACGCCGGGCGACCAGTAAGGCTGCAGGATCAGCCCCATGGAACCTGCCGGCACCTCGTCAACCATTGCGTCAAAGAAGGTCTCCGGATGGCGCCCTGTCTGCTCAGCCATCTGTATCTCCTTCAGCCCGAACTCCTTCTTGAACCAGCTGATCATCCAGTAACCCCTGTATATCTGCACCTCAGTGTTGTAACAGTCGGGTACGGCACTCGGGTAGGAAGGAAAGAATGGGATAACCTCGTGGTACCTGCTGTGGGTGGTTTGCACAGTGGCGGTTGTACCGTAGCTCAGACAGGCCACATCAGGAGTGATGACACCCGAGCCCAGCACCTCGCTGGCCTTGTCAGCGGCGGCGGCTATCAGCGGAAGGCCGGCAGGTATGCCCGTCTTCTCCGATGTCTCCCTGCTGATATGACCAAGTACCTCAGATGGTTTTACCAGGTCAGGTAACATCTCCCTCTCTATGGGAAACATCTTATAGTTCATGTGCTTCCGGTCGGTCCACTTCTGCGTCTTGTAATCAAAAGGCAGGTAGGCCACGGTGCACCCAACCGAGTCCCTGTACTCGCCCGTCAGGACCCAGGTCAGGTAACCCGACAGCAGCAGGTATTTGCTTGTCTTCTCCCATATTTCTGGAGTATTCTGCATCAGCCAGTTGGACTCACCGTTCTTGACTGCAAAGTGAACCGCCTCCCTCATATTGACCAGTCTCAGAGCCAGGTCCATCATCTTCCCGGGATACCTGCCAACTGCGCTGAGTCGCTGGTCGAGCCATGATATCGCAGGGCGAAGTGATTTGCCCTCAGCATCGAGGTTGATCAGCGTTGACCTCTGGGAGGTGAGGGTGACAGCTTTTATCCTCTCTTTTTCATATGGCATCTCACTGAAAAACCTCTTCAGTCCCTCGAACATCTTGTCCCTGAAGTATTCGGGATACTGTTCAGCCCAGCCTGGGGCCACCGAGAAATATGGTTCGATCTCCGTTTTGGTCAGGTGGAGCACGTTGCCCTGCAGGTCGGACAATACGGCCCGGACCGACTGTGTGCCGAAGTCTATTGCCAGGATAAGCTCGTCGGATGATTTCATGGTCAGGTTATAGTAGCTCCGGCGTGATGCCTAGATTCAATTAGTTGTCTGGTCAGGTTATAGCAGGCCCGGTGTACTGCCGGGATTTATTATGTTGTATGTCCGGATTACAGCATTCCAAGAGTGCCGCCGGGATTCATTATGTTGTTCGGATCCAAATGCTTTTTCACAGCACCAAGCAGCTCCATGGAGTTCTTTCCAAGGTGCCCCTCCATCCATGGCGCCAGGACCCTCCCGACGCCGTGATGATGCGAGATGGAACCGCCGTTCTCAAGGATTGTATCCACCAGTCCCCTGTGGAACACGGCGAAGTCCTGAGCCTCATTCCCCTTCTGCATGGGGCTGAGGAAAGTGAAGTAGAGGTTGGCGCCGTTCTCGTAGACATGTGAAATGTGAATCATCAGGAAGGCCTTAGGCCGGCGTGCGACATATTCATGGGCAGCCTTCCACACCTTCAGCAGCTTATCCCAGGTGACTGCCGTCTCGAGGGTATCGGTCATGATTCCCAGATCCATAAGCGGGTCACGCATGTATGCACTGGAATATCTCTGGTCAAGCCATTTCCTTACGGGAGAGGTTCCGATATACATCCCCTTTCCGGCCCGGACTTTTCTTTTTATCTTATTCAGAACGAACCTTGCATAATCGCGCTCCCCCTCCACGGTTGCAAACATCAGACACCGGCTGCCGGCTTTGAACCCCAGTATAGCCAGTGCCTTGTCGGCCAAAGTGCCGTCGAATCCGCTGGTTTTGAACGCAATATCAGTCTCATCAGGGTCGGATATCCGGAACAGGTGCGGTTTGCCGCATTCGCTCTGAATGATACGGCGCATCGTCTCCACGGCCGCTTCAAATGACCTGAAGATGAAAGCTGCGGATGCTGTGTTCTGCGGTGCGTGGTTAAAGATGTGAAGAGTGGCTTCGGTAATCACCCCTAGGGTCCCCTCCGCGCCTGCAAAGAGCCTGAAGAGGTCCCACCCCTGGGCTGTCCGCGGATAATCTTTCGTCTCAATTACTCCTGCCGGTGTCACAGCCCTGATGGCCACGAGCATATCCTCTATCTTGCCATAGCCTGTGGAAGCCTGTCCCGCACCCCTGGCGGAAATCCAGCCGCCAACAGTTGAATACTCAAACGACTGCGGGAAGTGACCACAACTGTAGCCCTGACTGTTTAGCTCCTTCTCAAGTGCAGGGCCATACATGCCTGACTGAACGGTCACGGTCTTGTTCACTTTATTAACGGTCATAATCCTGTTAAGGTGCTTCGTCAGGTCCAGGGCAATACCCCCGTGCGGTGCCCTGATGGCTCCTGTGACTGAGGAGAGGCCACCTGCTGGCACGACTGCAATCATCTCATCACTGCAGTAGGCTATGACTTTTTCAACCTCTTCATGAGTGCGCGGAGCAACAACCGCATCGGGAGGATCAGGCACAAGACCGAGACGGAGACCGAGTAACTCGCCGTAGAACTTACCGCATGAGAAACGGGCACGCGACAGGTCATCCGTAAGGACATTCCCGCTGCCGCATATCCCTCTGAGAAATTCGAGCTGTGCCGGTTTGATCATCGGCGGCTTCTCCAGCTTCACCGGCTCTGTCCCCGGAAGGTGCTTACTCCTGAAAACTGCTTCAGTAAGACTGAACTTCGCCCTAATAACCTCAGCCATGTGATGACTGATCCCTTCCTCCCTCTTGTCTCCCCACTTGAGCAGATGACGGTAACTGTTTTCGCTCTCCATATTGTCAGAATAAATCGTACACTTTCATTATTGAGGCGATCTCATCAGTCTTCTTCTTTTCATCCCAGCCCAGCAGCTCTGCCGCCAGGGAGGCAATCTTCTCCGTGATGGTTCGCCCGGGATTGCCGAGGGTTCCCGTACCTGTCCTCCGGAGCATGATATCCCTGAGGGTCATTGCACTTTCGTACCTTACGGCGTAGACAACCTCAGCAAGTATCTCTCCGTCGTGACTGATCACCTCGGCATACTTACGGTTATCGCGGGCAATACGAAAGACCACCTGGCTTTCCGTGCCGTAGTTCCTGCTCAGATACTCCACGGTGTCATGGCTGAAGTCTTTGTAGTTCAGGTGCTGCCTGATCATGAACTGCTTCATGTCACGTATCTCGCACCCTGACAGATAGAGATTGTCAGAGAGGGCGTCGGAGAGAACCCTGTTGAGCTTCGCCGAGATCATCTTCAGCACTTCGCGGGCGAGGCTCCTGCTGGTGGTGTACTTGCCTCCCTCCACGGTAATCATCCCCTCGATGCCGTCAACGGCATTGTCATAAACCTCGTACTTCCTGGAGGTCTCATATGAGCCCTTCGTCTGGTCATCAACCAGTGGACGGAGACCGCCGTAAGCGTGGATGATATCTTCACGCGAGATTTTCCTTCCAAAATTGTTGTTTACGTTCTCAATGACCTCATCTATGCTCTCCAGTGATACCCTGTATTCATCCGGGTCACCGAGAAACTCCTTGTCGGTTGTGCCAATCAGTGAATGTTCGCGCCATGGCATTATCATCATGTGACCCCCGTCGGCCTTCTGCAGTGAGACCACGTGGTGGCCGGCGATTTTCTTCGTAATTATATGGATCCCTTCCGAACGCTTTACACGGTGGGCAGGCTGTTCCGACCCTGTGGCAAGCCCAAGGATCTTGTCGGCCCATGTGCCCCCGCAGTTTATCACCAGGTCGGCGTGGACCTCCTTCTCTCTGCCGGTGAACAGATCCCTCACCTTCACTCCGGTAATCTTTTTACCTTCGCCAGAGATGAACCCTTCCACCGGGGTGTAGTTGGAGACGCAGGCGCCGTACTCGGCAGCCGACTTGATGAATGCAAGAGTCAGTCTCTCGGGAAAGATGCTCTGGTAATCAAAAAAATAGAATGCATTCCGAAGCTCCTCCATCCTCAGGTTTGGTTCCACCCTGACAGTCTTCCTGTGATTAATAAGCCGATGGTTCTGCAGTTTCTTGCTTTTGTCCCAGGTGTCCTTCTTGTCATAGCTGAGGAGGTCATATAGAAACATCCCTGTCAGCATCTTCCAGATATTGCCCCGCCATCGCTTGTACATGGGCATGATGAACGGCAGCGGGTAGACGAAGTTCGGTGCTATGTTGCCGAGGATTCTTCTTTCGCGGAGCGATTCGCGCACGAGTTTCAGCTCACCGTTGGCCAGGTAGCGTAGTCCGCCGTGGATAAGCTTGGAGGTTGCTGCCGAGGTAGCGCCACCGTAGTCTTTCTTTTCGAAGAGGGCGACTGAGAGGCCACGCGCAGCGGCGATGTAAGCCACTGCTGCTCCGGTGATGCCTCCGCCGACGATGATCAGGTCGAACTTTGCGGGGCCCTCCTCTTCAATAAATCTTTTGAGCATCATTTATCAGTCCGTTTAATGCGACCTGTAAGTTACTTAAAAAGATGAGAATTTATATGCGGGAGGGCAATTCACTGCCGGTCTATAAAGACTTCCCCGCTGCGAGTCGTCGCGCAGCGGGGAAGGGGCCACAGATACAATGTCGCTTTGCGAAACCTATGACCTGAACAGCTTGTATTTTGCAGACACTATCATCAGTGCGGCAAGAAGCACGAAGAGCCCGATATTGCCCACGAGGAATGCGTAGTCCTTCATTGCCAGCAGGAAGAAGATGAAGACATACAGCACTGTAAGCAGGCCGCTGATGAGCAGCACCATCCAGTTCTTGTCAAGCAGCGACCTGAAGAAAAAGGTCAGCAGACTGATAGTGGCCACTGCCGAAATGAGATAGGCGGGGTTGAACCCGATGTGCTCGCTCAGTGCGGTAAGCAATGAGAAGAACATGATAAGGGCAAGAGCCACAAGCAGGTAGTAGAAGATATGTATCCGCTGTGTCGAACGCAGTTCGATAATGATCAGAACAAGGAAGGTCAGGGCGATGAAGAGAACACCATACTTAGCACTGCGTTCAGCTTTAGTGTAATGGTCAGCCTCCATGATCAGGTCAACACCGAAAGCGTCATCGGCAGGTGCATAGCGCTTGCCCTCCCATACCTGCGGGAAGCTGCGGTTAAGATGGGTCACAACCCAGCTGGCGGTAAAGCCCGTATCAGTAACCTCGCGGTTAACGGGAAGGAAGTTGCCGGTAAACTTCGGGGCATCCCACTCTGAGGAAATAGCCACCTCCGTAGTCCTGCCCACAGGAGAGAATGTCATGCTTCCGCTCCCCTTCAGACTCAAACTGAGGCTGAAATCACCCTTGAATTCAGCCAGCTTAGAGGGATCAATGGGGAAGGGGAATGAGATTCCCTTGTCGAACAGGTCAGTCTGGCCGGCGCCGGGGATAGCGCTGACAACCGTACCTCCTATATTAAGCTCGGCCTTGTCACTTATCCCCTTGTTGTCCGACACACCCAGTGAGATGTAGGCTTTGTCCCACTGCCAGACGTAATCGTTCAGATGCTCATACCCGGCAATTACGAAGTTGCCCGAGATTTTCATGTCAGAGTCATAGACCACTGTTTCATAAATGCCCCTGTACCTGATCTCGGGCACAAGCACACCGTTCACCTTCAGCTCGTCGGGAAGGAGATGCATTGTGGTGGTGACGTAGGAGCCGTCATTGGCCACGACCCTCGTGCCGGGTACATTGAGTACCGGGCCCGTAACAGTCTGTGCAGCAGCCCAGAGAGAACCTATCTCGGTCCGTGCGGTCTCGGCGTTGGCAGAACGCTCCCTGATTACCTCATTGATCAGTACCAGGGGAATGAGAAGCATCAGACCCATAACTGCGAGAAGGACCATCTTGACGGTCATCGACTCATACCATTTTTCCTGTTTTTCTGTTCCTGTTTCCATGTTGTTTGTATTGATTAAAGTACTTTGTGTTTCAAAGTTTAGTTATAAAAAAATTATTTTCTGTTGATCAGATCTTCGAGGGCTTTGAGGTGGCTGCTGAAGCTCTCCAGGCCCTGTTCGGTGATTGAGTAGCTGGTATTGGGCTTGCGGTTGATGAAGCTCTTCTCCATCCTTATATACCCTGCCTCCTCGAGTGCCCTGAGGTGGCTGGCCAGGTTGCCATCAGTCACTGCAAGTGTATCGCGCAGGCTGGTGAAATCCATGCCGGTATTAACCGCCAGCACGGACATTATGCCCAGCCTTACACGGCTCTCAAAGGCCTTGTTGAAGTTTGCGAGTAACTGTTTCATCCCCTGTACCTGAGATGCATGAAAAGGCCGTAGCATATGTGGATCACTCCGAAGCCGATAGCCCATAAATATATTGTATACTGAGGAAGAAGGAGGCATGCCAGTCCCGTCATCACTTCCAGCACGCCGAGCCAGTGTATCTCTCCCAGGGTGAATTTGCCGGCGCTCATCATGGCCACTCCGTAAAAGATGAGCGATGAGGCCGCCGTTACGCTGGCAGGAACGGCTTTTACCGTAAACAGTATAAAGAGGCCTCCGGCTGCAAGGGGTATCAGCAGGCTTACAAGCATCCTTCTCGTTACGGGAGTCCATGCTTTCAGTCCGCCCATCTTCGCCTTACGCGAGGAGAGGATCACAGCTCCTGAAAAAGCCACTATCAGCACCACAGCCATGGCGAAAAAAAGTTTTACTGTTGCAGCGGTACCTGCCTCTCCGCCCGCGAGCGGCCTCAGGTACCAGTCGGAATGCGGGCTGTTTCCTGTAATAATAAGGTGTGCAATCACGGCACCTGCCAGGCCTGCCACACCGGCAATAATGCCTGATAACCCACTGAGCGACAAGAACCTGGAGGATTCCTCCATTAGCTTGCGGATGACCCTGATGTCTTCCAGGGGCTGATCTGACTGATTCATCATTGTATTTTATAGTACTTTGCGCTACAAAGTAAAATAAACTTTCATTACTATCAAAATATTTAAAGATATTTTTTTGCCGGGGTTGACGTGCGGTTGGAAAGNNGGTTGGAAAGGGCTGGATTTCCGGGATTGACGTGGGGTTGGAAAGGGCTGGATTTCCGGCCTGGATTCCGATCAATAGGGCCGTATTTCGTAAGTGACCCCTTCGACCGGATACTCACCAATCTTCAGGGAGTCGGAGGTAGTGGACATTGCCCCCACGACACCAAGGCCATTTGTTACGTTGGTGTATACCGGCACCGGTTCTGCCAGGAAATTGTCGCGGGCCTGGGTATGTGCCGAGTACGACTGCAGGTGCAGGTACAGGTCCCTGGTAATAGAGTTGAGCCTGAAACAGGCGCGTAAAAACTCGTAATACTCAGTATCCGGGTAAATGCCGTTATAGGTGAGCTTAAGAGAGTACTCCCTGCCCGGGATCAGCTCATCCTGGAACAGGAAGTAGGCGTTCTGGAGATACATATCAAAAATGTCATCCTCCTGCTGCGGTGCTATGAGTGGATCGGACAATGAGCCGTAGCTGAGGTCCGACCATTGGATATTAACGGGAGTAAAAGGATTAAAGGGCTCATTCCTGTCGCCATAATAGTTGCCCTTGACACCGGTAGCCGAGAACCTGTAGTAATTCTTCTCCCCTGCCGGGTCACGGAACCGCATCTTTATCACCAGTTCCCTGTACCCGTTACCGATGTCCCTGGAACTCGTGTCAGCAACTGCCACCTGTACCGGGGCGGGGAGCACAGCCTCGCCGTATACCCCGGGGAGACCAGGCACATCTACCTCTATGCGGTAAGTTCTGCCGTATTCGGGCTTGTTGCCGGCTGAGACATACCTGGAATAAGGGGTTGGCTGACCATAGTCAGGGACCTGCTGAGGAGCGACATAAGTCAGAATCTCAAGCAACTCTCCGTCGCGGAGGATCCGCACCACCGCATCAGTTATCTGCCGTGTCTGGTAACGCGATTGAAACACTGAATGGCTTTCAGCTACCGATACCGCTATGAGGCTGTCGGGATGCAGAAGGGCATAAATTACAGCCTTCGGCTCTGCCTCCGACCCCTTGTATTCAATGTCGCTCTCGCAGGAGAACAATGACAGGGTTAAGAGAACGGCAGCCGGCAGACAAAGTATATGCTTGGGTATCTTCATGGCTGTCAGAACTTGAATGAATAGGAGAATGACGGGATGATGGGGAAGACGCTCACCTTGCGCAGCACAGGCGTGCTATAGTAGATCATCTGTCCGGGGTTAGCAGGGTCAGGCTCTTCCACCCATTTTTCACCCCAGTAAATGAAGAACGGATTGAGACGGTTGTAGGCATTATAAACCGAGAAGCTCCATGTGCGGACCCCGTTCTTCTTCTTTTTGTGCAGGTTGACCCCCAGATCGAGCCTGTGGTATGCCGGAGTACGGTAGTTATTCCGGCCGGGGAAATCAGTCACTGTTGAATATGAATAGCCGTTGTTAAAGTAGTCTTCCGGAGGGTATTCAGCGACACCCAGGGTGGCGGCGTTGCCAGTACCGAAAACCCATACTATGCCGGCATCGACCCTTTCGCTGAACGTATGGGTCAGGGCCACGCTTATGTCATGCCTCCGGTCATACTTCGCCGGGAAGGATTTTCCGAAGTTCAGGTTTTCAAACCTGCGCTGGGTCCAGGCGAGGGTATATCCTATCCATCCCGTCAGCTTGCCGTAGCTTTTCTCCACCATGAACTCAGCCCCGTAAGCCCATCCCTTCCCTTTTTCGACCTTCGACTCCCAACCCGCCCCGGTTCCTCCGAAGAAGGCGCCCTCCTTGTACTCAATCAGGTTGTCCATGGTCTTGTAGAAGGCTTCCACCGTCATCTCCAGGTCGCCCGGCAGGAGGAATCCCGAGCCTATGGCCACCTGGTGTGACACCGGCGGCCCGAACCGCCTTGTGACAGGCAGCCATAGATCGGTTGGCAGGCTGATGGCGGAGGTGGTGAGAAGGTGAACGAACTGGGCCATCTTGCTGTAGGAGACCTTGAACGAGAGGTCGTCAGTGGCAAGATAACGAAGCGAGAATCTCGGCTGGAAAACGAAATAGCCCGTATCCTGAACGTTGAACAACGACATTCGCATACCGGCATTTATCTTTATCCTGGAAGTGATGTCAATGTTATCCTCGGCATACATGATGAATTCATTCGCACTCACCCTCATATCCCCTATCACGGTATCCAGTCCGTCAGTTCCCTCCATCGGGTCATACCTGAATGTTGTGACTCCTGGTCTGAAATAATGATAAGTGTATCCGGTTCCGAACTTGACAGAATGCCGGGGCGACAGGTACCAGTCAAAATCAATCTTCGCCCCCACATCCTCTATACCTGAGAAATACTTGAAATAATCCACCTCTTTCGCCCGGGTGGAGAGGTCTTCTGTTGATGATTCGATTGTAACGTCGAAGTCGTACTTGCTGTAAGTGAGGGTGGTGTTGCTGAATAGTTTATTGGTTATCAGATAGTTCCACCTCAGGGCTGTGATTATGTTGCCCCAGCCCAGCCCGTAGCTGTCTTTGAACACCACCTGATTGTTGCCTCCGTCTGCATAATTGAGTTCGTTCCTGCTGCGGGTGTAAGCCCTGTCCCTGCCGAGGTATGAGCTGAGGTATAGTCTGCTCTTTTCTGAGAACTTATGGTTTATCTTGGCATTAAGATCATAGAAGTAATAGCCTCCCGTGGTGCGTTCATCATTATCTTTGTTCGCGGCGATTATGAAGGGTTGAGCCAGGACGTCATAGTAGGTGCGCCGTCCCGAGATGACGAACGATGTTTTGTCTTTAATGATTGGTCCCTCAAGCGACAGCTTCGATGAGATGAGTCCCACGGCAAAGTTGCCGTGAATCTCCTTCTCATTACCCTCCTTCATGCGGATGTCCACCACTGACGAGAGCCGCTCGCCGTAGCGTGCCGGGAAGCCTCCCTTGTACAGCTGGACGGATTTGACGGCATCGGGATTGAAGACAGACATAAAACCGAAGAGGTGGTTGGCATTGTATACCGGAACCCCGTCGAGCAGGAAGAGGTTCTGGTCGGGGCCTCCTCCCCTGACATAGATGCCGGATGAACCTTCGGTACCCGACTGCACTCCGGGGAGCAGTTGTATCACCTTCAGCACATCGGCCTCACCGAATATCACCGGCAGTTTCAGGAATTTCTCAACCGGGATGTCGATCATGCTCATCTGGGTGCTTTCGATCTTCGCCCTGCGTCCGGAGGCTGTTACTGTTACGGCATCTATCTCGCTGGAGGACATGACCAGGCTGAAGTTCATAACGGTGTCACGGGAGAGGTGTATTTCTACTGTGTCAGGGTCATATCCAAGGTAGGAGACTATCAGCTCTGCCCTGCCTGGCTGGAGCGGGATGCTGTAGAATCCATAACTGTTGGTTGTTGTTCCGGTGAACGAGGCCCTCTCGTAGACGGTGGCGTCAATCATTCGTTCTCCGCTTCCTGCATCGGTGACAAAGCCGCTGACGGTGACCCGCTGGGTTGCTGACGGGCTGGCGCCGGACCTCTGGGCTGACGTCGGGCTGTTAGTCCTCTGTGCCGCAGCATGAAAACTGATCAGAAACAGGTAAACGAAGAGAGGGAAGAGCCTGTGCATAGGGATCAGAAGCCGGTTGTCTCCTTCAGGAATTTGCGCACCGCTCTTTTCTCATCGAACTCGAGCATGCCTGTCGGGAGGCGAACGCTGCGACCGGTTTTGAGAATTATCCGAATGGAATTCTCGTCGGCGTGTATATCATCTATTTCGTGAATCCGCAAGGTGATCCGTCCGGGTTTAGTGTACCATCTGATTGTAAGCTCGCCCTTGTACGCTGTCAGCCTGTTGACGAGGGTGCCGAAGTTGAGGCTCAGGAAAGTCAGTCCCAGCAGCAGCATGGCTATGATCTGAAGCCAGAATGACCACTCGTTTTTGTCGCCTGTAATGATTATCACTATTACCATCACCATGCAGACGATCCCCAGTGAGCGGTAGATTCTCTCATATAGCGAGTTCCTAAGTACAAGCTGTTTCATGGCAGGAGATTTATCAATGTAAAGATAGAAAATTATGCGGAATGGAGCCCTGAGTATTGAGGCGGGAGCAACGAGTTGGGATCGCCGCCGGGATTCCGGGCGGCTGGTTGGCGAGCCGGAGTTCCGGGAGGGTCAGGAGGGGCCGGCGGGGCCAGCGGGGCCAGCGGGGNNCAGCGGGGTGCTACAATCCCGTGTTTTCCTTGAGGAATCGACGAGCTGCATTACGCTTGTCCGATTCCATGAGTCTGACAGGGAGACGTACTGTTCTGCCGTCCTTCATGATGATGCGGATATAACGCCTATCATCTGTGATTTCCGCAATCTGATCAATGCGGAGGTGTTTTTTGAAAATCTTTGTATGCCACCGGATTGTCAGGATTCCACGATCAGCGGTGAGTCTGTTGATGAGAGTACCCAGAAGCATAGTGAAGAAGAGGACGGCAGCGAGGATGAAGACTCCCACGAGTATCCAGAAGACAGCCTTTTTCGGGCTGTGATTAAACAGTTGCAGTCCCACTCCGAGGAGTGTAAGTCCGCCAAGAAAGCGGAACATATACTCCTGCGCCTTATCTCTCAGCACAAGCTGGTTCATCAGAGGTTGTTTGGTTGAACAGATAAAGGTAGGAAAATAATGAAAGGTTCACAACGGTGATGGCACTCGTGTGTGCCTGATGGTTCATTCTTTAGGTTTACTCGTTGATTTTTTGCAGAAGACCAAGCTGGCAGGGGTCATAATTCCGGTTGACACAGCAATTATTAGATTTGTCAAAAAAAAATTTCTGGCCTCACCATCATGCAGATCCAGCAGCATTAACCCGATGAATAGTGATGCTGTCAATATCAGCGAGTAGAGTGCGAAGCGCCTAAGTTTTGTTTTCATTTTGGTTGGTGAAGTTTCGTTTTACGGTCTTTTTTTGTTTGAGTTGCAGAAAGAATGTCAGGCCTGTCAGCAAGCCCACAATCGCGGTCCCAATCATTGCCGTTCTGCTGTGCGGGCCGGCAGGGGGTTGTGTGAGCAGAACAACTGATCCCAACAAACAAATACAACTTAAGATTAATCCTGCTCGCAGTATCTTCTCTCTTTTACTTGAACTCATGTCACAAAACTATTGGTTATTACTTTTTCTCCTCCTTGAGGTAAAGTCAGAGTTTTTCCGGTGGTATTCCTTCTGGCTGATCAGTCAAAAGTCAGGTTGTCTGGAACAGGTGTCCTTGCAGGAGAAGAGCTACTACCCCGAGAATGATAAAAACTGCGCATCTCAGGATTATGTTCCGGTAGAACTGATTCTTTTCCTTAGCGTTTCTGATTGAGGCAAGCAGGAGCATAACCGCTGTGAATGCCATTCCGACCTGGAGCAGGATTTTTGCCATCGGGTAGTTAAGAATTGTAGACATAATACCGATGGTAATTTGAGAAATGGCAATACCGGTGCCGATGGCAACCCCGATTCGCCAAGATCCGAGTCCCTTATAGGATTCAGCTGTGAATATTTTCCGTAAATGAATGCCGTTAAAAAGGGCAAATCCGAGGTAGAAATAGAGGAAACTCAGTGCCATAAATAGAAAGGAAACAATAACTGAGTGATACGGGACATTTAGGAGCGCCAACAGGGCACCTATTGCAGCCCCTGCAATGAGGATCATTTCAAGCTTTTTCATAATTGCAGGTTTAGATATGTTTGACTTTCCAGATAGAATTTGAGACAATAACCTAAGTTCTGAGGCTTATTACTACCAAATTTACTGAATTCCCGTATACCCTTTATAATAATAGTGAATAATGGGCATTAGAAAATAAGATTCGTTATTGAAATTACAGGGGAATCGGCATCTGTAGCATTTTTTCGAGCGTAACGATTTGAATTGAAACAAAGGATTTTTGTAACGGGAAAAGCACAGTAACAGTTGAAGCTATTCTATGGCATGATAGTGTACTCCGCGTCCTTCACCAGTTCTAAGAATCAACCCTTCTTTGACCAGGAAAGCCAAATCTTTTTTCAACGTATTGCGTGAGTAGCGTTTTAACTGGCTTTCTATTTCGCCGACCTGTGCGGTTTTATGTTCATTTAAATATTCCAGGACGCGTTGTATACGCTTGTTTAACACTGTCTTTAGCTTACTGTATGTTTCGTATTTGCCCTCAAGTCTATGGCTTAATTCAATCAGGCTCTCTAAAAAGAACAATATCCAACTGTCAATAAGCTCCTTCCCCTTGTACCGGTTTTTCTGACATTCCATCAATGCCCTGTAATATGCCTCTTTCCTGGTTTCAATCACACTTTCAAAAGATACATACTGGATAAACCTGTAATCCTGCTTCATTAATAGCAATGAAGTCAGAAGCCTTGACAAGCGGCCATTACCGTCCTGATAAGGGTGGATAGATAAAAACTCATAGACAAAGGCAGCCGTTATAATCAACGGATGTAAATCTTTCTTTGACAACCTTTCATTTGTCCATGCAAGTAAACCCTGCATTTCACCAGGTGTTAAATGAGGCTCTGTTGTCCTGAAGATAGTCCGCTGTGTTCCATCCGGGTAATTGGCCACTACCTGGTTGGAAAGAGCTTTGTACTGACCTTTATGCCTTTGGTCTTTGTCACTGTATTTTAGAAGAATGCCGTGCATTTGATGGATATAACGTTCTTCCAGATCAATATCAGGAAAACTTTCCAAAATGATTTCCAGCGCTTCGTAATAGCCGACTGCCTCTTGTTCATCACGGCTTTGCATCCTCGTTATTTTTACTGACTTTAAAAGTTTTCCCACTTCTTCATCGGTAAGAGTTGCACCTTCGATACGGGTAGATGAGCCTATACTTTCTATTGTGGCTATCTTCCTGAGCTCTTTCAGGTATTTGCTTTGCTGGCCTTCAATCACTTTCCAACTGCCTTTAAAGGTGTCTATAATACCAAGCCGCTGACTTATTTGCTGATAAGCCGTACTATTAAAGTCCAGTTTCATCTTCATGCTATCAGACATATCCATTTTGTATCCAAATTTATCCAAAGATAATAAATATAATAGATATATCCATTATGTATCCAATTATATCCATTTCTCATGTATTACCATTATGAAAGGATAATGCATGTATGTCCGGTTACTGTCATTAATTGGTCAGGCAGTGATGGACTAAAGTAACTATGTTTCAAACCATTTTTTTGCGATCAGATGACAGGGTCCTCCTTGGATCTGGTATTCTTGACCAACAACATGGACCTGAGTGCCACTGATAATGCCCCTCTATACAAAAACACGGTGGACAGTCGAACTCTTTTCTAA
>DHGW01000016.1 GCA_002402965.1 Bacteroidales bacterium UBA4788
CTACGGCCAACCCCCACTATTGCCTTCCCTGCAACCTGGCTCCTTCTCCGCCAGTTGGCGGATCCGCCCTTTACTGCCCATTGCCTATCGCCTTTGCTACCTCTAAAACAGCCTCAGGCCAGTTACTGTTCATCGGATTGATGACAACCAGCTCCGCGCCGGTCTCACGTGACAGCGACTGGGCATTGCGTACATCATATTCCGCCTGTATGAAGATAATCTTAATTTCCTTCTCCCTTGCCAGGTCAATCAGCTCTTTCATACGCGCCGGAGAGGGGCTTTTTCCCTCATCCTCAAAGGAGACCTGCTCAAATCCATAGTCGCGGCCCATATAGGCCAGGGCCGGGTGAAAAATCATTACAGTGCGGTGAGGATCAGGACCGAGTGATGCACGTACCAGTGAGTCCACTTCAGTGATCTTCCTGTTGACGGCAGAGAGATTGGCATCATATTTTTCAGAGGAGGAAGGATTGAGTTCAGCGAGAAAGTCCCGGACATCCTTTGCCATTGTTCTTGCCGCTTCAGGAGACATCCAGTAGTGCGGGTCCGGACTTCCTTGGAAATGAGCATGATCCTCATCTTCATGACCCTCCCCGGCATTAACTGCAGCATGATCTCCGTCGCCGGCATGACCGGCATCGTGCTCCCCCTCTCCTTCATCTCCTTCCACCTGACTATCATACCCTCCGACCTTCAGACCTTCAACCTTTACGACTTCCAGACTTTCATCCCCTATCAGCTGAATATTCCGTGAGAGGTCGAGAATTTTCATATCGGGATTTACCTGCATGAAGCGATCCATCCATGCATGTTCGAAGCCAAGCTGACCGTTCATGATGAAGGCTTCGGATCCTGAGAGGGCGTTTATCTGGGCGGGAAGCGGCTCCCAGATATGATGGTCAGCCCCTGGAGGCAAAAGAACATTCACCCTGAAATCGTCACTGCCAATCTCCTCTGCAAACCAGGCAAAAGGAGGAATCGTCACCGTAATGATTCTTTCTCCGCCACCGGCGGGAGATCGTCGCCCGCATGATGCAAGCGAAAGGGTAATGACAAAGAACCAGAATATTGATTTTTTCATACAGGATCATTTTAGTCCTGCAAAATTAACATTCCGTCATCACGGGACAAAATCATGACTGTGCAAAATACAGGCAGGGGCAGGTTTGAATCCTGCCCCCGCAAAGGATCCGGGAAACTTGTGCGGATTTTTCCCGGACCGGTGATCTGAACCAATTAAAAAGCAAAAACCAGAAATTAATTAGAGTTCAAGGAAATACGCAGGTTCCCTGTTGCATTTTCCGCCTTTACCCTGAATAACCATTTGCCGTTCTTCCATCCGTTGTTTTCTCCCGCCTCAAAACTCTTTCTCCAGTTCAGACTGCCATTGGCATCAATCACAACCTCGGAAAGCTGCTTGCCGTCAGGCATGATGATGGCCACTGTCATGGAACCTTCTGCACAGTCGCCTGATACCGAGAGATTAACGTTGGTCTCCTCTCCCGCGCTCATGGTAAACTCGTTAGTGAAGGTTGCCTCCATCACCTGGCGCGAGTAATTCCATGATGAGCCGGGCTTGCCGACCTGGCCGTGAGAACCGTAGATGTAGATGCCGCCCTTGTCAGGAGTCAAATATTTAAACATCTTATCATCTGGCATGACAACCAGGGGATATTTCCTGGATATCTCCTCCCTTGTCCTCATCTGATCCTCAAAATCCCTTGCGATTCTTTCGAAATCCCTGGCCCTGTCTTCTGCCGCAGCCTCTATCTCAGCAATCTTCTTCTGCATCTCCTCCTCGGTGATAAGTCTCATTTTGAGCTCTATCTCCTGCTGCTGCTTCTTTTGGAGCGCATCTTTCTGTTCCTGTTCCGAGAGCGTCTTTTGCTTCTCCTCTGTCTGCTTCTGCTTCTCTTCCGCTGCCTTTGACGGAGCAGTCTCCTGTGCCGATGCCACATTCATTGATAGTATAATGACCAGGGCACAAACCGTAAATAAATAAACTGTTCTTTTCATGACTGCCTGTTTGAATTGTTCATGCTGTAAAATTAAGCCATACATCACTATCCTCAGGTTAACAAAAGGTTAATGACCGGTTAATCATCATGAGCGAACCGGGTCAATGATTAATTTTGAGGAAAATGAAGGCAGATGAAACGGAATCTTCTTCTTGTAGTTTCTCTTGCAGCCCTTGTTCTTTTCCTTGCTGTACAGCTCTATATGATACGCAGTATCTGGCAGCAGAAGGAAGAGATACTTCTCATGCGCTACAGGGACCTGTCACGCGAGGGCCTTTCAGTGTTACTGTCCGGGAAGAAGACTAACGGCTTTGAGAAGGCCATGGAAGTGGCCGACAAGCTGGCAGGCTATCTTGTCACGGAGGAGTTGGGCAAGCTCTCTGATGCATCTGACACGATGGCTCTTAGCAAGATGGCCCTGAAGGAAACCACCGCTGTTCTCTATAAGAATGAGATGCTCACCCCATTTCTGGCTGCCTTTATTGACAATGCCGGATTCGACAAGGACTTCAAGAGCGTTATTACCATAAGCAAATTTGAGATTTTTACTCCGGAGGGCACCCTGCCGATTGTGGATACAGTCTATGCTGCTCCTCCAAAAAATCTTCTTTTCATCAATACCTTCAGAGAAGAGCATAATAACTTTCTGATCGAATATCACTACCTGATTGACCTGACGCATAAAAACTCTATGGTCTTCAAGGAAGCGTTGCTCTCCTTTGCCCTGATCATTGCCAGCACATTGATAGTCTTCTTCGTCTTTGGCATAACCTGGAGGAATCTTATGGAGGAGAGACGCCTCTCAGAGCTGAAGAGCGATTTTATAAATAACATGACCCACGAGCTCAAGACACCGTTGTCAACCATAACTGTTGCTGCAAGAACTCTTGAGAAGGAGCAGATCCTCTCTGACAGGGAGAGGGTGCTGGAGACGGCTCAGATGATCGGAAAGCAGAGCGTGCATCTGAACCAGCTCATCAACACAATTCTCGAGGTGAGCTTCCTGGAGAGGACTGAGTTTGAACTTGACAGGCATATGGTGCAGGTTGACGAGCTGATGCACCAGATAGTGTCATCGTTCCTTACCTCATGCGACGGTTGTGCTGTGATCAGAGAGCAATACGGGGCCAACGGCACTTCCGTAACACTTGACCTTGTCTACTTCACCACCATGATCAACAATCTTTTGACCAATGCCGTGAAATACTGCGACCGGGAGCCTGAGATAGATGTTACGACTGCCATTGACAGCGGCAACCTCGAGATCACCATTGCCGATAACGGGATTGGCATTTCCCGTGATCATATAGACCATATCTTCGAGAAGTTCTACAGGGTGCCCTACGGCAACATTCACAAAACCAAGGGGCTGGGACTGGGTCTCTATTATGTAAGGCGCATTGCCACAGCTCACGGCGGAGATGTAGCCGTCAGCAGTAAACCAGGCAAGGGAACCACATTCAGAGTCAAAATACCAATATAACCAAGACCATGAAACTGCTGCTTGCTGAAGACGATATCGATTTCGGAAACATTCTGTCACAGTATGTTACCCTCAGTGGGTTTGAAGTGACACTTGCCCGTAACGGTCGTGAAGCATGGGACATGTTCCACACCTCTCGTCCCGATATATGCGTGCTCGATGTAATGATGCCCGAGATGGATGGCTTCACACTCGCTGAAAAGATGCGTGCCGAAGAGCCAGGAATTCCGTTCATCTTCCTTACGGCAAAGAGCCTGAGGGAGGATATGATCAGGGGACTGAAGCTGGGAGCGGATGACTACATTACCAAGCCGTTTGACCCGGAGATGCTGATGCTCCGCATCAACAACATTCTCCGCAGGGTCTATTCGGTAACAGAGGATGAATACACAATCTCCGGAACAACCCTGAAGTACAATTCTCTTGAGCTGATCACCCCTGCGGGTAAGGAGAAGCTCACATTGCGAGAAGCCCAGCTGCTGAGACACCTCATGATAAACCGCAACAAGGCGCAGACACGTGAACAGATCCTCACCGAGATATGGGGACAGGATGATTATTTCCTTGGCAGAAGCATGGATGTCTTCATCAGTCGCCTGCGGAAGTACCTTGCTGATGACCATGGCATTGCCCTACGCACCCTGAGAGGCCTGGGGTTTGTCCTGGAGGAGGTGAACTAATCGGTGGTCTCAGCCTCGTGAATCAGGAACTCTGTAAGGTTCACATCATGGCTCAGGTTAAGCTTGGTGCGAAGCCTGTATCTCGCTATCTCAACTGCACGGGTGGATATGTTCGACAGGTTGGCAATCTCCTTTGTAGTGAAGTTCATACGAAGGTATGAACAGAGTCTCAGGTCATTCGGCGTCAGCGCAGTGTACTTCTTCTTGAGCTTGCTGAAGAAACCCTCCTGTGAAAGCTTCAGGTTTTTCATCACATTCTGCCACTCCTCGGTCTGAGTATCGAGCCCGTGATCTATGATCTGTTCCATCTCCCGAATGAAACGGACCGGCATTTTGGCCGGGCTCTCCCTGGCAGACTCCAGTTTGTCACGCAGTTCTCTGAGTGTGTCAGTTTTCCTGATCAGGTATCTCATCGTAAGCATCAGTTCATAGCTCTTGTAATCGAGCTCGCTTTCAAGTCTGTTCTTACCCACTTCATATTCTATCATACGCCTGTGGCTCTCCAGCTTGGAGCGGAACAGCAGGATACCTGCCGCTGTCAGCCCTGCTGCTGCCAGCAGGTAGAGCGCCAAAGCCCAACCTGTGAGCAGGAACGGTCGCCTGATTGTGAAGGTGGCCTGAGCCACCCCTCGGCCGGCAGCTTCCCTGACTTCCAGGTGGTATTCACCATACCTGAGGTTAAGGAGCGAAAAATTGTCTGTGGCAGTCCGGTACCACTCCTCACCCAGTTCGACGATACGGTAGAGGTATTCGCGGTCTTCGCGGTCAAAGCCTGACGGATTGGCAATGTAGACGGTAAGATTATTCTCACTGCTCGGCACCGGGCGGTCATCCTGTGATCCCGGGAAAAGTGTGGTACTCCTGCTTCCTCCGCTGAAGACCAGGCGGCTCACGACAAGCGCCAGGGGCTCTTTCATGCTGCCCAGCTTCTCAATATCATACAGACTGAAGGCCTGGCGTGTAGGTATAAGCAGCAATCCCGAATCAAGAGACATTATTTGCTGTTCGCGCCACGGCAGGTCAGCATACTCGTGCACAAACTCCATTACCTTCTCTGCCTGCAGATCACGGGTGATATTGAACAGGGCGATCCGGTTGTCAAGGACAAACCAGTAACTGTTCTTCTGATAATGAATTATCTGTGATGCCCCGACGAACTCCCCCAGACCCGGTTCCAGGGATGTCACCGGGTAGAAGCTCTTTTGCTCATAATCAAAAGTATAAACGTGGTCAGATGCGATAAACACCACCTGGTTGTTCAGCACTGACATCGACTGGATCTTTTCACCGTTGCCGGCCGTTCCGAAATAGAGCAAGCTGATGATGGAATCGGCCTCTTCATTCAATTCCAGCCTGTATACACCTTTTTGTGGGTGAAGAGCCCAGACGTATCCAAGATAGTCAGTCTCAACAGATCTCGTCGGTTCTATGTACCCGTCAATCCTGTTTCGGTAAATCCACTTCCCGGACTCATTTTTCCGGAAAGTGACGATACCGGTATAGGTGCCCTCGAGAAGAAAGTCGCCATATGGCTTAAATGACCATCCGCCGGTCACATCGGAAATTTTGTACGCTGTTCCTCCCCCGATAAGGAACGTGCCGTCGTTATGCCCGCAAAGGATCTGACCGTCATACTCTGCTAGCTTCCATACCTGACCCTGGGTACCGGGGATTATCCTCAGGTCAGAAAACCGGTAGTTGCCTTCTGTGCCGGTGATGTCAGCAGCAAAAAGTCCGTGGTTGGTTCCGAGATAGAGATGGTCACGGTCCCGGATTGATGTGTATATTGTCCCGAGGTCCCCGCTTGTATTTGCATAATATGTTACAGGCGAATTGGTCCTTATATAATTTGCCCCGTCATCAAGGCCTGCCCATATGCCCCCTTCAGCATCCATGCTGAGCGAGAGTACAGTATTGTTGTTAAGCCCGTTTGAATAGTCAAAGGTTTCAAGTATCCTGCCAGATTTGTCACAAAAGGCAACTCCTTTCAGGATGGTGCCGAAAACAACGAGCGAACTGTTAACCGCCACTCCTGCATTGCAGGTGGCTTCTTTCAGGTAGCCGGAGATTTCATTCTTCAGCGGGGCGAACCCTTTGCCGTCATACAGAAAGATTCCGTCATTGGCTGTACATATCCAGCGTTCTTCCGGACCGAAGTCGATAAGGGCATGCACCTTCATAGTCCCGAATGGCTCACTGCCTTCAATGAACAGGAATTCCGACCCGTCAAACCAGTACAGCCCTTCACCCAGCGACTGAGCAATAAACCTGCCACCCACCCTGAAGAAAAAGAGCATGAAAGAGGGCGCCTCAACTTTCCTTACAACAGAGTAATCATAAATATATACTGCTGTAAACGACTGAAAATAAATGGCATGATTCAGTTCGAAGATATTCCAGATCTCGTCATTCTTTGATATGCCGGCTCCATCCTCCAGTGAGGAATAGGTTAATTGTCCCGACTGATCCTTTCTCCAGAAGCCAAACTCCTCATAGGAACCGGTAAATATCATACCGTCATTGTTGACATAGACAGACCTTACGCCCTGCCGGTAGGGAACAGCATAGGTCCGGGCAGAAATGCCATTATATTCTATGAGGCCGCCAGAGTTGGCAAAATATACATACCCGCTGACTGGATCCCTGGAGATTTCCCAATTCTGACTTATTACGGGTATGTTTCCGGATATGAACTTATGAATCTCATTCTGTTGTCCGCCATTCTGACCCGAGGCAAGCAGGGAATATGTCATCAGCCAGATCAACATGAACAGTGACCTGGTGTTTTCCCTAACTGCTCTGGCTGACATTAGACCGGACAAGTACATCACCTCCTGACACCAGCAGTAAATATATTAAAAAGCCGGATTCCGGGAAAGGATAAAGAAAACTGTTTGCTACTTGCTTCAAAGGTAAATATCAACCCTGTTGTCCGGGCTGTCTGGCATTTCCGAAAACAGGGATGCCGGAATGACGGCTCCTCCCCGCCGATAGGGATTATCTTCGGCAGATTGAATTGCCCGCCTGCCGTTGATAAAGATCCTCTCCGGTCCGGAGGTATTGTCCCTGACTGTGTATCGGAATGAGACAGGACGGCCCATAAAATTCATTGAAACGGTCAGTCCGTTCAGTGAAAATGGCATAACCGGATCAATTATCACATTCCCCCATTCAATTCTCAGGCCGAGAAGGCGGGTCACGATGATGCCGATGTAAATACCCGGACCGCTTGAATAAATCCGCCATCCACCCCTTAGGGTTACAGTGCCTTTATTGATTTCAGAATAAAGCCTGTCAGCCTCATAACGGTTCATGAAGATTACATCCGAGCTGCTGTAATAGGTATTTGACTGCCGGATATCACCGCAGGGGACTGCCTTCCTGTAGCCTGCAGGAATTGCCATGCGCAGGGCATTAAGGAACGCCTCAGCCTGTCCTGTGCGGGCAAGGGCCTCTGCATAACGGATATGTTCATGCACATACATGAGTCCTATTTCGCGTCCGAAATATGTACTGCTCTCGGCTCTCTGAAAAAGGGCCTGAAGGCCACCATTGTACTTCAGTGGTCTGTCCATCAGGCGGGCACCGTCAGGACCGGTGAGGTGCTCTTTAATAAGGGCCTGATGCCTGCGTGCCTGACCTGCAGTGAAAATCCCGCTCAGGATGCCCCTGTTCATGGGCAGGATGCTGTACCTGATACCCGTTCTCTCATCAGCCGGATGAAGCAGCAGGCTGAAACTCCCGTCATCCTCTGCAAGTCCGTAACCTGCAACAACGCCGTCTTTAACAAGGTGAGTGTTAAAATCTGTCTTTATCCGCTCACACAGATCATGAAATTCCCTTGCTTTGATGGCATCACCCATCATCAGACACACTTCGGCGTAATCCCTGAAGGCCTGGTAATTCATCTGCACTGTCCAGCTCGATATCATTCTCCTGGCCAGGTCCTTATTTACCGGCTGAAGGGAATCATTCCAGTCTCCACCGCCATATTGCACAAGGGAGGTGCCCGGGAAAAACGAGTCTGTCACTTTTTTAACCATCCGGTTAAGATGCTCTCCGAGTGATTTTTCTATAGGATGCGATGTTTTTCCTTTATTGTGAAATGGGAGTGTTTCATGTATAAATTCGAAATCACCTGTCACCCTTATGTAATTGCATAACGCGATAAGGCACCAGTACATAATGTCACCGTGAGCACTGTGTGCCCTTATCTCCCGGTAACTGTCGAACATCCACCACTGAGGCCATCCTCCGTCACGATCCTGGTTTGAGAAAACAATACGCAATACCTGTTTCGCTTCAGCATTCTTTTGCATTGCCAGGAGGAGTTCTACCGGGCCCTGTGCCACATCGCGCGTTCCCCATGCCGCCCCGCTGAACTGTTCCAGCCCGTAGGGTGTGAGATAATGGGTAAGGGCATTCATGCCATACCATGGCAGTATCTCCCGTATAGCGGCAATGTCAGCCTGCTCTCCCTCCAGCGTCAGCCCCTGGCTGAGGTCAATCCACCTCGCCCGGGCATCAAGGGTGTCAGCCGCCCATTGGGTTTCCGCGTCATCAAAGTCAACAGTCTCTTCTTCACCGCATACCTCTCCGGTTATACTTATGTGAAAGCTGGCTGTCTCCGTAACATCGAAAATAAAAAGCTTATCTCCACTGGTTTCATTACCGCTGCTGAGTATCTCTTCGCCGCACGCCCGGTATCCTGTTCCTGTTGTCCGGGCCGTTATCCGGAAGCGGGCTCCCGGAAACCTTGTTGCTATAATGCTTTCCGGATCAGGAATGACAATATGGCTGCCTTCCGCTTCGCCCGGAATCACTCTCCAGCCGTTGAGGTCATCAAAATGATGGGTGACCAGCAGCCTGATCCCTTTACCGCTCAGTACCCTGAAGGCCATGTTCACCCGTGGTGATCTGATGGAGGCCCATGTTCGTACCTGGAAGCAATGGTCGCCCTGTCTGTAAATCCACCTGCAGCTGTTGAGCCCTGTCTCAAATGCCGAAGGAACGCCAAGAAGCCTGAATTTGCCGTCTATTTCAACGAAGATCCGTTGCCCGGTCTCAGGGGAAAGGTTAAACTGGCTGTTGCAAACAGAGAGGAGGGTGTTAAAGTTGGTGTTGCCCTGTGTGAGATGCGAGTTGAATACTCCAAATGCGAATGCCGTCGTTGACATGATCCTTTCATCAGGTGTAAACCCGGCTGCAGCCTGCATGATATGTCCGTGAGGCCGGTCAACCAGGCTCTCTTTTGCACGCAGCATGATGTGCTTGTTATCACCGCTGAAAAACGAAATCAGCTCACCCACATGGATTTCACGGTGACGTCTCTCACTGCCGAAAAATCTGTCAAGTTCTGCCTCATTCAGATCCTCAGCCTGCATGAAATCGGGGTGATTGAACAGGCTGGTTAACGGTTTCATCCAGACACCTTTTTCCCCGGTCACACGCTGACGGGAAAATTCGCGCAAAAGGCCGGGAATCCTTTCAAGGTCGGTCAGCGAGGTGGCAGGGCGATGGTTGCGCAGAAACTTTGCCACAAAGGCGCTGCTGTGCCCCGCTCCGGCAGGAAGGTCAAATGCCGCCTCCCGGAGGGCAACAACAGAAGATTCCCCGGCATATTCCCCTCCCAGCTTGTCCGATACAACTCCTTCCGGGATGCCCGTCTGGCGGTATGTACGGCCGTAAAACTGCATTCCGTCAGTGCTTGCGGCGACAGCGCCGTTAACGCACGCAATCAGGAGCCATGGGTGTCCGCGGGCCTCCTTCATGTTCTGACGGCAGCATATGACTGAACCGTACACAGGGTCTTCAAGTATCCTCCGTTCAAGATACTGGCTTATATAATATTCATTTACCGGTCCGGATCCGGCTAATTTAAGGCCAACGTCCTGCACGTAGATCAGATCAAGCATCTGGCCTTCACCTGAGTTATTCTGGATATCCACGCTCCACTCCCAACTCAGGCTCTTTTCGGACAATTTCAGGAGACACTCGTATTCCAGTCCCCCCCAGTTACCAACGATCCTGAGATGATTTTTCCCGGCGCGAAACCTGGTGTCACTGCCCGGACCCATCAGTGGCCTGTACTCAATCGGTACACCTCTTTTTCTCAGCCATATATTTGCAGAGGCTCCCGCATAGATCGTACTTGTCCGTAGGCTTACCCTTACAGGATCAGCATCAATTGCACTTACCAGACCGCTTTGAAGTATGTCTGCTGACAGCCCGACGGAGTTACTTATTTTCATCACTGAATCTGATTTTAAGATTCATCTCCTTCTTATGGTCATGACTGTATGTCAACGCAATACGATCACCAATGCGGGTAAATCCGACATTGGTGCCACCAATATCGGCTGACTTGATATTAACTGCATTCTGACCTTCGAATACAGTTTCACCCTGTAGGTCGCGCTCACCACAGAGGGTGAGGTGTAATTCGCCATACTTCATTTCATGGCCGAGAATATCTGAAGAAGAGTGCAGGATTTTCAGTCCTCTGGAGATTTCCAGGCATACCGGTGTCAGCACGCTGTATAAACCGGGCCAGGTGATCTTTTTGCCTGACAGTGGAAGGTTTACTGCCTCTCCGGATTCCGGGTGAGTATAGGTGATCATCCCGCTTCGCTCCTCATTATAATAGTTCGCGACAAAAAGCAGTGCCTTACCATTGGGGGCAAATCGTTCCCTTACCGTCAGATAAGCATTATCTGACGATGCCTGTCTCAGTTTGGCTCCGGATCTTTTCAGGAGAGCCTCATATACCGGCTTGTGCCCCTCCGTGTCGAACCCTAGCCAGGTGCCGAGGTACGTAACGGTTCCTTTTCCTACATTCCCGGTGAATCCGCATGGAGCGCCGCTGATGGTCCGTGCAATTATTTCAGTGCCGGCCAGTGACCCCTCTGCAAAGGTCATAATCGGATTACTGCATTTGATGTCCCGGAAACCGAGAATATCTATGAGGGGTGAATCTATGATCTCGCTGCCTGACGGTGACAGGTTCAGCGCATCACGCAGCACGGTGCACTTTTTCTGAGACAGTTCACGGTCTGGCATATACGGGTATATGACGGCACTACCGCCGCCTGTGATGTAATCGGCTATTGTATGTTGTGCCGGGGCATCCATCTCATCGGTAACAAAGGCCCATACCTGTTTGTAGTGACTTAATGATTCTGCTGTGGCACTGTTCAGGTCAGCCATGTCGTAGTCTATGTTGAGAATCTGCAACACCCTGAGCAATCCGTCAAAGTAAGCCGGTCTGCGTATGGCAGAGGGAACAAACCTGAGGCCGCTCGCGCCGGAGGGCCGCTCAAGCTCAGTGGCATAAGCGGGAGGGTAAAAGAGGACGCATACCTCTGCCCTTCGCCGGGCTTCAACGATTATGTCTCCGGACACCTTCAGTATCCGGCTCATTCTTTCCACCGAGGCGAATGCGCTTGTACGGTCGCCCTCTGCTGTCAATGGGGTGAACCAGTAGAAAGTATCGCCTGAATACCCTTTCCTCTCTGCATTACGTCCCTGTGAAAACATATAATAGTTCCATCCCGTCAGACCGTTGGTAATACTTGCCTTATAAAACAGGTCCATTTCGCGTGGGTTCGTCACAACGTGATATTCCCGTGATCCGCTCTGGAACTCGGCGGCAAAAAGCGGTCCCCTTCCCTGCATCGCACCGGTAATGTCATTTACAATACGGTCGTCATGCATGTTCCGGTATGACACGAATTCAGGAATATGATCGACACCGAAAATTATCTCACTCTTCTCATTGAAAAGATCCTCGTACATTGTGATATTGACCGGAAACTCATAACCGTTGCCATATATCCATCCGGGAAGATTGTGGTAGAGCGGAACCGTCACGCCTCTCTCCCTTGCCATGCCGGTCAGAACTCTGAGATAATCACCGTAGTACCTCCTCCAGAACAGGTGCCATTCATTGTCGCGTCCCCGGTCGCCTGGGGAAGCATAAGGTGTCTGACCATCGGGCGGGAGCTCAATCTGGTCAAATCCGGTGTACTTTGTTCCCCATAGATTATTAAGCTCACTGATGCTGCCGAATCTCTCCTCCAGCCACGGGATAAACCTTTCCCGCACGCCGTTGCCATAGTCAGCCTGATGCGCAAGCCATGAAAACACTCCAATCTCATTGCATATCTGCATCATGATTACAGGTCCGCCACCGGAGGTCTCATTCCGCCTGATCAGAGGCATTATCCTGTCATACCACAGTCCCACCCTTTCAAGGTACTTTTCATTGAAGAGGCTGACACCGTCGCTCATAACCCTGCTGCCACTGCGGGTACGCATCCTGACCTCCTCACCGTACTTTTCAATGAACCAGTCAGGCAGACCTGCTCCCCTGAATTCGGCAAGAATAAAGGGACCCGGCTTTACAATGCATGTCAGTCCGTGCTCATGGCAACTGCTGAGCCATCCTTCAAGGTCCTTCTCAGGGCATGTTGAGCCGACAAAGTCGAACAGGCCCTCTTCAGGCTCGTGCCATGCCCACGGGATATATGTGCTTACCGATGTGAGACCGGCCTTCACTGCCTCATCAAGGTGCCTGTTCCACAGTTCGCGCCTGATCCTGAAATAGTGTATCTCTCCGGAATTGAGAAATACTTTTTTATCATTCTGAATGAAATTTCGTCCCTTAATACTGAATCCCATGGCAATTAAATTATTGTCCAGACAGCCGGCAATTCTTCCGGCTGCATATTGATGTTCTTTTTCATATCCCCTGCAGTTCCCCCTGATGCCCTGTACCCTCATTATCGTCCTTTTCCCTCTGCCTGAGCAGTTCCTTGATCTCAAATGACCTTTTCTCAGTAAGGGTATAACGCACAGCGAAGAAGAGAGCCAGAAGACTCAGGAGCAGCGGCAGCCCTATCTCAACAACCCTCATCATCAGGAGAGTATACGGCGACTGCTTCTTGAGAGGCTCGATGTCCTCCTCAATGGCTGCCAGTTCCCGGACAAGGATTGCAGGAGAGGATGCTGCGTTCAGGCCATTTACCCGGTCATGAATGTCAGAGATGTTCTGTGTCAGCTGAGAGGTGTGCTCCCTGCTCTTCTCATGCTGCTTTATCCTTGCCCGCAGGTGTGCCAGAAGGTCAAAGGAATATATCCTTGCCTTCGTAAGTCCTGACTGCATTACAAGCGGTATTGCTGCCCTGAGAAGTGAGTCCGCATGCACCGGTTCTGCCATGGCCAACGACCTTTCGGTGGTCTCCAGTTCCTGAATCAGAGACCCTGTAACTGCAGAAGCATTCATGAGCACATTCTTTCTCTGTGCATCATTTTCTGCCCGCCCTGATTTCTTCTTCTCAGGTTTCTTTGTAATCTCATTATCCAGGTATGCTTTATAATCCTTTGATTCCTTGAGAGCTCCTGCAATCTGCAACCGCACTGTTTTAAGTCCCTCTTCGGAGGCACTGACACTGCCATCATAGTTCTGCCACACCTCAATCTTACTTTGCATTTCCCGGATGCTCCCCTGCAGGCTGTCTACCTTTGTGACCTGGGTCTGATCAAAGAGTGTCAGCGTAATCAGGATCCCGGCCACGAAACTTGCGAAGGCTGTTCCAAGCTTAATGAACCACCAGAATATCGAGTAATAACTCCCTTCCGACCTGCGTCCTGTCCTCAGTTCATCCTCATCGCATATGTCGCCTACCATCGATGCCCCAAGGGTGAAGAAAAAGAGCATTCCGGCTGAAAGCAGAATTGTGGGGATTAATACCAGGTAAGGATGCTGGGGATTATAGCACACGATTTTCGAGAGCTGAGCAAAGCACATCAGCAGCATGGCAATGATCAGGGTGTTTCTTTTGCCAAGTTTCGGACTTATCAGGTTGAGCGGGAATACTGCAAGGACCCCGGTAATTGCCCAGACAGTGCCGTTTATGCCCAGGAGTCTTGCTCCTTCAATCTTGTCACCGCCGAAAACGTAAAAGATGGGAATATAGGACCCGAGAAGGTTGACGAAGTTAAAGCCCATGGCCAGGGTAAAGATTGTAAGGACCAGGTAAATGAAGTTCTTGTTTGTCCCGACAACCTTCATATCTGTCCAGAAGTGAGTCTTTTCCTGTTTGACAACCTTCACAAACCCGGGTTCACGCAGTTTGGCCGTCCACCAGAAGGAGAGCGGTATAAGCACAGCCGCTATGAGTAGTGATACATATCTCATCCCGTCAGCCTCATTCCCTCCGGGCCCCCTGAAGGCCTCGGTGTTGGCCAGGGCAAAGAGCCATGGAGTGCTCATTGCGAACAGGTTTCCGATAAAACTCTTTCCGCTGAAAAGACGGGTTCGCTCGTGAGGATCATTTGTCATCTCCATCCCAAGCGCTCCGTGAGGGATCTCGAATACGGTGGTGGCAGTGAAAAACAGTAGCAGGGCCACCAGGATATAAACGAGCTGGAACCTCTGAAACCCTGCATCACTTGGGAACCAGGCGTGGACTGCCTCACCCTTGGGAATCCACCACATAACCACAAAGAACACCGCAACAGCTATGCCCCCTATCAGGAGGTAAGGCCTCCGGCGTCCCCACCTTGTACGGGTGTTGTCAGAGAGATGGCCGACAATCGGATCGGAGAATGCATCCCACAACCTGGGGATTATCATAATAAGTCCAAGCCAGAAGGCACTCAGTCCAAGGCTTATATTGCCCATCAGGCCAACAAGCTGTCCGGCAATGTTGAACAGGGCGATGGGGATTATACCTCCTGCCGAATAGGCAGCCAGCTGACCAAAAGATATATGACCATTGCGCCTGGCGGACTTCAGAGTGCTCTTGTCTCTCCCTTCCATGAAAATAGTTTTTTCAGCAGTTAATAATTTATCTCCACTTCAGCAGGTATCTCCCTTAAACTGACCTCACCCGCCCTGAACTCGAGGCATTCCTTTCCGTTTACCTTTACGGAAGAGGGCATTTTGCCGCCGTTGAAATTCCTGATCCTGATACCACCTGCGGGTATCTCCGCATCGCCTGCCAATGAAATGACATACATGCTTCCATTCTTTTTGACTGAGTAGGATATTTCCCCGTAGTATGTAGGCAGATTTTCAACGGACATTCCTTCCGGCGAGTCAATCCAGTCCTGGTACAGGGCAGATGCAATGACAAGGGTCTGGTCGTCTTCGTTTTCATATACGAACATGGACCTGACGGCATTGATAAAATCGCTTCCGCACCATGTATGAGGCATATCACCTATAAAACCGGGGTGACGGTAGTCATGCCATACAACCTCTGCCCAGTGATTCCACCTGCCGGTTTCCGGACGCTGGTCATCAAGAAAGTAATCAATCAGTTCATGTGCCCTGTCAGGCTGGTCAAGCATGATGAACGAGCCTATCAGGCGGTTCTCATATGGGGTGTAATTGACCCACCCGGCTTTACCATCCCTTCTGTTCGTGAAGAAGGCGTAATACTTATCAAATGTGTTGTAAACCTGAGGTACTGGCATGTTGGCAAGTTCATTGCACGGTGTCAGGGCGATGGTTGTTGATGTGGCATCAAAATCGCCAAGCTCGACACAGCCCGGTATATAATCTATGTTTCTAACCTTCATTGCAAGATCGAGGGAGCTGTACAGGTTCGTCCGGAACGTGTCACGGATAGCGGCTATCCTTTCGTAGCTCGCAGATTCGCCCAGTATTTTCTGTATTTCGGCTGCATCCTTCAGACCCTTGATAGTAAAGAAATTATCCCAGTAGGAGTGCATCGGCTTCGCGGAATAACCTTCATGACTGATCGATTCTGGCACCAAACCGTAATAAGCCCTGATACTGTCATTTCCATCGCGGAAATGTTCACCGGATCTCTCGGCAATCAGTGATTCTATATAGTCAACCGCCCTCAGAACATTGTCGTTTTTTGATCGCAGGAAAGCGGTATCACGTGTAAAATTGAAATATTCGCGGATGAGATAGATGAGTTCACCATGACTATCATGCTCCGGCACCGGATCCGGGCCTCTGAAATCGACAACACACGGAACCTTACCGTTCTCATACTGATGAGCTGCATACCAGTCAATGAAATCACGTACCTCAGGTACGATACCCGATTTGAGCAGGGCTGATGAAGTCAGTGCCCCGTCACGTATCCAGCTTCTTTCGTAGGACCTCGATCCGGGCTGAATGCCGACGTTATCCATGTTGATCAGTATATACACGAGATTGGATTTCCATGTTTCAATTATCCTGTCAGCCGACGCCGGCAGCCTGAACCTGATGTGATCTGTTTTTGCTTTCCAGAAATCTGCCGCCCCGTAAAAACCTTCGGAGATTTCAGTCTTACCCTTATTCTCCGCAATTGATTCTCTTCCATGGTACGGGACTGAGACAAACAGTTCAGTCTGCTCACCGGGCTCAAGGTGAATGTCATACCTGATTACCCCATTTGTCATCCCGGACGGATCGGAGGCTGTTCTTCCCGCCGGCATTTCACCTCTGCGGATCATATCAACGATGTTGCCCTCATCAGCCTGTGATGCACCGAAGGCATCGTACTTCCGTGTCGTCATGATCACCTTATCATCAACGACTATCAGACCCGGTGTCTCTTCACCTATTGAGTTTATCTTCCCGGTGCCTCCCGTTGTGTTCAGGAACTGGTAATAGGGGTTGACCTGAAACGGACGTACAAGCAGGAAGAGTTCAAGGTCCACATGCCTGTCTGTGTGGTTGTCAAGCGCGTAGCCAATATTCAATACGGAATTTACATTCGCCGTGCCTCCCGATGATACCCCCGTTGTGAACTTCAGTCCGCCATGGTTCCATGTAACAGAGGGAATAAAGTCAAACTCACCTCCGGATCCGGGGAATCCCAGCGACTGAACAGGTTCCGTATTACTCCAGTTAAAAAGGCTGTCCCCGATTCTCACCATCGGCTCGATAGAAAATAGGGACTTGTCAACCTCAACCATCCCCTCTTCATTAATCAGCGCCTCCCTGGTGTCATTGTTGACACCTGTAATGGTCCAGTAGGAAGCACGTTCCGAAAAGTATCCGGGATAATTCCCGGCAGGTGAATTCTTCGCACAGTAAATTATGAAATCATTGGGCGTCATTGTGCTCCTGATATCAGGAATCTCTATCGATGCTATGCCAAACCCGGCATCTGCGGGGGCATTATCAAGATCCAGCCTGAGATATCTTGCTTCGGCCTCCGGGAGTCTGATGAAGCTTACCTCCCAGCGGTTTGCAGGGACAGAATAGCTTTTTTCCCAGGTAAAGCCGTCATTCGAAAGGAAAATATCAAAACTCCCGGCCTGATGGCCTTTCAGCCATTTAATCTGCAGACCTCCGAACTCGCGTTTGATTCCGAAGTCAACAGTAACATTCTGGTTCCTGCTTTTTCGGCTTTGCCAGTATGTCTGATCGTTACCGTCAAATATCAGGGCAGGGCGATGCTGCCTGGCAGATGACGAGACTGAGACAGCCGGCACCGGCCAGGTGTTCACCTCGGGGCCTAGAGGCTCGAACCGCAGGTCATCGATCCACAGGGTGCCCTTTCCACCCACAAAGGATGCAACGGTAAACTCTATCCTGTCAATCCTGCTCAGATCCTGCCCGCCAGCCGGCCCCCATGCAAATTCAATATGGCGCTTTTTGATACGGATTTTCTTCCACTCACCAGGGAATGAATAGTTCCTGTTATTGACCCACCACACATTGTTCCCGGTACTGTCAATGAATTTTATCTCAAAGTTATTTGAAGGCGATTCTGCCTTAAGCCAAAAGGTGAACTCAAAATTTTCAGGGAGATCTATCGGGAAGAGTTTCTGGATACCTCCGTAACCCGTTCCTTTTGTGAAGTCATAGTCAATGCGAACCGCACTGCCCGAGACTCCTGCCTCTGAGGAGAGTTTCATTGTGACACCGTCAGACAGATTGTAATACCATCCGTTCAGGCTTTCAAAATACTCAAGTGTCCTTACCTGTGCGTTGCCGGCGGCAACTGCAAGTACCAGCAGTAAGGATATGGCGATAATTCTGCTGATATGGCTCTCCATTGGGGTAAATGGTATTTGTCAGATTTATTCCGCCCTGAACACAGATTACAAATATGAGAATCCCAGCCTTCTGAGGCCTTCCCGGATAATGGGATCCTTCATCACGTAATCCCAAACCAGCCCTGTCCTGAAATTCTCTATCATTATCAGCATCGGGCCCTGGTCAATGCCAATGAAATCATCATTGACCCAATCCGCGGTAAGGTTAAAGGAATCGTAATATCCGTATTTGCCCCACAGCCTTGTCCCGTACTTTTCGTTTATCGATTTTATCGTTGGCAGCACTATTTCAGGAGCAAATGGCAATGATGACAGAGGCCCGTAAGGAGCGATAGTTCCGTCATCAAAATAGTTGTACTCCGGGCCGCTTGTCCCCCTCCCTGCGTAGCCGAGGAACTCCCTGCCGTCAAAGTTGTATTTCGAGGTGGGGCCATCACTTGCGGTAATGCCCCAGCAGAGAGAATCATACCCGACCCACCCGTGAGGATTATCTATGGCATACTGTCGCTGGACATATGTTGCACGTCGTGAGTTCTCAAAGTAGTCAATACCCTTCTCTTTCATGTATGAGTCAGCTATGCCACGGAAGTCAATGAAGGCCTGGGAGAACTGATGACCGAACAGTGGCGGAAATGCAACATGTGAGAAGCCGTCGTAAGGGGTCTGCCATTTATAGGAGCTTAACCATGAGTTATAGCTCTCTTCAGCATTCTCCATCCCGCTACCGGCAGCAAGTATATAGAGAAAGAGTGCTTCATTGTAACCGCTCCAGCCCATAGGGTGAAGCCCTTCCTCAGGATGCCAGCCCATGGAGATCTGATTGGCATACCTGCCCGTATCAGGCATCATCATGAAATCCCATTCTATCCGGTTCAGGAGGAGATCGGCCTGAGAGCGGATTCGCTGTTCAATTTCATTGCTGAGGTTGTAATAGTTGCGGGCAAAGATTATTCCCATCATGAGGAGGCCCGTATCCACAGACGACAGTTCACATCTCCACTCCCTGGTGCCGGAGCTCATTCTCAGGAAGTGGTAATAAAAGCCTTTGTAGCCGGTCACGGCTGTGTCAGCGCTCTGCACCGAATTGACGAAAAAGTCGAGGGTATTCAGGGTTATCCGGGCTGCATTGTCACGGATTATCCAGTCTCTTTCCACACCGACAGCAAAGGATGGCAGAGCAAATCCGGTAGAAGCAATGCTGGCAGGCGCCCATGACGCAGCCCGGTCCTTGACTATACCCCATTCGGGATGATGTTCCTGCAGAAAGAACTGAAAGGTCTTCTGCTGGATCGAGTCAAGCATCGCCTCTTCACTGGCTGTAAGGTCATAAGTGGCCCGGCCCTTTGATGTGTAGTTTATCTGCACCTGCCGGTTGCACGAGGCAAACAGAAGTACCGCCAGTATGATAAGGTATGTCGTTCTCATCTCTTTCAGTATGTAAATCCCAGTTTATCGAGCCCTGCAGTTATCTCAGGAGCCGACATGAACAGGTCCCAGAGCAACCCGGTGCGGTAGTTCTCAATCATGACAATTATCGGCCCCTGGTCAATTGCCAGGTAGGATGTTCCCCACCAGCCTGCAGTGGCGTTGAAGGCATCATAGAAACCGTATTCACCCCAGAGCCGGTCACCAAGAACATAGTAGAAATGCCTCATTGCATCCGTTGAATGTTCCGGGGTATATGGCATTGATGACAGTGCTGCAGTAGGAGTGATTACACCCAGGTCATTGGTGGGTGAATGTGCACTGTAACCCGACTGGTTATCGCTGGCAGTAAGACCCCAGCATTCACTGCTGTAACTGACATATTTACTTGGGTTTGTCTCGCAATGCTTCCAGTTTATAAGGGTATGCGAAACGTTCTGATCCCAGTAATTGACGTAAAAATCATCAAGATCACGAGGGTCAAGCCCCAGGAATGAATAGTGTGTGAAGAAGAGAGGTCCGCCGTACGGCCAGCCCATCGGTAGTGTTATACCGTAATAGGAGCTGCCGTTGAGGATGCCACCGTTATTCATGTAACCGTACCTGTATGTGTCCCTGGTGATTGTGTGTGTTGGCGAACCGGCACCCAGCACATAACATATCAGTGTTTCATTGTAGCCGCGCAGCACCATGTTCATGGCGAACCCGTAATTGGGTGACCAGTGCCAGTAAAGTGCATTCAGGCCCTGGGTGAAGAAATCAAACTCCACAGCATGCCAGAGTACATTAATCCGGTCGATAAGCAGCTTTTCCGCCGGTACACCCTGATCGAGATACTGCCTGAAGGTTATAAGTCCCTGGATCAGGAAGGAGGTCTCCACAAGGTCGCCGCCGTTGTCCCTCTCACTGAATGGTATAATGCTGCCCGTTGCTCCGTTAAGCCAGTGCGGCCAGACACCATGATAACGGTCACACCTCTCAAGGAAACCAAGAATTTTATCCATCCTGGCCAGGCCTTCAGTCCTGTTGATGAAGCCTCGCTCCATGGCAACAACCATAGCCATAATTCCGAAACCAGACCCGCCTGTGGTGACAACATCACCGGAAGTGTTGCGCTCGCGCGCAAGCCCGCTCACCGGGTGGGCAAAGTCATAAAAATATTTGAATGTCTGACGCTGCACCAGATCCAGGAGTTCATCATCACTTATCAGCGGAAATTTGAGCGAAGGATCCAGGTCAGTGTAGAAGCTGTTAGTGAAGCCGTCAAAGGTATAGCCGTTCATCCCCCTGAGGCTGGTTGTCACGGTAAATGAATACTTTTTGTAATAGTCAAGCGCCCCGGTCGTAGTGATAGTGACCCTCTTGTTGCCTTCTGAAATAGAGAATTGCGCGGGTGCCTGGAACGAAAAGTGAACCTGGTAGTCAGCCGGATCCAGAGCCTCTGAGAAATCAATCACCATCATGATGGCATTTCTGTTCACATTTCTCGGACTGGCAGGAGGCATAAAACTCTGCCCGTTGACTGTTATTGAGGTAATTGCCATCTCTCCATTGATGGTCTTAAAGCTGTAAGTCACTCCCGGAAAGGTTTCCCTGTTATAACCTTTCAGTGTTGCAGTTATCTCCAGGGTATATTCGGCAAAGTGCTCCAGGTCATGTGCTGGCTGTAATACCACGGTCCGGTTGTCATCGATGAATGATATAGCTGCAGGGATGACTGTGACACCTCCCTTCTTGAGCAGAACACTCTTTCTGGCTGAGGCCGTGTCAAGCATGTTGGTAAATTCAATCACTACATTCTTATCCACTGGAATATCCGAAACAGCAGCCTGCAGATCCAGATAGACCGTTCCCACCTTTACCCTTATCAGCTGAACCTTTCCCGCTTCACCTATGGGATCCTCTTTACCACAAGAGAAGGCCAAAAACAGAAGTATGACCGGCAGTAATCCAGACAACCTTATTCGCATGTTTTCTAATTTTTAAAAAAGGGAGGGTCCGGGCGCTTGCCGGGACCCTCCTCAGATTGATCTCAATTAACTGATTACGGTTTCTCTGAATTGTACATCAGGAGAATTTCGTTTGCAGTAATAGCCTTGTGCCAGAAACGGATGTCGTCAAGCTGACCCTTGAAATGATTGTTGGCAGGCAATGAATAGTCAGCCCACTCGTCGCTAATGGTCCTGTTATCTCTGCCCTGGATGAAGCCGAGTGCCAGATGGTTCCCGGCGGGGAGCCCGGCATACTTCAGTCCGGTTACTTTGCTCTTGTTATCGGTGGCATCCCAGAGGTTGAAATCGAAGGCTTTCATTCTCTGTCCGTTGAAATAGAGAGTACCAACCTTAGTAGGAGCATTGTAAGTATAGACAACATGAATCCAGCTATCTTTCAGAAGTGCAGCCATCTCGGCCAGGGTCAGGCTCTTGGCATATGTCCATCCTTTCCAGCCAAGGTCAGCCAGTGCGGGAAACCACATATCCTCTGATGCTGTCCCGGTCGGATGCTGATACTGAATTGCAAATTTTGATCCGGAATAGTCACCGAATACTTCATACTGGAAGCCGTTCCATCCGGCGAGACCCATTACAAAATGCCCGTTGGTTTTACCTTCCGAGTTGGTTTTCATCCAGAACGCAACAGTAAAGCTGTTCGTGTTCATTATCAGATCACCGTTGGGAATTTCAATAAGGCTGGTTGTGCCATTGAAAGTGGCGGCTTTTCCTGCAGCGGTCTTCCTCGATGCTGTATAGGTAATGCCTATGATATCAGCAGCTGCGGGATCCCACGGGCCGATAATATCATTTGCATTGTCCTCAAAGGTGAAATGGGCAATTGCACCTGCCGGGGCAAATGCTCCTTCCGTAGTGAAGTTTCTCTGAAAAGGTGTGATGGCAAGTGCATCAACCGACTTTAGACCAGCACCGAAACTGAGCTGGTAAAGAGCACCTGTACCAAGACTTGCCTGTGGCACAATCGTAATTGTCTTTCCTGATGAGGTGACTGTAAGTGCTATAGGAGCATCATCATAATCCTGAACCATCGTAATGTTGGTGGCATTTGCGGTTGCAGGATCAACCTCTACATTAAAAGTTGCAATTATCGTAGGATTAACAGGCACATTGGTGGGCGATGTTGCGCCGTTCATGTCAATTGTGCCTGCCATAAGAGAATCCAGAGCGAGTGGCTCCGGATCTTTTTTGCAGCTGGTGAGCAACAGCGAAAAGGCTGCTGCAAACAGAAACAGATTGTTCAAAAGATGCTTTGTTTTCATAAACTTTAAGAATTAAGATTTAACATACATTAAGAATTATCAGATTATTTACCATTCAGGATTCTGTTCTAGCGATCTCTGGGATATATCAATTTCATTCTGGGGAATCGGGAAGAGCTCATGTTTGCCGGCTTCAAAGCCCATCGGCCCGAGGACCGCGGCAGCCCTGCCTGTCCTGACCAGGTCCCAGAACCTGTGTCCCTCCAAAGCAAGCTCATGCCTTCTCTCCTTAAGTATTATCTCTCTCAGTGCACTCTTTTCCGTCACCGTGATATCGGGAAGAATGGCGTCATTGCCCTGCCTGGCACGCTTCCTGACCTCATTGAGGTAGAGTAGTGCATCGTCAGGATTGTCATTCTCGTTAAGGGCCTCAGCTGCCATAAGCAGTACGTCGGCATAACGTATCAGCCTGCGGTTGTGTCCCCACTGTGTGATGGTGCTGGAGCCAGGGTACCACACCTTCTGGTTGTAACACTCGACCTCCAGCAGAACATCATTTTCATCGCGAACTTCATCCGGGGTGGTCCCGTCACCCAAAATGAGTATCCCGTCAAGGGTCTCGCCAAGGTCAATTATAGTGGCGTCAAGGCGCGGATCACCCTCTTCGAAAGAGTTGCGCAAATCAAGGGAAGGTCTGTTGAAACCCCATCCTCTATTTGGCGATCCTCTAACCCCCTGAGTGTTAGCATATTGATTACCACCTGATCCCTCAACCTCCATGGCACCAATCTCAAAAACTGATTCCACACCATGCTCGCCGTTCTTTCCGTTGGCGTCTGCGTAAACAGCCTCCAGGTCATATTCATCAGACAGGATAACCTCAAGAGAATATTTTTCCGCATTTTCAAAGTCACCCATGAAGAGATATACTCTTGCCAGGAGCGATTTTGCGGCTCCCTTCGTTGCGCGGCCGGCATCATCAGGACCATATGCACTCCTGTCCGGAAGATCAAGCGCCGCTAATTCGAGATCTGATATGATCAGACTGTAGATCTCTTCTGCCGTAGAGCGCGGCACTTTTGTGTCAGGGGTGGTGGAGGTCACTTTCGGTACACCTCCAAAGGCCCTTACAAGGTCAAAGTAGTAAAGTCCCCTGAGGAAACTTGCCTCAGCAACATACCTGTCACGCAGGTCTTGATTCATGGCAATCGATGGTACCTTTTCAATCACCACGTTGGCTCTCTTTATCCCTTCATAAAGGGCACTCCACCAGCGGTCCAGTCCATCCTGGGTGGTGGTATGGGCAAAGCTCTCGTACGGACCAATGGTGGGTAACTGGTCATTGGGGTTACTGCCCTTGTGGGCATCATCTGACATAATATCCATTATGGGATAACCTCCTGAATGATACGCCCAGTTCCGGACAGAGACGTATACGGCATTGGTGGCCAGCAACGCATCTGAAGCTGTCACCGGAAATGCCTCTTGTGTCATCTCACCCTGCGGGTCTTTCTGCAGGAAATCTTCACATCCCGTCATAAGCAGAAGGGATGCAACCAGAAGGAACGAAATTATGATCTTTGTTTTCATCTTTCTTAAAATTGCAGGTTAACACCGATTGAATATGTCGACGTAATCGGATAAGCTCCGTAATCTATGCCGTTTGAAAGCACATCATAACTGCCGATTTCCGGCGTGTACCCTGTAAATTTTGTCAGGGTGTAAAGATTAGTACCTTTTACGTACACCCTTAACTGCTGGATATAAGCTTTATGAGAAACTGAAACCGGAAGGGTGTAACCGAAGGTGACACTCCTGAGTCTCAGGAATGAGCCATCCATAATGAATCTGTCCGAAGGGGTGTAATTGTATCCCCCGAATGATGGCTGGGGCTCTGTGTTGCTTGTCCCAGCCCCTGTCCATCTTTCGAAGACATGCTGCTCAAAATTGTACGGATCTGGTCTTACTACCTCCTTGCCGTTAAATATCTTGTTCCCGGTCTGTCCCTGGAAATCTATCCCCAGGTCCATCCCCTTGTACTCGATCATTCCGTTGAAACCGAAGATGAACTTAGGTATCGGTGAACCGATAAACGTCCTGTCACGACCGTCAATGACACCATCCTTCATCACATCAACAAACCTGAGATCTCCCGGTCCTGCCTGGGCTGAATGGGGATATGCGGAAAGCTCCTCTTCATTCTGGAAAACTCCATCTGTCTTGTAACCGTAAAAGGCTCCTATCGGCAACCCGACCCGGCTCAGCGTCACCGGTCTGCCGTCACCCAGATAGCCCCCGATAAGAGTGGAGTCAATCCCGCTATTGCCGCCAATCTCAAGCACCTCATTGTGAATTGTTGAGCCCAGGAATCCTACGGCATAGGTCAGGTCACCAACCTTCTCTCTCCAGTTCAGGCTGACTTCAAACCCGCGGTTCAGCACAGAGGCAGCGTTGTAACGAACCCTCTGGCCCTGACCGTTACCCAGGTGCCCCGGCGTTGAAAGCTCGACAAGGATGTCATTGGTAACCCTGTTGTAAAAATCAAACTCGGTTGTCAGTCTGTTGGAAAAGAGCCCAATTTCAGCCCCGATATCTGTCTGGGTGGTACTTTCCCACTTCAGATTTGGGTTACCGCTCTTGCCGTAGGTGGCTGAGGGAACGGGTGCATCCGGATTCCCGAGGACAGCTATGATGGAGGACTGAACCCTTGAATACCGGTCATAGTAATTGATCTTCTCGTTGCCGATAATTCCCCAGCTTGCCCTCAGCTTCAGCTTGGATATCCAGTCAACTGACTGCATGAAAGGCTCATTGCCAATATTCCAGCCAATAGCTGCCGACGGGAAATTGGAGTACCTGTTCTCCTTTGTGAATTTTGAAGAGCCGTCCCTGCGGAAAGTGAAAGTTAGGATGTATTTGTTGTTCAGTGTGTAGTTGGCCCGGAAGAGGTAGGAAATCATTGAGTAGTACAGTCCCGCATCAACACCGTTGGAAATCGATTGGATTGTATTGACATTGTTTGCCGGGTCATAAATATATGACGGACTGATATACCAGAAATCCTGCCCGTCACGCAGAACATTTTCCCCAGGCATATTTGTGAATTCTGAAGTTGACTCCTGCATTGTGAAACCGGCCACGGCATCCAGAGAATGGATGTCTGCAAAAGTATTTCTGTAACTTATTGTATTCTCCCACAACCAGTTCATATTATCCGAACTTCCTTTGAAAATGTCACTCAGCACATTTTGCTGCTGCGACGCCGTCCCATCTGGATTATAAACAGTGTATGCGGGTGTGAAACTCGTAGATTTATTATATGATGCATCCACACCAATACTTGACCTGAGGGTGAAAGCCTTAAGGAAGGATGCTTCGGCAAACAGGTTGCCAACACCTCTGATCCCCTTCCTGAAATCATTCGAGTATTCCAGCGAGGCCAGCGGGTTGCCCACATTGTAAACCACTGCATAGGATCCGTCATCGTAATAAGGCTCCAGCAGTGGCTGTGCACGGTAGACAGCATAAGTTACGTTGGGTGCATTCTGCTGCGTGTAGGGGGCAATCGTCAGGTTATTGCCCAGCTTGAGGAAAGGTGTTAAATTATATGTGTTGTTCAGCTTCAGTGTGAGACGGCTGTAATTTGACTTGTCAATGATACCATCCTGGATGAAGGCCCCGATTCCCACATAATACTGGGTCATCTTGGTTGCTCCGGTAACAGATAGCTGGTGATTCTGTATCGGCGCGGTTGAGAACACCAGATCCTGCCAGTCGGTATTTGGAACGAGATCGACGTTGTTGTAAGAGCCCGGAATGATCTCATTGGAGATGATTGCGAACTCCCTCCCGTCTAGCAGGTCTATCTTCTTTGCCAGGTGCTGGATACCGAACTCCGAGCTGATGTTGAAGCTTGCCTTTTCCTGCCCTATTGTTCCGGTCTTGGTTGTGATCATTATCACACCGTTGGCTCCCCGTGATCCATAGATAGCAGTGGCGGAAGCGTCCTTGAGGACCTCCATTGAGGCAATGTCAGATGAGTTCAAAAATGAAATATCATCAAGGATGACCCCGTCAACTACGAATATTGGTGAAGAGTTGTTGAAAGTCCCTACTCCGCGCACCCTTACAGCTGCGCCAGCTCCCGGAGCGCCAGAGGTGCTTATCACCTGGACACCTGTAACCTTCCCTTGAAGACCCTGCTCGGCATTCAGAGAAGTCACCTTCAGCAGGTCATCAGTCTTTATTGAACTGACAGATCCGGTGAGATCGCTCTTTCGAACCGTACCGTAGCCTATGACAACAACCTCATCCATAAGTGTGGTCTCTGTGGCCAGAGTTAGGTTGATCTGTGTCTTTGAACCTACCACTATCTCCTGGGTGACCATTCCAACCATGGAAAAAACCAGTGTGTCCTCGGGACGGGCCGAAATACTGTAAGTCCCGTCAGCATCAGACATCGTTCCACGGAAAGTGTTCTTTACCAGAACCGATACTCCCGGCAATGGGATATTCTGATCGTCCACAACCGTTCCCTTTACCGTTATTTGCGCCGAAAGGCCGCCTAGGTAAAAGAGAAATAAAAACAGAACAGAGAAAATTTCTTTCATTGCAGTCAGATTTTTATCCAAGTTAAGAAATGTATGCCGTCACTTAAACAAATAAGTGCGATGTTTGATTTTCTCAAGTGCAAAATTGTGTGCTATCAGTACCTATACATTACCTCAACAACACTAATTATATAATTGTTTATCAATTATTTAAAGTTAACGTACTACAATAGCACAAAAAACGCTGGTAGCAACGTCTCCTGTCCGGTGAGACAAAGGTTGTCAATCCGCAGAGTTGAGGTATTACAAAATTCATAGTAAATTTTATATAATTCATACATATACAAAAGCATAGACGGGCAGGTTGCCCGTCTATGCTTCTATGTCCGCCTGCTCAGTTAAATGAATCTGCGCAGAATCCGATATAATCTGTTTCTAGTATCCCAGTGTGAACTCCTTTTCCGTGGCAGGCACGCCATCCTTCATCCAGGCTGGCATAGGCTCACCCTTTAGATAATGATGGAAGAACTGCGACATCCTCTTCTGGAAGTCGACCCTGTTTGGTAGCTTCAGCGGCCAGTGAGGCTCCCCGTTGTAATTGAGCAGCCATGCCGGCTTGCCAAGACGCCGCATTGCTATGAAAAACTCAATCCCCTGATACCATGGCACTGCTCCGTCCTGATCATTTGCCATGATCAGGATCGGCGTCTCTACTTTTTCAATTCCAAACAATGGTGAGTTCTCCCAGTATAAATGCGGTGCCTCCCAGATGCTGGCGCCAATGCGACTCTGCTGATGCTCATACTGCATTGAACGGTTGAAACCCGACTCCCACCTGATGCCGCCATATGCGCTGTACATGTTCACAACCGGGGCCCCGGATTCAATAGCTGCAAAGAGATTGGTGCGGGTGGCAAGATAGGCTACCTGGTAACCACCCCAGCTGTGACCCTGGGCACCTATGTGCTTCTCATCCACAAAACCCTTCTCAATGAGAGACATGATCCCCGGCATGACACAGTTGTATGAACTCTGGCCGGGATAGCCGTCATCATAATACACGTCGGGATTGAATATAAGGTATCCGTTGCTGGTATAATAATGATAGTCTATGGTTGACCTGCCTGGCTCAGGGATCTTGTGCCTGTTGAGCTCGGTCGAACTCTTCTCATAGAAGTTCACAATCATCGGGTACTTCTTCGCCGGGTCAAAATTCTCCGGCTTGTAGAGCAACCCCTCAAGCTGCTTTCCGTCAAGCGATGTCCACTTCACCACCTCGGCAGTCCCCCACAGGTAATCCTTCTGCTGGGGATTTGCATCAGTGAGCCGCTTCTCGTTGCTGAACGAGAGGTCTGACAACAGGTAGTCGGGGAAGAGACCAAAGTTCTCCTTCGTGTAAATTAGACGGTCCGATTTCCTTGCCTTTACCGGGGTGCCCAGTACAAAGTCGCCTCCAGTGAGCTTCACAGGTGCTTCCTTTCTCTTCATGTCAAGAGTGTAAAATCCCTCGCTCCTGCTTGACTCGCTTACACCGTGGAGGTACTGTTTTACGGAAAGATCAATGTAATCATTGTCGGGATCAAAATCCAGCAACCTGTACCTGACTCCCTCCTTTCTGCCATTTAGAGTGATGTTCTGTGGTGGGCGCGAACCGGCCGGATCAACTGACCATATATCATATTTGTCTGAAACCAGTAATGCCCTGTCATCCTTCAGCCACCCCGCAGCCGGATATGATCCCGGAAGATCAGGAACATCATTGAGCTCATCCCACACCCTTAAAGTTGAAGGAGTGGTCAGTCTGGCATCCTTCCCTGCCGCTACATCATAGGCATACCATGAGCTGTCTGCAGCCTGGTACCACCAGAGGTAGCTGCCTTTGGGAGAGAAGCGCATCCGGGCCCTGAGGTTCTCCTTGATCCTGGCGGACTTACCGGTTAAAATGTCGACAATCCACACATCACTGCCGGCATCGCCCTTCCACATAGACTCCAGGTCATAGGGCAGCGATGAGAGCGCGACTGCCTTGGGCCCGTCGCCTTTATCCGGCAGTAATACTTCAGGCATCTCAGCCGTTGCAAGCTGCACCACCTTACCGCGGTCAGAATGATATACTGCCGTGTAGTACTTCTTCATGTCACGGGCCTTTCTTACAACCTGTGCGGTGTGCAGGATACCTTCAGACCAGTGCCATACGTCGACGTTGGCACGATCCTCCTCCAATACTGTAGTGTCACGCAGCCTGTAAGCCGGTGAAGTGCCGAAATAGAGCCTCGGCGAGTTCTCTGCAAAAATCAGCCTGCCATTCTCATTGATGATCCATCCCTCAGGGATTCCTTCCGTTCCCTGGGCGGCAGCCACCGACGCCAGCCCGTTGCCATTCCAGTAACAGAGTGAGAATGTATTTCCAGCCTTATCCTTCTCATCAAATGAGATAATAAACGCAGCCCTCACTCCTTTTTTATCAATACTAAGCTGCCTGTACTTCGCCTTGCCGGTGTAGAGAACACTCTTCTCCCCTTTCCTGAGGTCGAGGATCACCACTCCCGGCTCAGTGATGCTGTCAACACCTGTGGTTGCATACATAAGCTTCTCAGCCTCCTCTGCAAACAGGTATTCTGTAACATATCTGACAGTATCAGTGGTTCCGGCAGCCAGGTTCCTGACAAACAGTGTATACCCGTTGTCTGCTGACTCACCTTTGGGCTTCCTGCCCTTCCCGTTGACTTTTCCGGCAGCTGACTCGGAGGCGGCAGTGGGAGCAGGGGACACGGCTGCGGCAGCGGGCGTGGGGGTGGAAGTGAGTGAGGGTGATCCGGCGGTGACAGCGGGGGCGGAGGCGGAGCCGGCAGTGTCCGCCCTCACTGCGGGCTTCTCCTTCATAGGCTCACTCTGCCATGCTATCCAGCCTGACCACCCGGAGGGTACCTTGTAGGACTTCAGTCGCCCGACAGTGTCAGTAACGCCTGTAGTAACATTGTGTATGCCAAGTTTATCCATGGGCATGTCATCCTTCTTCGTCTTTTTGAGCTTCAATGCCTTTAACTCCTCTTCAGGTGGCTTTATGGTGAAAAAGACAAATCTCGAATCGGTTGATATGTTTACTCCAGTTGCACAGTTGAAGGTGGCCTTCAGTCCTCCGTCTTCATCATACAGGGTAACAACGGGATCTCCCTGCGAGGGTTCCGTTTTGAAAGCGAACAGTGATCCGTCGTCGGAGATGACTCTCTCGGCAATACGGTTCCAGGTGACCAGGTCATCAATTGTCATCGCCTTCTTCCCCTGCGGTGTAACCTGCAGCGAGAGCAAAATAATAAACATCAGTGCTGTGCTTCTTTTCATAACCGGGAGATTTTTTGTTCAAGGGATAAAAATAATATTTTCCTTCAGGGAGAAAAGATGTTTTACAGCCCTGGCATAAAACCGGGGCTGTTTTTTGTCCCGCATTTTTGCCTATTTTTAATCCCCTGTCGGAACAGCTTTCATTACCGGATGCGAGGTCCGTAACTCCCTGCATTCAGAGTGAATGAAAAGAGAATGCATCCGAAGGAACCAAAATAACACCGCAAGATGAGTCTCAGGATCATATTGTCAATTCGGTTGTCATCCTTTATCCTGCTTGCATCACTCTCCTCAGGAACATACGTGCAGGGACAGGTGGTGACCGGAATAATTACCGACAACCGGAGTGTGCCGATCGTCGGTGCCAGGGCATGCCAGGTAAACAGCACAAACTGCAGCGCAGCCGACATCAACGGTGTCTTTCACCTCATGATGGAGCAGGATAAGGAGAGCAGACTTAATATTACATGCCCCGGATTTAACCCGGCAGAGGCGACGATAGATGAAACTACAGCCTTCCCACTGAGCATCACCCTGATACCGATGTACATTCCTGACGGGGTCTACGTTAATGAGGCTGACAGCTACTCCCGTGAGGGAATAATCGCCCGCTCAGCTCTCAGCTTTGACTTCATTCGGACCGACTTCTCCGAGTTCAGCGGACTGCTTGGCACTTACAACACGGAGGTAATGGAATTTGTCACTGTCACCGGGCCGGAGATCGGCATCTCCTTTCCCCGTTTCTATACAGGTTTCGGGGTTGGATTCGGATACGGCTACGAAGACGACCATGACTCTCTTGTAATCAACCTTAATAACACTTGTTACAAACTGAACCTGGGCTATGACCTGGTGAATTCAGCAAGGATCAGGATGACCCCAATGCTCTCGTTAAGATGGCTGAGATACCGGTTGCAGAACTACCCTGACGAACGCAAGGTTCCCCTGGAAAGCTACCTGCAGGAAAGAGAGATCGACCTGAGGTTCAACCAGACGGTTGCCGTGGCCGCCATGAGCCTCGAGTATAAGTTGTATGACGGAAATATGGGCATCAGCGATTACTGGTCAGTTGGCATTTACGGAGGCTATGCCATGAAACTGAACCGGACGCCGTGGATCCGGTCGGATGGCAACCGCATAACAACCGGCAGAGCAATTGATCTCAATCCGTTTACCTTCGGGGTCAGCCTGTCGTTTTACACCACAGAAAAACAATGAAAACCTATTTCCAAGAACAATTATTTAACCGTCCGGTTAACCCGGATGAAGGCTCCGCTCATCCTGTTTTGATAACAGTGCTTGTCTTACTGTTATGCTCGGTCCCGATATTGGCTCAGTCAGGCAACAACAGTTCCGGAACAGGGCAGGTATCGGCACAGCCCGCGGAGAACATGTCCGTTAAAAACCCGGTATCTGTCATGCCGGAATGGGACATCCCGGCGGACACGTCTGACGGAGCAGTGGGAATAACTCGCATAACAAGCCATGATTTCAACCGGGGACTGATCATGAATGTCGAAGGACTGGTTGCAGGAAGATTTCAGGGATTGCTTTCACGGCTGGCTGACGGTTCGCCTGGAGCAAGCTATACTCTTGAATCACTGAGCAATTCATCGTTCTACAGCTCGCTTTCCCCACTCCTGGTGGTTGACGGTGTGCCGGTCATGGGAATACCGCAATTGCTGAACCCGCATGATATCCAATCAATCACCTGGCTCAATGGCAGCCAGGCTGCAGGATACGGGAGCCTTGGACGTAACGGAGCACTGCTTATAGAAACCATGAAAGGCCGCGATGGCCTCCATGTCTCATATTCCGGCCAGGTTGCCCTCTCCACTGTAAAAAAATACAGCGTTCTGACCGGGGATCAGGTGAGGGAGGCACTCCTGGAACTGTACCCGGACGATCCGGCAATCCTTGAGCTTGCCGGCAGCTTTAACAGTGACTGGCAGGATGAGATATACCGCACTGCTGTCAGCCATGATCACCACCTTGAAATTTCAGGAACTGCGGGCAAGGTACCGTTCCGGTTCTCGGCAGGCCAGACATTTGCCCAGGGAACAATCAGATCATCGTACTACAGGAAAACCTCAATCACCGGCAGAATAGACCCTTCCATCCTGGATGACAATCTGAAAATTAGCCTTTCAGCTTCAGCAAACTTTGGGAAAGAAAACCTGCCGGGCGGCAGCTGGTTACCCTATTATGCCGCCATGGCGGATCCGACATCTCCGGTCTATGAGAACAATGACCCGGCCCAGGGTTATAATACAGCATCAATGTTCATCAACCCGGCGTCAATGCTTGAATCCAATGAAAGTATAAGCAGGCCGAAACAGACGTCATTATACCTGACTGCGGATTACAGGCCGGACCTGCTCCCGGGCTTGAGTGTCGGATTAAAAAGTGCAGCCATAGGGTACTCTGATGAGAACAGAGAAGTAATTAATCCGGGAGGTGCTCTTCCAATAGTGAACGGGCGTATTACAAAACTGGATGAGACACTGAGAACAAGGTCTCTTGACCTTTCCGCCGGCTATGCAACCCCGATAAAAAGCCTTAAAAGCAAAATTGAACTGAAGGCAGGATACTTCATGCACTGGCTTGGCAGTGAGATAGAGGAGCTGACAACAGACTATGTCAATCCTGATATCATTTATAAAAATTCCCGTTCAACCTTTGAAAAATCCAGAAGCTCTGTCTACGGAGAATTGAACTTTTCAGCCCGGCAAAGATATTCTGTCACTGCTGTTCTAAGGGATGATAATTTTTCAGAGTATGCCCCGGCAAACAGGAGTGTGCTCTCCCCGTCGGTCATAGCAGAATGGAACATTGCGGGTGAGTCTTTTTTCCCGTCAGACAGATTTATCAACGACCTTGCACTGAGCTTTGCCCTTGGTTCGGCAGGAACAGGATCAATGTCCCAATCCTTCTCAACAACTCCATCTTCTGACCTCAGGCCGGAATCAGCAAAATACTTTATCTCAGGACTGAGAATGGCGTTCTTTGAAAACAGTGTGCGTCTGTCAGTAAATGCCTTCATAAATAAAAACCAGGATATGCTGTCGGAAGTGGTCGTCCCGTCCGGATCAAACTTCAGTTCAACCGTCCTGTTCAATACAGGTGATGTTAATAATAAAGGGATTGAATTCAGGATCGAAGCCAACCTGCTCACAGGAAAGGCGTTCGAATGGAATGCCGCCCTCCAGGCCACAGTCAGGAAGAACATTATTGAAAACCTTCCGAACGGCATTGACTTCATCTCTGCCGGATCAGTACCTCTGATACCGTACGCACAGGTTCTTGTTCAGGATAATGACAGACCAGTCAATACCTTTTATCTGTTGAAACAGGTGTATAATGAAAACGGAATGCCCATCCAGGGTTTGTACGAAGACTACAGCAACAATGGCATTTCCGGTTTTGAAGACCGGTATATCGGTCCCTCGGCTGATCCTGAGTTTGCCGCAGGCATCTGGTCATCGCTGAAGTATCGCAACTGGGAACTCTCCTTTTCTGCCAGTTCACTTGCCGGAAACTGGTGCTACAACGTTGAAAGCGTTTTTGGCAACTATGGAAGCATGACACCAAACGGCTCACTGAGAAACATTTCATCTCTGGTTTATGAATCCGGGTTTACCGCAATGGTCCCTTACTCTGACTATCATATGGGAAACGGTGCATTTATCAGGCTTGATTTTGTCAGCCTGGGACATACGTTCCGGAATATTTCAGGGAAAAACGTCGACCTCAGGCTGGAGGCCACCCTTCAGAATGCCTTCATGATAACCGGTTACAGGGGAGCAGATCCAGATATTCATGGCGGTCTGGCCGGATACACATGGCCCAGGCCACGGACAGTCTCTTTCACGCTCAGCTTAGGTTTCTGAAATATTACCGGAAAAACATATCTTGGAGGCAGATTTTCAATTCGAATAACAACATAAAAAATAATCAGAAGATGAATTACAGGGTGCTGGGAAAAACAGGATTTGAAGTCTCGGAGATTTCTCTCGGGACATGGCAGGTGGGCGGCAAATGGGGATCGAAGTTCGATCACTCCCTCGCTGAATCAATAATTCGCGAAGCCATTGACAGGGGAGTAAACTTCATTGATACTGCCGACGTATATTCCGACGGAGAGAGCGAAAAAGCTGTCGGTAAAGCAGTACGTGAATCGGGCGCTTCAGTACGCGTGGCAACGAAATGCGGCAGGCAGATAAATCCCCATGTAAACAAGGGATACACCCCCGAAGTCCTTCGAGGTTACGTGGAGGACTCCCTGATGAGACTCGGTACGGACTGCATCGACCTGATCCAGTTACACTGCCCGCCCACTGAGGTTTATTACAGGCCTGAGATCTTTGGTGAGTTCGATAAGCTGAAGCAGGAGGGCAAGATCCTTAATCTCGGCGTAAGCGTGGAGAAGGTTGAGGAGGCCATCAAGGCAATAGAATACGGTAACGTCACCACTGTCCAGATAATCTACAACATCTTCCGCCAGAGGCCCCATGAGAGATTCTTTTCAATGGCCCGCGAAAAGAAGGTAGGCCTGATAATCAGGGTCCCCCTCGCTAGTGGCCTTCTCTCCGGAAAGTTCGGCCCGGATACCCGCTTTGCACCTGGTGACCACCGTTTCTTCAACCGCAACGGTCTCTTCTTCGATAAGGGAGAAACCTTCTCTGGCGTCCCCTATGAGACAGGCCTCAGGGCAGTGGCCAGGCTGAAGGCACTCTTCCCTGAAAACACTCCGCTGGCTCATGTAGCCCTCCAATGGATACTGCTGAGCGAAGAGGTGAGCTGCATTATTCCCGGAGCCTCCTCTCCCGATCAGGTGAGATCAAACCTCGGGGCAGCTGACTTTATCGACTTTACAATTGAGCAGATCAGGGCCATTGACGAAGTATACGAGGAGGAGATCAAGCCACTGGTACACCAGCTCTGGTAGGGCAGAAAATTCATTTCAGGAACCCTCCTTGCTATCTGCCACCATTACCCTTACTTAACTCCGGGCGTAGTTTTTCCGCCACTCACCTGCCATTTTTCGCAGTTGATCCGTACCCCGCAGTTTGCGAATCAGTTTGTTCATATATGTGTTTTAGGGTTGCCGTACCATGCAGCCCTGAACGGGAATATAATACTGATTTAATTCAATTATTGATGACTTTTAATGGAACGGCACTTATAATTGGCGCCGGAATAGGGGGCATAACCACCGCACTTCTCCTGGCAGAGAATGGCTACAAGGTCGATGTGTACGAGAAAAATATCTCTGCAGGCGGACGTTATCATTGCCAATGCCGACCTGCCCTATGTATACCGCGAGTTACTGCCTCCCGGGAGAAAATCCAGACGCCTTAGTCGCATGAATTATTCATGCTCTGCACTTGTGCTGCACTGGGGACTCGACAAACAGTACCCGCAGCTGGGACATCACAGCACTTTCCTCGCCGACAGCTTCCGCGAAGGACTTGACAAAATATTCAGGGACAAGTCGATGGGTGATGATCCATGCTTTTACATCCACGCACCGGTGCGAACTGACCCTTCTGCTGCACCTGAGGGTTGCGATACCCTTTCCGTTGCAGTGGGCGTCGGGCACCTCGACCCGGACCATCCACAGGATTGGCAGCGGATAACGGACCAGGCCCGAAATGCGGTATTCAGAAAACTCAGAAAGATCGGCATAGAAGACATTGAATCACACATTAAGTTTGAGATCATAACCACGCCCGGCACCTGGGAGGAGGCGCTGAACGTGACTAAGGGATCGGTATTCGGAAGCCTCGGGCACAACATATTTCAGAGGGGATACTTCAGACCTCACAACAGGGACCAGCGATTCAAGAACCTCTACTTCACCGGCGGCAGCACCCACCCGGGTAACGGGATACCAATGGTGCTCATGTCTGCAAGACTGGTGTCGGAACGGATTCGCAACGAACAAAAAAGAAACAAGGGGGAAAAGAGTTGAAGACAAGAGATCAGTTCATGGCCATCTTTGAGTCGATCGACTTCACGAAGGTCATCGATCACCCGAATATCCTCATTGCAGCTAACTTCTGGGACAATAAGAGATACTGTGCCGCCCGGACATGCTACCGTTTCATGCGGGCACTCGATGACCTGATAGACAATCACAAGGCGGCACACAAGTGTATCAGAGAACGAACGTGATAACTTCAAAGCAGACATCTTGCAGTGGATGGGAATGCTGGAGAAAGGGTTGAACAGCTCACCATTCAACAACGAGCTGGGATACACTGTGGAAAAATTCAGGATACCCCTCTGGTCTCTTGAGGCCTTTGCCGATTCGATGCTATATGATGTAACCCATGACGGATTTGCCTCTGTAGCTGATTCCATTGAGTATTCGGAAGGAGCCTCGGTGGCGCCGGCATCGATATTCGTTCACCTGGCCGGCCTGCACGAGAAAGACGGTATTTATCCGGAAACTCCGTTTGACGTACGCAGGACTGCTGCGCCATGTGCGATGTTCAGCTACTTCGTCCATATCATGAGTGATTTCCGGAAAGATCAGCTGAATAACCTGAGCTACTTCGCCGATGATGTCCTGAAAAAGCATGCTATCACCCGATCCGCCATGAGCGAAATGGCACACGGTGCAACGCTCACCCCGGGATTCCGGGCTATGATGCGCGAGTATCTGATGATCGCCGACCGATACCGGATTTTCACCGTGAAGATGATGGATGAGATCTGCCCGATGATGGAGCCAAGGTACAGGCTCAGCCTGGAGATCATATTCGAGCTTTATATGATGGTTTTCGAACGTATTGACCCTGAGCATGGCACATTCTCAACAGAAGAGCTGAATCCCACTCCGGCACAGACCAGGGAGCGGATGCTGATGGTAATCATGAGACAGTAATAGTATTTATGCATTCCCGTTACAATTCTTAATGGTCTAC
>DHGW01000001.1:0-8277 GCA_002402965.1 Bacteroidales bacterium UBA4788
TAGCCCATAAAGCATTGTATACAGATGCCGTTCCCCGATACAGGGCGGGTGGGCGGGGCCCTCGATCTACAATGCCTGATCGCCTGCGGCGAAAGGCAGGTATATGCCATACCGACTACAATGCTGGATGGCCTACGGCCAAGGTTGGCGGGGTATGCTACCTGTCTACAATGCCTGATCGCCTGCGGCCAACGTCACAATTGCCTATTGCCTGATTTCAAGGCCTGTTTATGTAATCAAACAAAACACTGCCCGCCTCATCCAGATCATACCCGAAAGTGATCAGACCGCCGCGGTCACCGCCCATAACAATAATCCTCTTCTCAAAAACCTCGGGCTCACTGAAGATGCGGATCATCTCCCGAGCCATCGCCGGCGTGCCATACTCCACGGTCCTCTCCGTAGTGGGAACCTTGTCCATAAGCTCCTCCCAGAGTCTCATGGAGTGAACATGAATGATCGCATTGGTGCCGGGATCAGCAGTGTAGATGGCCGCATGAGTCAGCGACTCCGATGAAGCCTTCAGCGGACCACTGCACATCACTGCATTGTCGTCTATGTTGAATGACGACACCTTCACGTAATGCCCCGGCTCCAGCTCGGGCATATCACCGGTAGATGACCCGGTGATGACGAACTGTGACGATTTCCCTATTCGTATGCTGATGTTCCCGAACCCAACACCGTTCTCAAACGCACCTATCAGATCAAGATTGAAGAGGATCTCCCTCCAGTGATTTATGATCTCATACTGCTCATCGGTGATGACGGAACCCGATTGGCTCCAGTAGCAGTTGAACTTTACAAAACCTTCCATATGATTATGATACCATTTTTATTATTGATTCCTTATCTGCCCGGCAAATTCCGCGGTCTGTTATCAGACCGGTGATAAGACGCGCAGGCGTTACGTCAAATCCGTAATTCGAAACCCTGATGCCTTCCGGGGCAATATTGACCCCCCCGATTCTTCTGACCTCATCAGCATTGCGCTCCTCTATCTCAATCTGCTCCGGCCGGTCAATCGACAGGTCAAACGTTGACACCGGCAGTGCCGAATAGAACGGCACGCCGTTATCATGTGCCGCCAGAGCCTTGAGATAGGTCCCCGTTTTGTTGGCTATATCTCCCGATGCCGTCGCCCTGTCGCAACCCACCAGCACTATATCCACCTTCCCGTTCTGCATCAGGTGCCCTCCGGCATTGTCTGTAATGAGAGTGCAGGGCACACCATGGTTGACAAGTTCCCATGCCGTGAGCCGGCTCCCCTGGTTGCGGGGACGGGTCTCATCAACCCATACGTGCACTTTGATTCCTTTGTCATGAGCCAGGTATACCGGTGCAAGAGCCGTGCCAAAATCGACGCACGCCAGCCACCCGGCATTGCAGTGCGTCAGGATATTGACGACATCGCCTCCCTTTTTGCTGCTTATGGCTTCAATCAAAGGCAGTCCATTTTCGCCAATCAGCCGGCTCCGTTCCGCCTCCTCATCGCACAATCCCTCTGCTGCCCTGCGCAGGACCGTCGCATCGGGGATACTCTTCAAAACAGCGGTCATATAATCCACTGCCCAGGCCAGGTTGACCGCGGTGGGCCTTGCTGACCTGAGTCGCTCTGCGTCACGCGCCACTAAAGAATAAACATCCCGGCCGGCGCCCTGTTTAATAGTGCCATTCCGGTCCGGACCGTACTTTACTTCTCTCCCGGCGACATCCCGGTCAGGTCCGCTGCCGTGTTCAAGAAAGGAGAGATAAACACCCCAGGCGGCCACGGCACCAATGAGAGGAGCACCCCTCACTGCCATGTCACGGATAGCATCATACACTTCTGCAACGCTCCTGAGGGTCATCACTTCAAAAGAAAGAGGAAGCTTGCGCTGATCAATCACATGAACCGACCCCGGATCTTCCTCATCCTGCCAGATGCTCCTGTAGTACTTTTCCCCAACTTTCATCAAAATCTGTCCCCACCTGAATTAATCCGTAAAATTAAGAATAATTACATGTATTTTGATAATCAGCGTCTTTCCATAATTCAACGATTTTGATTTTCGAATTTCCGACCCGATTGGTCCACTTGATTAGAATTAATTGATTATCTTTGCATAAGAGTAAAACTTTATGGTAGATAAAGAAGAATACAGGGAGAAGATTATCCTGACTGCCAGCACTATTTTCAGTCATTACGGCTTCAGGAAGACAACGATGGACGAGATCTCCAGAGCGCTGAAGAAGGGAAAGAGTTCGATTTATTACTATTTCGGAAGCAAAGAGGAGATATTTGAGGCAGTGGTTCTGCACGAGGCGAACCAGTTACGCTCGCGGCTGACAAAAGCGATCAAGGAGGTGGACTCCCCGCCTGATAAGCTTCGCAACTATATATATGTCAGGATGAAGGAGTTCGCCAAACTCTCGAACTACTATAACGCCGTCTTCGACAAGAACCTTGACCACTTCGATTTCATAGAAAAGATAAGGTCGAGGTATGACCGCGAGGAGCTCGCCATTCTCCGCCTTCTGGTTTATGTAGGCAATAACAGGGGTGTCTTTGCGGTGGAAAACAGCGAGTATACTGCCATGGCGATCCAGACAATGCTGAAGGGGATGGAGGTTCCGCTCTTCTGGCGCAAGCGCGAAATAGATATCAATGACCGCCTCGAGGCGATATTGAGCCTGATATTCAACGGGATACTGAAGAAAGAAGAAGGACTTCTTCTTTACGGGTGACCGGGCTACAGATGCGCCTGTTTTTTTAGAAGCTACTTTTCACGCCTCCGGTTAAGCCTTTTAGAACTTTTTCGGTGCACCTTTTTTCTCTGTGCCTGATGCAGGTGCAGTGACCGGTGCCGGCTTATGCGTGTAAGCCCACACCAGAATGGCTATACCGGCAATAACAAGCGGAATGCTCAACCACTGACCCATATTCAGCTTCATCCCTGCCTCGAAAGCCACCTGGTCTTCCTTGATATACTCAACGAAGAACCTGAACCCAAAGACCATTATCAGGAACACTCCGAAAATCAGACCGGGTTTCTGTTTCCCAAGGTTCTTCCAGTATATCCTCATCAGTATGCCGAAAGTAACCAGGTATGCCAGCGCCTCGTAGATCTGCGTCGGGTGCTTGGGAGCCGTCTCACCGTTCTGCAGGAATACAAATCCCCACGGAAGGGTTGTCTCAACACCGTATATCTCTGAGTTCATCAGGTTCCCCAGACGTATCAGTGCCCCGGCAAGGGCCACCACGATGACCACCCTGTCTATTGCCCACATGTAAGGTTTTTTCTCTTTTCTTACAAAGAGCCACAACGCGAGCAGAATACCTATTGCCGCCCCGTGACTTGCAAGTCCCCCGTGCCAGATCTTCAGTATCTCCAGTGGCCTGGCGAGATAGTACTCGGGTTCATAGAAGAAGCAGTGACCAAGCCTGGCGCCGACTATAGTGCCGATGGCCACATAAACGGTAAGCCTGTCGAGGGTGGTATCTCCAAGTCCTTCGTTTTTGAAGATCTTCCTCATGATATAATAACCGATGACGAACCCTGATGCGAAGAGGAGGCCGTACCACCTCACTGCAAAATTGCCGATCCGGAAGATCTCCGGTTCAACATTCCACGGAATTATCTGAAGTTCCATAGGTCTTGTGTTTGGAATACAAATTTAAGTAAAAATGGGACAGATGGGTCAATAGTAGGCAAAAGGTGAATCATGGCCTTCGCTGCATCATAGATTATTTAACAAAATTTGATGTAAGTTTGCAGGTGGTGGATCACGGGAGATACATATCAGGCAGGCTGGCCATAACGGCCCTGGTAATGCTTTTTGTCCTTTCGTGTGCGAAGATCAGCGCACCCACGGGAGGCCCTAAGGATAACGACCCGCCCGTGATCATCAAAAGCATTCCCGAAAACAGCACTGTGATGTTCACAGGAAAGACCTTTGCTGTAACCTTCGACGAGTATGTTGTTCTTGACAGAATTGCCGAGAAATTCATGGTTTCTCCTCCGCTGGCCACAAAGCCGGAGATTAAACTGAAGGGAAAAGGCTTCACTGTCATCTGGGAGGATGACCTGGCTGACAGCACAACCTATACTTTTTATTTCCAGGATGCTATTCGCGACAACAACGAGAACAATCCCATTCCCAACTACCAGTATGTGTTCTCAACAGGACCGTTCCTTGACTCCCTCTCTCTGACAGGCAACGTGTTCAATGCTTCCGATCTCGAGATAGTGGAGGATGTGACCGTCCTGATGTATTCCAATCTCTCTGACACAGCACCCCGCACCATATTGCCGGCATATATTTCGCGTCCGGATCCCTCGGGAGGATTCATGATAAGCAATATCCGGCCGGGCAGCTACAGGATTTTCGCCCTGAAGGACCTCAACGGCAACACCCGCTTCGATCTCGATGATGAGATCTTCGCCTTTGGCGATTCCGTCATTACAATCACCCCTGACGAGTATTATGGTCTGATACCAGACACGGTCAGTTTCAAGCCGGCCGGGGCCACCGAGACCACGAAGCCCGACGAGTTCGTTTACGGCCTGCACAGGCTTTATGCTTTCCAGCAGCCACCGAAGAAACAGTACCTGAAGTTCACCGAGAGAAAAAGTTCTTCGTCCATTGGCTTCGGGCTGGCTCTTCCCTCTGACAGCGGCCAGGTGTCAGTCAGACTTGCCGGAGCCGACAGCTCCTCGTGGTTTATGGAGCACAACATTGCCCGTGACACCTTCATGATCTGGATTACCGACTCAAAGGTCTATGAACTTGATCTGATTGAGGCCATGCTCACCTATCCGTTCACCGACAGCACGGAGACCATAATCGCCAGAACCGATACGGTCAGCTTCAGGTATCTTAAGCCCGCCACGCCAAGAGGAGGAACGGGCAGGGCCCAGGGACTGAGTGTCATCACGAATGTCAATGGTAGAATCAAACCGGGAACCGTGCCCTTCTTCCGGTCCGCCACCCCCCTGGCGGATCCCGATACTTCCCGGATCACCTTCACCCGTACGGTTGATTCACTCCAGGTTGATGTACCGTACGTTTTAGTGAGAGACACTGCCTCATCGCACCGTTTCACAATGAAAGTCCAGCTGGAGCCGGGCGGAACATACTCCCTGCTTTGCAATAAAGGCACATTCAGCGATATATTCGGTCTGGCCAGTGACTCCGTCATGTACCGTTTCTCTGTCGCCACCGATGAGGATTACGGAAGCCTGAAGGTCGCACTCACGGGCTACGAGGGTGATGTCATCATCCAACTCACCGCCGACAAGGACCGGGTAATCCGGGAAACGTTCATAAGGAGTCCCGGAGTTGTTTCTTTCCCGCTGCTAGACAAGGGCAAGTACAGGCTTAAGGCTATTTACGATCTCGACTCTAACAGGGTATGGACGACGGGCAATTACAACCTCGCGAGGCAGCCGGAGCCGGTGACCTATTACCCCACTGAGCTGGAGGTCAAGATCAACTGGGCGCTTGAGCAGGACTGGGATCTCGGGAAGATGTATTTCAAGGATGTCTCTGTAAGGAATAAACCGGTAACAAAGAGATAAAGATATGTCGACGCGCAGAAGGTTCATCAGAAACAGTATTGTGGCTGGAGCTGCCGTTACGGCCGGCATTCCCGCCATAGCCACTGGCAGGGTCAGCACATCAGCCTTAGCCTCAGGATCTGCCGGCACCTCAGCCTCTTCCTCAGGCACGGCCGGTGCTCCTGTCTTTGCCTCAGCCGGGACGGGCAAATGGCCTTCAGGGAGGCCCGCACCGCGCCTGCGGAAATTCCGCAGCAAAGCCGTTGAGGAGACAATAAAGGAGATAGAATCTTTTCTGGGCGCAGACAGTGAGCTGGCATGGCTTTTCTCCAACTGCTTTCCCAATACCCTCGACACCACTGTCAGCTTCTCAGAAAAGGAGAGCAGGCCTGACACCTTTGTCATCACCGGCGACATCAATGCCATGTGGCTCCGCGATTCATCCGCCCAGGTATGGCCCTATGTGTCACTTACCGCCGGCGACCCACAGTTGAAGGAACTCATTGCCGGTGTCATCAACAGGCAGGTGAAATGCATTCATATCGACCCCTATGCCAACGCCTTCAATGACGGTCCCGGACAGAGCGAGTGGATGAGTGACCTGACCGATATGAAGCCGGAGCTGCACGAGCGCAAGTGGGAGATAGACTCGCTTTGCTATCCGGTCAGGCTGGCACACGGATACTGGAAAACAACGGGCGACACCTCCGTTTTCGATGCTTCATGGTCATCCGCCATGAGGCTCATTATAAAGACTTTCCGCGAGCAGCAGCGTAAGGAAAGCCCCGGTCCATACAAGTTTCAGAGGGTAACCGGTTGGCAGACCGATACCGTGGCAGGTGCAGGATTCGGTAACCCCATCAACCCCGTGGGACTGATAGTCTCGATCTTCAGGCCATCGGATGACGCTACAATCTGGCCTTTCCTGATACCGTCAAACTACTTCGCGGTGAAATCTTTACGCCAGATGGCAGAGATAGCCGTCTCAGTCACGGGCGACGCTGCTCTTGCTGCCGACGCCACAGCCCTGGCCGATGAGGTTGAGGCTGCGCTGGTTAAATATGCCCGGGCAACCCATCCGGTTCACGGGGAGATTATCCCCTATGAGACAGACGGGTACTATAACTACAATTTCATGGATGACGCCAACGTGCCCAGTCTGCTGAGCATGCCCTACCTGGGAACCATTGACCGCAACGACCCGCTCTACCTGCGCACTCGCAAGTTCGTGCTGAGCGACAGCAACCCGTACTATTTCTCAGGGATCAGCGGACATGGTATAGGAAGTCCGCATACCGGCCTCAACCGCATATGGCCGATAGCCATCACCATGAAGGCGCTGACAGGCAATGATCATGATATAATCACATCACTCAGGATGCTGAAGAATACCCATGCCGCAACGGGCTTTATGCATGAGTCGTTCATGAAAGACGACCCCTCCAGGTTCACCCGCAAGTGGTTTGCATGGGCCAACACCCTCTTCGGGGAGCTGGTGCTGGAGACATTCAGGACGAAGCCTGATCTTCTTAAGGAAGTATAAAACCGAAAACATATGAAAGAAGTTGTTGCCGGAGTTGACATTGGCGGAACAAACACCATGATCGGGTTTGTTGACGCGGAGGGTGTGATCCATGCCGAAGGGAGGCTCTCGACGCCCGAGTATGCGTTTGCGGATGATTTTGTCATCGGCCTTGACACGAAGCTGAAAGAGATGCTGGCCGAACACCCTGGACTGAAGCTCATCGGCATTGGCATTGGCGCCCCGAACGCCAACTTCAACAAGGGCACGATTGAGCTTGCCCCCAATCTCCGCTGGAAGGGCATCATTCCCCTGGTGAAGATCACCGAGCGCCGCACGGGGCTGAAGACAAGGATCACCAATGATGCCAATGCCGCGGCATTGGGTGAGATGATCTTCGGGGCGGCAAAGAAAGTAAAGGATTTTATTATCCTGACCCTGGGCACCGGTCTTGGCAGCGGCATCGTCGTTGACGGTGAGGTTGTCTATGGTCACACCGGTTTCGCCGGTGAGCTGGGTCACATGACCGTGGTTGAGGGGGGCCGGGTGTGCGGATGCGGGCGCCGCGGCTGCCTCGAGACATATGCTTCGGCAACAGGCCTGGTCCGCACCGTTCTTGCATTACTCAGCGACCGCCGTGACGAGAGTCTGCTGCGCGAGCTGAAAGGCAGCGAAATAACGTCACGGCGGATCGCTGAAGCCGCGGCGGCCGGCGACATCATCGCACAGGAGGCCCTTGATCAGACAGCCCGGATGATCGCACTCGGGATAGCCAACTCGGTGATATTCTCCAGCCCGGAGGTGATCTACCTCTTCGGGGGACTGGCACAGGCCGGCGATGCTATCTTTGTGCCGGTGAGAAAATACGCCGACGAGCTGGTTCAGCCTGTCTTCCGTGGCACATTCCGCGTGGAGCCGTCAGGCCTGCCCGAGGCACAGGCGGCAATACTTGGTGCTTCAGCGCTCATCTGGAAAGATGCAGGAATATGAATATACCCCGTAGGGGTTTAAGCATTGTAGAAAGCATGTCCCCACCCACCCACGCTGCAATTCTTAATCCCCTACGGGGAACATATACAATGAGGTATCCTGTCTACAATGCTTTATGCCCTACGGGCAACATTTCGCTGCACCCAATACAACATTGTGGACGAGTAATACATAATCAATATATGGCGTATGGGTTGTGAAATTGAATATAAATAACTGTAAAAT
>DHGW01000001.1:8323-24428 GCA_002402965.1 Bacteroidales bacterium UBA4788
CCCGTAGGGGTTACAGAATTGTAGAACAGGAGACAGCGTGTTAACCTTTGCCCGTAGGGCATAAAGAATTGTAGATGATAAATATAACACACCACTCCTGCTCAGAGATATTAATATATCATACATAAAACATTGAGAAAAAATGCGTATCATTGAGGTCAAAAGGCTGAAGACAGACAAGACCGTCCCGTCCATGGCGGAAGTCTCCGTAAGACTCGACGAACTGGGCGAGGGCCACGAGATAGGCACTGTGAACTGGCAGAGTCACACCTACAGGCCTGAAGTGCGGTTCAACATCGCATACGGCGAGCGCGAGATATACATCAAGTACTACGTCCGCGAAGCCCATGTCAAAGCCGAGAAAAACAGCACCAACGAGATGGTATGCGAGGACTCATGCGTGGAATTCTTCGTCTCACCCGAAAACGACGGTATCTATTACAACTTCGAGTTCAACCCTATCGGCACGGCGCTGATGGGCTCGGGGCACGGACGGCACGACAGCGCGCGCACTGATCCGGAAGTGGTTGACGGCATCCGCCGCCTCACCACAATGGGCCACGAGCCATTCCCGGAGATCAGCGGAGACATACAGTGGTCGCTCACCGTGGCAATACCCCTCGAAACATTCTTCCGCCACAGGGTTGAAAATCTTGCCGGGAAGAGTTTCAGGGCCAATTTCTACAAGTGCGGAGACAAGCTCAGCAACCCGCACTTCGTGACCTGGAACCCGGTTGGAACTGAGAAACCGGATTACCACAGACCGGAATACTTCGGAGTACTTAAATTTATATAATCAACTGTCAATGAATTATATATGATCAAGGGAAATGCAGTAATAGGCCAGTCGGGCGGCCCGACAACAGTCATCAATTCAAGCCTGGCAGGGGTGATTGACTCCGCCAAAAGGTCAGAATCAATATCTGAAGTATACGGCATGAACTTTGGCATTGAGGGGTTCATGAACGAGTGGCTCTTCGATCTCATGGCACAGCCGCCGGAGATAATTCACGGACTTCGCCGCACCCCCTCGTCAGCCCTCGGATCGTCACGTCACAAGCTTAAGGATGAGGATTTCCCGAAGATACTCAGCGTGCTGGAGAAATATGACATCAGGTATTTCTTCCTGATCGGCGGCAATGACACCATGGACACCATAAACAGGGTAGAGGCTTACTGCCGCAGCAACGGCTATGAGCTCACCGGCATCGGCATCCCGAAGACCGTTGACAACGACCTCTTTGGCACTGACCATACCCCTGGATTTGCCTCGGCGGCATGGTCCAACATACTGAACGTGATGCAGGCAGGCATACTTGCCCGCGATATGAAGAAGGTCGACCAGTTCGTCGTCTACCAGACCATCGGTCGTGATGCCGGATGGCTTGCCGCCGCCACTGCAATGGCTAAACGCGATGAGGACGATGCCCCTCACCTGATCTACGCCCCTGAGCATCATTTTGTGAAGGAGAAATTCCTGGCCGACGTGGATAGGTGTATCAGGAGGTACGGGTGGGTCTCCGTAGTTGCCGGCGAGGGCATCAAGTACGAAGACGGAACGCCTGTCAGCGCTTCCGTCGTCAGGGACAAGTTCAGCAACACCGAGTTTGGCGCCATGGGCGGGGCCAGCGTGGCGATCACCCTTCACCGGATGATCTCCTCCGAGTTCGGCATCAGGGGTGAGTTCCAGGTGCCTGAATCATTGATAATGAGCGATTTTGTCAGGGCCATACCCTCGGACCTCGAGGAGGCCTACCGGTGTGGCATTGAGGCCGTCCGCCTCGCCGAGAGAGGTGAATCGGGGAAAATGGTAACAATAGAGAGAAAGTCGGATGATCCCTATGAGGTCGTCTACGGCGAGGTGCCGCTCAGCGAGGTGGCCATCGCCGCAAGGCCAATGCCGGAAGAGTATTTCAATGCCGCCGGCAACTTCGTCTCTGACACGTTCCTCAGGTATATGCGGCCGCTGACAGGCGAAGCTCCCGAGTTTGTGAGACTAAAAAAGATAATGGTGTTAAAGTAAAACGAAGCTGAATGGCAACTGAATTCAACAGGGTGGCACTGTCCATCAACGCGCATCCCGATGATGCCGAGGCGTGGAACGCCGGCGTACTTAAACTGCTGCATGACAAGGGATACAAAATAGTGATAGCCACCATGACCGGGGGCGACCTTGGCGGGTGCAACATGACCATGGAGGAGACTGCGAAGGTCCGTTATAAGGAGGCGAAGGCTGCCGCAGCGGTTCTGGATGCTGAGTACTACACCATGGGAGGCATTGACGGTTCCCTTTTTGACAGTCCGGAGATGCGGCTGAAAGTGATCTCGCTGATGCGAAAGGTACGTGCGGGCGTTGTCTTCACACACCTGCCCAATGACTATCACCCTGATCACCGGGCAACAGCAGCCATCGTCGAGGCCGCGGCCATGGTAGCATCACTTGACCCCGTTCCTGTCCCCGAAAAGCCGCTCGAGGTGACACCGCTGCTTTACCACACCTCGCCGCTGACGCTGAGTGACCCGCTGGGATCACAGCTCACTCCGCCCCATTTCTTTGTTGACGTCACCAGCGCGGTGCAGACGAAGATTGAGATGCTGGGCAGGCATATCTCGCAGCTTGAACTGATGAAGCATATGCATAAGATTGACGATTTCTTCGGCTACGTGCTCGAGGGAAACAAAAACTACGGTAAATTAGCGGGAGTGGAGTATGCCGAACCGTACTGGCAGCACCTGGGAGGCGGCTTCCAGAAAGACCCGCAGGTGCAGCGTGACCTGAATGAATTCATTGTTAAACAATTACATACATTATCATGAATCTGACCGAAAAGAAATACAGCAAGTACGCCCTGGTGCGTGAGATGATGGAGACACCCGGTATCGTGAAGTCGTTCCGTCCGGAATCATCCATCCCCTTTATCCCTGCTTTCAAAGAGAAGAAGGGTCTCTTCCTTACGGGAGAGGGCAGCAGCAGGCTCTTCCCTGCCAAAAGGGCCATCTTCGCCAACCTCAGGAAGGAGTTTCTGATGCCCGTCATGACCGAGGGGTGCACACAGTCAATTGAATACAACCTGAAAGACTTTGTCGTCTTTGCCGCCTCCAATTCTGGCCAGACCAAGGAGGTGATCCGCCTCATGGATGCCCTGAAGAAGAAAAAGCATGACGCCGTCTTCGGGATGACGGCCAACCCCGGCACAAGACTGGAAAAGGTTACTCATGCGACACATGTTCTGAAGTGCGGCAAGGAGAATGCCGTTGCCGCTACCAAGTCAGTGGTGGAGCAGGCTCTCTTCTATGACTCGCTCCTGCGTAACCTCAGGGGAGAGAAGATGTCCGGGCTGCGCAAGGCCGCTGCTCAGATGGAGGAGGTGCTGACGGCAAAGGTCGAAAAGAAGATCATTGATATGGTTCGCAATGCCGGCATGGTTTATTTCGCGGGACGCGATAACGGCGTGGCAGCCGAGCTGGCTCTCAAGACCAACGAGATCACCCGCAAGAAGTCGGCCTTCCTCGAGGGTACCTTCGCCCTGCACGGGATCGAGGAGGTGATGAACAAGGATGAGGTGTTGATATGGGTCGGTCCATTTGAGCACGACCATGATAAATTCATGGAGTGCATTGTGAAGGGAGCCGGGGTTCATGTTATCGCGATAGCTGAAGAGAAGACCATTTTCCCGACCATCGTCATACCGAAGGGAGGAGATTATGCCGAGTACCTGCAGCTTGCGGCCGGCTGGAACGTACTGGTTGAGACCGGCATCGCCCTCGGCATTGACCCTGACCACCCCGTAAGGGCCAGGAAGGTGGGAAACGAATACGTCCCCGCCGGGAAATAATGCCCCGGTACATTGCCGGTCAGCAAATTAATTTCGCCGGAATGATCTAAGATGTATATTTACGTTTGGATTAACTCTGTTTCTAAACATGGATAAGGTTAAGACGGTTGTCGGAATAGATATAGGAGGCACAAATACAATCTTTGGCTTCGTTGACCGGTCGGGAAATATCCTGGCTGAGGAACAGATCATGACTGCCCACTATGATGAGCCGGAGGTTTTTGTTGCCGCCCTCTATGAGAAGATGATGATCACGGCACAGAAGGCCGGCAAGGATCTGGAGATTCTCGGGTACGGCATCGGTGCACCGATGGGCAACATAAACAAGGGAACCATAGAGTACCCGGCTGACCTGCCATGGAAGGGGATTATCCCGCTCGCTGATATCTTTGCGCGTCATACCCCTCTGCCGGTCATCGTCACCAATGACGCAAACGCCGCGGCTGTGGGCGAGATGATCTACGGCGGCGCAAGGGGTATGAAGAACTTCGTGGTAATCACCCTCGGTACCGGCCTCGGCAGCGGGTTTGTGGTGGACGGCAAGCTGGTCTACGGGCACGACGGTTTTGCGGGAGAGATAGGTCATACAGTCATCAGGCCGGGTGCATCCAACCGCGACTGCGGGTGCGGACGGAAGGGATGCCTCGAGACCTATGTCTCAGCAAAGGGCCTGAAGCGGACCGTACTGAAGATCATGGCCGACAGGCTTGATGACAGTGAACTAAGGAAACACAGCTTCGATGAACTTGATTCGAAGATGATTTATGAGGCGGCCCGAAGAGGTGATCCGATTGCCCTCGAAGCGTTCGAGCACACCGGTGCAATGCTGGGTTTCAAGCTTGCCGATGTGGTGGCACACACGAACCCGGAAGCGATATTCCTCTTCGGCGGGCTGGCACTGGCCAAGGAGCTGATCTTCGAACCCGCAAAGAAACACATGGAGCATAACCTGCTCTATATCTACCGCGACAAGGTGAAGCTGTTGCCCTCGGAACTTAGCACGCAGAATGCGGCAGTGCTGGGTGCCAGCTCGCTGGTATGGTCATCCCTGGAAATGGCCTGAGCGTCTGCCTGATCTGACAGGATGCATGAATAAGATTAATCTGCCGGAGATGATGAACTATATCATAGGAGCTGTCTTTATGGTGATTGTCTTCTCCATCGCTTATGCTTATCTCAAGCCGCACAGGATGCATCACGCAAGACCCCTGTCAACGCTTGCCCTGAAGTGCAGCTACCTGTTTTATCTTATTGTGATGCTTCTGGTGATATACTTCGCCAGCTTCCGCGGAGGAGGGGTGAGCCAGGTGTTTGACGGACCGGAATTCTTTATCTTCCTGGTGGCACTCTTCGTGCCTACGGCAGGGATCTTCTCGAGGAAGATTGCACGTTTCAGCGGTAAGAGGGTCAGGTACAACCTTATCTTTACTGTTGTGAACCTGTTAATGGCAGTGACGGCGATCCTGCTTTACAGGTTCTGATACAACATTATATTAAAAGCTTAAATTTGCTTCATAACAAATAAGAAAACTTCAAAATCATGATCAAGGAAAGATTTATCTCCTACGTGGAGGAGAGTATCAGGAAAAACTGGGAAAAAGAAGCGCTCTCGAATTACCGCGAGAAAGGCTATACCTACAGGCAGATTGCAGAGATGATGGTCAAGCAGCATATCGCTTTCAGGGATTACGGAATCCGTGAGGGCGATAAGATTGCACTTCTTGGCAGAAACTCGGCAAACTGGTGTGCCATGTACCTCACAGTGGTGACATATGGCGCCGTGGTTGTGCCGATACTCCCCGATTTCAAGCCTGACGACCTGCACAACATAATCAATCACTCCGACTCGAAGATCCTGTTTGTAGACGACAAGCTGTGGGAGTCGCTTGATCCTGAAAAGATTAAGGAGATTCAGTATGTCAAGAGCCTCGATTCATTTGATATGCTTCTGAGCCGTTCTGAAAAGATTACGGAGATATATAAAAGCCTTGACGAGAAGTTTGCAAAGGCGCATCCCTCGTTCAGTCCGGATGACATCAGGTTCTCCGCTGTTGACAACGAGCAGCTGGCGGCTCTCAGTTATACCTCAGGCACAACAGGATTCTCAAAGGGTGTCATGATTCCTCACAGGAGCCTCGCCGCCAACATTAGCTATGCACAGAGAAACATGCCCCTGGAGTCGGGTGACCCTGTCGTCTCGTTCCTTCCCCTGGCACATACCTACGGGTGCGCTTTCGAGTTTCTATTCCCCTTCTCCTACGGCTGTCATATCACGATTCTGACAAAAACACCTTCGCCCCAGGTACTGATACAGGCATTCAAGGAGATCAAACCGCGATTGATAATATCGGTACCGCTTGTAATTGAGAAGGTTTATAAGCAGCAGCTGCTTCCGGTTATCAGCAAGCCCACGATGAAGGTTTTGCTTAAGATTCCCGGTATTAACAAGATTCTTTTCAAGAAGGTGCGCGAGAAGCTGGAGACAAGCTTTGGCGGACGGTTCAAGGAGATAGTGATCGGTGGTGCGGCTTTCAATGCCGATGCCGAGATGTTCTTCAGGAAGATCGGGATGCGTTATGTCGTGGGTTACGGTATGACAGAGTGCGGTCCGCTGATTGCTTATGACGGTTGGAAAACGACACGGTTCGCTTCATGCGGCAAGGCTGTTGATACCCTGGAGGTTAAGATTGACTCTCCCGATCCGCAGAATACTGTTGGCGAGATAATACTGCGCGGTGATAACGTGATGCTTGGATATTACAAGAATGAAAAGGCTACCAAAGAGGTTATTGATGAGAACGGATGGATGCACACGGGTGATCTCGGGGTGATTGACAAGGATGGTTACATATATATAAAGGGCAGGAGCAAGGACATGCTCCTCGGCCCGTCTGGGAAAAATATTTATCCTGAGGAGATCGAATCGAAGATAAACAATAATAAGTATGTCATTGAATCGGTTATCATCTCAGAGGATGACAAGCTTGTGGGGCTCATCTATCCTGATTATGAGGCTCTCAGGGCCGATGGCATTGGCGAGGACGGCCTGGCCGCTGCGCTGGACACCATACGGAAGGATATCAACGGTAAGCTTCCGGAGTATATGGTCGTGACGAAGTTCAGGGTCCATCCTGAGGAGTTTGCAAAGACTCCCAAGAAGAGCATCAAGAGATACCTTTACATGAAGAGTTAGACAACATTGATTCGGAGGGGCCCCGCAAGGGCCTCTCCCATAATATTGCACCGTGAAGAAATATTGCATCATAGTTGCAGGGGGCAGCGGACGGAGGATGAAATCGGCCCTGCCCAAGCAGTTTTTGCAGTTGGCCGGAAGACCGGTACTGATGCATGCCATTGAACGGTTCAGCTCGTATGATCCGTTGATAAGCATTATTCTGGTGCTGCCGGCGGAGTATCACGACTTATGGCGGCAGCTGTGCGGGGAGCATTCATTTGCTGTGGCTCATACGGTGGTTGCAGGGGGTGAGGAGCGGTTCCACTCCGTAAAGGCCGGACTGGATTGCGTGAAGGCGGATTCGCTGGCGGGTATTAATGAAGGGACCGGATCCGGCGCTTTTGGCCGTGACGTAGCGGTGTCAGGCGCGGGTCAGGGTCAGGGCGATTCGCTTGTTGCCATCCATGACGGCGTCAGGCCGCTGGTGAGCCATGACACCATCTGGCGGTGCTTCTCTGACGCCGAGGAGTTCGGCAATGCCATACCGTTCATCGAGCCGGCTGACTCGGTCAGGGTGCTTCAAGGCGATGACAGCCGTCCTTTGCCGCGCAGCGAGGTGCGTCTTATCCAGACACCGCAGGTGTTTCGCGGCAGCGTGATAATCAAGGCATACGACCGTGAATTCGATCCCTCCTTCACCGATGATGCCACTTTAGCCGAGGCTGACGGGGTGAAGATACATCTCACCCACGGCAACAGGGAGAATCTGAAGATAACCACACCTGAAGATCTGGCAGTGGCAGCCACGCTGGCCGGGATGCTCAGGCAATGAAACGGGGAAACGATGGATCAGGAGAAGTTAATCGATTATAAAAAACCGGAAATACGCAAGCTCAGCAAGGCTGATGATGATGTCATTGCCCTTCTGAAGGATACCGTGCTTGGCTCAGAAGGGGGGATGCGATACTCAATGCAGAACACCCCGGAGAGGATTGCCACATATGGCGACAGCCTTTCCTTCCTGGCGCTCTACAAGAGGAACAGCCTGAAAGGGGTGATCGGCCTCTGCCGGCGGGTTATCTCAAACCGGGGAGAAAAATGTGATGCCACCCACCTTCGGTATCTGGCCATTCATAGTGCCTTTCAGACAGAGAGGGCTCCGGGCAGGAGGAGTGAGAGGTTTTCCGGTGCCGGCGAGGGCTTCAAGGGAAGGATACTTGATCTGCTCAGGGAACCGGAGCATCTTCCGGGAGGGGATAAAACAGCAAACGGGAGCGTGACTGATGGCGGGGAAACGGCCGCCGGTGGGATGGAGTCAGCTGTCCGGCCTCATGTGATGTATGCATACGTTGAGAGCCGCAACGAACGATCGAGGAACATGATCAACCAGTCGGGGTACGAGTATATCCGTTCGTTTCTGACAGTTGCATTCAGCAGGTTCAACCCTAAGGCCAACCCTGCTGTCACCCGTCTGACCCCGGAAGAAGAGCCCGGCATGGCCGCGCTGCTTGATGAACAGTACAGCGACTACTGTTTCTACACCGATGAGTTTTCATTTCTTGATCACAAATACTACGTTCTTCGCCGGAATGGCGAAATTGTAGCCGGTGTGGGTGCCATACCGGCAAAGTACAGGGTGGTGAATATACCAGGATTGTGGGGATGGCTGATGATGAAGGTACTCCCACGCACGCCTCTCTTCAGGAGACTCTTTCAGCCGAAGGCCTTCAGGTATGTCATCTTCAACGCGATTTACTGCCGTAAAGGCAGCGAGGATCTCCTGCCGGACCTCTTTGAGGCGGTCTGCGCTGAGGAGGGTTATCATACGGCCCTGACATGGCTCGATGACCACTCACGGCTCTTCGAGACGCTTCGCACCAACAGGAGAATGGGTGCGCTGAACAGGATGCTCAATGCAAAACCGGGACTTGTTTATGCACTGTTCTCCGGCCTGACCTCCGGGGAGGCGGAGAAGTTTTATGATTCTCCGGCATATATCTCGGGATTTGATTTTTCGTAGAGGCTGGTTTGCATGATACCTGGCTGGCGACTGCTGTCCCGACACTCCGTGTGCGGGATTGATCCTCCTCCTCTGTCGGAGTCTCAAACCGGGGACTGAGAACCGGGGCGGAAATGAAGATTGGCAATTAACAGTAAAACAATATATTATGAAAGCATTAACCGCTCTTTCACCAAGCTGGTGCCTGGTTGGCCTCGCGCTCCTGTGCCTCTCCCTCCCGGCCGCAGCCCAGCCGGCTCAGCCGGAGACGGATGACAGGATGAAGTGGTTCGCGGATGCGAAACTTGGCATTTTCATTCACTGGGGCATATACGCGGTCAACGGCATCGATGAGTCGTGGGCGTTCTACAATGAGCTGATAAGCTATGACGATTATATGAAGCAGCTTGACGGCTTCACCGCCTCGGCATATGACCCTGACGAATGGGTCAGTCTGATAAGGGAGAGCGGTGCCCGCTATGCAGTGATTACCTCAAAACATCATGACGGGGTGGCTCTGTGGGATACAAAAATGAGCCGCCTCAATACAGTCGACTCTACTCCTGCCGGACGCGACCTGCTGAAGCCGTTTGTGAAGTCGCTGCGTCGTTCCGGACTCAAAGTGGGTCTTTACTATTCGCTGCTTGACTGGTCGCATCCGGATTATCCCAACATGACCAAAAACATAAAGCGTTACACTGATGACCCGGCACGCTGGGACCGGTTCATGCAGTTTAATCTTGGCCAGATTGATGAGTTGCAGAAAGAGTTTCGCCCTGACCTATGGTGGTTTGACGGTGACTGGGAGCAGAACGCTGAAAGATGGCGTGCTGAGCAGATCAGAAAAACGATTCTTGAGCGTAACCCATCGGCAATTATCAACTCCCGGCTGGCCGGGTATGGTGATTATGGCACCCCGGAGCAGGGACTGCCCACGCACAGGCCAAAGGATAAGCACTGGGAGCTCTGCATGACAATAAACGATTCATGGGGATACCAGGGTAACGACACTAACTACAAAAGCCCGTCACAGGTTATCCGGATTTTTGCGGAGTGCATCGGGATGGGTGGAAACCTTCTTCTTGACATTGGCCCAATGGCCGACGGAACCATCCCCCCGTTGCAGGCGGAGGTGCTTAAGGAACTCGGCCGCTGGACCTCAAAACACAGGCAGGCAATCTACGGCACGGTGGCAGGAATGCCGGAAGGGCATTTTGCAGGGCCGTCGACGATGAGTGCCGACAGCACGATGCTGTACCTGTTCTTTCCCGGTAACGGCGGTGGCGAGCTGATGCTCGAAGGAGTGAAAAACCGCATCAACAAGGCCTTCGTTGTGGGCAATGGCACCAACCTGGAGGTCAGGGAGTACCTGAGGCCTTACTGGAGCGGCCATGCCGGAGTATATTTCATCAAGGTGCCCGAAGAGGCACTTGACGAAAAGATGACAGTTATTGGGATTGCCCTTGATGGCAGGCTTAAAATCGAATAATATTTTTTGATATGAGAAGATATGCCATGACAGGACTGGCTGCGATGCTGCTCGTAGCTTTCGCGGTACCGCTGACAGCACAGGATCATGATGAGAGATATGTACCCGAGACTGACCCGCTCGTGCTGCAGAAGCTGGAAGAGTGGCAGGATATGAAATTCGGTCTACTGATGCACTGGGGACCCTACAGCCAGTGGGGCATAGTCGAATCATGGTCGATATGCGCCGAGGATGAGGGCTGGTGCCGCCGCAAAAACCCGGATTACATTGAGTACAAGAAACAGTACGAGGCGCTGAAGCTCAGCTTCAATCCCATTGGCTTCAGTCCTGAAAAATGGGCCGCTGCAGCCAAAAATGCAGGCATGAAATATGTCGTATTTACGACAAAGCACCACGACGGCTTCTCGATGTTTGACACGAAGCTGACAGACTATAAAATCACTGATCCGGAGTGTCCCTTCAGCGTCAATCCCCGTGCCAACATCACAAAAGAGATATTCAATGCCTTCAGGGAACAGGGCTTCTGGACAGGTGCATACTTCTCGAAGCCCGACTGGCACAGTGAATATTACTGGTGGCCCAATTTCGCCACGCCGGACCGTAATGTCAACTACAGCATCGCCGACTATCCGGAGAGGTGGGAGAAGTTCACGGATTTCACCCACGGGCAGATCATGGAACTGCTGGGTGGCGATTACGGCAGGGTTGACATCCTATGGCTCGATGGCGGCTGGGTGAGGAAGATGCCGGACGAGGAGGTAAGCGCCCGTCGCTCTGCGCAGGGTAACAAGTATGTCAGGGTACAGAACCAGGATATAAGGATGGATGAGCTGGTGGCAAAGGCAAGGGAGAAGCAGCCGGGGCTGATAGTGGTTGACCGGGCGGTATACGGCAAAAACCAGAACTACCTCACCCCTGAGAACAGGGTGCCGGAGAAGGCGCTGCCATATCCGTGGGAGTCGTGCATAATTGCAGGCGGAGGATGGGCCTGGGTTCCGGATCCGAAGTTCATGTCGCCCCGCGATGCAATACACCTCCTGGTTGATATCGTCGTCAAGGGCGGTAACCTCCTGTTTAATATCGGCCCGGCGCCTGATGGTACATGGCCGGAGGAGGCATATGCCCTTCTTGACGAGATGGGAAGCTGGATGAAGGTTAACGGTGAGGCTATCTACGGCACCAGGGCGCTGGCACCACACAAGGACGGCAAGACATGCATCACCAGGAAGGGTGATGATACCCGGTACCTGTATTATATGGCCGATGAAGGCGAGGAGATGCCATCATCAGTCACCATGAACGGACATACTCTTCCCGCAGGTGCGAGGGTGACGGTTGTGGGCACCGGGACTGTCTGCAGATGGAAGAACGGAACGGACTCATTTACTGTTACACTCCCGCAGCAGGTCAGAAACAAACCGCCGTCTGACTACGTATGGGTAATGAAGATTGATCTGTAACCAAGTTAGCGGGGGTCCAGATAGGCTCTGCTGCGTGGTACTGATGCCTGTCTGCCGGAACCCGGAGCCCCGCTGCATAGTCCGGATGCTTATTCGGGAACCCCCAAAAAACGCACCACACAGACCTCAGTAAAGTGATCTGTGTGGCATGGCAGGGAAATGGGGGGAAGAACCACCTGTCATTGTTTTCAATTAAACCCTATTCTGCCGTCAATTGAAATATCTGGGTTAAAGATTGAGGAAATTTTCCTCAGCCCAAAGCAAAAAAGGTACGATTGTATGAAAGGCGGGTCCTAAAGTATGGAAGGGTAGTTTTTGCAGATATGCAAAATAATGTTAAAAATTTAGTTTTAGGAGATATTGTTTTTCATGTAATCCATGAGTGTCCTGACCTTATCACGTGATATCTCGCAGCGGTATTCCCTGTCGCCCCTGATGAATACGCAGGTCATCTGCTTCATGTCAATTCTTGCAAGGTAGGCAGTGTTGATGATGCATGATCTGCCTGTCCTGAAGAACTGCCTGCCGAGATGCATCTCAATATTACCGATGAGAGCCGTCACTGTCTCAACCCGGCCGGAAATGAAATGAAAACCGGAGTAGTTTCCGTCGGCTGTGATAAATACCACGTCGTCGGTATCAATGAACGTCACGCCGGTGACTCCGCGAAAGATGAGGATCTTTTCATTGTTGAAAACCGATGGCTGGTGTTCAGCTTCCGCCTTTCTTCCGTTTCCGTTTCCGTTGCCGTTGCCTTTGCCGTGGGTGTTCCTGGTGTTGTTGTGCCGGAGAAGGGTGGCGGTAAGGCGATCCGGATCAATGGGTTTCAGAAGATAATCAAAGGCGGCATAGTCAAATGCTTTTATGGCGTACTCGTCGTGGGCCGTAGTGAAAACGACATGCGTACTGACAGTACCGATGCTGTTAAGCTCATTCAGTATGTCGAATCCGGAAAACCCCGGCATCCTTATGTCGAGAAAGAGCATATCAGGTTCATGCAGGCCAATCAGGTCTATGGCTTCAGCTGGTTCGGTAGTTGCGACAACCACCGTCGCGAGTCCTGTTGCTTCAAGCAGTCCTGACAGAAGATCGAGCGCCTCCGGTTCGTCTTCAACGATCATCGCTCTGATTTTCGGGTGATCCATGTTATCCATGTTTGGGTTAGTGATCTATGATATTTCTGAGGGGATAATAAGTGAGTAGTTGTATGGCAGGAATACCCTTACCTCCGTACCGGATGCCGTACTGCCATCATACAGGTCGTTCAGGGCGAAGGTAATTTTCTCCTTGTTGACATTGTTGATGGCTTCAACAATTCCGGCGATGTTTTTCAGACCCGTTCCCGCACCTTGCGTACGCATCTCCGCTGCGGCCACCCTGCCTATGCCATTGTCTCGTATAGTTACCTCCACTCCCTCATCGAGATTCCTGATGCTTATCTCCATGACTCCGAATCCTTTTTTGTTCTCAAGACCGTGCTTGATCGCATTCTCGGCGAATGACTGTATGATCATCTTCGGGACCGGGGTGGTCAGGCTGACATCCGGAGAGACATTGATATTAAATTCGAACCTGTTTCCGAAGCGCAGCTTTTGCAACTCGCAGTAGCTGATAACAAACTCCAGCTCCTGCTGCAGCGGGCGGAGCAGGACGCCACTGTCGGTGATGATGGATCGCAAAAGGGTTGAAAGCTTGATGAAATAGTTGTACGCTTTCTCCTTTTCGCCCTTCATTATCAGGGACCCTACGGAGGTTACGGCATTGAATGTAAAATGCGGGTCGAACTGTTTAATCACCGAGTTGAGCTGCAGCCTGTAAGTCTCAGCCTGGCGGCGGGCTGTCTCAACCCTCCTCAGCAGTACGCTCTTGCGGATCTGCCAGGAGAGGAACACAATTAGCGCCAGGCCCAGCAACGATATTATAATCAGGGTGAGAACATTCTGGAAGAATGTGGGGACAACGCTGATATTAAGAATGTCAGCACTTTCAGACATCACGCCGTCGGCGTTGATTGCATATACTTCAAACTTGTAGTCCCCCGGTGGGAGATCGGAGTAAATAACCGAACGCTCCGATGTCTTTTGCGACCAGTTTTGTTCAAGACCCGTCATCCGGTGCCGGAAGGTGAGATTCTCCGGGTTCTGTGTTGAGATGCCGGCAAATGTTATCCTGACGGTGTTGCTTCTCCCCCTTATTTTAAGCGAGCTGTTGCTGTCATAAAAGAGCGGAGTGTCAAGTGCTGTTACCCAGTCAGTTGTTTCACCGGGTGTCTCAACGTCTGTGATATGGATCATTGGCGGATTGGTGTTCCGGACGATCCTGGCAGGATCGAACCGGATGAGCTTGTCGGAGGTGAGTATCCACCACTGGCCGGCCGCATCCCTGACGATGCCGTTGTCCTGGCAGTCGTTACCCACGAATCCCCGGGTTCGATCTATCATTAAGTAATAATCAGGCTGCCCCGAATAGTACCTGTCAAGGTCTATGATGCACAGATCCATCATGCGACCGACCAGCAGCCTGTTTCCTCCGATGTCACGTATGACGTTGGCGGGGAGGTTGACCTCGTCAGGGAGGGCCGCTTTGAACACCGGCTCGTCCGGGTCACATATATAAAGCCCGTCAGAACCAACGCTCCAGATGTTTCCCATATGATCACACACCACGCCCCATACCATCTCGGCAGGGGCTGAACGGAACGGCACGAAGTTTTTCCCGTCGAAAAAGACTACCCCGTAATGCCCGGCGAGCCAGTAATTGCCGTCATGGTCGCGCGCGATACCCTCCACGATGCCGTAGCCGGGCCACGACATCTCCTTGTGATTTATTACCTCATCGCCCTTGATATGGTAGAGGCCTTTGTCAGTTCCCACGAACACGCTTTTGTCAACAGGGTCCTCATAGATTATACACACCTGGTATGGCTTCGGGCCGATGTCGGGATTTCTGAACCGTTTCCCGTCCCAGATGAGAACTTCTTCAATGGTTGAGAACCAGACTTCACCGTTGCTGAGGGTGGTGCTGCCCCTGAAGAAGGCGACAGATTTGTTTTGCAGCTTACGGTACTCGTTATTTTCAATGAATTTTTCCCCGTCAAAGTATTTCAGTTCGCCGGAGACTGTCCCGATCCAGAGACCTCCGCGGGGATCAGCTGCCACGGCCCAGGTCTCCTCGGGAAGGCCGTTTTGGTTGTCATATTCGACGAATGCATCCGATATAAGCCTGAAGATGCTGGTCTCGGTGCCGAGCCATGAGGTGCCTTCCCTGTCGCGGAAGAAGAAGGCCAGTTTGCCACCCTCCCAGTAGAATGGCTCCGGGATGGAATCATACGGTGTGGAATAGGATCGAAATACCGGTTTCCCGTTGACCAGGTTAATGTTGAAGACAGGACCCTTACTGAGCAGTGTGAGGGTTTCCTTTTTATATTCATAAGCCTGCCAGTTGTCGTCGATGAGATAGAGTACAGAGTCATCCGGATCAGAGGCTGCAGGCGTGTACTTCCTGTTTTGCAGGGTCGGATGCTCAGCCGTGAAGTTACGAAAGACACCATTTTCAAAAAGGAGGATAATATGGTTGTCAACGTCTACAGAAGCTCTCAGGAAAAAAGAGGCGGTGTCGAGTCCGGCGCATCCCATGACCATCTGTTTTACTTTCAGGGAATCCGGTACCGGAAAGCTGTTGAAGCTTTTCCCGTTGAACCGGGAGACGCCGTTGATTGTGACTGCCCAGATTGTGCCGTTTTTGTCTTCAACCACCCTGCTTACCTGGTTTGATGGGAGTCCGTCCTTGCGCAGGTATGAGATGAAGGTGTTGCCGTCGAATCTTGCGAGCCCGTTTCTAGTGGGGATCCATATGTATCCCCTGCTGTCCTGCATCACGGAGGTCGACTGTGTCTGGGGCAGTCCGTCAGCGGATGTATATTCCCTGAAGGGGTAAGTCTGAGCGTGGAGGGAGAGGTCTGTTGCTGCTGCTATCAGTGTAAACAGCAGTATTGCCGCTGGCTGCAACAAAACACATCTTCTCTTTCCTGGCTTCATTTTCAGGGTTTAACGGGTAAATATATCCATTTCGGGGGGAATAAAAAACAGGCAATAGGCGATAGGCAGTAGGCAGTGGTGGGTTTGCCCGTAGGGCATCAAGAATTGT
>DHGW01000059.1:0-11574 GCA_002402965.1 Bacteroidales bacterium UBA4788
CAAAGTTCATAAAAGTTAATATGTATGTTGATAAAAGAGGACTTTTATCCTTGCCTCCTCTGACCGGCTTGCCTATTTTAGCAAAACCCGTTCACATTTACGGAAGGTAGACTAACTAACTTATTTTCAAACTTTAATATTATTTACAATCAATGGGAGATTCATTTGTCCATTCGGTCATCGTCGCCTCTAACGAAAAGGAGCAGGCAACGCCTGAGGAGAGGAAAATCAAAAAGGAAGAGGCGGTGACGGAGAAGAAAAACAGGTTCGCCGGTGAGAGCCCGACAAAGGCTTTCACCTACGATGATGCCATTAAGGCGACCCGGATTTACTTCGGGGGCGATGACCTGGCAGCGAAAGTATGGGCAAGCAAGTATGCTCTCAAAGATTCATTCGGTAACATCTACGAGAAGACGCCTGATGATATGCACAGACGACTTGCCTCAGAGATATACCGCATTGAGCAGAAGTATCCGAATCCAGTATCACCGGAGGCCATATATGAGGCTTTTAAAGACTTCAGGTATATAATTCCCCAGGGCGGTCCCATGACCGGCATCGGCAATGACTTCCAGATCGCTTCGCTCTCTAACTGTTTCGTCATTGGTAACAAGGGAGACTCAGACTCGTACGGAGGGATAATGAAGATCGACCAGGAGCAGGTACAGCTCATGAAGCGCCGCGGAGGTGTGGGGCATGACCTCTCCCATATCCGCCCCAAGGGATCACCTGTGCTCAACAGTGCCCTTACCTCCACAGGTGTGGTTCCCTTTATGGAACGCTATTCAAACTCCACCCGCGAGGTAGCGCAGGACGGACGCAGGGGAGCCCTCATGCTCTCCATCTCAATCAAGCATCCTGATTCAGAGAGCTTCATTGACGCCAAACTGGAGGCCGGGAAGGTGACCGGGGCAAACGTCTCTGTCAAGATCACTGATGATTTCATGCAGGCAGTAACAGAGGGAAAGACTTTCTCCCAGCAATACCCCATCAATTCCAATAACCCGAAGTTCGTCAGGGAAACCGATGCCCGCAAACTGTGGAACAAGATTGTACATAACGCCTGGAAATCAGCCGAACCCGGTGTGCTCTTCTGGGATACGATCAAGAGAGAGAGCGTTCCTGACTGTTATGCTGATCTCGGCTACGAGACCGTCTCCACCAACCCGTGCGGCGAGATACCACTCTGCCCGTACGACAGCTGCCGTCTCATCGCAATCAACCTCTTCAGCTATGTGAAGGATCCCTTTACAGCGAAGGCAAAATTCGACTTTGACCTCTTCAGGGAGCATGTCCATCTCTCACAACGAATAATGGATGACATCATTGACCTCGAGCAGGAGAAGATTGACGCCATTATTGCCAAGATAGATGCAGATCCCGAGGGAGAGGAACTGAAGCAGGTGGAACTTAACATGTGGGTCAGCATACGGCATAAGACCGGCGAAGGCAGGCGTACCGGCATCGGCATTACGGCCGAGGGCGACATGCTTGCTGCACTGGGTCTACGCTATGGGACGGATGAGGCAACCGACTTCTCGGTGAATGTTCACCGCACCCTGGCCATCGAAGCCTACCGTGCCTCAACAAGCATGGCAGCCGAAAGGGGAGCATTCCCGATCTACAGCGCCGAGAGAGAAAAGAATAACCCGTTCATCAGCCGTCTCCGCGAGGCAGATCCTGAGATGGTTGCCGAAATGGAGCAGAAGGGCAGACGCAACATTGCCCTGCTGACCATTGCACCTACAGGGTCCACCAGCCTGATGAGCCAGACCACCTCCGGAATCGAGCCGGTCTTCATGCCATTCTACAAGCGCCGTCGCAAGGTCAATCCCAATGATAAGGACGTGAAGGTGAGTTTTGTGGACGAGGTGGGTGACCACTGGGAGGAGTTNNGTACGAGGAGGTGAGGGAGATGTCAGAGACTCAGATCAGTGATATCGTTGCCGCTTCACCCTATTTCAAGGCTACCGCCAATGATGTCGACTGGGTTGCCAAGGTGCGGATGCAGGGTGCTATCCAGAAATGGGTTGACCACTCAATCAGCGTGACAATCAACCTTCCTGCTGATGCGAAGGAAGAACTTGTCTCTGAACTCTATCTCACGGCATGGAAGGAGGGATGCAAGGGAGCCACGGTCTACCGCGACGGATCAAGGGCCGGAGTGCTGGTATCAAACAGCAGTGATGACAAGAAGAGCGACTGGTCGCCTGTAAGACCCAAGGTGCTTGACGCGGATGTNNAACGAGGAAAAATGGATCGCATGCGTCGGTCTGAAGGACGGTGTACCATACGAGATTTTCACCGGTCTTCAGGATGATGAGATGTTCCCCATCCCCAAAAGCATTATCAAGGGCAAGATAATCAAGACGAAAGACGATGCGGGGAACAGCAGGTACGACTTCCAGTATACTGACAAGTACGGTTACAAGAACACACTGGGAGGACTCTCCCACATGTTCAAGCCTGAATTCTGGAACTATGCCCGACTTATCTCCGGCGTGCTGCGCTATGGCATGCCTGTCAAGGACGTCGTTGAGCTCGTCTCTTCGATGAAGCTCGACAGCGAGTCGATCAACACCTGGAAGAACGGGGTGGAACGCTCACTCAAGCGTTACATACCCAATGGCACCAAAGCCAAGGGCAAGTGCGAGAACTGCGGTTCAACATCGCTGAACTACCAGGAGGGTTGTCTGATTTGCAGCGACTGCGGCACCTCTAAATGCAGCTGAGCATTTAATAAACTCCATATCCAGCAAAATGGAGATGAGGCTCGGCCTCATCTCCATTTTAGTCTTCAGTCATTAAAAAGTATTTGCGATTTGCGATTTTTGATTAAATCGACAATCGAAAATCCGAAATCGAAAATTCATCAGTCCTGCCTTTAGAAGGTCGGGACAGCTGAGTTTACAAGTGACTGATTGATCTCCTCTGTGGTGGCCTCATGGTCAGGCAGGTTACCTTCGAAGTACTTCTCATAGGCCGTGATGTCGAAATGACCATGGCCGCTGAGGTTGAAGAGGATAGTCTTTGACACTCCCTCCAGGTCGGCCCTCCTTGCCTCATCGAGTGCGCCGGCGATGGCGTAGGATGACTCGGGAGCCGGGAGAATCCCTTCCGACCTTGCGAATAGAATGGCTGCCTCGAAACACTCACGCTGGAACTTGGCCTTCGCTTCTACGAATCCGTCCTTCCTGAGCTGGCTCACAAGCACGCCGGCACCGTGATAGCGCAGCCCGCCGGCATGAATCTTGTCCGGGATGAAGTTGTGACCGAGAGTATACATGGGCAGAAGAGGAGTCATGCCCGACTGGTCGCCAAAGTCATATGTGAATTTCCCTTTTGTAAGCTTGGGGCATGATGCAGGCTCAATGGCCACCAACCGTGTCTTTTTGCCGTTGACGAAGTTCTCCCTTAGGAAGGGGAATGATATCCCGGAGAAGTTGGATCCTCCTCCAAAACACCCGATCACAACATCCGGGTAGTCGCCTGCCATCTCCATCTGTATCATCGCCTCCTGACCGATGATTGTCTGGTGAAGAATGACGTGATTCAGCACGCTGCCCAGTGCATATTTAGTATACGGATCCTGTGCCGCTATCTCCATCGCTTCGGAGATGGCGATTCCAAGGCTGCCGGGTGAATCGGGATCGGCCTCGAGCACACTCCTGCCTGCAGCTGTCATGGTGCTTGGCGAGGGCACCACCCTGGCATTGTATGTATTCATCATCAGTTTGCGCCCGGGCTTCTGGTTATAGCTGACCCTGACCATAAAGACAAGCAGATCCAGGCCGAAGTGGTTGCATGCGAAACTCATGGCGCTGCCCCACTGGCCGGCGCCTGTCTCCGTGGTGATGCGCCTTACACCCTCCATCTTGTTGTAGTAGGCCTGGGGAATGGCAGTGTTGGCCTTGTGTGAACCTGAATAATTGCCACCCTCGTACTTGTAATAGATCTTGCTCTTTGTGCCGAGTGCCTTCTCCAGGTTACGCGCCCTGTAGAGGGGAGATGGACGGAATGTCCGGTAGAGATCGAGCACCTCATCGGGGATGTCAATGTATCTCTCCGTCGATACTTCCTGCTTAATAAGCTCCATAGGGAAAATGACCGAGAGGTCCTCCGGGCCGACCGGCTTGCCTGTGGCCGGATTGAGCGGCGGCAGGGGTTTGTTTGGCATGTCTGCCATGATGTTATACCATTGGCGGGGCATTTCGTTTTCAGACAGCAGAATTTTTGTAATCTTTTCCATTTTTATTATTGTTTAACAGGGTTTATAAAAAAAAGAGGCACGCTGTGATCAGCGTGCCTCTTTGTATAATTATCCTATACGGGTTATATAACGGCGTGATTCACAGCTTCATTCAATGAGCTACACCAGCGCCAGTTATATACCTTGAATTGTTTCATCACTGCAAACATAGTGATTATTTTATACCACAACTGCTGAGCGGTGAATTTTTTTTTACGGCTCTGCAGCTTTTGCTTCATTTTGTTTTATGTCTCAGTGAAAGCACCTCTTCAATCTCTGACAGTGTCGTTGACCGGGCCCTGAGAAGTACCAGCAGGTGATAAAGCAGGTCGGCAGCCTCGTTTCTGAACAGATCAATGTTGTCATCTTTCGATTCAATAACAAGTTCAACAGCCTCTTCACCAACCTTCTGAGCGATTTTATTAATACCCTTTCGAAATAATTTGTTCGTATAAGAATCAGCTGCGTTTTCATTGATCCTCTCACTGATTATCTTCTCTAGCCTGTACAGAAATCCTTTTGCATCGATGTCGCCGAAGCACGAGGTTGATCCTGTGTGACAGACAGGTCCTGCCTGTTCAACCCTTATCAGCAGGGCATCATTGTCACAGTCGGGAAGAATCTCCTTCACCGCCAGGAAGTTGCCGGATGTCTCTCCCTTGGTCCACAGTCTCTGCCTGCTGCGGCTGAAGAATGTAACCCTTCCTTCGTTTACTGTTTTGCGGTAAGCATCCTCATTCATGTAACCGACCATCAGCACGTGCATTGTGGCGCTGTCCTGTATCACGGCAGGCACCAGGCCGTCACCTTTTTCAAAATTGATATTCATCATATAATAATTTATTTTTAATGGTATGATGGAACCTTTATGTAGTTGATTATTATATTATTGTGTTTATGTATGCAAATACATGGAGGTTTCATAATCTTACGTTTATGTTATTTTTCTGAAGATATCTTTTCAGATCAGGGATAAGTATCTCGCCGAAGTGGAATACCGAGGCTGCCAGGGCTGCGCTGCAGGATGTCTCTTCGAAAACCCTCCTGAAATGTTCCATGGTTCCGGCACCTCCTGAGGCAATGACGGGAATATTTACCCTGTCGCTGATTGCAGATGTAATGTCTGTTGAGAACCCTTCTTTGGTTCCATCACGGTTGAACGAGGTCAGGAGTATCTCACCGGCGCCCCGGCCCTCAGCCTCACCGGCCCAGTTCAGGGCCCTGATCTTTGTGACCTTTCTGCCGCCGTTGACGCATACAATCCATTCGCCATCAATGAATTGCGCATCAATTGCAACTACTATGCACTGACTCCCGAAGCTATTGGCAAGCCGGGAAATCAGTTCAGGTTCAAGAACTGCAGCGGTATTGACACTCACTTTATCCGCCCCGGAACTGATAAGAACTGATACATCCTCCCTGGTGCTGATCCCGCCTCCGACGGTAAATGGTATGTTTATGGCATTGGCAATCTTCTCAACCAGTGAGGCAAGTGTTTTTCTTTTCTCATGAGTAGCAGTTATATCAAGGAAGACAAGTTCATCTGCAGCCTGGTCAGCATATGCACGGGCCAGCTCCACAGGGTCTCCGGCATCCCTTAGGTTGATGAAGCTTACTCCTTTGACTGTACGTCCGTCCCTTATGTCAAGACACGGTATAATTCTCTTTTTCAGCATAACCCGGCCAGTTCTTTAAGTGATATTTTACCTTCATAAATTGCCTTGCCTATGATAGCTGCCTCGCATCCTGTTTCCTGCAGGACCAATATGTCTTCCAATGTTGTGATGCCGCCGCCTGCAATCAGGGAGAGGCCTTCAATCTGCACGATCTCTTTATAAATGTCAACGGATGGTCCGTCGAGCATCCCGTCCTTTTCAATGTCAGTGCACATGGCGTACATAACTCCTTCCGACCTGTATTGACGGAGGAAGGTCATAATATCAGTTTCAGATCCGGAAAGCCATCCGCCGGCAGCCACATGTCTCTGCCTGAAGTCAGCTCCGAGGATAATCCTTTCGGGACCGTAATCAGCCAGCCACTTAAGGAAAAGGCCTGGTTGCATAACGGCCATGCTTCCACATGTAACCTGTGAGGCACCGCAACGGAAAGCAGTGCGCAGATCATCATCGGTTCTTATGCCACCGCTGAAGTCCACCTTCAGTCCGGTCTTTTCTGTAATAGCCTCAAGTACACTCTGATTCCTGACTTTTCCTTCCCGGGCCCCGTCAAGATCAACAAGGTGGAGGTACTTGATTCCGTGCGCCTCCAGCTCCCTGGCCACGTCAACCGGTTTCCGGCCGTAGCGGGTTTTCCTTGAATAGTCGCCCTGCATCAGTCTTACGCATTCGCCGTCAATAATGTCTATGGCAGGAATAATTCTCATAATGAAAGAAAGTTTTCAAGTATGCGGGCTCCTGTCCCGGCTGATTTCTCAGGATGGAACTGGGTGGCAAAGAAATTGTCTCTGCGCATTGCCGCAGAGAATTGTACATTATAGTCACATACGGCGGTGGTGAAGCCATTCACTCCGGTATAATAGCTGTGGACGTAATAGAGATCATCACTTTTCATAATCCCCTTCAGCAACGGATCATCATCCAGAGAGACAAAATCATTCCATCCCATATGCGGCACCTTTGCTCCGGCAGGGAATCTTCTGACTGTGGTATCAAAAATGCCCAGGCATTCGGTGTTGCCCTCTTCGGAATATTCGCACATGAGCTGAAGACCAAGGCAGATACCGAGAACCGGTTGTTTCAGAGATACAATCACCCTGTCAAGGCCTCTTTCCTTCAGGTGTTCCATTGCTGACCCCGCCTCACCCACACCCGGTATGATTATCTTCTCCGCCATGCTGATTACATCGGGGTCGTCAGTGATGACCGCATCATGTCCGAGTCTCTGCAGTGCAATCCGCACTGACATAATGTTTCCGGAGTTATATTTAAGCATCGCTATCATAGCTGTCCCTTTGTCGATGGAAGAATGCCGCTGTCTGTTGATGCAACAGCCATCCTGACGGCCCTGGCAAAAGCCTTGAAGACGGCCTCGGTCATATGGTGCTCATTCTCGCCGGCAGCATGAATGTGGATGTTGCATTTTGCGTTGTCACAGAATGATCTGAAGAAGTGGGAGAACATTTCCGACGGTATGGTTCCGATCCTTTCTGTCCTGTAGGCTACATCCCATGTCAGCCATGGCCTCCCGCCAAAGTCGAGTGTCACCTGTGCAAGCGAGTCATCCATTGGGAGGGTGAAGCCGTACCGGCCGATGCCTTTCTTGCTTCCAAGTGCAATGTTAAAGGCCTCCCCGAGGACTATAGCCACATCTTCAACAAGATGATGTTCATCAACTCCCAGATCTCCGGTTGCATTCAGGCTGATATCGATACCTCCGTGCCGTGCCAGCTGGTCAATCATATGATCAAGGAAGCCTATGCCGGTGGAGATGTTGCTCTTTCCTATGCCGTCGAGGATTATCTCCGCCTCAATCATTGTCTCGCTGGTCTTTCTGGTTACTGCTGCTCTTCTCGGAATCTTTTTCAGAAACCGGCGTATCTCTTCCCAGTCTGTAGTGCAGAGCGAAGCCTCACTGTTTTTTCCATTGCTGAAGCAGATTGACCGGCACCCCAGGTTACGGGCTAGTTCAATGTCTGTCAGACGGTCGCCGATGACGTAGGATGATCCGAGGTCAACTCCCTGTGCGAGGTACTGCGTCAGCATAGCCGTTCCCGGCTTACGGTCAGGAGAGTTATCTCTTTCGAAGGAGCGGTCAATGAACTGTGCTGCGAATTTCACTCCTTCGCCCTCGAGGATGGAGAGCATCTTATTATGCGGAGCAAAAAAATCTTCTTCAGGAAATGCTGGTGTGCCAAGCCCGTCCTGGTTTGTCGCCATGACGAGTTCATAATCCGTTTCACGGGCAATGGCTGAAAGCGCAGTGATGACCCCCGGCATGAATTCAAGCTTTTCCAGGCTGTCAACCTGCTCATCGACCGGTTCTTTCAGTATGGTGCCATCCCTGTCAATAAACAATACCTTTTTCATATATGAATTATTTCCATTTTAATTTACATCTGTGATTCAGAGGTCTTCAGATCCTGATTTTCTTCAGTTCATCCAGCAGCCTGTCGTTCTCACTCCTGGTACCTGCCGTAATCCGCAGGCAACCGCCTATCTCCCGACTCCTGTTTCGCACAATTATGTTTTTGTTTATCAGGCTATTATAAACAGCATCAGGATCCCTCACCGATACCAGGAGGAAGTTTGCATCAGAAGGCCAGACCTTCTCAACCAGTGGGATTTCATCCAGTTTTTCAGAGAGCCTCCGGCGTTCGGCAATAAGCGTCTCCGTCTGTATAGCAACAGTTTTGAAATCACCCAGCCGTTCCATGGCGGCCTCCTGGTTCGGGGTGCTTATGTTGTAGGGAGGCTTCACCCGGAAGAAGTACTTCAGGATCCCGGGAGATGCGAAAGCCATCCCGATCCGGACCGCTGCCATGCCCATGGCCTTGCTGAAGGTCTGCATTACGATCAGGTTGTCATATAGCGCAATCTTTTCAGTGAATGAAGGTCTGCCGCTGAAATCTGCATAAGCTTCGTCGAGTACCACAATGCCGCGGAAGTTCCGTATAATGAATTCAATCCTCCCCGGATCCATGCAGTTGCCGGTCGGATTGTTCGGAGAGCAGATGAAAATCAGTTTTATGCGTTCATCTGTCAGGAGCGGGGTGACTGCGGGAATATCGATATTAAAATCCTTATCCAGTGTCACGTTAATAACCTCAACGTCGTTGATCGCCGCTGAGACCCGGTACATTCCGTAGGTTGGCGGGAATATCACTGCCCTGTCCGTTCCCGGGTTACAGAAGATCCTGTAACAGAGATCAATCACCTCATCGCTTCCATTTCCAAGAAAGATGTTTTCTTCAGCCACGCCCTTCAGTTTGCTGATGGCAGCCATGAGTTCCCTCTGACGGGGGTCGGGATACCTGTTGAGAGGGCCGAAGGGGCTTTCATTGGCGTCGAGGAAGATGCCCTCTTTCCCTTCATGTTCATCCCTGGCGGATGAGTATGGCACCAGCGCTCTAACGTTAAGCCTTACCAGCCGGTCAATTCTGTTCATCGCTTAAGTATTTTAGTCTGACAGAAACGGCATTCTTATGTCCTTCGAGCATTTCGGCAGCGGCAAGCATCTCTGTTGCAGGTCCGATGTTCTTCAATCCCCCGGCTGTCACCTCCTGAAAGAAGATCTTCTTCATAAAACTGCCTGTAGTGAGACCGCTTAACCCCCTGGCATAGCCGGAAGTGGGGAGGGTATGATTGGGTCCCGTCAGGTAGTCGCCCGTGCTTTCGCTGCTGTAGTTTCCCAGGAACACTGACCCGGCATTGACAACGGATGAGGCATGAGCATAAGGATCTGATGTTGCAATTATAAGGTGTTCAGGAGCATACATGTTACTGACCCTGAGACATTCTTCTATATTCCGGAGCAGAATCAGGGAGCTGTTTGCAAGTGATTTTCCGGCGATCTCACTTCTCGCGATTTTAATTACCTGCTCTACAACCTCCCTTTGTACCTTTTCCAGCATCTCCTTGCTGTCGGTAAGCATTATGACCTGGCTGTCAGCTCCGTGTTCAGCCTGCGAGATGAGGTCTGCAGCCACGAAGACGGGGTTGGCGTCATCATCTGCAATTACAAGCAGTTCACTCGGGCCGGCGGGCACGTCAATTGCAATACCCTCAAGCTGTACAAGTTCCTTGGCCCTGGTTACGTACCTGTTTCCCGGACCGAATATTTTATAGACAGCGGGTACCGTCTCAGTACCGAAGGCCATGGCGGCTATGGCCTGGGCGCCACCGATTTTATATACTGCGGTCACGCCGCACAGGCTGGCTGCATATAGAATCATCGGACTGACCCTGCCGTCTTTTCCGGGAGGTGTACAGAGGATGATATCACGGCAACCGGCAAGCCGGGCGGGTATTGCAAGCATCAGGACGGTGGAAAAGAGAGGAGCGGTACCTCCGGGGATATATAATCCTACCTTCTCGATTGCCACCTCGCGACTCCAGCACCTGACACCTTCTGTCGTCTCCACTGCCACGGCATCCTGCAACTGTGCAGAGTGAAAGGCTGTGATGTTGGAATGAGCCATGCTCATAGCTTTCCTGAGCTCTTCAGGTACATATTGTACAGCCTCTGTAAGTTCAGTCTCTTTCACTTTGAATGATGCCGGAGCATATCCGTCAAATTTTCCCGAGAATTCGCGCAGGGCGACATCTCCTTCCTCCCTGACCCTGGCAAGCACCTCCCTTACGATGTTGTCGATATCAGCGGTGCCTGCCGAAGGCCTCGCGAGGGCCTCACTGACCTCATCCGGTGACGGGTAAACAAGTCTCTTCATCACACTATCATTTTTTCAATCGGAATTACAAGGATACCTTCTGCTCCTGATGCCCTGAGCTGGTCGATTCTCTCCCAGAACTCATCCTCCTTGACAACGGAGTGGAGGCTGCACCATCCCTTTTCAGCCAGCGGCAGTATCGTCGGGCTCTTCATCCCGGGCAGAATCCTGCAGATCTCACTCACCGCCTCTTCAGGTGCATTGAGCAGGATATACTTGTTCTCCCTGGCGTTTTTCACGGCCCTGATACGGAAGAGCAGCTTCTCAAGAATCGCTTTCTTATCCCCGCTGAGGTTTCTGTTTGAAATAATGACCGCCTGGCTCTTCAGGACCGTCTCCACCTCGCGGAGACCATTTGTAAGCAGTGTGCTGCCGGAGCTGACAATGTCACATATTGCGTCGGCGAGGCCTATTCCCGGAGCTATCTCCACGCTGCCGCTAAGCTCCTCTATAACAGCGTTGATATTCTTCGCGGCAAAATACTCACTGAGAAGCACCGGGTAGCTCGTTGCAACCTTTTTGTTCATGAAGAATTCCGGACCCGGATATGCCTCTTCCTTCGGGATGGCCAGGCTAAGTCTGCAGCCGGCAAAGCCAAGCTGTTCAAGCAGATCCACCTCCTTCTTCTTCTCTCGTACGACGTTTTCTCCCACTATCCCTATGTCAGCAACCTGCTGCTCAACGTACTGGGGGATATCATCATCACGGAGAAGGAGTATCTCTACGGGGAAGTTGCCTGCAATGACCTTCAGGCTGCCTGCTCCGTTGGTTATCTTGATGCCGCACTCTTCAAACAATTTGCGGGAGCTCTCACTCAGTCTGCCGCTCTTCTGGACTGCAATTTTCAGTATGCTCATTTAACTTTTCTGTTTGACTGAGCAGACCGTGGAGCAACAAAAAACCCGCCTGATCTGCTCAG
>DHGW01000059.1:11590-13238 GCA_002402965.1 Bacteroidales bacterium UBA4788
TTAGTCGTAAACATTGTTAATTATGCCGGGGCAAATATAGCGTTTTATTCAAACAAACGTTAAGGCAGACAACTTTCATTAAATACTATTCCTGATATGATCTGATATCCATTGGCCAACCTCTGACGTCGGTTTGGGATGAGCCGGATCAAGATCAACTGTAACGAAACCGGCTTCAACGGATTTTTCCACGGCTTCAGTTATTGCCGCTGCCTCCTTCTTCAGGTCAAAGGCCAGCTCCAGCATCATGGCTGCTGAGAGTATCGTTCCGCACGGGTTGGCAATATTCTTTCCTGCTGCCTGTGGGTATGATCCGTGGATAGGTTCAAAGACTGAGGTTGAGGTCCCGACAGAGGCTGACGGCATCATCCCCATGGAACCGGATATGACGCTGGCCTCATCGGAGAGGATATCACCGAACATGTTTTCAGTGACTATTACATCAAAGGAGGAGGGTTGCCGGATAAGCTGCATGGCAGCATTGTCAACATACATAAAGTCCATAGTTATCCCGCTGTACTCCATGGCAATCTTCCCGGCCGTCTCGCGCCACAGCCTGGATGTAGCCAGGATGTTTGCCTTATCTATCACCGTCACCTTTTTCCTTCTCCCCATTGCATATTCGCAGGCAAGTCGCACTACACGTTCTATCTCGTACCGGCTGTAGACGCATGTGTCACAGGCTGTGTTTCCGTCTTCCGATCTTCCCTGCGGACGGCCGAAATAGATTCCTCCGGTGAGTTCCCGTACCATGATTATATCAGTGTTCAGCGCTATCTCCCTCTTTAGTGGCGACATGTCAACCAGTGCAGGGAATGTCTTTACCGGCCTTACGTTGGCATAGAGACCGAGCTCCCGGCGCATTTTCAGAAGTCCCTGCTCAGGCCTGACGCTGGCCGAGGGGTCATTGTCATATTTCGGATCACCAATGGCGCCAAACAGCACGGCATCCGACTTCCTGCACAACTCAAGAGTCTCGTCAGGCAGGGGAGTGCCGGTCCGGTCTATTGCAATGGCTCCGATCAGTCCTTCGGAGAAGTTAAATCTGTGACCGAACCTGGTTCCGGTGGCCTGAAGAATCTTGCAGGCCTGTTCCGTCATCTCCGGCCCGATGCCGTCACCGGCAAGCAGAGCGATGTTAAATTCCATCTGAAATAGCTATTAATTTTTTGTATGCAGGTTTGATTTCGTTGTTTTCAATAATGTTGAGCATCTTTTCAGTTGCCTTGATGGCAGATTCAGTCTGGTCGGCATCAAGGCCCTTTGTCCTGAACTCCCTGCCCTGAAAACTCCACCTGATTACTGTTTCCACGAGAGCATCGGTCTTCCCTCCGGGAGGGATTGACACCTCATAATCAGTCAGCACGGGAAGTTCCCTTCCCATGACATCATAAATCTTCCTGACGGCTTTCATGAAGGCGTCATACTGACCGTCGCCTGACGAGGTCTCCTGGTAGAGAGAACCGTCAATTTCCAGCTGTACGCTGGCAGAGGGCTTCAGCCCGTATGAGAGTGACAGGGAATAGTTTTTAATGAATATTTTGTAACCAGACCTGTCATTTCCCAGCACGTCAGAGATGATGAACGGCAGATCCTCAGTTGTTACAGTCTCCTTTTTGTCTCCCAGTTCAATGACCCTTTCAGTTAC
>DHGW01000075.1:0-1056 GCA_002402965.1 Bacteroidales bacterium UBA4788
TGAACAATATCCTTGGCGGTCAGGGCATGAATTCGCGGCTCAACCTCTCGCTGCGCGAAAAACGAGGATATGCTTACAACGTCGAATCGGTCTACAATCCTTATACCGACACCGGACTGGTGACTATATACTTTGGCACTGACAACCGGAACCTGGGTAAAAGCATCGACCTCATCCACTCGGAGCTCGACAGGCTGAGACGCCAGCCTCTGGGCACACTACAGCTCTCAAGGGCGAAGAACCAGATAAAGGGCTACCTGGCAAGGGCTTACGAAAACCACGAGAGCCTCATGCTCAGCCTGGGAAAAAGCCTTCTCATCTTCGGCCGTATAGACTCCATTGACGAGACATTCCGGAAGATAGATGCAGTAACAAGCAACGAGCTTATGGAAACGGCAGCTGCGATCTTTGACAAATCATTGCTTTCAACATTAATATACCGGCAAAATGGAGAAAGAACTTGACAGGTATATCACGGAACACAGCTCCCCCGAAGATAAAGTGCTGGAGGAACTCTACCGCCAGACACATCTCTATGTTGTGAATCCCAACATGGCATCGGGCCATATCCAGGGCAAATTGCTGGAGATGCTCTCGCATATGATCCACCCCTCACGGATTCTGGAGATAGGCACCTATACCGGCTACTCGGCAATATGCCTCGCCAGGGGACTTAAGAGCGGGGGCCAGCTCCATACGATTGAGATGAATGACGAGCTCAATGAGATGAGCACCCACTACTTCGCCCTTGCCGGCGTAGCCGACAGGGTGACACTGCACACGGGAAGGGCACAGGATATCATCCCGGCCATGGAATACACCTTTGACCTTGTTTTCATCGACGGCGACAAGAGGGAGTACAGTGAGTATTATGATATTGTCTTCGATAAGGTAAGGAAGGGTGGATTCATCATTGCCGACAATGTCCTTTGGGGAGGCAAGATCGAGGGTGAGGATGCGCTGAAGGACCCGCAGACAAAAGGTGTGGTGATGTTCAATGAAAAGGTGCGCAGCGACCACCGCGTGGAAAAAATAGTACTGCCGCTGAGGGATGGT
>DHGW01000075.1:1117-10339 GCA_002402965.1 Bacteroidales bacterium UBA4788
ATCTTCAGAAACTGGCCACCAAAGGCGCTGTCAGACTATTCGCCGACAAGGATGACCTTACCTCGGTGATTCAGATAATCCCTGAGGGGACCGTTGTTGAGGCAGTAAGTGCCGATACTGCCTTCACGCTGATCCGCCTGGGTGACCTGGAGGGTTATATAAGTTCAGACAAGCTTACGGCAGCACTGCCGGTTGTGACAACTGCGCAGCCTGTTGTTCAGCCTGCCGTTCACCCGGTACAGGAAGCCGCACCGGTCCGGGCCGAGCCTGATGTGCAGGCCAGACAAATTCCAACGGAACGGTTCCAGGCGCTGATCGACAAGTATGGAACGGACCTGGCGAAAAAACTTTACCAGCATAAGGTCTGGAAGGGCATAAGTTCCGACATGGCGCGCGACAGCTGGGGTAAGCCGAAACAGATCAACCGGATGTACGTAGACCGGAGCGTCGAGGAGGAGTGGATTTACTCACAGAAATACCTCTACTTCAGGGATGGAGTGCTGGTTGAATGGGGTCCGGTGAAATAACAAATAGCTATTACATCATATATACCGGTGCCGTCATGGCGCCGGCCCGCCTCTAAAAATGGCGTCCCGAAACTGAGGCGCCATTTTTATTTGAGACCACTACAAGACACTAAGGCTGAGAATTCGCGTTTCCTGTACCCTTTAGCCAATAAAAAAAGGAAGCTTGTGGCTTCCTTGATCTCTGAGCGGGAAACGAGACTCGAACTCGCGACCCCGACCTTGGCAAGGTCGTGCTCTACCAACTGAGCTATTCCCGCAATTGTGACTGCAAATTTAATACTTTTTTCAAAATTACAAACATCAGAATTTACCTCATCAGTTTTCGGATGTTGTACAGTTTATTCAGTGCCTCCATCGGGGTCAGGTTATCAAGATCAAGCCCTATCAGCTCGTCACGTATCTGTTTCAGCACCGGATCATCAAGCTGGTAGATGCTGAGCTGGTAGCCTTCACGGTGTGTAGCGATCTCGTCAACAGGTTTTCCCAGATTCGCGCCGCCGCGACCCTCCTCCAGCATCTTCAGTATCTCATCCGCCCTGCCGACAACACTCTTCGGCATACCCGCCATACGCGCCACATGTATCCCGAAACTGTGCTCGCTGCCTCCCCTCTTCAGCTTGCGCAGGAAAATCACCCTGTTGTCAAGTTCCCTGATAGATACGTTGTAGTTCTTCACCCTCGTGAATGTGTTTTCCATCTCATTGAGCTCATGATAATGAGTGGCGAAGAGGGTCTTGGCCCTGTTCCTGTTCTCATGGATATACTCCACCATGGCCCACGCGATGGATATACCGTCATAGGTGCTGGTCCCCCTGCCTATCTCATCAAGCAGCACCAGGCTCCTGTCGGAGAGGTTGTTCAGGATGCTGGCAGCTTCGTTCATCTCAACCATGAAGGTTGATTCCCCCAGAGAGAGGTTATCCGAGGCCCCCACCCTTGTAAATATCTTGTCTATGATCCCTATACGCGCTTCTTTGGCAGGAACAAAGCAGCCGGCCTGCGCCATGATCACTATCAGCGCTGTCTGCCTCAGCAGCGCCGACTTACCTGACATATTAGGACCGGTCAGTATGATCACCTGTTGCTCGTCGTTGTCAAGCCAGACGTCGTTGGGGACGTAAGGATCATCCGGAGGCAGCTGCCGTTCAATAACCGGGTGACGCCCGTCCTTTATATCCAGAACATGACTGTCGTCAAGCAAAGGCCGGATATAGCCGTACTCCCCGGAGACCACGGCAAACGAGATCAGGCAGTCGAGCCGCCCCACCGCGGCCGCATCAGCCTGCATGAGGTTGATGTAGGGCGTGACCGACATCATGAGGTCATTGAAGAGCGTTGTCTCCAGCGCCAGTATCTTCTCCCCTGCCCCGAGGATCTTCTCCTCGTACTCCTTGAGTTCTTCGGTGATATACCTCTCGGCGCTCACCAGGGTCTGCTTGCGTATCCAGTCGGGCGGCACCTTGTCCTTATGGGTGTTACGCACCTCGATATAGTAACCGAAGACATTGTTATAACTGATCTTCAGTGAGTTAATTCCCGTTCGAAGACCCTCTCTCTGCTGGAGATCATTCAGGTATTCCTTACCCCCGTAATATATCTTGCGAAGGTCATCGAGCTCCTGGGATATGCCTTCGGCGATGACGTGACCCTTGTTGACGGCGGACGGGGGGTCCGGTGCAAGTGTTTTGGCTATAATCTCTGCAAGCTCCGGACAGGGGTCGAAGCCTGAAGCCATTGAAACCAGAGGCGGGCATTCCGTGCCGGCACAAACTCTCTTAAGCTCTCCGATGGCATTCAGGGCGCGACGGATCTGAGCCACTTCGCGCGGGGTGACCCTTCCCACCGCCACCTTGCTGAGCAGCCGCTCGAGGTCGCCCACCTCCCTGATGAGCCCTTCCATCTCCTCCCTCACCTCCGTCTGGCCAATCAGGTACTCCACTATGTCAAGCCTGGTGTTCAGCACTGCCGTATCCTTCAGGGGAAGGGATATCCACCGTCTCATCATGCGTCCGCCCATGGGCGAAAGGGTCCGGTCGAGGATATCTGTCAGCGTCTTCGCGCCCTCGTAGGGAGAATGAAACAGCTCGAGGTTGCGGACAGTAAACCTGTCGAGCCAAACATACTTCTCCTCCTCAATCCGAGCAATGCGGTTAATATGCCCGAGGTTCTCATGCCGGGTCATGTCAAGATACCAGAGGATAGCGCCTGCGGCGATGATGCCGTTGGCCATGCCCTGTATCCCGAATCCCTTCAGCGATGTGGTGCCGAACTGCTTCAGCAGCCTCTCGGTGGCCGTCTCGGGAGTGAATATCCAGTCGTCAAGCCTGTAAGTGTAGAACCTGCTCCCGAACCTCTCGCGGAAGAGATCCGTCTTTTTCTTCTCGAAAAGCACCTCTTTCGGCTGGAAGTTATTGAGGACCTGTTCCACATGGGGCGTGTCGCCCTCGGTCACGAAGAACTCACCGGTGGAGACATCGAGCAGCGCCACTCCCACTGCCTGTTTGTCTATATGAACCGCAGCCAGGAAGTTGTTTTCCTTATGGTTCAGCACATTATCGCTGAACGAGACTCCCGGGGTGATCAGCTCGGTGATACCCCGCTTAACAATCTTCTTTGTCAGCTTGGGATCCTCGAGCTGTTCGCAGATGGCAACACGCTGTCCCGCCCTGACCAGTCGCGGCAGGTAGATATCAAGCGCATGATACGGAAAACCGGCCAGCTCCACTGAGCTGGCAGATCCGTTGGCGCGCTTCGTCAGAGTAATGCCAAGTATCTCTGACGCACGGATGGCGTCCTCGCCGAAGGTCTCATAGAAATCACCTACCCTGAAGAGCAATATCGCGTCAGGGTGTTTGGCCTTGACGGCATAGTACTGCTTCATCAGCGGTGTTTCGACATATTTGTGCATCTGAGACATTTACGGTTTGATGCCTGCTCTCTGCAGGGTGAAACAAAATTAAAAATCTCCCGCAACTTAAGTATAACTTTTATCATAATTAGTCCGGAAGAGTTTGACTACATTTGTCTGGAAGGCAATAAGAGTGTGCCTGCGGGATTCCTGAGATTAATTTTTGTAAACATAAAAGATATGAAAAAAGTTCTTATTCTCGGCGCCGGTCTGGTGTCAAAACCTATGGTCGAGTACCTCCTTGAGGAAGGTTTCGAGGTTATTATTGCCACCAGGACGAAGGAGAAGGCTGACAAACTTCTGGGCGGACACAAGAATGGCAAATCGGTTGCCTGGGTCATGGAAGACATGGATGCCCTCTCAGGCATGGTTAGGGACAGCGATCTAACGGTAAGTCTCCTTCCTTACAGGTTCCACGTTGATGTGGCGAAGTTCTGCCTCAAGTTCAGGAAGCCCCTTGTGACGACATCATACGTTTCACCGGCAATGCAGGCCTTGCATGATGATGCCGTGAAGGCAGGCGTGATATTCCTCAACGAGGCCGGGCTCGATCCGGGTATTGACCACATGTCGGCCATGCGCATCATTGACAACGTGAGGCAGAGAGGCGGCAAGATCGAGGAGTTCTATTCGCTCTGCGGAGCCCTTCCTGCACCGGAAGATGCCAACAACCCGCTGGGGTACAAATTTTCATGGAGCCCTAAGGGAGTGGTCCTCGCCAGCCGCAACGGCGCAACATACCTGAAGCACGGAGAGATTGTCAACATCGAACCGATAAACCTCTTTAAGGCCAGGTTCTCCCATTTCTTTCCCGGTGTGGGCGAACTGGAAGTCTACCCGAACCGTGACTCGGTGAGCTATGTGGATATATATGGATTGAAAGGCATCCTGACGATGTACCGCGGTACCTTCCGCTTCAAGGGATGGTGCGAGACCCTTGACCTGATGAAGGCAATTGGACTCATTGATGACGGCGACAAGGATTACACGGGCATGACCTACAGGCAGTTCGTGGCTGACAAGGCGGGATTGCCGGGCATCAACCTCAGGAAGGAACTGAATGAGGCACAGGGTCTCAACCCCACCGAAAAGGCGCTTGAAGCATTGGAGTGGCTGGGACTGTTCAGTGATACAGATATGGGTTACAAGGTGACATCACCCTATGAGATCACCTCTGACCTGATGATCAAAAAGATGTGGCTGAACGACAATGAGCGTGACATGATCGTCATGCAGCACCTCTTCCTTGCATCATACCACGATGGCAAGAGCGAGGTGATCAGCTCGAGGATGCTCGACTACGGGACACCGGCAACGAACACCTCCATAGCAAGGACTGTTGCCCTGCCCGCCGCAATGGCTGTCAAGATGATCCTTACCGGCAAGATCAGTCTGCACGGTGTCTACCGGCCGATATTGCCTGAACTGTACAACCCCATCCTCGATGAGCTCGAAGCCAACGGCATCAAGATGGAAGAGGAATACGGGCTGCCGGTTGAAGAAATGATCAAATGATGCAGCGCTGATGACGGGCAGATTACCTGTCCCGGGATACAAAAGAAATAACATCGACCCGGGGCCGCACCAGTCTGTCAGAATTTAAGATAAAAATCCTTTGTTAGGGAGACATACTCATCAGAGTAGATATGTCTCCCTCCTTTTTCTATTACAATCTCCGATTCCTCGCAAGCCGTCACAGCACCGCGCTGCAGTGTCATAAGCACCCTTGCAGGCGTCAGCTCAGGTGTTGGTCTTACAAACAGCCTCCTGGCACAGTGCAGGCCATGGACGGCAGCCTCTTCAGTGAACTTCCGGGTTTCAATAACCGGCAGCACAAGATGGAGGGTTCCGGCTGGCGCCAGCAGCCTGGCTGCTCCACCAGCCAGGCTTGCGTGGCTCATGCTGATGGTGTGCCGGGCCCTGGCTTTACCCTCATCCGGGTTTTGCAGGGAGTCGACGAAATACGGTGGATTGGTAAGGATTGCATCAAAAAGCATGTCTGCGTCAGTCCGGAAATCCTGAAGGGTGGAATGGAGCAGTGTCAGCCTTTCATGCCAGGGGCATGCGGCAAAGTTGAGTCCGGCCTGCATGAAGGAGTTACGGTCCGGCTCGATGGCCGTGATCCTTGCCGCTGAACGCTGGGCTGCCATAAGGGCCAGCAATCCTGTACCCGTGCCAATATCAAGGATTGTAGCGGCATCCTCAACCCCTGCCCAGGCGCCAAGGAGAACACTGTCCGTGGTGACCCCGAAGGAAGCCATCTCCTGGCGTACGATAAACTGCTTGAACCTGAAATAACCTGTACCCACAATTCAGGGATTTACTTTCTTCTGAATATGGATGCAACGGTCTTGCCGATAAAATCAACCTTTTCAATTGCCTCAAGAAGTGACGGGCTGGTGAGATCAAGCTGTTCCTCGTTCCATGCTATCGACTGTGAGGGATAAATGATCAGAAAACTGTTCTCCCTGAACTGATCATTAAGCTGTACCGGAATGCTCTCCATTGCCGGCTGATACGACACAAAATTCCTTCTGCTCAAGACGATTATCAAATTATCATCTGCCTTAACCTCAGTCCTCAGTTCAGAAAGCCGGCTCCAGTCTTCAAAGAGATTCAGTTCCGCGTTGATCGGGTGATTAACCAGGATCTGCTCCAAAAGGCTTTTTGTCTCTTCAGCAGTGTAAAAGATGATTTTTGCCCCGGTGTTCTGTGCGATATTCCAGATCTTTGACAGCCAGAAGGAGAATCCCGGCTCATCCTCCGCCCTGGGCGGAATGACAACAATATGGCGTTTTATGGTCGATATAGGTTGTACCGGACGGTAGATATAGGTGGTACAGTTACACCTCGACAGCAACCCGAGAGTCAGTCTGCCAAAGAAGGAGTCTGACATGCTTTTCCTGACATGCAACCCCAGCATCAGATCCGAAATCCCGTTCTCCTTCACGACGTTGGAAATTCCGGAAACCAGGTTTCTGTCATACCTCAGGATTGTCCTAACCCTGACATCTGTTGCCGAGGCAGCAATAACTGACTTTTCAAGAAGCTTCTTTCCCGATTTCTCAGCCTCCGGGTCAGCCGAATCCGAGGTAAGGATATTCAGGGCAAACAGCCCGTCAGTATTCCTTTTTGATTTAATAATAGTGCTGAGGCTGATGAGTTCCTCGATGTTTTCCGGATTGCTAACAGGCAGGAGTATACGCTCCATGTTTTCGTGATGTTCATCGGGAGTAATGTCAGAAAGGGCAATTTTTTGCGCACCTCTCTGAGTCACAAATGACGATACAGTGCAGGTAACGAGTATCATTACTATGGTCCCGTTCAGGACGCTGTCATTCAGAAGGCGAATCGGTTCGCCGCCCGGACCGTAACTGAGTATAATATTATATCCGATCAGCACGGCGGCCAGGGTTGCTGCTGCCTGGGAGTTGGTAAGGCCAAAGATTATCTTTCGTTCATCCTGTGTGTAGCCGAAACTCTTCTGGGCTAACCAGGCCGGAATGAACTTACCGGCCAGGGCAACGGACGTCATTACGAGGGCTACCCAGATCGTTTCGCGATTCACAAATGCCCGGAAGTCGATCAGCATTCCCACCCCGATAAGGAAGAAAGGGATAAAGATCGCATTCCCCACGAAGTCAATCCGGTTCATCAGCGGTGATGTGCGGGGTATCAGCCTGTTAAGGGAAAGACCAGCAAGGAAGGCACCTATGATGGCTTCAATGCCGGCAAATTTTGACATCACCCCCCCGAGAAAAACAAGCACCAGTACAAAAATGTATTGTGAAATGTTATCACTGTAGCGTTTGAGGAACCATCTGGCAACTATTGGAAACAGGAAGATGATCACTGCTGAGAAAGCCAGATATGAGATTACAAGTTTTATCCAGAAGATTGTATTCAGTTCACCTCCGGTCAGAGCGACTATTATAGCCAGTACTGTCAGGGCCAGCACGTTGGTAATCAATGTACTGCCAACGGCGATATTCACCGCCCTGTTCCTGAAAATACCAAACTTGCTGACAATCGGGTAGGTAATCAAAGTGTGTGAGGCAAACATACTCGCCAGCAATACTGATGTGACAGGAGAAAAATGAAGGAGGTACATCCCTGCAACAGTCCCGAGGATCATCGGAATCACAAACCCGTAAAGTCCCAGCAACGTGCTCCGGCCTGCATTCCTCCTGAAATCTTCCATATCAATCTCCAGGCCCGAGAGGAACATAATGTAAATGAGACCTGCCGTTCCCGAAAGTATAATGCTGCTGTCGCGGGTCATGAGGTTAAATCCGTGGGGACCGATAATCACCCCGGCCAGTATCATCCCGAGAAGATGCGGAATCCTTATCCTGTCAGACAGGATGGGGATGAGAAGAATGATCAGCAGGATAATAAGAAACTTCAGGACAGGGTCTGTCAGTGGAAGGGTTATGTCGATGGCAAGTTTTAACATTCTTCCGGTCTGGTTTTACGCAAATGTAATCAACTGCAGCAAACATTTTTGTCATAGTTTTGTTTTAACAGTGTGAAAAAGTCAATCTCCATACTGACTGTTTTGCTGGTCTTGACAGCAATGTTGCACCTCTCGGTTGCACAGCATTACTGTGGAGGAGAGTTGGCTGCCACCAAGGTTTCACTAACCGGAGCTCTGGCCAGTTGCGGCATGGAGGAAGAAAACTGCCCGTATGATCACGACGGCGACCTGTTAGAATCCCATTGCTGTGATGACTTCGTGACTTCTTATACAATTGACAATAATTATACTCCGGTCACAAAAGCTGCTGCAGGATTTGATCAGGTGAAATTGCAGGTTCCGGTCATGTCGTTTGAAAAACCGGTAAGGATTGCGTTTATCGTTAACAGGTTGTGGACTGATGGCAGTCCGCCTGGAGAATTCTTAACCTCCGCTGTTGATCTCCCGAGCATCAGGGTATTTCGTATCTGATTTCCTTTTACCTACTCTGCCGTTGCAATAAGGCATTTTTCCTTATAGGCATCGGTCTGTTTTCATTTTACCGGTAAAATCATCCCAACTAAAAAACATTGAAATCATGAAATCAATACGACTTATTGTTACTACACTGGCATTGTCTCTTTTCACCCTCGCTGTTTCGGCACAGGGGCATGACCACGCCAAAGCCGCAGTTGCACAGGATACCGTTAAAACCGAAAGCTTCAAGGTGTGGGGCGAATGCGGGATGTGCAAGTCCCGTATAGAAAAAACGGTCAAAGCCGAAGGGGCCACAGCTGCCTCGTGGGACTCCAAAACCAAACTGTTGACGGTTACATATAACCCTGCAAAGACCGGGAAGGAAGCTTTGAGCAAAAAGCTTGCTGCTGCCGGACATGACACTGAGAAATTCAAGGCTCCGGATGAGGTCTACAACAGTCTTCCGGACTGCTGTCATTATGAAAGGCTGAAGTAATGTTTAACAGATTAGTCAGGTACTTCCTTGAAAACCGGCTGATTACCTTCATCATCCTTATTGCCTTCGTGGTGATGGGGCTGGTAACAATGCCTTTCAACCTGAAAACCGGCCTCTTGCCCCGCGACCCCATACCGGTGGATGCCATACCGGATATCGGTGATAATCAGCAGATAGTGGCAACTGAATGGATGGGCAGGTCTCCGCAGGATATCCAGGACCAGGTTACTTATCCCCTTACCTCCGCCCTGCTGGGGATTCCGGGAGTTCAGACCATCAGGAGTACCTCTATGTTCGGCATGTCGTTTATCTATATAATCTTTAAGGATAATGTCGAATTCTACTGGAGCAGATCCAG
>DHGW01000075.1:10513-24433 GCA_002402965.1 Bacteroidales bacterium UBA4788
TCAGCCGGCGGGTTTCTGAAGGAGTACCAGGTTGACCTGAAGCCGGAAGCGCTCAAGGCATATAATGTATCCGTGATGGATGTAATGAATGCGGTGAAGCGAAGCAACCTTGACATCGGGGCCGAGACAATCGAACTTAACAACGTTGAGTACATCATCCGCGGCCTGGGATATGTCAAAAGCCTGAACGACCTGGAACTCTCTGTGGTAACCGTTCGTGAAAATGTGCCCGTCCGTATCAAAGACGTTGCCATGGTCAGCTTTGGCCCGGCACCGCGACGAGGTGGCCTTGACAAGGAAGGATCGGAAGCAGTCGGAGCCGTAGTGGTTGCGAGGTATGGCTCAAACCCCATGGAGGTGATCAACAATGTCAAGACGAAAATCAGGGAGATTGAAGCAGGGTTGCCACAGAAAACCCTGCATGACGGAACAGTCTCAAAGGTGACAATCGTTCCCTTCTATGACCGCACGGGCCTGATAAAGGAAACGATAGGCACGCTCGAATCAGCTCTCTCACATGAAATTCTCATCAGTATCATTGTAATCATTGTGCTTGTCATGAACCTGAGGGCATCACTCATTGTGGCAGCGCTGCTGCCGATAGGTGTCCTGATGACTTTCATCCTGATGCGTTTTCTGGGAATTGATGCCAATATAGTGGCACTGTCAGGTATTGCAATTGCAATCGGCGTGATGGTTGACATCGGGATTGTTGACGTGGAAAATATACTCAGGCACCTTGAGATGCCCGATAACCGTGGAATAAAAGGCAAGAAACTGATGCGGGTCATATATGAGGCTACAACCGAGGTCAGGGCAGCGGTGGTAACCTCCATCGCGACCACAATCGTAAGCTTTCTGCCTGTATTTGCGATGCAGGCCCAGGAAGGAAAACTGTTTCATCCGCTTGCCTGGACCAAGACTTTCGCTCTCATATCCGCATTTATCCTTGGTATTGTTGTTTTACCCACACTGGTTCATCTCTTCTTTAACATCTCATTTGACCGGAAGAAAATAAGAATTACATGGAATGCGCTCCTGATTGCTGCCGGCTTTGTTTTTGCCATAGTGTGGAAGTCATGGCCGGCACTTGCACTGGTGGCTGTCGGAGTCAATAACCTGCTTGACCACAAATGGCCGGTCAGGCGAAAAGAGTACCCAAACTACATTAATATCTTAATCACAGTCTTGTTCGCTACATGGTACCTTTCTGCAGAATGGCTGCCGCTCGGGGCACACAACAGCGGGTTATCCAATTTCCTTTTTGTTTCAGGAACAGTTACGGTCATTCTGCTGGCGTTAATGTCAATGGTCAGATACTATGAGCAGATACTCCGGTGGGCACTGGAGAACAAACGCAAGTTCCTGATCATACCTGGCCTGACCTTGCTTTTCGGTCTTCTTGTGTGGCAGGGTGCTGATAAGCTATTTGGATTCATTCCGGGCGGTGCAGAAAAGCTTGGGTGGAAGAATTTTCGTCAGACCTCCTTCTGGCAGAATGCGGTTGCCGCTTTCCCGGGTTCAGGCAAAGAGTTTATGCCCTCACTGAATGAGGGTTCTTATCTCCTTATGCCAACAAGCATGCCGCATACCGGCATCACAATGAACCTCGAATATATAGAGACACTCGATAAACGGCTGTCTGCTATCCCTGAGGTCGAGATGGCCGTCGGTAAATGGGGCAGAGTCAGTTCAGCTCTTGATCCGGCACCGGTTCAGATGTTTGAAAACACAATAAATTACCGCTCCGAATACATCCTCGATGAGAACGGACACAGGATGAGGTTTAAGGCGAACAAAAACGGCGATTACCTGCTGACCGGTGAAAAAACTTTTAATCCTTCTTCCGGAGAGTTCCGGCTAATTCCGGCAGACAGCCTGATTCCTGACAGGAAGGGAGAGTATTTCAGGCAATGGCGTCCCCACATAAAGAAACCGGATGATATCTGGAACGAGATAGTTAAGGTAACCGATATACCCGGACTGACATCAGCCCCGAAGCTGCAACCGATAGAAACGAGACTGGTCATGCTGTCAACCGGCATGCGTGCCCCGATGGGCCTGAAGGTATATGGTCCGGACCTGAATTCAATTGAAGAGGCCGGTCTGATCTTTGAAAAGGCACTGAAGGAAGTTCCTTCCATAAAATCATCATCGGTTTTCTACGACAGGGCCGTAGGGGCACCGTATCTCGAGATAAAGCTGAACCGTGAGGCAATGGCCCGGTACGGAATGTCTGTAGGCGAGGTACAGGAGATCCTTCAGGTGGCAGTTGGCGGAATGGTGCTTTCCACCTCAGTCGAAGGCCGGGAAAGGTTTCCCCTCAGGGTGCGTTATGCCCGCGAGCTGCGCGACAACCCGGAAGAGCTGAAAAGAATACTTGTGCCGGCTATGAACGGAACCCAAATCCCCCTTGGGAATATTGCAGATATAAATTATACCAGGGGAGCCCAGATGATCAGGAGCGAAGATGCATTCCTTGTAGGGTATGTCATTTTCGACAAGACTGAGGGCACCGCAGAGGTAGATGTGGCGGAACAGGCAGGAGAGATGCTGATGAGTAAAATCAGCTCCGGAGAGATTTTACTTCCGGCAGGCGTAACATTCAAGTTTGCAGGCAATTACGAGAATCAGCTCAGGGCAACTAAAAGGCTGGCACTTGTAATCCCGGTCAGCCTTCTAATAATACTCCTTCTGCTTTATCTGCAGTTCCGGACAGTCACTGCCTCATTGATCCATTTTTCCGGCGTGTTTGTCGCTTTTGCGGGAGGCTTTATCATGCTTTGGCTTTACGGGCAGGATTGGTTTCTCAACTTCCAGGTTGCAGGTATAAACCTTCGTGACATGTTCCAGATGCACACAATTAATTTAAGCGTAGCTGTCTGGGTGGGCTTCATTGCCCTGTTCGGGATTGCCACCAATGACGGGGTTCTGATGGGTACATACATTCACCAGGTATTCGAAAAGCTGAAACCGTCAACTGTTCATGAGGTAAGGGAGGCGGTTGTTATGGCAGGCAGGAAAAGGGTTCGTCCCGCCATGATGACCACAGCCGTAGCAGTTATCGCCCTGCTGCCTGTTCTTTCCTCAACAGGCAAGGGCGCTGATATTATGGTCCCGATGGCAATCCCAACCTTCGGAGGCATGATAATACAGGTGATGACAATCTTTGTTGTTCCTGTCTTTCAGGCTATCTGGAGAGAACGGGCAGTATCACATACTAACAGGCTGTCAGTTCAGAAAATCAATAATCAAACGGAAGATGAAAACAGCATTTTATAATAGAATACTGATAGCAATAATTATTGTCACTGCTGCTTCCGCTGAGATGAGAAGCCAGAACCTGCCTGATTCACTGGCAGGTTATCTGGGGATCGCAGCAGAGAATAACCCGGCAGTACAACAGAAGCTATTCGAATACCAGGCTGCGCTTCAGAAGGTTCCACAGGTGGGCAGCCTTCCTGATCCTCAACTGAATGCAGGCGTCTTTCTAAAACCCATGGAACTGATGAGCGGGAACCAGGTTGCTGATTTTCAGCTGATGCAAATGTTCCCGTGGTTCGGGGTACTGAGGAATGCGAAGGACGAAATGAGCCTTATGGCAAATGCAAGATACGAGCTGTTTCGTGATGCCAGAGCAGAAGTTTATTATGATGTTCAGAGAGCATGGTACGAGTTATTCAGGATCCGTGCCGGGAGAAGAATAGCTGAAAAGAATATCAGTCTGCTAAGAACTATAGAGCGACTTACGCTGGTGAAGTATAAATCGCCGTCTATGGGGAGCAATACGCAGAAGCAACCAGGGGCCGGGATGTCTGAAGTTTCGCAGGGCGGAGCACCGGGGAGTTCATCAGGTATGCAGAACATGAACGGAAAAACACCCGGCCGGTCAATTCCTGTCCCGGCCAGTAGTGCAACCGATATGTCTTCCTCATCGATGGGTCCCTCCTCCGGAGGGTCGCGACTCTCAGATCTTTACAGGGTACAGATTGATATCCTCGGACTTGAAGACAGGATAGAATCGCTGAAGACCCAGGAAAGAACCCTGACTGCACAGATGAACAGCCTCCTTAACAGGGATCCCCTTTCACCTGTTTATGTGGACACGGTTCTCCGCACACATTCCTTGCCTTTCCCTGATGAGGCACTCCGGGACAGCATAATGGCAAATAATCCGATGCTGACAATGCTTGAATATGAGAATCAGTCACTTGAGGCAAAAAAGAAAATGGTGGAAGGAATGAGTTATCCCATGGTGGGCATCGGCGTAAGCTACTCACTGATCAACAAGAGCTCCATGTCCACCTCATTCATGAACGGAGATGATATGGTTATGCCCATGGTGTCTGTCACCCTCCCGGTTTACAGGAAAAAATACAAAGCAATGAAAAACGAGGCACAATTACTGCAGACGGCCACAGAGCAGGCTTACCTGGAAACCGTGAACTCCCTCACGACTGAATTCTACAGTGCCCTGCAGATGTTTCAGGATGCATCACGGAAAACCAGGCTATACGAGAGTCAGGGAAAGCTTGCCTCCGGTTCGCTCGATCTTATCCTGAAAGATTTTTCAACCTCCTCCTCCCCGCTAACTGATGTTCTAAGGATGCAGCAGGAGGTCTACGAATATGAGCTTAAACTTATTGAAGCCAATGCCGATATGAATATTGCAGCTGCATGGATCACACGACTGATGGCATCTGCCAATAAATAATAAGTATGACTGAAATGGAAAAACAAAATAAATCACAGATATCCCGGCTGTTCTCCAACAGGTACCTGAATTACAGCCTGTTTATTCTCGCCGGCTTTTTTCTTGGCTGGCTCATCTTTCGCAACGAAGACGGTCATGATCATGAGACGGATCAGGCTTCAGAAGTGACGCAGGAGACAACCTGGACCTGCTCAATGCATCCGAACATCAGGGTACCCGAACCAGGGGACTGCCCCATCTGCGGTATGGATCTGATTCCCCTTCTGCAGGGCGGCCCGGCAGGCATTGATCCTGACGCAGTTCATCTGACGAAAGAGGCTGCTGCCCTTGCACGTGTACAGACAACAATCACATCAGGGCAGGTACCTTTCAGGGAGGTGCGGCTTTACGGCAAAGTGCAGGCTGATGAAAGATTGCTGCAGAGCCAGGTGTCACACGTCTCGGGCAGGATAGAGAAGCTGTTTGTGAATTTTACCGGAGAAAGTGTAAGAAAGGGACAGGTGCTTGCCCAGGTCTATTCCCCGGAACTCATTTCCGCACAGCAGGAACTGATTGAGGCATCCACTGCAAAAGATACCCGGCCTGCAATCTATGAAGCCGCAATTGAAAAACTGCGTCAATGGAAGATAACTGATGAACAGATCACAACCATTGAGCAGTCAGGCGTTACGCAGTCTTTGATTGATGTCGTCTCAAATACAAACGGTATCGTTATCTCCAAACTTGTGAATCCCGGAAACTACATATCACAAGGGACCCTGCTATTCGAAATTGCAGATCTTTCAGGACTATGGGTACTCTTCGATGCCTATGAGAGTGATCTCCGGTTCCTGAGGAGAGGGGAAAAACTCACATTCACAGTCGAAGCATTTCCGGGTGAAAAATTCACCGGGACTATAGTGTTTATTGATCCGGTCATTGATCCGGTCACCCGGGTGGCGAAGGTGAGGGTTGAAACCCGGAACAGTTCAGGCAGGCTTAAGCCGGAAATGTTTGTTACCGGCATTGTTTCAACAATTCTGCACGAATTCAGCAAAAACCTGGTTATTCCGAAATCAGCAGTTCTTTGGACCGGGAAACGGTCAGTTGTATATGTGAAGCAGGCCGGGACTGAAGAACCGGTATTCAGGATGCGTGAAATAGAACTGGGTCCGGCGCTCGGAGGCAGTTATGTCGTGGTTTCAGGCCTGGAAGAGGGAGCGGAGATTGTCACCAACGGCACCTTCAGTGTTGATGCTGCAGCCCAGCTTGCAGGCAAGCCGAGCATGATGAATCCGGTCGGCGGAGTATCGTCTTCAGGGCATGATCACGGTAAAGTGTCCGGATCAGATCAGGAAGGCGGGAGTAAGGCAGAAACAGTTACAGATCACGTTACCATGTCAGGTGCTGAGATCAAATCCCCTGCCAGTACCGGCCATGCGGAATTCAGGGTTGAGGGACTGTGCGAGATGTGTAAGGAGAGGATTGAGACTGCGGCAAAATCAGTGCACGGAGTAGAGTCAGCAGAATGGAATGCTGAAACAAAACAACTGCACCTCAGCTTTGACAAATCACATGCAAATATCGATGATATCAAAAAGGCTATAGCTGACGCCGGCCATGATAATGACAAATACCGGGCATCCGACGAGACCTATAACAGCCTGCCCGAGTGCTGCCTCTATCGTAAATGAGAGCAAACATCAAAAGGTACTATCGAATAATGTTTTAAATTTTTCGTTATAATTGCACTGATTCTAATTTAATTATGATAAGAAGGTTAACAGCCATTTTGTTTTTTATGCTGGCCAGTATATTGTTGGTGGCTTATGCTGTTGTACCACATCATCATCACAATAAACAGATTTGTCTTGAAAGATCTCATTGTATTCATGATGATCTTAAGAATGAGCATGGCACAAACTCTGGCAGCCACAGTCATGACGGAGAAAATAACCATGATGATTGCGTTTTAAAAGACCCGGTTGTAGTATTATCAAATCAGTGGAAAACTGATTTCAGATTTATTAATGAAACAGACCGTTCAGGTCCTGACGGATTTCACGATAACCTTCTGAGCACCAGCAAAGAATTTCTGATTCCAGTATTGTCATCTTATGTTTATGAGCGGGTCACAGACAGCTTATATCCATCTCTTGTCGCTGCTTCCCTGGGACTAAGGGCACCCCCTGCTGTTTAAGTTTCACCGTTGATTTGATGCGTTTATAACATTAGTAATTAATGTTTTGTCGCATTTTTATCTTCTGTTTCATTGTCTAAACAAGCAGTAAAATGTATTTTAAACTAATAATGACTTCATTGATTGCACTGGCAATTGCAGGATGCAATCATAACCATAATAATGCCACTGATACTGAATCCGAAGAAATTAAGGTTCAGTATACCGCATACAGCGACCAGTTTGAACTATTTGCCGAAGCCGACCCTTTCGTCACCGGTCAGAGTGCAAATGTCCTGTCACATTTCTCCAGCCTGCCGGAATTCACAGCTCTTAAAAGCGGTGCAATTACTCTTAAACTCAATGTTAATGGTAAAGTCGTGGAACAGACACTGGAGAGTCCTTCACGAAAAGGGATCTACAGCTTTGATGTCAAGCCGGAAGTGAGCGGGGTTGGTACCCTTGAGTACACTGTTAAAACCGAAGCTGGTGATTATAAAATTATCGTTCCGGAGGTTGTGGTTTATTCCGGTAATCATGAAACAATAACAGCTGCCGCTGCGAACATTATCTCAAGAACCAATACCACGGTTTTTACCAAAGAACAATCATGGAAAACAGAATTCTCTACTGGTTACCCGGTGAGGGAACCGTTTGGACAGGTTATAAAAACAACAGCACAAATTCAATCCGCACAAGGCGATGAAGCTTTGGTGACAGCAAAAACAGGCGGTGTTATATCATTGCCCGCAAATGGCCTTACGGAAGGAATAAATGTGTCAAATGGCCAGGCACTATTAACGATTAAAGGCAGCGGGCTCGCTGAAAATAATTCTGCTGTCCGTTTTGCCGGGGCACAGAATAATTTTGAAAAGGCCAGCGCAGATTATGAAAGAGCAAGACTGCTGGCTGAAGATAAGATTGTATCTGACAAACAATTACTTGAGGTTAAGACACAGTATGAGAACGCCAGATCGGTATATGAGAATCTGAAACAGAATTTTAGCGCTGCCGGACAAACAGTCTTCAGTCCGATGAGTGGTTTCGTCAAGCAACTTTTTGTGAGAAACGGGCAATATGTTGAGGCCGGGCAGCCATTAACAGTGATATCACAAAACAAATCGTTGTTGCTGCGTGCTGAAGTTCAGCAAAAGTACGCCCGTTATCTCATGTCAATTGAAACCGCAAATATAAGAACGACAGAAGATGATAAAACCTATAGCCTTGAAGAATTGAACGGGAAAGTCTTATCTGTCGGGAAAACAACCACAACGGATAATTTCCTTATACCGGTTACCCTCCAGATAAATAATATTGGCAGCTTTGTTCCTGGCGGTTTTGTGGAGTTATATCTGAAAACGGTCTCAAACTCGCAGGCTCTTACCATTCCAGTCTCGGCAGTTCTTGAAGAACAGGGAAACTTTTTTGTATTTGTACAGGTCACTCCCGAACTGTTTGAAAAACGTGAAATCAAAACGGGGGCTACAGATGGAATCAGCATTGAAGTTATCAGTGGACTGGCTGATGATGAGCGCATTGTATTAAAAGGTGCGGTCCTGATCAAACTTTCCCAGGCCACCGGTGCCCTGGATGCACATTCAGGTCATGTACATTAGTAAACCACAGGCTCATGATTAACAATATCATAAAATTCTCACTGAACAATAAGTATCTTATTATTTTACTTTCAGTGGTCCTGGTGGTTTTCGGAGTGCGAACCGCATTAAATATGGATGTCGATGTTTTTCCTGACCTTACTGCCCCTACTGTGGTTGTGATGACCGATGCTCACGGTATGGCATCAGAGGAGGTCGAACGCATGGTAACATTCCCTATCGAGACCTCGGTGAACGGTGCTACCGGAGTGCGCAGAGTCCGGTCGGCTTCATCACAGGGCTTCTCCTTTGTCTGGGTTGAGTTTGACTGGGGTACGGATATTTTCAGGGCACGTCAGATAGTGAGTGAAAAACTCATTACAATCTCCTCCCAGATGCCATTAGGTGTCGGTCAGCCGGTGCTGGCACCACAGTCAAGCGTTATGGGGGAGATATTTTTTATCGGAGTCCAGGCTGACAGCACAAGTCTGATGGATCTGAGAACCATAGCCGAATGGAATATTAAACCATTACTGCTGGCAACAGGCGGAGTCTCCCAGGTGACAATTATCGGCGGAGACTATAAGCAATACCAGGTGCTTGCCAACCCTCAGAAAATGAAATTCTACAGGGTTTCAATGACTGAGCTGGCAGAGGTATGCAAAGGTCTCAGCCAAAACTCGACGGGAGGTGTCGTAAGGCAGTATGGCAATGAATATGTTGTCAGAGGTATTGCACGGACATCTGATTTAAGCATTTTAGGCAATTCTTATGTCAAATCCGTCAACGGGAAACCGGTCAGATTAAATGATGTTGCCGAAATAAAAATTGGCGGCGCGGTTAAAATGGGATATGCCTCCGAAAATGCAAAACCCGCGATTATAATTTCAATCTCCAAACAACCACACATAAATACTCTTGATGTAACCCAAAGAATAGAGGATAACCTGAGAACATTGCAAAGGACTATGCCAGCGGACGTTAAACTGGACACAAAAATATTCCGGCAGGCCGATTTTATTGAAACATCGGTTAGCAATGTTCAAAAGGCACTGCTGGAAGGTGCAATATTTGTTGTAATAATTCTATTCCTCTTTCTGGGCAGTTTCAGAACTACAATCATATCTCTGCTCGCAATTCCGCTTTCCCTGCTTGGTGCAATACTTGTACTGAAACTGCTTGGTTTAAATATCAATACAATGAGTCTTGGTGGTATGGCTATTGCAATTGGTGCTCTTGTCGATGATGCAATTATTGACGTAGAGAATGTATATAAACGCCTTCGTCAAAACCGACAGAAACCCATAGAACTGCGACAAGACGCTTTTACAGTGGTATTCGAGGCATCAAAGGAAATAAGAGCCTCGATCCTGAATGCCACAATGATAATTATTGTAGCATTCATTCCATTATTCTTTCTCTCTGGTATGGAAGGAAGAATGTTAAAACCGCTGGGCATCTCTTTCATAGTGTCCCTGTTTGTGTCAATGGTTGTGGCAATGACACTGACACCATTACTTTCAAAAATGCTTTTATCAGATGACAGGTACCTGGCAAGGAATGAGAAGGAAAAATGGCTGGTGCGAAAGCTATCATATAACTATGAAAATTCTCTCAGGTGGTCACTGAACCATAAAAGAGCAATAGTGCTTTCAACCTTTGGATTATTTCTTGTTGCACTGATAGCAATGTCCTCGATGGGAAGAAGCTTCCTGCCTGAATTCAATGAGGGATCATTAACGCTTTCTGTAATTACGAAACCGGGAACCTCTCTTGAGGAAAGCAACAGCCTGGGAAATCTTGTCGAAACTGAATTATTGTCGATCCCGGAAATATCCAGCACTGCAAGAAGAACAGGACGGGGAGAACTCGATGAACATTCGCAAACCACCAACAGTGCTGAAATAGATGTAAATTTTGCTCTGAAGGACCGCAGCCGTGAAGAATTTCAGGCAGATGTCCGGCGTACCTTATCCGGAATCCCCGGAATAGCTTTTACAGTAGGTCAGCCCCTTGGACACCGCATTGACCACATGCTTTCAGGAACAAGGGCCAATATTGCCATTAAGCTGTTCGGTTCAGACCTAAATAAAATGTTCTCCATAGGAAATGAGATAAAAAGTTCAATTGTTGATGTTGAAGGTCTTGTGGATGTAAATGTCGACCAGCAGATAGAAATTCCTCAGATACAGATCAGGGCAAACCGTGACATGCTTGCTCAGTACGGAATAACCACACAGGAGTTTAACGAATTTGTTGATATTGCCTTCGGAGGAGAAAAACTGGCGGATATCTATGAAGGTCAGAGAAGTTTTGGTCTCGTTTTACGGCTCGATACGGATTATACGGAAAACATAGAGGGCATTCGAAGTGCCCTCATTGACACCTATGACGGAAGGAAAGTTCCGTTGGAACAGGTTGCTGATATTGTATCAGTGACCGGACCAAGTTCAATCAGCCGTGAGAATGTTCAGCGAAAAATAGTTGTTTCTGCAAACGTGGCAGGCCGTGACTTGCGTGGAGCAGTGCAGGATATTCAGAAAAATATCAATGAGTCTGTAACCCTGCCTGAAGGCTACAGAATCGAATACGGTGGTCAGTTTGAAAGTGAAGCAAAAGCCTCACAGACACTTATGCTGACTTCTTTGATAGCACTGGTGATAATCTTCCTGTTACTGTTTCAGGAGTTCAAGAATTTCAAACTGGCGGGAATTATCCTTCTTAATCTGCCACTGGCCTTAATCGGAGGCGTATTTGCAATTTACTTTACATCAGGGATCCTGAGTATCCCCGCAATCATCGGATTCATCACGCTTTTCGGTATAGCTACCAGAAACGGTATTTTGCTTGTTTCTCATTACCAGCATCTGCAGGCAAATGGTACCTCATTGGCGGAGACAATCACCAAAGGGTCTGCAGACAGGCTTAATCCGATACTGATGACCGCCCTGACAGCCGCCCTGGCACTTATTCCACTGGCTCTCCAGGGTAACCTGGCAGGAAATGAAATTCAAAGTCCAATGGCAAAAGTTATTCTCGGTGGTCTGATAACCTCAACCTTGCTTAACATTTATATAGTCCCGATAGTTTACAGCGCACTCAGGACCCGGGGAATCCTAAAAAACGATAATTTATGACACGCTTGATTATACTTCTAAGTACGGTTATTCTTGGCAGTTCAAATCTGTTGTCCCAGGAAATTGACAAGATTCTTACCGGGGTGGAAAAGAACAATACCACACTCATCGCTCTCAGAAAAAGTGCAGATGCTGAACGTATCGGCAATAAGACCGGTTTATACCTGGCGAACCCGGAATTTGCTTTCAACTACCTGTGGGGCAGCCCGGAAAGTATTGGTAACCGAAAGGACATAAGCTTAATGCAGTCATTTGATTTTCCGTCAGCCTACGCTTACCGGAATCAGATTTCGGAATACAGGAATGTCCAGGTGGAACTGGAATATGAGAGACTGTATAGATCAATCCTGACACAAACCCGCCTTGTATGCAATGAATTGATTTATCAGAACGCAATGTCTAATGAGTTCCGGAGAAGAATTGGCAATGCCAGGAAAATAGCGGATTCGTACAGATTGAAGTTTGAAGCCGGCGAGACAGGAATAATTGATTTCAACAAAGCTCAGGTGTACCTGCTGAATATTATCAAAGATGCAGAGTCCGGTGATATTGAAAGAAGTGCCCTGCTGGCCGAACTGAAAAGCCTTAATGGTGGCGTACCGGTTGAATTCAATGATAGTCTCTTCCCGTTACAGACTCTGCCAATTGACTTTGAGCAGTGGTATGTTAATGCTGAACAAAACAATCCTGTATTGCGATGGTTGAATCAGGAAATCTCAATCAGTCAGAAGAATGAAAAACTGAATACAGCAATGGGGCTCCCTAAGTTACAGGCCGGCTACATGAGTGAAGATGTCGTCGGGCAGCAGTTCCAGGGAATTGCAGTTGGTCTGTCAATCCCTTTGTTTGAAAATAAAAATGCCGTGAAATATGCCAAAGCAAAGACTTTTGCGGTGCAAAGTGCTGAGAGCGACAACAGACTGCAATTATATAATAACCTGAAAGCCTTGCATACAAAGGCAGTCAGTTTGCAAAACAGCCTGAATGATTATCGGACCAATCTGCAAAAATTCAATAATTCTGCCTTGCTGCTGAAGGCACTTGACAACGGAGAGCTGTCGCTTGCTGAATATCATTTTGAACTAACTGTCTACTATGAAAGTTATAATAGATTGCTGGATATAGAAAAGAGTCTTAATGAGACCATCATCGAACTATACAGATACCAGTAAGGAATTTACCAATGGAAGAAAAGGAACAAATATTATATAAAAAGGCATTCTGGTTAAGCCTGTTTACTATTTTTTACAACATTATTGAAGGAGTGGTTTCCATGGCTTTGGGTTATGCGGATGAAACGCTTAGTCTGTTCGGTTTCGGCGCTGACAGTTTTATCGAAGTGATGTCCGGCATTGGAATTGCAATTATGATAACGCGGATAAGGCAGAATCCGGAAAGTCCGAAGAGCAGGTTCGAAATAACAGCCTTAAAGGTTACAGGTTCTGCATTCTATCTGTTGTCAGCAGGATTGCTTGCAGGTATCATCCTGAATATCATTTATAAACACAAACCGGAAACAACCATCTGGGGAATAGTGATTTCACTGATATCAATTGCTGTGATGATCTGGCTAATGAAGGCAAAAAAGAGCATCGGGAAAAAGCTGCACTCCGAACCTATAATTGCCGATGCCAATTGCACCAGGGTATGTGTATACATGTCAGTCGTGCTGCTGGTATCAAGTCTTGTTTACGAATTAACAGGATTTGCCTATGCTGATGCAATCGGGGCTGCCGGTCTTATTTACTTCTCAATATCAGAAGGCAGGGAAGCCTTCGAAAAGGCAAAAGGAAAGAATTGCAGTTGTGGTAAACACTTTGAAACTGATTAGGCAGTCAGGTACTGACACTGCTAATATGGCAGGAATCTTATTGCGAACTTAGAATTTTCCGAATACCCCCAGTCCGAAAAGGGCGAAATCATACTTCACCGGATCTGACGGATCAGGCTCACGCAGCCGGGCGTCAAGCTCCGCCACAGCCTTCGCATCACTCTGCTTACGAGTAAGCAGACCCAGCTTGCGGGCCACATTACCCGAATGCACATCCAGCGGACAGGATAGCACTGCAGGTGAGATGGAACGCCACATTTATTACTCCCCTTTCTTAAACCACCGGAGTTATTTTTTAAGGTTAAAGTTCTTTTTCTTATTAAACATCTTTTTCCTTTTTCTGCTCACCTTTTCTAAGCTGCATATTCATACCAATCAAAGGGTGTTTTACGGTCAAGGCTCCTATGCGTACGCCGGTTGTTGTAATAATCAAGAAACTTTTTTAATCCCTTGAAAAGTTCTTTCCCATCCTCTGCAGGGTTCAG
>DHGW01000010.1:0-11080 GCA_002402965.1 Bacteroidales bacterium UBA4788
GAAGTTCCTCTTCTTTGTTAATTTCATTCCATAATCTGATGGACATAATCTCATCAAACTCTCCATTGTCAGATAGGCTCCAAATTACAGGCGCATCTTTCAGCATTGTCTGACGGACGGTGATTATTTTATTCATGGAAAAGAAGAACAAGCTGCAGTATAGGTAGCTTCTTTCTGTGTGGACATTGGTAAGTCTTACAATCTCAAGATTATCTCCCTCTTTATAGGTATAGATTCCATCTAACTTTAGTACTTTGCCTGGTGTACAAATGCAATTGTTATCGACGAAATACCAGGTCGAAAAGAAGTGACATCCAAGCCTAAGCAGGCAACCGTTAATCTTTTCCTTCAAATAAAGGATATGGAGTCGTACTTTGTAGTCTATTTTCAACATAATAATCAGTATAAAGGTATCCCCCGGTATCCCTCCCCCCTGGGTGCCCCCCCATTATTAGTCTGAGGGTGCTACAGTAAGAAATTCAACAGAGATTTACATGCAATTTATTTTAATATAAATACCTGAGTGATCCTGATCTGACACCAAAATCATGAAGAAAAAAATTCTGGAAATGAAAATAATTTGGCAAAAAATGGCTTTCACAAATATTTTATAAAAAATTATGAAATATTCCAGTTAAGCATTTGAAATACAGCAGATATGTGTATTAATATTTACAAACTGAGGTGAAAAGACTGTGGAATCAAAAGGGGGGAAATCTTTGTGGCAGATTTTGCGGATTTTGTGGCAGGAAATACAAAACCCCTTGATTATCAAGGGGTTTTGAGGGTGTAGGGGCGGTGCGGACGGGACTCGAACCCGCGACCCTCGGCGTGACAGGCCGATATTCTAACCAAACTGAACTACCGCACCAAAAGCGATGCAAAATTAATCCAATTTTTCATTCCTCAAAATATTTTGTTCAAATATATGTGACCTGCCCGTTAACCTGCAGACCAGGCCTTGCAGAGCCCTTCGAAACATGTGATATATGCATCTGATCCTTATGTAAATCCACCATGTTTCTTATATTTGCTTTAGAACCGGCCCATGAAAAACATTTACTTTCAGATTAAAGAAAACAGCAAGGACACAGCAAGTCTTGTTCTGGCAACGGTTGTTGCCACTACCGGATCAACACCCCGGAAGCCGGGCAGCTCGGCTATTCTTCTTGATGGCAGGCTGATATCCGGCACCGTCGGGGGAGGGATCATCGAGGGCAGAATCCTGGAGTATGCACGAAAATGCTCCGGAGGATGCGAGTCGGCATTGCTGCACTTCTCCCTTGATAAAGAGACCTCCGAGCCGGAAGAGGCAGTATGCGGTGGAACAATTACAATTCTTGTCGACAGCAACCCGGTGGCTCACCTTACTGCCTTTAAAGAGATGGAACAGAGTATCGGCTCAGGACAGCCGGGTGTTCTCATCACCAAGGTCGTCCCGTGGAATGAAACCACTGTGATGATAAAAAGATGCTGGTCCACAGGAATGGGTGCAATACCTATTTCATGCAGCTCTGGCGTTGACCTGAAGGGTGAGGTCAACACCATCCTGAAGACTGGAAGTAGGGCTGGTTACAGAGAGTTTGAGTTGCTGGTAGAAGGTGAGAAACAACCGGCAAAGATCTTTCTGGAACCGGTATTCCCGCTTCCCCGGCTGGTGATAGCCGGTGCAGGTCATGTAGGCAAGGCTGTGTCACACCAGGGAAGACTGCTGGGGTTTGAAGTCACTGTTATCGATGACCGGGAAGAGTATGCAAATAATGTCAACCTTCCGGATGCAGATAACATCATTGTTAAAGATATCGGTGAAGCGGTGAGGGAGATACAAAAGGATCGAAATACCTTCATCGTTATAGTTACCCGTGGACATGGTCATGATGCCGATGCCCTCAAACCATGCATCGGTTCATCAGCTGCCTATGTCGGAATGATGGGAAGCAAAGTAAAGGTGGCTAAGATTCATGAGGAGTTCATAAACAAAGGATGGGCAACGGAGGAACAGTGGAAAAAGATCTGCACACCCATTGGCATTGATATTGGATCGCAGACTGTAGAGGAAATTGCAGTCAGTATAGCAGCGCAGTTGATTGATAGAAGAGGCAACAGGCAATTGGAATAGTGGAAGTGGGATAAATAACAGATAATGAATGGAATATGGGCAATAGTACTGGCGGCGGGAGAGTCAATGAGGATGGGCTCACCGAAGATGTTGCTCCCTTTCAATAATGTGACTGTAATTGAACAGGTAATACGCAATCTCCTGGATGCCACGGTGGACAGGGTGGTCGTTGTACTGGGTGCCAACAGAGAGGAGATCATGAAGTTGACGCGCAGGTATGATGTATTCCACTGTTACAATGAGGACTACAAAAGCGGTATGCTCTCGTCGGTCAAATGCGGGTTCTACTCGCTGCCCGAAGGCTGCATCGGTGCACTCATCATGCCGGGTGACCAGCCAATGACAGGAACCGGGGAAATAAACAGGGTTATCAGCGCCTTCACGGAAAGCGACAAGGGCCTGGTCATGGCTTCACATAACGGCAAACGGGGCCATCCGCTCATCATGGACCTGAAATATATGGACGAGGTGCTGAACCTTCAGGACGATGAGGGCCTCAGTGCACTCGCGGCAAGGCACCCGGAGGATGTGCTGGAGTCGGAAACCGATGATGAATCGGTGCTTCGCGATATTGATACACAGGAAGACTACATAAATGAAGTTAACAAAACCAAACAATGATGGAAGAGACAATCCGGTTCAAACTAAACGGCGTGGATACGGAACTGGTAACCGATCCGAACCAGATCCTGCTCTGGGTCCTGAGGAATCATTTCGGCCTGACAGGGACGAAGTACGGTTGCGGGATAGGATTCTGCGGTGCCTGCACGGTGCTGATAGACAATGAGCCTGCCAGGTCCTGCATGATGCCGGTAAGTGATGTCGCAGGCAGGAGTGTGGTTACCATAGAGGGTCTTGAGAAGGATGGAAAGCTTCATCCCCTTCAGCAGGCCTTTATTGATCATGATGCCCTTCAGTGCGGTTTCTGTACTCCGGGCATGGTACTGACTGCAGCGGGGATGCTTGACAAAAATCCATCCCCGACCCGCGAAGAAATAGTTGCAGGCCTGGAGGAGAACCTATGCAGGTGCGGGGCTCATAAACGAATCATCGAGGCCGTGGAAGATGCATCCGGGGTAATGAGAGGAGGGAACGTGAAATGAAAAACATACGCGAAAAAGAAAACAGGACTGCATCTCCGCGCGGGATGAAGCGAAGGAGCTTCGTAAAGGCTCTCGGGGGCGGCATTGTCCTCTTTTTTGCTCCGTGGAGCGCCATTGACCTCTCTGCACTGGCGCCTCCGCAGCGCAGGAGCCTCACGAAGGACTACAACGCCTTCCTTCACATCGCTGAAGACGGTACAGTCAGCTGCTTCACCGGGAAGATCGAGATGGGACAGGGAATCATCACTTCGCTGGCCCAGATGATGGCCGATGAACTTAACGTGCCCCTGGAGAAAGTTAAGATGGTTATGGGAGACACGGAGCTTTGTCCCTACGACGCGGGCACATGGGGTTCGCTCACAACGCGTGCCTTCGGACCGGCAATGAGGGCTGCCGCCGCTGAGGCAAGGGCAATACTGGTACAGATGGCCTCTGAGAAACTGGGAGTTGGAACTGACCAGCTGGAGGTTGTTGAGGGTGTGGTATCTGAGATTGGAAATCCCGCATCAAATGTTTCCTATGCCGAACTGGCCAGGGGAAAGAAACTGGAGCGATATCTTGAGATAAAGCCATCTGCGGAGGATCATACGCAGTTCACCTGGGTTGGCAAACCTCTGAAGCACAGCGATGCTTTTGAAAAGGTCACCGGCAGGGCGAAATATACCGGCGACCTGAAACTGTCCGGTATGCTTCACGCAAGGATACTCAGGCCTCCATCACACGGAGCGAAGCTGGTTTCAGCAGATCTTTCTGCAGCTGAAGCAACAGAGGGTGTCAGGGTGGTGCGTGACGGCGACTTCATTGCCGTCCTCAGTGAGAACCGTGACATGGCTGATATTGCCATAGTACGGATTAAGGCAGAATACACCTTTGATGAACTGAATGTGAGTGACTCTACTGTCTTTGATTACATAAACAGGGGAGAGTACAGGGCAAATACCGTTCGCGAAGCGGGAGACCTTACAACAGCATCGCAGCAGTGCACGAAGCTTTTTGAACATGAATATCATGACCCGTATCTCGCTCATGCACCTATTGAGACACATACCGCCCTCGCCCGGTTTGAAGAGGGCAAGCTGACCGTCTGGGCCTCCACCCAGTCGCCTTTCGGCCTTCAGGATACCCTGGTCAGGGAGCTGGGCATGAGCCTTGAGACCGTGAGGGTCATAACACCCTTCGTCGGGGGCGGATTCGGAGGCAAGAGCCCGTCACAACAGGGGGTGGAGGCGGCCCGGTTGGCACGGATCACCGGCAGGCCTGTCATGGTAGCCTGGACGCGTGATGAGGAGTTCCTCTACGATTCATTCCATCCGGTTTCCGTTGTTAAGGTACGATCGGGTATTGACAGTGAAGGGCGGATCATGATGTGGGACTACAATGTCTACCTGGCAGGCACCCGGGGTGCGGAGGTCATCTATGATGTGCCGAATGCAAGAGTCACCAGCCACGGTGAGGACCGTTCGAAGTACAGGGTCCATCCCTTTGCCACTGGTGCATGGCGTGCGCCGAACAACAACACCAACACCTTCGCCAGGGAGACCCAGATCGACATTATGGCAGCTGCGGCCGGCATTGACCCTTTTGAGTTCAGGCTCAGGAACCTGAAGGATGAAAGGATGACGGGTGTACTCAGAGCAGTAGCTGCCAGGTTTGGCTATTCTCCCGGAAAACTGCCTTCAGGAAGGGGTATTGGCATGGCATGCGGAACCGATGCGGGTACATGGGTGGCATTCATGGCTGAGGTTTCCGTAGACAGGAGCACGGGCACGGTAAAGGTTAAAAGGCTGGCATGTGCTCAGGACATGGGCCTCTGCGTCAATCCACAGGGAGCACTCTTACAGATGGAGGGTTGTATGACAATGGCTCTCGGGTATACACTGACGGAGGAGGTAAAATATGAAGGCGGCAATATCAGGGACAGGAACTTCGACAGCTACTCCATACCTAAGTTCTCGTGGCTTCCCGATCTTGAATGTGTCATAATGGACAGGCCTGACCAGCCACCACAGGGCGGAGGAGAGCCTGCAATAATAGGAATAGGAGCTGCCGTAGGCAATGCTGTCTTTGACGCCACCGGTGCCCGGCTCTTCAGGGTGCCATTCACACCGGAAAGGGTAATGGAGGCTATAAAAAAGCCGAAAGTCTGAAAGTCGAAAGTCGAAAGTCTGAAAGTCGCAACTCGGAACTCGAAAGTCGGTATTGAGGGGCTTTGTTACCGGAAAGGATAGAAGAAAGGAGGGAAGCAAACGCAACCCTCCTTTTAAGTATCATATTATTAAGCTATAAGCCTGAAGAAGCTAAAATTTACGTTTCCGTATTTTCGATGGTCGGTCAGTGAAGGGTGTCCGGAAAAGTCAAGTGATTTTGGATGTTCAAGGATAAAAAGGGAGGCTGCGGTCACAGCACCGGAACGCAATACCAGATCGGGTATCATCGTCAGCCATTTCAGTTCATATGGCGGATCGGCAAATATGATATCGTAATTCTTATGGCAGATTTTAAGCCAGTCCCGTACGTCCATGCGGTGGACTCTGGCTGAAGTGAGATCCAGGCTGCGCAGCGTATGACGGATAAATTCACAGTTACGCCTGTCAGTCTCAATAATGTCAATGTTGGTAGTACCCCTGGATGCAAATTCATAGCTTATGGCCCCTGTTCCTCCGAAGAGGTCCAGAAACGATACATCCCTGAAGTCGTACTTGTTGTCAAGTATGTTTATCAGACCCTCACGGGCGAAGTCAGTTGTGGGCCGTGCCCTGAATCCTGCCGGCGGCTCAATCAGCCTTCCCTTCAGACTGCCACCGATTATTCGCACGAAGCTGCAGTAAAAAGATTAAGCCAGCGATGCAGGTGCACTTCGTTCATGACATAGCTGAAGCTGTTTCTGATCACCGGCGAAGCGAATTTTACTCCCGGGGCAAAGGAGAGAAGGGCAATATGTGATTCACCATAGGGCTCCACGTTGCCGCTGACGTGAATCGTTTCGTCGTGTCTGATGCCTTTCCGGTCAAGCACGCTGAAAAGGAAGTATGCACCGTCCTGAGGCGACGAAACTGCAAAACTGTTGCAGAATGTGAGGTTTCGCTTCTCAGCTATGATCACGGTAACAAAGTCCTTCTCGCAATGCAGATGAATGTAGCAGTCGTCTGTTGAACGGCATGCTGCCGAGACATGGCTTAGCAGCGGTTTGGTATGGTGCCATGGGCTCACATCAGGCCAGCGTTTTGAGATGCTCTCCATTACTTCTTTACGTGGGGAGAAGAGCACAACCGCGTCCGGGAAGGAGAGGCTGTTTGAGAAAACTCCGTTCTCTTCGGTTGACCCGAAATTGAAATTGAAGTAATCTTCGCGGAGTCCGGGCTCATAGACCGGAGAGGGAACGAGGGTTGCGTTCAGCGATGGTATGATGATGAATACTTTCTTGTACCGTTTCCTGAGGAAGTCGTCCGAATCGATTATCTCCGTGTATGTGCGTACGGGCCCGCCGGAAGGTTCCCCGAGGGAGTAGTGCCTGAGCATGACATACTTGCCCCGAAGCAGATCAAGCACTGCAAGGGAGACACCCTCTTTAGAAAGCTCTAGTGTAAGGTAATAATTGTCGGTCGCGTTTATGTCGAGGGTCTCATCAATGAGTTCCAGGGGATATAGCTGCGACGTGGCCATCAATCCTCCCAGTTCCCGGCATTGTTATTGGGCACCCTTACATCACCCACTTTCATGCCCGGGAATCCGGTGATCTTTGTCCTCTGGTCATTGTAGTTGACAACCAGTTGCCTGTCAAGATCACCCAGGAAGACATCGTTGAGTGCGAAGGCCTCAAATACGTTTACTAGTACCATGGAGGTGGTCATCACCCTGCCAGCCGACATCTTAAACTCGGTGTTTTCCATTCCGGGGATAAACCTTAGCTGGTCAATGGGGTATCCTTTGTCGAAGATTGAATCACGTACGGGGATATAGCTTGTGTCCCTGCTGATGAGTCCTTTTTTAACGGCTTCTCTCTCTGTGGTGATGCCGGCTGCAATCATTTCGTCAGTTAGTGAACCGAGCTTGTATACCAGTGGCAGTGAGTCGGTTTTGAGAAAAGTAATCAGGGTATCGAAGCTGCCGGTATAGGAACCTTTCACGGATTTGTAAGCCTCCTGGGCAGTCCTGATGTCAATGAGTCTCTCCTTGACTGCTGTCTCCCTTCTATCCTTCTCCTTGTTGAAACGGATAGGCTTCATGATGCTTTCCACAAGGAAATATGCCAGCACAATAATGATAAGAGTAAATACGATGTTGAGAGCCGTTTTCATATCTTTTCTGATCGATTGTTGGGTAACTTTGTGCAAATTTACAAAAAAAGCAGACTGTTATTCGCTTTGTAAAAATAAAATGAGACAGGAGAACATCCATTTACTTCTAGGTAAAAACCTCGGATATGTGCCCACACAGGACCAGTCTGACTGTATGCGCCTGCTTGCCGGATTTGTTGCCGACAACACAAACGATGTGATATTCCTGCTTACCGGTTATGCGGGCACGGGCAAAACGAGCGTGATAGCCTCCCTTGTTGCTACCCTGAACACCCTGCGAATGAAGTCGGTCCTGATGGCACCCACGGGCAGGGCGGCAAAGGTGCTGCATGCATATACAGGTATGGAGGCCTATACCATCCACCGCAAGATTTACAGGCAGAAGTCGGCCACCGACGGTGTCGGGAAATTCGTTCTTGACCGGAACCTCCATAAGGATACATATTTCATCGTCGACGAAGCATCAATGATCCCCGACGAGTCTTCTGACGGGTCGATGTTCGGCAGCGGCAGGTTGCTGGAGGACCTGCTCGAATATGTTTACACAGGCACTGACTGCAAGCTGATCCTGGTGGGCGACGTGGCGCAGCTTCCACCGGTGGGGTCAGTTGTCAGTCCTGCCCTGGATGAGAACGTCTTGAGGGCAACCGGCTTTGCACTTAAGACCTTTGAACTGTGTCAGGTTATAAGGCAGAGTGAAGGATCGGGTATTTTAATGAATGCCACGGCTGTCAGGCAGCAGGTCAGTGACGGCGATCTGTCGGTTCCGGAGCTCGAGCTTAAAGGGTATGGCGACGTGGAGCGACTGGGGGGTACCGAACTCATCGACCGTCTGACGGAAGCCTACGACAGGTGCGGCACTGACGGCGCCATTGTGGTCGTCAACTCCAACAACCTGGCAAACAGGTATAACCAGGGGATCCGTAACCGTGTCTTCTTCCGTGAGGAGGAGATAAGCACCGGGGATATCATCATGGTTGTCAAGAACAATTACTACTGGCTGAAGGATGAGGAGAATGCATCATTCATCGCCAACGGCGATATCGCCGAGGTACGCAGGATAAAAAAATACGAGGAGATGTACGGCATGAGGTTCGCTGACATGACTCTCTTTTTCCGTGACACAGAGCTGGAACTGGATGCGAAGGTGATGCTTGATACCCTGATGCTGAGCACCCCATCACTCCCTCCGGAGAAGTCGCGCGAGCTATATTTCGCCATATTGGCCGACCATCCCGGAATTAAGTCAAAACGGAAGCAGTATGAGGCAGTGAGGGATAATCCCTGGTACAATGCCCTGCAGATAAAGTTCGCCTATGCCGTTACCTGCCATAAGTCGCAGGGAGGGCAGTGGGAGAGGGTTTTTATTGACCAGGGGATGTTCAACCGGCAGGAGCCGACAATTGATTATTTAAGGTGGTTCTACACTGCCCTGACGAGGGCAACTGACAGGGTTTACCTGGTAAATTTTCCGGACACTTATTTCAGGCAGTAGGTCTGAAGGACCCGACACTACGTGTGCGGGGTTTCGGCCCGGTTATCACCGGGCCTCCATCTGAAGGTCTGAGAGTCTTGCGGTCTTGCAGTCAATCAGTCTTGCGGAAGGCAGTGACTGGCAGAAGCTGAGCTGGCACCAGTCGAAAAATTCCAAATCGCAAATTCCAAATTGTAAATCGCAAATACGGAGGGCTTGACTATATTTGAGCATTCTCCAACGAGTGGGACTGACAGACAAGCTTACAAACCGCAGGATATTCCTGTTCTGGGGGCCGCTGGCGCTTACATGGCTGATGATGGCCTTCGAGCAGCCTTTCCTTATTTCCTTTATTGCCCGTTTGAGTGATGCCAAGGTCAATCTTGCGGCCTTCGGAATAGCAGGATCATTTGCCATGATCATTGAGGCCCCGGTGATAATGCTGATGAGCGCCTCCACAGCCCTTGTCACAGGTCGCAATTCGTACAGGAAACTGAGAAGGTTTACTGACATTCTCAATTTAGGGGTTACCGGAATTCAGTTAATCGTCCTTATTCCTCCTGTCTTCAGGTTCATCGTAATAAATCTGATGGGAGTGCCGGAGGAAGTTGCCAGACTGGCTCACACTGCACTCCTTATTTTTCTTCCATGGGCTGCTTCTATCGGTTACCGGAGGTTTTACCAGGGGATCCTGATAAGGAACAACCTTACCAGGCGAGTAACCTACGGTACGCTGGTCAGATTGACAGTCATAGTAACAGCGGGATTAATCCTTTATACCGCAGGCGTTAAGGGGGCTTATGTCGGTGCAGCTGCGATGTCACTGGCAGTATTTACTGAAGCGATGGCAACAAGGATCATGGCTTCAGGGACTCTGAAAACTCTATTGCAGAAGGTTGACACTGAGAATGGTAATATGGGACTCAGATCGATCACCAGGTTCTATTATCCCCTGGCGCTAACCTCGCTTTTATCCCTCGGCGTCCATCCCTTCGTCACATTCTTCCTGGGAAGGAGCAATATGGCAGTGGAGTCACTTGCCGTTCTACCGGTTGTAGGTTCGCTGGTATTCATCTTCAGGAGCCTGGGATTATCCTATCAGGAGGTCAATATTGCCCTGATAGGAAAGCAAAAACAGAACTACAGGCTGTTAAGAAATTTTGCTGTTTACATGGGTACTGCAGTAACGGTTCTGATTTCAATCCTGGCATTCACTCCGTTGGCCGACCTGTGGTTTGTCAATGTTTCCGGGCTGAGCCAGGAGCTTGCGGATCTGTCATACCTTCCTCTGATTATAATGATCCTTTTGCCTGCTTTTACAGTCCTGTTGAATTTTCAGAGATCCCTGCTTCTGATTAATGGTACCACGGGTCCGATCTCTGCAGCAACAGCAGTGGAGCTGGTCGCGATAATTGTCATATTGCTGGTCTGCGTAATATTTCTGAACATGATTGGAGTGGTTGCTGCTGCACTCGCATTTACTATCGGCAAGGGCATATCGACCCTTTACCTGGTACCAAGGCAAGCGGCTGTGATAAAAAGCTGGCAGTTAAAGGCTAAAGGGTAGGCTCAATTATTTCTTAATTTTACGACATAATATTCCGAATATCCTATGAAACATGAAATCATACCGTAAAGAACTCCGGATCGAAACGCCTCACCGGCGGGATTATATCAATATCACCCGGCAGGTGGAGGAATGCCTGAACGAGAGTGGTATCAGGGATGGCCTCGTGCTCGTAAACTCGATGCACATTACCAGTTCCGTCTTTATCAATGACGATGAGGGCGGCCTGCACCAGGACTTTGAAGTATGGCTGGAGAAGCTGGCTCCGGAGAAACCGCATTCACAGTACCGCCATAACGGGTTCGAGGACAACGCTGATGCCCATATGAAACGCCAGCTCATGGGCCGGGAGGTGGTGGTTGCCATCACAAACGGCAAGCTTGATTTTGGCCCGTGGGAACAGATATTCTACGGTGAGTATGACGGCAAACGGGAGAAACGGGTACTCGTTAAAATAATTGGTGAATAGAGGGGGGTATTTGGGTGGCCCCATTCTACAATGCTGTAAGACCTACGGCC
>DHGW01000010.1:11134-71428 GCA_002402965.1 Bacteroidales bacterium UBA4788
CCTACAGCCTACAGCTTCATGTCATGGACAACGGCATCAATCCTGTCTTCCAGGGCCTTCCAGAGCGGCTCGAACTGTGAGACATCGCTCATGGTGGTGTTGGCGCTGAAGTAGAACTTGATCTTGGGTTCGGTACCGGACGGCCGGACGGAGATCTTGGTTCCGTCGGCCAGGAAGAACTGCAGCACATTTGATTTTTCCATCTGCAGGGGAGTCTTTTCCCCGGTGACAAGGTCAGCTGACACCAGTGCCTGGTAATCATTATACCTGATCACTTTGCTGCCGGCTATCTCAGCCGGCGGGCTGTTACGGAATCCTTCCATCATTGCCTTTATCTCTGCGGCACCCTCGGCACCCTTCCTTACAACATTGACCAGCTTCTCGCGGTAGAGTCCGTACTCAGCATAGATGTCGAGCAGCAGTTCCCACAGAGTCTTTCCCCTGTCACGCGCCCAGGCGGCTGCCTCGGCAACCAGTGTTATGGCTGACACCCCGTCCTTGTCGCGCACATAGTCGCCTGCCAGGTATCCGAAGCTCTCTTCGCCTCCGCCGATATACTTCTCCTTCCCCTCGAGGTCACGCATCAGTTCTGCGAAGTATTTAAAGCCTGTAAGCACCTTGTAGCATTTGACCCCGTTCCAGTTCGCTATGCTCTCAAGAAGGTCCGACGTAACGATAGTATAAATAATGTATTCGTTGCCCCTGAGTTCTCCATTGTGTTTCTTCTGTGAGAGGATGTACCATGTCAGCAGGGCGCCGGTCTGGTTGCCGTTGAGCAGCACGTATTCACCGGACGGTTTCCTGACGGCAACACCCAGCCTGTCGCCGTCGGGATCGGTTGCCATGACCAGGTCGGCTCCCTTTTCCTTCGCCAGGGCGACAGCCATTGAAAGTGCATCAGGTTCCTCGGGGTTCGGGGAGTGTACCGTCGGAAAGTTACCATCAGGGACAGACTGTTCCTTTACCGTGTGCACGTTTGTAAATCCGTACAGAGCCAGTGCATCGGGAACAATCTTGTAGCCTGTTCCGTGGAGCGGGGTATATACAATGCCGATATCGTGGTTCCTTTTTATTACATCAGGATTGATACTGAGGGCCTTAACCTCTGCCAGGTATTTTTCATCCGTCTCAGCGCCCAGGGTGATTATTTTTGATTCATCACCGCCGGTCATTATATCCCTGACTGATCTGATGCTGCGAACCTCATCAATGATACCCTTGTCATGGGGAGAGACCACCTGTCCTCCGTCGTTCCATGACACCTTGTAACCGTTGTACTCTTTCGGGTTATGTGAGGCGGTGATATTTACCCCCGCGTCACACCCGTAAAGCCTGATTGCGTATGACAGTTCGGGGGTGGGCCGCAGAGCCTCGAACAGGCATGCGGTGAATCCGTTGGCAGTGAAGATATCTGCCGCCACCCTGGCGAAGTAACTGCTGTTATTACGGCAGTCGTGTGCTATGGCCACCTTTATTGAAGCCGGGTTGGATGAATGCTTCTTAAGGTAGTTTGCGAGTCCCTGCGTTGCCATTCCGAGGGTATAACGGTTCATCCTGTTGGTTCCGGCTCCCATAATGCCGCGAAGTCCACCGGTACCGAACTCGAGGTCCTGGTAAAAGGCATCTGTCAGCGCCTTCTCATCGTAATCCAGCATGTGCTTCACCTCCATGCGGGTGGTTTCGTCAAACTCTTCGCCAAGCCATGCTTCGGCTTTTCTCCTGATTTCTTCGGTGTTGATCATATCCGGTTTATTTTTGATATACAGTTTATCAGACTGGTGCGCCAGTGGGGTATCATGAGGTTATAGCATTCTCTTATCCTTGTTTTGTCCAGGACACTGTATGCTGGTCTCTTTACCTTTGAGGGATAGGCAGAGCTCCTGACGGGAATGACCTCGCAGGGCGATCCTGCTACTTTGATTATCTCGCAGGCAAGATCGAACCAGCTGCAGACACCCTCATTGGAGTAGTTGAAGATCCCGGGCACGAAGTTGTGGCTGTTCCGTATCACTCCGCCGATGATATCCAGTATGGCCGCCGCAAGGTCGGCGGCGTAGGTAGGTGATCCGGCCTGGTCGAAGACCACGCTGAGGCTCTGTGCTGAGCCCGCCTTCCGCAGTATGGTTTTGACGAAGTTGTTGCCATAGGATGAGTAGAGCCAGGATGTCCTGATGATCATGCTGTTGGACCAGCGCATAGCCGCCTTTTCTCCCTCCAGCTTGCTCCGGCCGTAGGCTGATGCAGGGGAGGGGATGTCATCCTCACTGTAAGGCACCGGACTGTTGCCGTCAAAAATGTAATCGGTTGAGATGTGTATCAGCCTGCAGTCGGTTCCCTGAAGGGCTTTGACGATATTCTCCACACCCCTCGCGTTGATAACCGTAGCCAGGTCTTCCTCATCCTCCGCCCGGTCGACGGCAGTGTATGCCGCACAGTTGATGACCCAGGAGGGAGGATTTGCAGAGATAAAAGCCTCCGTGGCCGCGGTATCTGTAATGTCGAGCTCCCCGGCATCAGTGAAGATGAATTCGTAACCGCTGTAACGGGATGATCTCTCCCTGATCTCACTGCCGAGCTGTCCGGACGCGCCGGTAACCAGTATGGTTGTCATTCACTGAAGATGAAGTTCGTTGACACATCCTTAAACAGTGGCTGATTAAGGTCTTTAGGACTGATGACCGGCGCTTCGTCCCTGATCATCCAGTCTATTCCAAGAGCAGGGTCAAGGGCGTTTATGCCTCTCTCATGGGCAACGGAATAGTTATTGTCGCACTTATAGAGGACGATGGCCCTCTCGCTGAGCACTGAGAATCCGTGTGCAAATCCTTTCGGGATAAGGAACTGCAGCTTCTTTTCGGAATCGATTATCAGTCCGAACCACCTCCCGAAGCTGGGTGAGCCACGCCTTATGTCAAGGGCCACATCATAGATCCGTCCCTCGATGACTCTTATCAGCTTGGCCTGTGCGAATGGTTCCTCCTGGTAATGGAGGCCCCGGATCACCCCCCTGCAGGAACTCGATTCATTGTCCTGGACAGGTTCGTATTCGATTTCGTTATTACTGTATTTCAGTTTGTTGTAGCTCTCGAAGAAATATCCCCTGGTGTCATTGAATACATCGGGTTCGATAATCAGCAAACCGGAAAATTCAGTCTTGTGTACTTTCATTGTCAGGCCTGTTCTTTTGCGACTTTGAGGAGATACTGTCCATACTGGCTCTTAGCCAGCGGTCTGGCAAGCTCAACAAGTTGGTCCTGTGAGATGAAACCGCTCTTGTATGCAATCTCTTCAATACATGAAGCACTCAGTCCCTGCCGCTGTTCCAGGGTAGCAATGAAGTTGGAGGCCTGGAGAAGGCTGTCGAACGTGCCGGTGTCAAGCCATGCCATGCCTCGCCCCAGCAGTTTCACCTCGAGTTTACCCTCCTGCAGGTAGAGTCTGTTAAGGTCGGTTATCTCGAGTTCACCCCGCGGTGACGGTTTGAGGTTGCGGGCGCGTGAGGCCACTGTGTTGTCATAGAAGTAAAGGCCCGTGACGGCATAGTTGGATCTTGGATTAAGAGGTTTCTCCTCGATGCTGACAGCCTTCATGTCAGCATCGAACTCTACAACGCCGTACCGCTCGGGGTCATTGACGGCATAGCCGAAGACGATGGCGCCGTTATTCAGGGCAGCAGCCTGCTTCAGGATGCTGCCGAAGCCCTGGCCGTAGAAGATATTGTCACCAAGGATCATGCATACATTGTCATCTCCGATGAAGTCTTCACCTATTATGAATGCCTGGGCCAGCCCGTCTGGTGATGGCTGCTCCCGGTATGAGAATCGCATCCCCAGCCTTGTCCCGTCTCCAAGTAACGCCCTGAAGCTCGGGAGGTCACGCGGGGTTGATATGATGAGGATATCCCGGATGCCGGCAAGCATCAGCGCCGAGAGAGGATAGTAAATCATAGGTTTATCATAGACCGGCAGCAGTTGCTTGGAGATGGCCTCCGTGATCGGGTGGAGCCTGGTACCGGATCCGCCGGCAAGAATAATGCCTTTCATCAGCAAATATTTAGTTATACAGATGACAAAAATAGAAAAAAGCACCGATCTAAACAGGGACGGACCAACTCACAGCACTTTTAATTCTTATACCCTGAAAATCTGTCTATTGTTCGTTTTCAAAACAAAATAATAATTATCTTTGCAAGCAATTTTTAAACAACATAATGTCTAACTTATTAATTTTCAATTAATTTAGTAAAATGAGTGAAATTAACGAACAGACCGGCAACCCTGCAAACGAAGAGGGCAAAGTGACTGAGACCGGATCGGAAGAGGTAAAATCAAATGAGGTTGTTCTTGAATCAGCAGGTGAGATGGTTGCTGAGGACCAGCCTATTCTGAAAGAAAAGAAAGAAAAAAAGGTGAAGGCTGAAGAAGTAGCTGCAGCAGATGCAGCAGCAGCTGCAACACCAGAAGAGTTTGACTGGGATGCTTATGAGGAAGACGGCTTCTCATCACAGAAGAGTCGCGCAGACCAGCAGAAATTGTATGAAGAAACTCTGTCAACAGTCGCTGTTGACGAGGTTGTGGAAGGCAGGGTCATCTCAATGAACAGCCGCGAAGTGGTTATCAATATCGGGCAGAAGTCCGAAGGTGTGGTGAGCCTTAACGAATTCCGGTATAACCCTGATATGAAGGTTGGTGACACTGTTGAGGTATATGTTGAGAGCCAGGAGGACAAGAAGGGCCAGCTGGTGCTTTCGCACAAGAAAGCCAGGGCTTACAATTCATGGGACCGTGTCAATTCGGCCCTGGAAAACAATGAGATCATCACCGGTTACATCAAGTGCCGCACCAAGGGTGGCATGATTGTCGACGTCTTTGGCATCGAGTCGTTCCTTCCCGGTTCACAGATCGATGTCAAGCCAATACGCGATTACGATGTCTATGTAGGCAAGACAATGGAGTTCCGCGTTGTGAAGATCAACCAGGAGTTCAAGAATGTGGTTGTGTCGCACAAGGCGCTCATCGAGGCCGAGCTTGAGCAGCAGAAGAAGGAGATCATCTCCAAACTGGAAAAGGGTCAGGTGCTCGAGGGTACCGTCAAGAACATCACCTCTTACGGTGTATTCATTGATCTCGGCGGAGTTGACGGACTTATCCATATCACCGATCTCTCATGGGGCAGGGTCAACCATCCCGAGGAGATCGTTCAGCTTGACCAGAAGCTCAACGTTGTCATTCTCGACTTTGATGATGACAAGAAGAGGATTGCCCTCGGTCTCAAGCAGCTTACCCCGCATCCGTGGGATTCGCTCAGCGAGACACTTAAGGTGGGTGACAAGGTTAAAGGCAGGGTTGTTGTCATGGCCGACTACGGTGCATTTGTGGAGATTACAACGGGTGTTGAAGGACTTATCCATGTGTCGGAAATGTCATGGTCACAGCACCTGCGCAGTGCACAGGAGTTCATGAAGGTAGGCGACGAGGTTGAGGCTGTCATCCTGACACTTGACCGCGAGGAGCGCAAGATGTCACTCGGCATCAAGCAGCTCAAGACCGATCCATGGGAGAATATCGAACAGAAATACAGTCTTAACTCACGTCACAAGGCTCGTGTCCGCAACTTCACCAATTTCGGTGTATTCGTTGAGATTGAAGAGGGTGTTGACGGTCTGATTCACATTTCCGACCTGTCATGGACGAAGAAGATCAAGCATCCGGCCGAGTTTACTGCGATCGATGCTGAGATCGATGTTGTCGTCCTCGAGATAGACAAGGATAACAGGAGACTGAGTCTTGGTCATAAGCAGCTTGAGGAGAACCCGTGGGATGTATTTGAGGATCTCTTTACCGTTGATTCGATCCATGAGGGTACTGTCATCGAGGTCTTTGACAAGGGCGCAATCATTGCACTGCCTTACGGTGTTGAGGGCTTTGCCACTCCGAAGCATCTCGTCAAGGAAGACGGAACGCAGGCTGTTGTTGAGGATAAGCTCAACTTCAAGGTGATCGAGTTCAACAAAGGGGCCAAGAAGATCATTGTTTCGCACAGCCGTATTTTCGAGGATGAGAGAAAAGGCTCAGAGGCAAGCACCAGGCGTTCCGAGACCGAAAACACCAAGAAGGCAGCCCGCAAAATAAAGGCCAGTCTTGAGAAGACCACCCTCGGTGACATCACCGGACTTCAGGCTCTAAAGGATGAGATGGAAGAAAAAGAGGCAAGAAGTCTAGGTAAAAAGAAAAAATAACTCTATTTTTAGTTGCCAAAATAATCAGCTATGGATTTCAACATTCAAAACAAGAACCAGTGCACAGTTATAAGCATTGAGACTGAGAAGCTTGACACACATATTGCTCCTTCACTCAAGTCGGAGTTGGTGCTCATCTCCGGCAAAGGAGAGAGGAACATCATTCTTGATCTGAAGAAGTGCCAGTATTGTGACTCTTCAGGTCTGAGCGCCATTCTCGTGGCAAACAGGCTTTGCAAGAATGCGGGAGGTACCTTCGTTCTGTGCGGACTGAATGAGGCTGTTGAGAGGCTTATTACAATCTCGCAGCTTGACACTGTGCTTTCCATAACCGCTGATACCGAGGAGGCAGAGAAACTTATCTCCTGAGGAGAGGCGGCGGCATGGCCTTCAGGCTTACCATACTCGGTACCAGCTCTGCTCTGCCCACCTCAGACCGATATCCTACCGCTCATGTACTCAATGTGCATGAGCGGTTGTTTTTAATAGACTGTGGCGAGGGCACCCAGATGCAGATGCGCCGATGGAAGATACGCTTCGGCAAGATCAACCATATATTTATCAGCCATCTTCACGGTGACCACTTCTTCGGAGTTTACCCCCTGCTTTCAACCTACAATCTCATGGGCAGGAAGACCCCGCTTCATCTCTATGCCCCGGCGCCTGCAGAGGCGATGATCGCCAGGCACCTGGCTGATTTCGACATCAATCTCGGTTATGAGCTCACGGTCCACACTGTCGCCGGCCGATCGATGAAAAGCATCCTGGATGACAGACGGGTGGAGGTCTTTTCCTTCCCTCTTAAGCACCGTATACCTTCCTACGGTTACCTGTTCCGTGAAAAGACTCCTGACAGGAATATGATCAGGGAGAAGATTGAGGAGTTCGGGCTCACTGTTGAAGAGATAGGTATGGCCAGAAAGGGAAAGGACATTATAAGGGAGGGTGGTGAGATCATCCCCTTCATTGATGTTACATTGGTACCGCGCCAGACTGTATCCTACGCCTTCTGCAGTGACACGGGGTGGTTCAGAAAGCTCTCCTCGTATGTCACCGGTGTCGATCTCCTGTACCACGAGGCCACTTTCGGGGACGACAATGAGGCGCTGGCGCTGAAGACCAGGCACTCTACCGCACGCCATGCAGCAACGGTGGCGCATGACGCCGGCGTAAAACGTTTGCTGCTGGGGCATTTCTCCGCCCGTTACAGGTCTACGGCCCAGCTCGAGGAGGAGGCCAGGCAGGTCTTCCCCGAAACGGAAGCTGCACGGGAGGGGATTACATATGAGATCGGCGGATGATTGTGGAACGGCAGATTGATTATCTTTGCCACCTACATAACCGCTTTAATTAATTCCCCGTGCAGGAAAAAATATTGATCCTCGATTTCGGATCTCAGTATACGCAGCTGATTGCCAGGCGTATAAGGGAGCTGAACGTTTATTGCGAGATACATCCATTCAACCATTTCCCTCAGCCGGACGACAGCGTCAGGGGAGTCATCCTCTCAGGCAGCCCGTGGTCAGTACGTGATACCAGGGCACCCTTCCCGGACCTCACCGGAATTAAGGGCCGTATTCCCATGCTGGGTGTGTGCTATGGTGCACAGTATCTAACCCACAAATACGGAGGGGAGGTACTGCCATCAAATACACGTGAGTATGGCAGGGCGAAGCTTGTAAAGGTTGACACCGGCGACCCGCTCTTCAAGGGTATCACCCCGGGCACGCAGGTCTGGATGTCACACGGCGACACGATTGTTAAAATACCGCAGGATTACCTCATTACAGGTTCGACGGAAGATGTGAATGTGGCGGCGTTCAGGATAAGCGTAGAGCAGACATGGGGCATTCAGTTCCATCCCGAAGTATATCATACCACCGAAGGGACAAGGATGCTCGGTAATTTCGTCAGAGGCATCTGCGGGTGCAGGGGCGACTGGACACCCGAGTCTTTCGTAGATATGACGGTGCGCTCACTCCGGGAACAGATTGGCAATGACAGGGTAGTGCTCGGACTATCCGGCGGAGTAGACTCTTCGGTGGCGGCTCTGCTGCTTGACAGGGCCATTGGTGACAGGCTGACATCGATCTTCGTTGACAACGGCCTGCTTCGCAAGGATGAGTATGAATCGGTTCTGGATGCCTATAGGAGGATGGGGCTCAACGTCAGAGGCGTGGATGCTTCCGCAGCGTTTGTCGATGGCCTTCGCGGGGTGGATGATCCGGAGACCAAAAGGAAGATAATTGGCAGAATATTCATAGAGGTATTTGACCTTGAAGCGCATAATGTGCAGAATGTGAAATGGCTGGCCCAGGGAACAATTTATCCGGATGTTATTGAATCAGTATCTGTAAACGGTCCCTCTGCAACCATAAAGTCGCATCACAATGTCGGAGGCCTGCCTGATAAGATGCATCTTAAGGTGGTGGAGCCCCTGCGTCTCCTCTTCAAGGATGAGGTCAGAAGGGTTGGGAGAGCCCTTGGCATGCCCGACGAGATACTCAGCAGGCACCCGTTCCCGGGTCCGGGACTGGCAATCAGGATCGTGGGGGAAGTCACTCCCGCAAAGCTGGAGACTCTTCGCGATGCTGATGAAATATTTATTTCCGGGCTCAGAAGGAGCGGCTGGTATGATAAGGTATGGCAGGCAGCCGTGATACTCCTCCCTGTTCAGTCAGTGGGTGTCATGGGTGATGAGAGGACGTATGAGAATGCCGTCGTCCTCAGGGCTGTCACATCAACGGACGGCATGACTGCCGACTGGAGCCATCTGCCCCATGAGTTCCTGGCCGAGGTGTCAAACCAGATCATCAACAGGGTCAAGGGGGTAAACAGGGTGGTTTATGACATCAGCTCCAAACCTCCATCAACAATTGAATGGGAATAGAATATACGTGACCGGAAAGACTGGCGGCGCAGGCCGGCAGGAACAGGAAACAGAATGGGAATAGAATATACGTGACCGGAAAGACTGGCGGCGCAGGCCGGCAGGAACAGGAAACAGAATGGGAATGAAATTTGCAGAGAAGTAAAAAGAAACAACAGGAGATGGTAAAGAAACTGACAATAACATTAATTACGCTGCTGCTCATGCAGGGTACGGCGCTCAGGTCACAGGGGCTGACACAGGAGACATTCAAGATCGGAAAGACCCTTGCCCTGCTTGAGGCCATTTATGTCGACAGCGTAGACATTTCAGCGGTCACAGAGCAGATGATCATCAACGCCCTCCGCAATCTTGACCCACACTCGGTATATATAGCCGCGAAGGATGTGCAGGAGGAGAATGAACCGCTGCAGGGTAACTTTGAAGGCATCGGGATACAGTTCAACGTACTCAATGATACTATAATTATTATATCTCCCATACCGGGAGGTCCTTCGGAGAAGGTGGGCATACAGGCCGGTGACCGGATAGTCGCAATTGCCGGTGAAAAGGTAACAGGTGTCGGCATCTCCACCACCGGTGTGCAGAAGAAGCTCAGGGGCCCGAAGGGGACCAAGGTGGATGTGGCGATCTTCAGGAAGGGTGAAAGGGAGTTGCTCGACTTCACGATCACCCGGGACAAGATCCCCGTCAACAGCCTCGATGCGGCATACATGGTGTCAGATAATGTGGGATACATCAAGCTGAGCCGTTTTTCGGAGCAGACAGCCTTTGAGTTTGCGCAGGCAGTGGAGAGGCTTCGCGGCAACAGGATGGAGCATCTTGTCATTGACCTGAGGGGAAACTCCGGGGGTTACATGGTGCCGGCGGTACAGATTGCGGATGAACTTCTTTCCGGGGATGAGCTGATAGTCTATCTTGAAGGTCTGCATACATCGCGCCAGGAGTATAAGTCGGCACCGCTGGGAGCTCTCACACGGTCACGTGTGGCCGTACTCATTGACGAGGGTTCGGCATCGGCCAGCGAGATCCTGGCAGGAGCGGTACAGGACTGGGACAGAGGAGTTGTCATTGGACGCAGGAGCTTTGGCAAGGGGTTGGTGCAGAACGGTTTCGGTTTGCCGGACGGATCGGAGATAAGACTCACAATTGCGCGTTACTACACCCCATCGGGGCGATCCATCCAGACGCCATATAACGAAGGATTTGACAAGTATTTTCAGACATACTACAGCCGGTATTTCAACGGTGAGCTGATCCATCCCGACAGCCTGAACCTGCCCGATTCCCTGAAGGCATTTACAATAAAAAACAAAAGACTGGTTTACGGAGGCGGAGGGATCACACCGGATATATTCATCCCAATTGACACTGCCTTTTATTCGGATTATTACCGTGACCTGATAAGGACCTCCACGCTCACCAACTTCATGCTGTCATACACTGATCTCAACCGCAAGCAGCTGACGCGCAGGTTCAATAACTTCGGGGACTTCAGCAGGGGGTTTGAGATAGACGGAGCCACCCTGGATGAGCTGAAGGCAGCCGGGGAGAAGAACGGTGTCAGGTTTAACCAGGCTCAGTTTGAAGTTTCGGAGCCTGAGATAAAGATAGTGATGAAGGCGCTTGTTGCCCGGGACCTGTGGGACATGAATGAATACTTCATGGTCATCAACGGGGATGACTATGCAATCCTGAGGGCTCTGGAGGTTCTGAATGACCCACTCACCTATCAAAAGCTTCTCGGATACGGCAAGGAGGTGCGATGAAGCTTCTTGCGAAGACTCATTACGGCCTTGAGGAAGTCCTTGCAGAGGAGCTGAGGGAGATGGGCGCCACAGGCGTCGCCGTCCTGAACAGAGCCGTCGCATTCGAAGGATCAAAATTGCTGCTTTACACTGCCAACTACCGCTGTCGCCTTGCGCTGTCGGTGTTGATGCCGGTGGCATCATTTCGCATAGCGAAGCAAAAGGATCTGTATAATGGCTCGGTTGCCGTGGAGTGGGACCGTTACCTCGATCCGGGAAGGACCTTTGCAGTAACGGCGGTGGTCAACTCGGAACATTTTCCTCATACGGGCTACGCAGGCCTGGTGGTCAAGGATGCCATTGCTGATTTCTTTCGCAGGCTGAACCTGGAAAGGCCTTCGGTGGATGCGCGTGATCCGGATCTGCTTGTCAATGTGCATATAAGCAATGACAGGGTGACCATCTCGCTCGATTCCACCGTGGTACCCCTCTACAAGAGAGGATACCGGCAGGACGGAGGGGAAGCGCCGCTTAGCGAGGTGCTGGCAGCAGGAATGATAGCCCTGTCAGGGTGGAAAGCCGGAATGCCGCTCACCGATGGGATGTGCGGCTCAGGTACAATTGTCGCAGAGGCAGGACTGACAGCCCGTAACATCGCCCCGGGCAGGTTCAGAAAGAGTTACGGTTTCATGCGATGGAAGGATTATGATGCTGCTCTCTACAGGTCAGTCAGGTTCGATGCCGAAAAGCACGAGCGGAAGCCGCCCGTGAAGATTTTCGGCAGTGACATATCGCCGGAAGCATGTGCCATCGCCCTGCGAAACATAAAAGCTGCCGGGCTTGAGGATACGGTTGAGATTACTGAACGTGATTTCTTTTCTTCACCGCCGCCGGCAGGGGAGGGTACCCTGATTATCAATCCCCCCTACGGCCATCGCCTGGGCACACAGGACATGGCTGAATTTTACGGCAGGATTGGCTCAACACTGAAACATGGTTATGCAGGTTATACCGCATGGATCCTGTCCGGTGACCTGACAGGGCTCAGGCAGGTAGCACTGAAGCCCTCCCGTAAGTACACCCTGCTGAATGGCGATATCGAATGCCGCTTTCAGGGTTACGAACTTTATGGAGGAAGCAGGAAGGTGAAGGGAGCTGACAGCCTCTGAAAATGTTTTTGTCAGCCGTAATGTAACCCTTGTCAAAAAAAGGTTGTCATAGCTGAAAATAAGATACGGGTATGTTGGCTTTTAACAACAATAATCTATTTTTGTTACTCGTTCTAGCTTATGATACTTGCACAAAGGCCCGATGAGCTTTGACCTTGAAAATCTGGTGAGCGACCTTGACATAAGAGGAGCAGTCCTTTATTACAAGGGAAACGTTGACTCGGACACAATAACCAAGGCTCTGGACCTGGTGGAAAGAAAGTTGCTGGCAACGCGGGAAGCCCCGAGACTGAGGAAGAAGGTATATAATGTGCTCGTGGAGAGTCTTCAGAACCTCTATCATCACTCAGACAGGGTACCGAGAGGCTACCATGCTGCAAAACCTGACAGGTTCGGCCTTGTGGTCATGGAGAAGATTGGCAGGGGATATCGCGTCACAACATGCAATTTTGTGGCCGCAGTGAGAGTCAAAGAGCTTGAGGAGAAGCTGACAAGGATCAACCGTTCTACTCCGGAGGAGATCAAGGAACTCTACAAAGACATCCTTAATCACCAGGAGATAACGGAGAAGGGGTTAGGCGGACTGGGGTTGCTTGACATCGCCAGGAAGACAGGCCACCGGATCGATTTCAGGTTTAAAAAATTTGACAACCTGAATACAGCTTTCCGGTTAAGTGCTGTTGTGGCACCGGTATAGGAGAATTAACAAAAACAGATAACAGAAAGCTATGGAACCGATCATCATTGAAGGAACGCCGAAAACCCCATCCATTAAGTTCGATTTAAAGGAGGGAGTATTTGAGATTAAGGGGAGGTCAATACCCGAGAACTCGGTGGAGTTCTACAAACCGCTCAATGAGTGGCTTGATCAGTACATGCAGGTGCCCCTTGACAAAACGGTGGTAAATATCAGGCTGGAGTATTTCAATACCAGCTCATCAAAATGCATCCTTGACGTCTTCAAGCGACTGGAGGCGATACACAGGTCAAAGCATGATGTTGAGATCAACTGGTTTTACGAGGAGGATGATGAGGATATGCTTGAGGCAGGTGAGGATTATGATTCAATAATCAAGGTGCCTTTCAAGATGATTGAGATCGTTGAGTAATTCCCCTGGCAACAGGGTATTGGATCGGTTATATTTTTCGGGGGGTGTCAGCCTGTTGGCAGACGCCCTCTGTCATTGTAATTCCCTTCGTGCAGGTATTTCCGTAGCCTGCCTGCGGTTATCTGCGTTCGCGTTTGTCACGCATCACTCTCCTGAGCTTCTCCGATGACTCCAGTATCCTGTGCAGGACCCTGAAATAGAGGAGTAAGTACAGAACCAGTGTCATCAGCCATATGACCGCAGTATTGACCACCAGCGTGCCGGCGTATACACCGAACACCTTCTTGCGAGGCGCATAGAAGTGAGCTTTGATCAGCGGGTGGGCAGGATCAAAGAAAATCTGGTCGTAGTTCTGGTAGAGCCTGTCGCGGTACCGTTTGATTTTATCCTTTTCGTTGTCGTTTCTGACGAATTCTTCAAGTGACTCGTTGGTATACTGCTTCTTCATACTGATGAAGGCATCCTTGTCAGCGCGCTCGTAAGCCATGATGCTCCTGTCGCGGGCTTCCACTGCATTCCTTGACACCTCGATATAATAACGTCTCACCCTTTCGATGTAATCGCGCGCTGCACCTACAGCCTCCGGGGTGATGGCATCAGGGTTAATGACGCTGAGATCGAACGGAACGGTGGTTGTGAAACTTATTTCCTCACCAATCTCATTCCGGATCAGCATCATATCATACCTGTCGGATTCATCCAGCCTCTCCCTTTCGATGTTGCTCTCCATGCGGGAGAGAATGCTTTTCATTTCGTTATACCATATATCCTTCCTGAACTTGGCGATGCTGATCACCTTGTCGAAATTATAGAACTGCTTTTCGAACCTGTTGTTCATGAACTGGTCGACTGCCAGCGCCTCATAACCCCAGCGGGCCGCAATAATCTCCCCGTAGACAGGGATCGAGACCGGTGAGGAGATGTTCGGATTGAGCTTGTCATATTTGACGATTATGCCGCTCAGAATGATCTGCGGGATGACAAGGAAGGGGATCAGGATATAGATTGTGACCACTGTTTTGAAGCTGTCTGAGATGAGCAGTCCCATCATGTTTGATGTTGCCCAGCAGGAGAAGAGTACCAGCCAGTATTCGAACCACATGCCGCGTATGCCGAAGATGGAGTTGCCTACGGCGACGAAGGAGGCTGCCTGGATGGCGGAAATCAGGAACTGCACCCCGATTTTCGAAAGCAGGTAACTGTTCCAGCTCAGGTTAAGGAATGCCTCGCGCTTAAGGATTTTCCTGTCCTTGATAATCTCCTCCGCGCTCACTGTCAGGCCCATGAAGATGGCCACTATCACCGCCATGAAGATGTACACAGGCAGGTTGGTATTCTGCAGCAGGGTGTATGACGGATGGCTCACACTCTCGTCAAAATAGCGTATAATGAATGCCAGGAAGAGAGCCAGGACGGGAGCCTCGAGGAGTGTGATGACCATGTACTGCGCATCCGAGAGTTTGGCCAGTATGTCACGTTTTGCAAATACCAGGAACTGCTTCAGCTTGCCCGGTGTCCTGAAGGTTATCTCCGGGACTCCGTTCCCGGGTTTTGGATGCGGCGGTCTGTCCTCCTTTCTGGATTTGAAGTAGGCACTCCACTCCGGCGGTGATACCTTACGGGTCATGGTCGGTCGCCCGAACTCGTCAAGCACCTTTGATTCAACGATGCTGAAGATCTGTTCCGGGTTGACGTTTCCGCAGGCAGGACACTCGCTGTCATTGTATTTTGGGAGATGCATCCTGTCCTTGAAGTAGCCTATCGCGCCGACGGGTATACCGTAATAGACCATGTATCCTCCGGTATCAAGGAATATCAGCCTGTCAAACATCTTGAAGATATCCGAGGAGGGCTGATGGATGACGACGAATATCAGTTTTCCCTTCAGCTTAAGGTCATTAAGCAGGTCAAGTATGTTTTCCGAGTCGAGTGAGGACAATCCCGAGGTGGGTTCGTCAAGGAACAGGATTGCCGGTTCCCTGATAAGTTCCAGGGAGATGTTGAGCCGTTTGCGCTGACCTCCGGAAATCTTCTTATTGAGAGGTGTTCCCACCTTCATATTCTTAATATCATGGAGCCCGAGGCTGTGAAGCACTTCATCCACCTTGTTGGTGATGGCCTCATCATCCAGGTTGCCGAAGCAGAGTTTGGCATTGTAGAAGAGGTTCTCGAAGACGGTAAGCTCCTCTATAAGAAGATCGTCCTGAGACACATAGCCTATCAGACCCTTTACCTTTTCTGCATCAGTGTGCAAGTTGATGGAGTTGATGAGCACCTCACCCGAGTCGGGTTTGTTGGTGCCGTTGAGTACGCTCAGGAGGGTTGATTTGCCCGCTCCGGAGGCGCCCATGATGCCAACGAGTCTTCCGGACTCCTCCGCGAAACTCATGCGGTGAAGTCCCACCTGGCCTCCCTTGAACTTGTATTCGATGTCTTTAACCTCATATACCACCCTTGATGCAAGGGCGCTCTCATCAAGGAACTGCCTTATCACCTCGGAATAGTATATAGGCTTGCTGCTCATGAACTTGAGTGACGCTCCACGCTCGAAGAGATATACCTTGTCTTCATGCCTGAGCTGGCCGCTCAGGAGAAGTTCCCCGGTTCCGAATGACCTGACGAACAGCATGTCAGCCTGTGGCAGGTTAAGCACCCTCACCTGTCCCCGGAAGGAGTCATTGATAATGTGGCGGGTCTTTTCATACCTTGTCTTACGGTCACTGTCAAGGACAAGAACCTGGGGTGATTCCGGTACCTCGGACCGTGATGAGAGAACGAAAAGCTGAATAAGCTGATAGTCTTCGGGATTGATGTTAAATCCTTCCGCGGCGGTAATGATGAACTCCAGTTCGATGTTACTGACCCCGGCATTGTCGGTACGGCAGTATTCGAGAAGCTGGACCAGCACAATTATTTTCTGGTTGAGGGTGAGCTGCATCCCGATGTCAAAGCAGATCTTTATGATCCTTACCGAGATGGAGGAGTTTCTCCGGGCTTCCTTGCCCTTTCTGAGCCTGTCCTGGGCTTCGGCATAATATGTGTCGAAGATTTCCAGGTAGGCTTTTACCCCCTCATGGTTCAGCTGTGGCCTGAGGAAAGCCTCCACAACCTGTCGCCTGTCGCTCTCATTGCCCTGCGCAGGGGCAATGATGGCAAAGAGATGCATCAGGGTATTAAGTATCTTCTCATTCATCCCGGAGAGGTGTCAGGAACCGCATTACAGCTCCTGAATGATATATAACGGCCCCGGCTTACCTATATTATCCCGGGTCTGTCAATCTGGCATGAATCAGGCTTGCGGAACGGTATGGCAAAATTATTGAACAGCATAAGGGAAAAGCATGGAATATGAACTTTGAAAATTTTACAATAAAAGCACAGGAATCTGTTCAGAAGGCAGTGACCATTGCTGCAGGCAAGGGTCACCAGGCCATTGAGTGCGGCCACCTGCTCAAGGGGATTATGACTGAGGCCGAGAACATCGTGTCATATGTCATGTCGAAGACAGGTGTCAATGCTGCCATCTTCGGGAAAGCGCTGGATGAGATCATTGACGGTTACCCGCGGGTCAGTGGAGGGGAACCCTATTTCTCCCAGGAGGCTTCCGGTGTCTTCAGGCGAGCTGCTGATCATGCTGCCAGGATGCAGGACCGGTTCGTATCAGTGGAACATATCCTTCTGGCTCTCACCGGATCGGCCGGCAGTGTATCGAAGCTGATGAAGGACAACGGTCTGGATGCCGGGGGACTGACCACCGCGATAAATGACCTGCGCAAGGGGGCGAAAGTGAACAGCCAGAACTCGGAGGAGACGTATGACTCGCTGAACAGGTACGCCATTGACCTTAATGAGCGTGCCAGGGCCGGAAAGCTTGATCCGGTCATAGGCCGTGACGAGGAGATCAGAAGAGTGCTGCAGATACTGTCACGCCGGACAAAGAACAATCCCATCCTGGTTGGTGAACCCGGCGTCGGCAAAACAGCCATCGCTGAAGGTCTGGCACACAGGATAGTACGCGGCGATGTGCCGGAGGACCTGATGAGGAAGCGAATATTCTCCCTTGATATGGGAGCGCTCATCGCAGGTGCGAAATACAAGGGCGAATTTGAAGAGAGGCTCAAGTCAGTTGTCAACGAAGTCATCGCCTCCGACGGCGATGTGATACTGTTTATTGACGAGATACACACTCTCGTGGGAGCAGGCAAGGGCGAGGGAGCGATGGATGCCGCCAATATCCTCAAGCCGGCGCTGGCGAAGGGTGAGCTTCGGGCAATAGGAGCCACTACCCTGAACGAGTACCAGAAATATTTCGAAGTTGACAAAGCCCTTGAACGCCGCTTCCAGGTGGTCACGATCGACGAACCCGACAGGGCTGATGCCATCTCGATTCTGCGGGGACTGAGGGAGAAATATGAAACACACCATAAGGTTATTATAAGAGATGAGGCCATCATTTCTGCCGTTGACCTCTCTTACCGTTACATTACTGACAGGTTCCTGCCTGACAAGGCCATTGACCTCATTGACGAGGCTGCTGCCCGGCTGAGACTGGAGATGAATTCTGTTCCCGAGGAGATTGATACGGCTGACAGGCAGATCAGGCAGCTTGAGATAGAGCGTGAGGCAGTGCGCCGTGACGGTGACGCCGCAAAGGAGAAGGAGCTGTCAAAGGAGATAGCCGATCTTGCTGCAGGACGTGATGAGCTCAAAGCGCGCTGGCGTGCGGAGAAAGACCTGGTGGAGGACCTGCAGAAGAAGAAGCAGGCTGCGGAAGAGCTCAGGTTTGAAGCTGAGAGGGCTGAGAGATCCGGCGACTATGGACGGGTGGCAGAGATCAGGTATGGCAAGCTCGTGGAGATAGAGCAGGCGACAGAGCGTCTGAACAAAGAGATAGAGCAGAAGCGCAATACCGGGTCAATGGTGCGTGATGATGTCAGAGCGGATGACATTGCAGAGATCGTCTCCAGGTGGACGGGTATACCCGTATCGCGCATGCTGGAGAGTGAGAAGGAGAAACTCCTGAAGCTGGAGGAAGAACTTCATAAAAGGGTTGTCGGCCAGGATGAGGCCATCAGAGCAGTTTCAGATGCAGTGCGCCGTTCCAGGGCAGGACTGCAGGACGAAAAGAGACCAATGGGGTCATTCATATTTCTGGGTACAACAGGCGTCGGCAAGACAGAGCTTGCCAGGGCGTTGGCAGGATATCTCTTCAACGACGAGAACCTGATGACCCGCATTGACATGACGGAGTACCAGGAGCGACACAGCGTCTCCAGACTCATAGGGGCACCTCCCGGTTATGTCGGATATGACGAAGGAGGCCAGCTCACCGAAGCAATACGCCATAAACCCTATTCGGTGGTCCTGCTTGATGAGATAGAAAAGGCCCATCCGGATGTCTTTAACATACTGCTGCAGGTGCTTGATGATGGCAGGCTGACAGACAACAAGGGCAGGACAGTCAACTTCCGCAACACAATTGTCATCATGACCTCCAATCTTGGCTCGTCGCTTATACGCGAAAGCATTGAAGAGAGTAACGGTGAGATGACGGAGACGAAGGCTGAAAAGCTCAGGGATGAGCTGGTACAGATGCTTCGCACCACCCTCAGGCCGGAGTTTGTAAACCGTGTTGATGAGATTGTGATGTTCAGGCCCCTGACACTGGCACAGATCAGGGAGATTGTCATGATGCAGTTCGGAAGGGTGGCTCAGATGCTTGAGGAGAAGGGTATCAGCAGTGAACTGACTGACAGGGCGGTGGACTGGCTGGCAGACAGGGGATTTGACCCGTTGTTTGGTGCCAGACCTGTCAAGCGGTTGATCCAGAAGGAGATAGTGAATGAACTATCGAAAGAGATCATTGCCGGGACAATCGACAAAAGCAAGAAGGTAAGGATTGATGTGCAGTCAGGCAATATTGTTATTACAAACGCCTAGTAGGGAGAGTTAAGACGGAAGCTGTCCAGGCAGCTTGCGCGGTCAGGGTATATGTCAAGAGACTGGTGCAACTGAAGCAGTTCGAACAGTTCGCTGGCGCCCGGGGTGAGGGAGCATAACCTGTAGGTGCAGTAATTTGACCGTGCAACCCTAAGCAGGTACAGGAACATGGCGAAGGCCGTGCTGTCTAGGTAGTTGACGCCTCCCATATCAATCACCACCCTTGTGTAAGGGGTTTCAAAAAGCTTAATGATAACGGGCCTGATCTTGTCAACATTCAGAGCGTTGATGCGGTCAGTGCTGAAACTGATGATCTCTAAGCCGTCAACTCTTTCGGATTGAACCATGCCGGATCAGATCTTTTTACCGAGATAATCGTTCACCTCGGACATTACTGTATCTGTGTCAGCCTCGAACCTGGTTATGAAATCTTTGTATTTCTCCGTTTGTTCGCCGGCCTTTGCAAGCAGTTCAAACTCCTTGAGCATGACAGCGGTTTCATCCATTCCCAGGACGGTAACCGATCCCTTGGCCTTGTGGGCCAGAAGACCCAGCTCATAGTATTTCTCCTGCTTCAGAAGGTTCCTCATATCATTGAGAAACTGCGGTATCTGGTTGCCGAAGATACCGGTAATCTCAGCCATCGTCTCCCTGTCGCCGCCGGTGATGCTCAGGAGGTATTCGGGTTTGAATATTGTGTATTCCATCTCTCCGGTTGTTTTTCAGGTTACAAATATAGGAATTATGAATCCATCAGACCATGAGAAATGTCCGCATGGACAATCCAAAAATGATTTTAAGCAGCTTTTTATCATCCGAAAAGCCCTATTTTTGTTTCAGAACCAAAAGCTTAGTAATATGAAAAACACTCCGTTTCTAAAGTACCATGAGGCCCTTGGAGCCAGGATAGTGCCCTTTGCAGGTTACAACATGCCCGTCGAGTATACGGGGATCACGGAAGAGCATCTCAAGGTACGTTCAGGTGTTGGTGTATTTGATGTATCGCATATGGGCGAATTCTGGGTCAACGGTCCCCGCGCACTTGATTTCCTTCAGCATATAACCTCCAATGATGTATCGGTCCTGACTGACGGAAAGGTTCAGTACACATGCTTCCCGAACGGGAATGGCGGGATAGTTGATGATCTCCTTGTCTACCGGTTCAGTGCGGAGAAGTATCTTCTCGTTGTAAATGCAGCAAACATTGAAAAGGACTGGGAGTGGTGTGTGAAGCATGCTGCTGCCTTTGGCATCTCAGCCGGTCACGGGAAGGATCTGAACAACGCATCCGACGGCACTGCACAGTTGGCGGTACAGGGGCCACTTGCTCTGAAGGCAATGCAGAAACTGACCGATGTGCCCATCACTGACATGGAATACTACACATTCAAGGTGCTGAGGTTTGCGGGAATTGATGACGTTATTCTCTCGACCACTGGTTATACCGGTTCGGGCGGATGTGAGATATATGTCAGGAATGCTGATGGTCCCCGTCTTTGGGAAGAGGTATTCAGGGCAGGGGAGGAGTTCGGCATAAAGGCTATCGGGCTGGGAGCCAGGGATACTTTGCGCCTCGAGATGGGCTTCTGCCTGTATGGCAACGATATCAACGACACCACCTCACCCATTGAAGCCGGCCTGGGTTGGATCACCAAGTTCGTGCCCGGCAAGGATTTCATTGACAGGGAACTGCTCCTGAAACAGAAGGAGGAGGGGACCGTGAGGCGCCTGAAAGGCTTCATCATGATTGACAAGGGAATACCCAGGCAGCATTATGAGGTTGTTGACGCACAGGGTAACCTGATTGGTGAGGTCACCTCGGGAACCATGGCGCCTTCACTGAAACAGGGGATAGGTCTGGCATATCTGAACAAGGGTTTCTGGAAGAATGACACCGGGATCTTCATTCGTGTCAGAGGCAGGGACCTGAAGGCTCAGGTTACCTCATTACCCTTCTACAAACAGTGATTCATACAGGAGAATAACGGCCGTAATGAGACACAGGAGCCTGGAAATATGCTTCACCCCCGCAGCCTTTGATGCCCATGCTGACAGCGAGGCAGTGGTGGTGGTGATAGATGTGCTTCGTGCCACCAGCTCCATTTGCACTGCATTCGCCAACGGCGTCAGGGAGATCATTCCCGTGGCCACTGTGGAAGAAGCCATGGAGATGAAAGCCCGTGGGCATCTCATTGCAGCCGAGCGTGATGGTTATGTGCTTGATTTTGCCGATTTCGGTAACTCCCCCTTTAACTTTTCAGTGGAAAAAATTAAAGGTAAGATCGTGGTCTACAGCACCACCAACGGGACCGGCATCATGAAACAGGCCTCCGGGAATCACGACGTGGTCATCGGTTCATACCTGAACATGACAGCCCTCTGCCGGTGGCTTGAGGCGCAGGACAGAAAGGTGATAATCGTCTGTGCAGGATGGAAGAGACGCTTCAGCCTCGAGGATGCCGTTTGCGCAGGTGCCATGGCACTGAGTCTGCTTGAGAGCGGCAAGTTCACAACGATTTGTGACTCGGTGCATGCCGCCACCGACCTATGGAAAGCCGCCAGGGAAGACCTGATGGGGTACATCGAAAAGGCAGCTCAGAGATCACGACTCCGGGACAAGGGACTTGACGATTGTATCGGTTATTGTCATACATTTGACGTAACGGATGTTATTCCGGTGCTTCGCAACGAGAGGCTGGTGGCCCTCTGAGTGAAAAAAACCGGCGGTGTCCAACGTGCAGCTGGCAGAGCCGCGTTAAAAGAGAACAACTAAACAAAATAAACTTACCAGAGATGAAAAAACACAATTTCTACGCAGGACCTTCAATCATGCCTCAGTACACGAATGAGAAGGTGATTGAAGCAATCAGGGATTTCGCAGGAACAGGACTTTCGATCATGGAAGTCTCTCACCGCAGCAAGGAGTTTGAGGCTGTCATGGAGAGTGCAGTGAATCATATCAAGGAACTGCTTGACGTTCCCGCCGGTTATTCGGTTATCTTCCTCGGGGGAGGTGCCAGCCTGCAGTTTGCAATGCTGCCGATGAACATGCTCGAGAAGAAGGCTGCCTACATCAACACCGGAGAGTGGGCCGGCAAAGCTCTCAAGGAGGCAAAACTTTTCGGAGAAGTGGTTGAAGTGGCCTCCTCAAAAGACCGCAATTTCAACTACATCCCCAAGAACTTCGCCATTCCTTCAGATGTTGATTATTTCCATTTTACAACCAATAACACCATCTTCGGTACCCAGTGGAAGAAGGATCCCGATGTGCAAGTGCCTCTCGTGGCGGATATGTCATCAGATATCTTCAGCCGTCCCGTTGATGTTTCCAAATATTCGATCATATACGGCGGTGCCCAGAAGAACCTGGCTCCTGCAGGTGTCACCTTCGTGATCATTAAGGACTCAGCTCTCGGCAAGGTAACCCGTCCGATCCCGACAATGCTCAATTACAAGACACATATTGAAAAGGGTTCGATGTTCAACACCCCGCCCGTGCTTCCGGTCTTTGCAGCTCTTAAGACCCTTGAATGGCTGAAGCAGAAGGGCGGATTGTCTGCAATGCAGAAGATCAATGAGGAGAAGGCTGCACTTCTCTATGACGAGATCGAGCGTAACAAACTCTTCATGACTACTGTTCCGGATCCGGAAGACAGGTCGCTCATGAATGTTTGCTTCGTGATGTCTGAGAACTACAAGGAGCTTGAGAAGGAGTTCGGCGATTTCGCCAAGTCAAAGGGTATGGTTGGTATTGCAGGCCACCGTTCAGTCGGAGGCTTCCGCGCCTCTCTCTACAATGCTCTTCCCATTGAGAGTGTCAGTGCACTTGTTGAATGCATGAAGGAATTTTCCAACAAATACTAAAAGGAGGTTGAGATGAAGATACTTGTAGCCACAGACAAGCCGTTTGCACCGGTTGCCATCAAGCAGATACGCGAGGTGGTGGAAAAGGCAGGGCATACATTGGCCCTCCTGGAGAAGTACAAGACACCGCAGGAGCTTCATGCGGCAGTTGCCGATGTCGATGCAATGATAGTCCGCTCTGACATAGTTGATGCGGCTGTGTTAGCTGCAGCGCCGAAGCTGAAGATAGTTGTCAGGGCCGGCGCCGGCTTTGACAACCTTGACCTCAACGCATGCACTGCCAGCAACATCGTCGCAATGAACACTCCCGGGCAGAATTCGAATGCTGTTGCCGAGCTGGCTTTCGGCATGATGGTCTATGCAGCCCGCGGTGCCTTCGACGGGAAGTCGGGATCAGAGCTGATGGGCAAGACCCTCGGCCTTCATGCATTCGGCAACGTGGGCAGGTGCATGGCACGCATCGCCTCAGGGTTCGGGATGAAGTCATATGCCTTTGATCCGTACGTGGATAATAAGGCTATCGCCGAAGCGGGTGTGACCCCGGTGGATACAATCGAGGAGCTCTATTCGAAGAGCCAGTACGTATCACTGCATATTCCTGCCAATGAAAAGACTATGGGTTCGATAGGAGATAAGCTTCTGTCTCTCATGCCTCAGGGAGCCGTGCTGGTGAATACAGCCCGCAAGGAGGTTATCAATGAGGCGGAGCTGGTTGCACTGATGGAGAAGAGAACAGATCTGAAGTACCTTTCAGATATTGCTCCTGACAATGCAGAGCTGTTCGCACAGAAGTTTGCAGGCCGCTTTTTCTTTACTCCCAAGAAGATGGGTGCCCAGACCGAAGAGGCCAATATCAACGCGGGCGTGGCGGCAGCACGCCAGATAGCATCTTTTTTTGCCACGGGCGATGAGACTTTCAGAGTGAACAAACCAAAATAGAAACGAGGATATTCAGATATGGCTGTTGTTAAACCTTTCCGGGGGCTCAGGCCTCCGGCTCACCTGGCATCGGAGATAGCGTGCCTTCCTTATGACGTGATGAACTCAGAGGAGGCCGCTGTCATGGCCAGAGGTAAGGAAAAATCACTGCTTCACATCACAAAGGCAGAGATAGACCTGCCGAAGGGCACCGACGTTCATTCGGACGAAGTGTACCGCAAGGCGTATGAGAATTTTACGGAATGGCAGAACAAAGGCTGGCTGGTGGATGACCGCCAGAACCATTTCTACATCTACGCCCAGACGATGGATGGCCGCACACAGTACGGTATAGTTGGAGCAGCCGCCGTGGCCGACTACCTCTCAGGTGTGATAAAGAAGCATGAGCTTACCCGTCCCGATAAGGAGGAGGACCGCATGGTGCATGTGAGGGCAAACAATGCGAATGTAGAGCCTGTATTCTTTGCATACCCGGCCGTAAAGGAGCTCGATAAAATCGTTGATCGCATTGTGAAGAAGGAGAAGCCTGAGTATGACTTTGTTGCCGAAGACGGAATAGGTCATCACTTCTGGGTGGTATGGGACGAAAAAACCAATATTGCCATTGAGAAGCATTTTGCCGAGAAGGTGCCTTGCATGTATGTAGCAGACGGTCATCACCGTACAGCGGCAGCAGCACTTGTAGGCAAGGAGAAGAAGGATAAGAATCCGGCCCACAGGGGCGATGAGGAGTATAATTTCTTCATGGCGGTTATCTTCCCGGATGATCAGCTCAAGATATTCGATTACAACCGCGTGGTGAAGGATCTGAACGGTATGACGCCCGCACAGTTCCTTGTGAAGCTGCAGGAGTCATTCGAGGTAAAAGAGAAGGGTACACGGACTTACAGACCCGGGAAGCTGCATAACTTCGGGATGTATATAGATGGCAAATGGTACAGCCTGACGGCAAAAAAAGGAACGTACAACGATGAAGATCCCATCGGGGTTCTTGATGTCACTATTCTGACGGAGAAAGTGTTGCTGCCCCTGCTGGACATTCAGGATCTCAGGAGGTCAAAGAGAATCGATTTCGTCGGTGGCATCAGGGGCCTTGGCGAGCTGAAGAGAAGGGTTGACGGCGGTGAGATGAAGGTCGCCTTCGCTCTCTATCCAGTATCAATGAAGCAGCTGATCACCATCGCGGACACTGGCAATATAATGCCTCCCAAGACCACCTGGTTTGAGCCAAAGCTCAGGAGCGGACTGGTGATTCACAAGCTTGACTAAGGTTTGTGCGCAACCGGAATGAGTATCGCTGAAAACATAAAGAAGCTTATTGAGGAGCTGCCACAGGGAGTCACCATGGTTGCTGTCACCAAGACCCGGTCACCGGAGGAGGTTATGGAAGCCTATAATGCCGGTCTCCGTGTTTTCGGCGAGAACCGGGTGCAGGAGCTGATTTCAAAGAAGGCACTGCTGCCCGAAGACATCACGTGGCACCTGATAGGACACCTGCAGTCGAACAAGGTCAGGCAGGCAGTGGCGGCAGCTGATATGATCGAATCGGTTGACACGCTGAAACTGCTGAGGATGATTGATGCGGAGGCTTCGGCACAGGGCAGGACAATTGACTGCCTGCTCCAGGTGCAAATCGCGTCCGAGGAGACCAAGTCGGGATTCTCCATCAGGGAGATGGAGGAGACCAGATGGAATGAGCTTGCTGGATCCCTCAAAGCGGTCCGTATCTGCGGCCTTATGGGAATGGCCACTTTCACCGACGATTTACTGAAGGTGAGAACGGAGTTCAAAAACCTGGCCGATCTCTTCAGACATATCCGCGACTATCACTTCACCGGAATAAGTCACTTCAGGGAGATCTCAATGGGCATGTCAGGCGACTGGCAGGTGGCAGTGGGGGAGGGTAGCACAATGATACGAGTAGGAACAATTATATTTGGGGAACGAATAAAAAAATAATATGAGCACAATCAACACGCGCTACCTGGGACTCGAACTGAGCAGTCCCATCATTGTTGGCAGTTCCAATTTCACATCCAAAGTCGAATCGATCAGGGAGGCAGAGGCTGCCGGTGCCGGAGCAGTCGTTCTGAAGTCCCTCTTTGAGGAACAGATAGTATCGCAGGCACATTCAATGTCATCCAGGGAGTCATATCCGGAGGCAGATGATTATCTTCAGTACTACACCCGGACGAACAGTGTTGATGCTTATCTGGATTTGATTGCCGGGGCCCGCAAGAGTGTCAAAATACCGGTAATAGCCAGCATCAACTGCTTTTCACCGAAGGGATGGATTGACTTCGCCCTGGAGATAGAAAAAGCCGGCGCCAGTGCACTGGAGGTGAACATCTTCTTCATTCCGACCGACAAGAATCAGAACAGCAGCGATTCTGAAAAAGTATATTTCAAGATTATCGATAACCTGAGACAGATACTTAAGATTCCGGTAAGCGTGAAGATCGGCCTGCGCTTTTCGAACCTGCTCAACTTCGTTTGGCAGATGCACAATCACGGTGCTGACGGCGTAGTAATGTTCAACAGGTTCTATGAACCCGATATTGACATAAACAACCTGAGCATTCAACCAGCGTCAGTGCTCTCCAATCCCGCTGAACAGCGCTATGTGCTCCGCTGGGTGGGGATGGTCAGCGGACAGGATATGAAGATAGATATCTCAGCATCGACGGGGGTTTACACCGGTGAAGATGCCATCAGGTATCTCCTTGCCGGGGCAACTACGGTTCAGGTCTGTTCAGCGCTATACAAGCGGGGATTCACAGTTGTGACAGAGATCAATGAGGCTCTGCATAAATGGATGGATTTAAAGGAGTTTAAGGCAATAAGCGATTTCAGGGGAAGGCTGAACTACATGAATGTGGATAATCCCTCTTTGTTCGAGAGATCGCAGTTCATGAAGCATTACAGCTCGTACATCTAGCAGGCACTTTTTCCGGCTGCGGGTGACACTGGTTCCGGCGGGCCGGTAGCCGATAAGCGGATGAATAGTGGCTCCTGCGGGTCGGTAGCCGATCATCGGATGAAGAGTGTTTCCGGCGGGTCGGTTACCCCTTGAGAAGGGCAATTAGTTCCCTGGCTAGTTTCTGTTTCGGAGTATCCCATGACTCAATCTGCTGTTGCAGACTGAATATGATTCCGGTGCGGTCGGAGTCAGAAATTTCTGCGGAGCAGGTCTCAAACACAGTGAAGCATTCGAGCGATGTCATGTAATCACCTGTCATGAAAAACCCGGCGAGGGGCCCGGCATACCTGGAATAATCAAGTCCCGATTGCCAGCATGAGGAGACCAGCATGGTCTTTGACCCGGGTCTGGAAACAGAGGCGATTGTTTCGATCACCTCATCCCTGGCGCTCTTCTCCTTCAAATCATTGAAAAGTCCGGATATTGAAATCTTAATGTTCTCATCATCAGTGCTGTCATAATATAGTGCAACCAGTTTCAGGGCTCCCTTAAACGGAGGTTCGGAACGAAGAAGGCTGATCCTTGCTTCTATATCGCGTTTTTTGCCTCCGTTAAGCACTTTTCCCAGTTCGGCAAGCTTCTTTTCTGACCTTTCCATCACATATGCTTTGGAACAAATTTATGGCTAAATAATAACTTCACAGCAAATACGTTTATTAAAAAAGTGTAAATTGGTCTTGTAAGGGACTGTGAAAACAAAAACTAAAATCATTATGAACAGTAAGCTTAAAATTCTGCCGCTGATTCTGGGCGTGACTGCACTTGCCTTCTGCCTGGCTGCCACATCATGCAAGGGGAAAACCAGGGGTGAGGCAAACAGTGAAAAGGGAGAGGCCGTCAGTCCTGATGAGCAGACGATGGAGCAGATTAAAAGTGCCGAAAAGGTATTCAATGCTCTTCCTACTCCGCTTGAGGTTGCTCAACTCATCAAGGAAGCAGGGGCAACGTTTGACGCAACACTGCTTAACCCGGTTGAGAACAAGAGCAACTACACCACCAGCAAGAGTATGGCACTCAACCTGGGCACCTTTGTCTGCGACCTCAGTTTTGCCAGCATGTATGATGAAACCTCGCTGCTTGTCAACTATATGGAGGCAGCAGAGGATATGGCCACAGGACTGGGCATAATTGATGCCATTGATGAAACGACCATTGAGCGGCTTGAACAGAACATCAATAACCGTGACGTGATAATGGAGATCGTATCGGAGACTTTCCTCAATTCACAGGCATACCTGGAGGATGACGAGCAGCATGCAGTTGCTGCCACAATTATTGCCGGCGGCTTCATTGAGGGCCTGTACATATCAACCCACATGGTTGATATTAAGAACTACAGGGGAAACAAGCTGGTTGCAACAATTACCGACCAGAAGATGTCAGTGGATGACATGATCCGACTGCTGGAGTCCTATACCGACAACACCGCTATCCGCGAGCTTCTCGGCCCTATCCATGAGCTGAAGACCCTGTTTGACAAGGTCGAACGTTCGACAGAGCCCTCAACGGCCCAGTACAATGAACAGAGTGGCATGACAGAGATTACCGGCGCAGCAAAGTCGGAGATGAAACAGGAAACATTCCTTGCCATAAAGGATAAGGTAGCAGAGATCAGAAACACTTATGTAAAATAGATACCGATGAGACAGCTTATACAGACATTACTGGTAACTGCGCTTCTCTCCCTTCTTGTTCCGGGTGAGGCTGCCGCACAGTGCAAGGGCTTTGCCAAATCGCTCTGCAAAAAGGAACTGGGCGCCTATCTTCATGACGGCAACTACCATGCCGCCGTACTGGTTGAGGGAGAGGAGGCTGAACTATACAAAACCTTTTACTCCGACCTGGAGTACCGTCTTGCAATCTGCTCGGCCGATGGCATGCCTGCAGTGGAGTTTACAGTTTATGACGCCACCGGTAAGGTCCTTTATACAAATAAGGATGAGGGAATGGCAAAGGTTTGGGACTTCAAGCTTGAGTCAAGCCAGCAGCTTAAGGTAGTGGTAAAGGTGACCACTTTCGGGACGAGGGATCAGCTTCCTGTCAGCGGCTGCGTAGCGATCATGTTCGGATTCAAGGCGAAATAAGCCGAAGTAGAATAAGCATTGGCCCGGAAGGGCCGCAAACCGGGGTTTTTACGAATCAGGGTGCTCAGAAAAGGGGTACCCTGTTTATCTTTCAGCTTCTTCAAGCATTGAGCGGCATTCAGTACAGAGCGATGCCCCCTTCAGATCAATCTCTTCGGCATAGGTGCTTGAATGCATCACGCATTTCAGATGATGGCAATGAATCAAACCGAAGGTATGCCCCAGTTCGTGTATCACCTCCTTAACGGTCCTCGAAAGGAGCAGCTCTTCATCCTGTTTCAGGCCATACAGCTCGTTCCGCAGGCGGAAGACCGATGCAATGGCCACATTCTTTCCGAGGATGGCCTGGCCGAAGATGTAAGTCAGGATCGGAATATAGAGATCTACCCTGAATAGTCCGATCAACTTCGTATGCTCCGAGATTGTGCAGAGGGGTATCTGGCTGAGCAGCCTGTTCCCGTCATATTGTCTCCTGGCAGGATTGTAAAATGGATTGAGGTTGAGATGACATTCTTCGGTTATTACCTTGTACCTGTACTCAGCTTCCGCCGCCTGGGCTACCATCTTCAGGAACGTCCTGTCAAACTGGCCGCAGGAGAGCAATATGATCCTCTTTTCTTCCAAGGGGCGGGTATCAGGGAAAGTTACTCCTTCTGTTTCAGGTCAAATTTCCTGATCTTGTTGTAGAGAGTCACCCTGTCTACATTCAGTGCCCTGGCTGAGCGCGAGACATTCCAGTTGTACTTTGCGAGTATTTGTTCAATGTGTCTCTTCTCGAGCTCATCCAGGCTCTCGACTGAATTGTCGGCCGCCTCCCTGCCTATTGGAAGGTCCTTCAGCCTGATCTCCCTGCCGTTCCCGATCACTATGGCACGCTCGATCATATTCTCGAGCTCCCTTACATTCCCGGGGAACTCGAACCTCCCGAGCTGCTTCAGTGCAGCGGGTTCAACCGTTATCAGGTCACGACTCATGGAGGTGCAGTACTTTCTGATGAAGTGGCTGACCAGCAGCGGAATGTCGTCGACTCTTTCCCGCAGCGGCGGTATGGTGATATTCACCACGTTCAGCCTGTAGTACAGGTCCTCGCGGAAGGCACCGTTCCGGACCATGCTCCCGAGATCCCTGTTGGTAGCACAGATGACCCTGAAGTCGGATGTTATCTCCTTGTTTCCGCCTACCCTGACAAAGCTCTTCGTCTCAAGAACTCTGAGCAGTTCAATCTGCATCTTTGGTGATATGGTGGCAATCTCATCCAGGAAGATTGTCCCTCCGTCAGCCATCTCGAACCGTCCCTTGCGGTTGAATGTGGCTCCGGTAAATGCACCTCTCTCATGCCCGAAAAGCTCACTTTCGAGAAGACTTTCTGTCAGGGCGCCGCAGTGAACGCTGATCAGAGGAAAATATCTCCTGGAGGAGTTGGCATGTATAGCCCTGGCTACAAGCTCCTTGCCGGTTCCGCTCTCACCGGTGATGATCACTGATGAGTTCGACTGTGCAACGCTCTCAATCTGCTCCAGGACCTTGCGTATTGCTTTGCTCTGACCAATGAGGTCATCAACTTCTTCCAGGTTGGTCACCCTCTTTTTAAGGGCTTCGTTCTCATTCCTTAAGGCGATCTGTGCTGCAGCGTTGCGTATCAGATGTGACAGATCGTCAGGATCGAAAGGCTTGGTAACGTAGTCGTAGGCGCCGTCCTTCAGCGCCTGAACCGCCGTTTCCACGGAGGCGAAGGCTGTCATGATGATGACAATTGATTCCCTGTTAAGGCCCTTAATTCTCCTGTGCAGTTCAAGCCCGTCCATCCCCGGCATCTTTATGTCGGCAAGGATAATGTTGAAATCCCTTACCTCAAGCAGTTGCAGCGCATTCTTGGCATTCTCGGCAGCCTCTACATCGTAGCCGTCCTCAATAAACCAGTTGAGAAGGGAGTCTCTCACGGAGTCCTCATCGTCAACTATCAGTATGGAAATCTTGTCTGACATCTCCAATGGGTTATTCTGTTTTCAATGGTAAAGTGATCGAAATGGTTGTTCCATGGCCGATTGAAGACTCGACTTCAATCTTTCCATTATGATTCTGCACGATTCCGTGGACGATTGCCAGGCCGAGGCCTATTCCCGAAGCGTCATTTTTGGTGGTGAAGAAGGGTTCGAATATATGAGGGATATCCTCAGGGGCTATACCCGACCCGTTATCGGAAATCGCTATTCTGACGCTCTTGTTATCCGGATTGAGGGTGCGAAGGGCTATTTCTCCGTTGTACGAGACCGCCTCGGAGGCATTGACAAGCAGGGCTATGCATGCCTGTTTAATCTGGTTGGCGCTGCAGCGGATAAGGTCCTCTTTCGCGTCAATCTCAGCGATGAAGTTAATGTTGGCAATCTTCACATGATGAAGCATCAGCTCATAGGTGCCTTTTATAATCTCATTGAGGTGCCACTCCTCAAAATCCTCCTGGTCCTTGCGTGAGAAGTCAAGCAGTCCCTTTACGATATCACCGCACCGTTTAGTCTCGGTCTCGATCAGCTTGAGCTGGTTCAGCATATTCTGCCTCCTGGCCGGTGTGAGATCCGGATTTTCCAGCTGCTTGTGAACAAGTTTCGTATATACAAGGATACCCGAGAGCGGGTTGTTGATCTCATGTGCCACCGAAGCCGAGAGCTTACCAAGTGAAGCGATCCTCTCGACATTCATAAGCTCATTGTGGGCTTCGGCCAGTTCCTCAGACTTTTTCTGAACCTTGTATTCGAGCTGTTTTGACCAGTTTTCAAGCTCCCCGGTTGCGTTGTCGAGGTGATCGAGCATGTTATTGAATGCCGTTGATACCATCTTCATGTCGTCAAGAAGGTCAGGCCTGATCTCGAGCCTGGTGCTCAACTCCCCCTGGGTGACTGCCTCGCTTGCCTTGATGATTCCAAGCAGTGGATTCTTGATCCGTTTTCGGGTGAACCAGATAAGCGTCATGACCACTATGCCGGAGATTAGCAGGGCCATAAGGAGAAACTGGACGGATGACTTCTCCAGTGCACTGTCCAGGTCCCTTAGCGGCATCCTGATAATGAGTGATCCCAGGACTTCATTACTCTTGCTGTGGGCATGGCAGTCGGCTGTATAGCAGGAGAGCTCATTGAGGATTGGCCTGCGAATGAGCATATGCCTCTGGCCGGGTTTGTTCGGATTCATTGCACAGTCGCTCTCCTCATCGATAATCATGTAGCTTCTCTCATTTCTTGAGAACATCTCTCCAAGATCAGCATGACACGAGATACAGTCCGGATTGCTGTGGTTCTCAGCGTCAGAGGCAAAGGATGAATAAGCCAGTACCTCATTCTGGTCGTAGAGATTGACGTCATCAATGCCTGGCATAGTATTGATGATATCCAGGGTGCTGTGCAGCGTGCTCTTGTCGTTCTCCAGCATTGATTTGTAGAGGGACGCCTCCACGATGGCACCCACATTGTTACCGTTCTGTTTCAGAACAGTGTTGAAATAGTTTACATATACCGTCCTGAACAGTGCATTGAAGGCGATGAACATGATTATGGCCGAAAGGGTGATAATTGTGACAACCCTGCCGTAGATGGTTGACCTGAATCTGAATGTCCTGGGTAACCTTGCCAGGAACGTTTCACGGGAAGCCGGGGGATCTCCTGATGCAGTCATTTAAAGCTCTATTAATACCTGAAGAAACACTTTGTGATCCTCCCTGCCGGGCAGGAAGAATCACAAAGTATGTTTAAATTTTCTACAAATTACATAAAAATCTGCAATCAGAGCAAGTCCGAAGCAATTTGGGGTCAGTTCAGGAACCTGGACTGGAATTCTTCCCAGACTTCAGGGCCGAATTCCTCGAGGAGGCCCTCCCTCAGTTCACCGCCGTCCTGCAGAACCACATGTGCAAGTCTGACTTCGTTAGCGCCCGTGAATGATGCCAGAAAGTCTCTTATCCGTCCGAACTCTTCCCTGAGCTGAGCGGTGTATTTTGATGCGGTAAGCATGAGGCGCGAATCGTTCAGCCAGTTTTCCGGTTCGATGTCATAGATCCAACCGTCGGCATAGGGTGATGTACGGAGGATGCCGGTGTCGTTGGCAAGCTTTTCATTGCGTGATAATATAGTTCCACTGACAGGGGAGATGATGTCAAGCTGTTTGCCCTTCTGGATTACCGAAGCGAGGCGGTCTCCCTTGCGAACCTTCTCACCGGGGGATTTGAGATTAATGCGGGAAATGGTCCCGGTGACATGCTGGAGGAAGTCGTCTATCCCCAGGGTCAGGGTGCCGTTTTTCTCCATGAAAGCCCAGGTATGGCTTTTACCGAACAGAATTCCTGCAGGTGCGGCAACTGTTTCCAGACTGAATGATCTGACCGGTGAAAGATGTTCAATCAGTGCGCTTTCAGGGGCGCGAGACCTGGTGATTCGGTAAAGGGCAAAGGCAATGAATGACACGGCCGCAATCACGCCGGCAATCCACATCCAGCCTCCTGCTCCGGCTCTGCGATGGTCTCCGGCGGGGGCGAGAGTCATTTCAGGCGCAAGCATATCCCTTCTAATCATTCCCTCACCTCCTGGAAGAGCAGTAAGACCTGCTTCTGCAATAAGTTCCTGTCCGCCGGCAAGGAGCCAGAGTACAAAATCTGCCTGTGCCCCAGCGGAAGGCTTTGTAGCAGCTGCGCAGAAGATGCTGCTGCAGAGCTCCTTCGGGTATTTGCCGATATATACACCCCTGTTGAAACTGTCGTAATCACCGTAATACTGTTCAAAATAATCGGATTGTCCGTTGGAGTTCACATCAATTGGTATGATTTTGATCCCTTCGGCGATCCGGGTGCCATTTTCTCCGGTGATTGAAGCTAGCCTGCAGAAGAGGATTGTTTCAGGATTGCTTCTGAGTAAAGTTGTTATCTCTCCGGGAGAAGAGAGTCTCCGGGCAGTCACAAGGCCGGGTTCGACACCGGAGAAACGTGCCAGTGACGTCAGAGCAGCATCGTCAGCAGGTATACTAACCGTAACAGGTACAGTGTTATCATTGTGAAGCAGTCGTCCCCAAGTCATTCCATCGGAAGAAGTAAGCAGCATGCCCAGACCTGCTGGATCTATCCCCCCGGACAGTACTTTCTCAATGAATGGATTGTCAGCGCTCATCACAGGAACAAGGATGTCTCGCGCTATCACAACCCTCCATTCATTCCTCATTGCCTCGTTGTCAGCAGGGGAAGCGGCGAACAACCGCAGATCAGCATTTCCGGATTCTCCAGCCGGCAGAAGGGACACCTCTTTGCCTGTATTATTATTAAGGTACGCCCTGATCCATAATTCCGCAATTTCAGCGACTTCAGGATCAGCAGCAACTGTGAGCGCTGCCTTGCTACCCCGGATATTCCTGTTCTCTTCCTGACCAATAACGGCTCCAGCCTGCAGGAGGATGAGACCGATGATGATAACTGCTACTCTTTTCATGATAATCAGATTTCTAATTTGATAATTCATAAAACACCTTAACCAAGAAGCGTGCCATTGTCTATATGTTATTATATATCAATGATATAGGAGCATACTATGAAATCCGGGAAGAGACATAAGTGTTGAAATATTCAACATAGAAATCAATCAGAATTCATAAGACATAGATATACAATGTTATAACGGATGTGTATAAAATATATACACATGATTAAAAATACAACACTGGACATCGAATGATTTGAAAACCAGCCTCTCAGCTGGAATATTTATTGCAGACATAAAGAACTTTTTATTAAGGTTCATCTGTTTTATTTCATTCCGTTGCTCCCGATGGTCACTTTTCCTATATTTGTTACTGTTTAGCAATGGAAGACGGATAAGCAGTAAAAAAATGATCAAGCCTGACAATCAGATAATAGTCATATTCGGGGGCAGGGGAGACCTGGCCATGAGAAAGATAATCCCGGCACTTTATGCACTTCACATACAGGGGCTAATGCCTGAACTGTATGCTATTCTGGCTACCGGAAGGAGTCAGTTGAGTGATGAAGAATACCGCTCGGAGGTCATTAAGGCGACCGGGGTTGCAGGAACTGAGGGCGAGACGGATGCCCTGCCTCTGTTCACCGCTTCTTTTCACTATGTCACTCTTGATCCGTCCGTGCCGGAGGATTACAAGGCACTGACCGGTGCACTTGACAGACTCAGGAGTGCTTTTGATATCCCTGCGAACACGCTGTTTTACCTCTCCCTCCCGCCTGAACTGTATGGTGACATTACAGGCAATCTTGCCAATAGCGGTCTTAACAGCGAAAGTGACGGGTGGAAGAGAATGATAATCGAGAAACCATTCGGATATGATTATGAGAGTGCAATAAACCTTAACAGGATTTTGCTCGGGCACTGGAATGAGAACCAGCTGTACAGGATCGATCACTACCTTGGCAAGGAGACTGTACAGAACATCCTGGTCACCAGGTTCTCAAATGGCATTTTTGAACCTCTCTGGAACAGGAACTATGTACATCATGTAGAGATTACATCCTCTGAGAGCCTCGGAGTGGAGAAGAGGGGGTCATATTATGAGGGTACAGGAGCGCTTCGCGATATGGTTCAGAATCATCTCCTGCATCTCGCAGGTTTCATTGCCATGGAACCTCCGTCATCTATCGACTCAACCTCCATCAGGAATGAACTCGTCAAGGTGTTTGAGTCGTTCCGGCCCATAAAGCCCGAGGAGGCAGGGAAGATTGCCATTCGAGGGCAGTATACCGGGGCACATGTCCGGGGTGAATGGCAGAAGGGTTACCGGGATGAGGAGGGTGTTGATCCCGCTTCCGTGACCGAAACCTTTGCAGCGCTGAAATTTTATATTGACAACTGGAGGTGGGGCGGAGTTCCTTTCTATATCAGGACAGGCAAGCGGTTGCCTACACGCGTGACCGAAGCGGTGATTCACTTCAAGCCCACGCCGCACTACCTGTTCTCTGACAAGAGTGCCTGTGATGGCTGCAACCAGCTTATAATCAGAATACAACCTGATGAGGGCATCCTTCTGAAGTTCGGATTGAAGATACCAGGTGCCGGATTCAATGTCAAGAATGTCAACATGGATTTCCATTACTCTGACCTTGCTGCAGACAGGATCCCTGATGCATATGAGAGGCTGCTGTATGACTGCATGAATGGCGACTCCACTCTTTATACCCGCTCAGATGCCGTACTGGCAGCGTGGCGGTTCCTCGATCCGGTGCTGCAGGCATGGAAGAATGACCGGTCCGTGCCGGTCTTTGGCTACCCGGCAGGAACATGGGGTCCGGAAAGAGCGGATGACCTGATAGAAGAACCAGAGCTGACATGGCGCTACCCGTGTAGAAATCTGGCAGATGATGGTATTTATTGCGAATTATAATTAGTTTTATATTCAGATTAGAATCCAAAATGTCACATTCAGTCAGAGTGTTCCCCACCCGTGAAGCCCTGGCTCAAAGCTTTGCGGCAATACTTATCAAGGACCTGGACCGTATAGAGCCCGATCATTACTATACCATAGCTCTGTCCGGCGGTTCCACCCCGGAATACATCTTTCGTTACCTTTCAGAAAACTATACCGAAAGGATCAGCTGGGAGAAGCTGCTGGTTTTCTGGGGCGACGAGCGGTGTGTACCTCCCGAGGACGGGGAGAGCAACTACAGGATGGCATACGAAGCACTTCTGCAGAATGTCCCTATACCCGATGCCAACATCTTCAGGATCAGAGGGGAGGATGATCCTGCCGCTGAAGCAAAGCAGTATTCGGAGCTTGTAACCAGCATGGTGCCCGAATACAAGGGTATACCACAGTTTGACCTTATGCTCCTCGGGCTGGGAGACGATGGACATACGGCTTCAATCTTTCCGGACAGGCCTGATCTTTTCATTACCAGCCAACTCTTTGAAACGGCAGTCAGACCTGACAAAAAGCAGAAAAGAATAACCGCTACCGGGCGGCTTATTAACAACTCCTCAAAAATTTATTATATTGTAACCGGAAAGGGAAAAGCCTCCATTGTATCGCGTATCATAGAGGGGAAGAGCGGAGCTGAGCTCTATCCGGCTTCAAGGATTATGCCAGCTTCGGGGCATCTGGTGTGGATGCTTGATACCGGTGCAGCATCATTACTCAAGACCTGAACATCTTAATCAAATTGTAACATACATTGTATGATAGCAGGAATTCTCAGGGAATCCGGAAGTGAAAAAAGGGTCGCCCTTCTTCCCGGCGAGACAGCAGCAGTTATAAAACTCGGACTAAAGGTCCTGGTGGAGGAGGGTGCAGGGGCAGCCGCCTATGCCTCTGATACAGAATACCGGTCAGCCGGAGCTTCCACAGCCTCAAGAAAAGCGGTTATCTCTGGTTCTGATCTGTTGTTTACTATAAATCCTCCCGTTACAGATGAGATCACGCTCTTCAGGGAGGGGCAGATATTGTTCACTGTGCTTGATCCGGTTGTCAACAGGGATTGGCTTGAGAAGGTACGTGCGAGGCGACTGACCGTGCTGGCGCTTGATCTTGTGCCGCGTATCACTCGTGCACAGTCGATGGATATCCTGTCCTCTATGGCAACGGTCGCCGGCTATAAGGCCGTCCTGGAAGCGGCTTCTCTGCTCCCCAGATTTTTCCCTATGTTCATGTCAGCTGCAGGTACAATTAAACCTGCCAAAGTACTCATTCTGGGTGCCGGGGTAGCCGGACTGCAGGCTATTGCCGTAGCACGCAAGCTTGGAGCTGTGGTGGAGGTGTTTGATGTAAGGTCTGCTGTAAAGGATGAGGTTAAGAGCTTGGGTGGTAAGTTCATAGAGGTGGAAGGAGCAAAAGAGGATGCGGCTGCCGGAGGCTATGCGGTTGAACAGAGCGACGACTTCAAAAGAAAACAGCAGGAGCTGATACAGCAGCGCGCCGCAGCGGCTGACGTTATCATTGCCACTGCCCAGATACCGGGCAGACGGGCTCCGGTGCTGGTATTGAAGGAGACAGTGGCCCGAATGAAGCCAGGCTCGGTAATAGTTGACCTTGCAGCCTCAACAGGAGGAAACTGCGAGCTGACGGAAAACGGGAAAAATGTGGTTGTCAACGGGGTAACAATCGTTGGCAGATCAGATTACCCCTCAGCCATGCCGGCAGATGCCAGCAGGATGTTCGGGAATAACCTTATCAACCTGCTTAAAATCATGACGGACAAGGAAGGGAATGTAAGGCCCGATCCGGCTGATGAGATAGTCACAGGGACAACCGCTGTAAGCGACGGAGAGTACCGCAGCCCGAGAGTTAAACAGTTACTGGATATCAAACAGATCTGAAAATGGAAGGAATTCTTGATTTTTTCATGGCCAACAGGGGTACCATATATATGGTTATTCTCTCTGTTTTTCTTGGCATTGAGGTGATCAGCCATGTGCCGGCAATACTTCATACACCTCTCATGTCTGGGGCAAACGCCATCCACGGCGTCGTAATCATCGGAGCAATCATCGTGATGGGTCATGCCGATACTACCGGGGCAATGATACTCGGATTCCTGGCTGTGGTGCTGGGAACTCTTAACGTTGTAGGAGGATTCGTAGTGACCGACAGGATGCTTGAAATGTTTAAAAAGAAGAAGTAACCCAACATTAAGTTTGACAGTTTCAAACAACGGCCCCATGAACGACGTAATGCATTTTTCCGCAGGTCTTTCCATTCTCGAGATCTCCTACATTCTGGCATCAGTATTATTCATACTCGGGCTGAAGATGCTCAGCCATCCTCTTTCAGCGAGGAGAGGCAATTTACTGGCTGCCATTGGCATGGTACTGGCCATCGCCGCCACCCTGCTGTTTCACAGGAAGGATGGTGAACCGATTGGCAATATTGGCTGGGTCCTCGCTGCAATGGCTGTCGGAACGGCCATCGGGTGGGTGATAGCCAGGAGGGTGAAGATGACAGCCATGCCTCAGCTGGTATCATTCTTTAACGGAATGGGTGGCGCCGCCGCAGCGCTGATCTCACTGATGGAGTTTCCGCATGTAAGCGGGGAACTCATAATGAAGAGCGGCATGGCCAACGGTCATGTGCTTGCAATTATGCTCGGACTGGTAATCGGGACGGTTTCCTGGGCCGGAAGCATGATTGCATTTGGCAAACTCGACGGCCGGATAGGTGATCTGAGGGTGAAGGCCATGAAGTATGTCAACCTTTCAATCCTGGCTGCCATCATCACCTTCATAGTCTATATTATGACACGTGATGTTGCCGCCTCCGCCGAACTGACTCACCTGGTGATCATCCTCTTCTTTGTCTCGGTTGTTTACGGAGTGCTGTTTGTTATGCCCATCGGTGGGGCTGACATGCCTGTCGTGATTTCGCTGCTGAACAGCTTTACCGGGGTGGCTGCCGCAATGGGAGGTTTTCTTTACCAGAACCAGGCGATGCTGACGGGTGGTATCCTTGTTGGTTCTGCCGGGACAATCCTTACAATCCTGATGTGCCGGGCAATGAACCGTTCGCTTCTGAATGTCATTATCGGCGTCTTCGGCGGTGGAGGAACTGCTGCCGCAGGTGCGTCGGGTACAATTAAGGAGGTGTCAGTGACTGACGCAGCTGTGCTGCTAAGCTATTCAAAAAAGGTTGTCATAGTGCCGGGATACGGACTGGCTGTGGCGCAGGCACAGCATATCTGCCACGAACTCGATAAGATGCTTGAGGAGAAGGGCGTGGAGGTGAAGTATGCCATCCACCCGGTGGCAGGACGAATGCCCGGACACATGAATGTGCTTCTCGCAGAGGCTGATGTGCCCTATGAGCAGCTGGTGGAGAGCGATGAGATAAATCCGGACCTGCCAAATACCGACGTGATTGTCGTGATAGGCGCCAATGACGTGGTTAATCCGGCAGCTGAGGATGATCCATCGTGCCCAATATACGGGATGCCGATTGTCAAAGCCCGTGATGCAAAGAATATCATAGTGATGAAACGCGGCATGGGTAAGGGCTACGCTGCAATTGAAAACATGCTCTTCTTCAATGACAAGACACGCATGCTCTTCGGCGATGCCAAATCAACATTGCAGGCACTGGTCAATGAGGTGAAAGCGTTGTAAATAAGGCAATAGGCAATAAGCAACAGGCAACAGGTAATAGTGCTGGCATATTCCATGGAGTAGGTCCAGTACTGGCTATTGCCTATTGCCTGCTGCCCTGGGAAGGCTTCTTATTTTGCCTGTATGGCAATAACATGCGAGATATGTCCCCAATACTTCAGGTGAAACTTAAGGCTCTTTTTGTCAAGCATTGAGTGCAGTGTGGCAGGGGTGTCTTCAGGTGCAAATCTGACAAGTTCACGGTCTTCGAATAGAGCCGAAACTTCCGGGTGAAACTGCACCGAAAAGACGTTTGGATACTTTTTATGGGCTATTCCTTCAACTATCTTGCCGTCGTCTGAGAGGGCAGTCACAGTAAAGGCCGGTGCAACATCACCTATTGCCTGGTGATGATGGCTATAGACCACCGGTTGCCACCTGCGTGACACCTTCACGGTCTTTCCGAAGAACCCGTTTTCGGTGAATCTGACGGGATGCATGCTGTTTCCTATGAAATCTTTGGCATCCCTGTTAATCTGCCAGTAGTTCCGGTGCAGGTTTTTGCGGTCTATAAGTATATGTGTCTCCGGGCTCTTACTATCATACACTTGCGCAGGAATATCCTGCCACAGTGTTCCGCCAGCGGCAACGTTCATCGACTGAAGGCCGAGGCAGAAACCAGTGACCATGTAATCCGGGTTCTCTTCAAGAAGAGGTTTGAAGGTTGTATTCCGGGTACCACCAATCAGGTGAAAAAGGAAGCTGACCTCGAAATAATGCCTGCCGGGGTCAGTGGACACGGAATACCAGTTCTGCTGCCCGTATACTGCCGGGGGAATATCCTGCCCGCCGAAGAAGATCACGCCAATGGAGTTGGTAAAGATCTTCCTGAAGTCATCACTGCATGGATTTTGTTTGTAAACCATTTCTTCAGTCATAGGTCCCTTCACTTCGTACAGGTGAAAACGGGTCAGTCCGTTGGCTGAAATATACTCTGCGGATTTGCTGAAGTCGTACTCCTGGCTGGAATGCCAGATGCCTACAAATTCAATTTTCTCCGGATCTGTGCCGAGGATCCCCTTGTCGAGCAGGAAGGTCACCACTCCGATATTTCCGGCAGTGGGATTCATAAGAATTACATACTTCCTGTCCCTTCTGAATTCGCCCCTGAAGAAATCCTGAGAAAGCATGGAAACTGACAGGCAGGCGAGTGTGACGAGCAGAATGAGTTTTTTCATATTGCTGGTTTGTTCGCGTGAATTTAGTACAAAAGTGGATAATCACAATCACATATGCTGCAGAACCATAAAAAGTAAAAATTTTCCCCGGGAGTTGTGTTGCACGTTGTGAAAAACAATTAATTTTGTTTCGTCATTTCCCGAAATGAAATGGAAGCACATCAGACGAGGAAGAAATATTACACCGTTGATCAGGAGAAACTGGCAAAGTATGCCAAAGCCCTGTCTCATCCGGTAAGGGTATTTGTGATGGATTTCCTTGCCAACAATATCGACAAGTGCTGTTACAGCGGGGATATGGCAGAGGAGCTGCCTATAGCCCGCTCCACACTTTCCGAGCACCTGAAGGAGTTGAAGAAGGCAGGACTTATCCAGGGGGAGATCAACCCGCCATACATCAAATATTGCATCAACCGGGAGAACTGGGACGAGGCGAAATTACTGCTGAACAATTTTTTCAAGAGATAAAAAAATTTAATACGATATTTCGACGTTTTACGAAATGAAGGGAGAATAATCAGGATGGAAATTAAGATTCTGGGTCCCGGGTGCCCAAAATGCAAAACCCTGGAGAAGCTGACACGTGAGGTTGTTGAGCAGAATGGCATAGAAGCCACGGTTACAAAGGTTGATGACATAGTTGCTATAATGAATTACGGGGTAATGACCACCCCGGCACTTGTAGTTAATGAAAAGGTTGTTCTGAAAGGGCGTATACCTTCCGCAGAAGAGCTTAAAAAGTTATTAATCAAATAAACAATTATAGATCAATGAAAAAGATTATCTGGATTTCAATAGTTGTTGTATCGCTTGCTGCATTCCTGGCATTCAGGCAGGATGGCAAAGCCGATGTGAGTACTGACTCATCCGTAAGTGCGGCAGATAAGGTAGAGGTATATTATTTTCACTTCTCGCGCAGGTGCGTTACCTGCATTGCAGTTGAGAACAAGACCCGGGAGGCTATTGTTGCGCTTTATCCCGATGCATATAGTAAAGGTAAGATCACATTCGCCTCTGTAAATCTTGAGGATGAGAAGAGCAAACCGATTGCTGAAAAGGCAAAGGTTACCGGCCAGGCGCTTATCATTATGAGCGGAGATTTCAGAAAAGATCTTACATCCGAGGGCTTTATGTATGCCAACAACAACTTTGAAAAATTCAAGTCTGAGATTAAAAAAACGATGGATCCCCTTGTAAAGGAGATTAAATGATTTCATGGAACTTCTTCAACAGATTCTTGAGAATTCCCAATACTCGTTCATTACCGCAGCAATACTGGGGCTGATGACTGCCATCAGCCCGTGCCCGCTGGCTACAAACATCTCGGCAATTGGTTTTATCAGCCGTGACCTGACTGACCGTAGAAGGGTCTTCCTGAATGGCCTGGTTTATACCCTTGGCAGAGCTATAACATATGTCGGCATTGCATTGATAATCTTCTTTGGTGCAAGCCAGATGGACATATCCGGATGGTTCCAGAAATGGGGAGAAAGGTTGCTTGGTCCGGTACTTATAATTATTGGTCTCTTTATGCTCGATTTCCTAAAGATTAAGCTGCCGGGCAGTATGGAGTCATTCACGGAGAAGATAGGGGAGAAGGGCAGAAAGAGTTATTTGAATACTCTTCTGCTTGGTATTTTGTTTGCCATGGCCTTCTGCCCGTACAGCGGTGTTCTCTATTTCGTCATGCTCATTCCGATGACAGTGGCGAGCCCCGAAGGGCTGTATCTTCCGGTGATCTTTGCCATTGCGACAGGGATACCCGTGATTGTCTTCGCCTGGCTCCTGGCTTACGCAGTAAGTAATGTAGGCAAGATGTACAGCCGGGTTAAAACCTTCGAAATCTGGTTTCGCAGGGTGGTGGCTGTACTGTTCATCGGAGTAGGGATCTATTATGTGATAGTAACCCTTTTGTAAAAAAATTTAGTAATGTATTTCGGGTTTTTGCGAAATGATAATCTTTAACTTAAAATGGAACTGAAGAAAGAACTTAAAATCCTGCTGTGGATCACTGTAGTATTTGTTTTTGCGTTTTTCATGCCTATTGAAAGTGCCCGTTTTAACACTGCAATTACAGCAACTTTCGATCTGGTTAAGTGGTATGCAAGGGAGCACGTAATACTGTGTCTGCTTCCTGCATTCTTCATTGCCGGGGTTATCTCGGTATTTGTCAGCCAGGGGTCGGTGATAAAGTACTTCGGAGCAAATGCGAAGAAATGGCTGGCCTATTCGGTAGCTGCAGTTTCAGGCACTGTACTGGCGGTCTGTTCATGCACAATACTGCCGCTTTTTTCAAGTATTCACAAGCGCGGTGCAGGTCTTGGCCCGGCAATAGCATTCCTCTATTCAGGTCCGGCCATAAATATTCTTGCCATCATTCTTACAGCCAGGATCCTTGGGTTTGAAATGGGTATTGCCAGGGTCATCGGCGCAGTCTCATTCAGCGTAATAATCGGGTTGATTATGTCCCTGATCTATCGCAAAGAGGAATTGCAGAAGAAGGCAGACCAGATGAATATTATTGCGGAACCGGAGAAGAGACCTATGTGGCAGACCATGACCCATTTTTTTACACTGGTGATCATACTGGTCTTTGCAAACTGGGGCAGCCCGGCTGCTGATGATACTTCAAGTGTATGGTACTATATCTTTACCTACAAATGGTATATAACGGGATTTTTCAGCCTGGTTCTTGCATGGTCACTGATCAAAATCCTTAAGATCAAATGGCAGTGGGTACTAGCCGCGGCAGTTGTTACCGTGATTTCGGTGCTGCTGTCGAACACCTTTATTGAAAGTGCGAAGCTTAGGCCCCTGGTTCCAATGGTTGTGGGGATAGCAGCATTAAGCATAATTACACTCTTCGATAAGCAGGAAGAGGAAAACCGTGAGTGGACACTCTCCACATGGGGTTTCGCCAAGCAGATTATTCCCCTTTTGGGAATTGGGGTTGTGATAGCAGGTTTTCTGCTTGGTTCAACACATGACGGCCAGAGCATTGCCGGCATCATTCCCAATGAATGGATAGCTAACCTGGTCGGAGGTAACTCCGTGTTCTCGAATTTCTTTGCATCAATTGTCGGAGCGTTCATGTATTTCGCAACGCTGACCGAGGTTCCGATTCTGCAGGGACTGATTGCCTCCGGTATGGGTAAAGGCCCCGCCCTGGCACTGCTTCTTGCCGGACCTTCACTTTCATTACCAAATATGCTGGTTATAAGGGGTATTATTGGTAATCAAAAAACCATTGTTTATGTAAGTCTGGTTGTGGTAATGGCTACAATATCAGGTCTTATATACGGATCAATCTTTTAAATCGCCAATTCTCGATGAAGGAGTTTCAGTATCCTTACAAGAAGACAATTGAACTGGCCTGAGGGGCTGCCTCGGTCGCAGGTAGCTGTCGCCCCTGCCTGGATTATTGTTTTAATAAAGCCCTGGAGTTGGGGTGTTCCAGGGCAACCTGTCGGAAGAGATTGAGATACTGCCTCCTCTGTGGGTCTTGGCAGTATCTCAATGCAGTCCGGGTACAATTAAAAGAGAATGCAGAAATTATTTTTTCACTGCATGTTTACTGCATTTTGCCGGATCACATTTTGCATCAGGTCCAGTTTTGTCACATTCAGCCTTGCATGCCGGATCACATTTGCCTTCCTTGCATTTTGCCGGATCACAGTTTGCACCTGAATGCTTTACCTGGGATCCTGGTACCGGTGCTTCGCCGGTGGCCATTCCACATTCTGCAGCTGAGGGGCACTTTGAACAGTCCTTTACTGCTTCTGTTTTGGCTTTTTTATCCTTCTTTTCATCGCTTTGGGCATTTACCGTCGTCATCACAACGAATGCAAATATTACCAGAGCTGAAATTCCAAAGATGACTTTCTTCATGACTTTAAGAGTTTTTGTTCGGGTCAAAATTAAGGAGACAGTTCTGTAATCAGGTTATACCGTCGTTAAATCGTGTTATACTGATGTTAAATCATCATGTGCAATTTGAAATCTGTGTATTTTTGAGCTCATGAAAAGGTCACGTAAACAGCTTATAATACTTACACTCGCCTTTGGAGCCCTGTTAGCCCTTGCCGCGATTCAGTTCTCGTGGATACAGAAGGCTGCCCGGATGCAGGAAGCCCAGTTCAGCCACAGCGTTGACATGGCAATGCACAGGATTGTTGAGACACTCTCAGAAAATGAGGCAATTTGCAGCGAGGTTAATAACTGCCTTAGACAGGGAAGGAATGAGTCATGCATGGTCGTGATGAAAACCAGGGAAGAGTGGGAGAATATGAAATCCCTTATCAGTCAGGATCTTGGTTTCTACGGGATAGGTCTTGACTTTGAGTTTGATATTATTGATGCCAGGCAGGCAACACAAATCCCTCAGGCAAGGAATACCTATCTCAGCGAGAGCCTGGAGGAGATGCTTGAAAGATCAGGATATAAATTAATCCTCAGGTTTCCTGAAAAGCGCGACTTCATTCGCGCCCAGATTGGAGACATGTTCATTTTCTCCCTGATCCTCCTGCTTCTTATATCACTCTCCTTTATCATTATCTATAACTTTTACAGGAGGGAAAGGCTCCTGTCCGGGAGTATTGTGGATTTCATTAATAATGTAACCCATGAATTCAAAACTCCGCTTACCAATATTTCACTTGCCAACAGCATGCTCTCAAAAAATGAAAAGGTGGAAAGCGATGAGAAACTAGCATTTTACTCGTCTGTAATAAAAACGGAGCAGGCCAAACTGAATGAAAAGGTAGAGAAGCTGCTGAAAACCGACTTTGCCGACCTTGAAAAATATAATACTGCGGAAAAGATTGATGTCTCAGCAGTTGCGGACAATATTGCGGAGACCTTCAGGGTACAGGTTGAACAGAAAGGAGGTAAAATTGAAGTTGTAAAAACAGGCGGACACTTCAGTGTGAATGGAAACATTGACCTGTTTCACATTGCCCTCGGCAACCTTGTTGACAACGCAGTCAAGTATTCTGGTCAACCGCCTGAGATCTTCATGAAAATTTCTTCATCGGATCACAGGCTTGTAATTGAAATTGAAGATAACGGCCCGGGGATTCCGAAGGAATACAGGTCAAGGGTTTTTGACAAATATTTCCGCGTGCCCTCCGGCAACACTCACAGTGTTGACGGCTTTGGACTCGGTCTGTACCAGGTCAACAGGATAGTTGCCGGGATGAAAGGCAACATCAGAATCACGAACAGGAAGGAGGGAGGACTCTCGATAATCCTCGACCTTCCGGCAGCAACAGGCAATGACAGATAATTTCGAAAACACCAGGATACTTCTTGCAGAGGATGATACCAATCTTGGATTTCTGCTGGTTGACTTTCTTGAGTCAAACGGTTTTGAGGTCAAACTGTATCGCGATGGCCAGTCTGCCTTTCAGGGATTCACAAGAACAGGAGCCGAATTTTGTTTGATTGACATAATGCTTCCCGGCATGGACGGGTTTACACTGACCGGTAAAATCAAGGAGCTGAACAGCGATGTCCCGGTGATAATACTATCCGCACGATCTCTCAAGGAAGACAAGATATTGGGTTTTCGCCTTGGGGTGGATGACTATATCACAAAACCCTTCGAGGAGGAAGAACTGCTTTACCGGATCAGGGCAGTGCTCAACAGGCTGAAACATTCAGTCAAAAATTCGACACAGGATTTTACGGCAATCAAAATCGGTGAATTCCTTTTCGATCCTCAGAGTCTGATGCTTACCAGGGGCGGCAGTTCACAGAGAATGACCATAAAGGAGAGCAGGATACTTCTTAAACTCGCTGGCTCCCAGAATAAAATAGTTACACGTGACGAGATCATGATCGATGTATGGGGTGAGGCTGACTACTATACGGGTCGAAGCCTTGATGTATTCATCTCCAAGCTGAGGAGTTACCTGAGATCGGACCCGTCAGTCCAGATCACCACCATCCCCACTCTCGGGTACAAGCTTGAGGTAAATGCCCAGGAGAGACTGTTTCGTAATTTTACGAAATGATTATATTTGACTTTTCAAATTCTCGGGAATTAATATCGTAGTAAGAGATACTTTCTTGCAAGTGGCCATGGCTGAATTATTTCATAATATAGGTTTCACAAGCTCAGGTTTCCTGAACCTTTCAGCTCGCGAAGCATATGCCGAGGCAATGCACGGCAAGGCAGTCATTGTTGACGTAAGGGAGGACCGGCTTACAGGTTACAAGAACTTTGATGTCCCGAGGCTCATGCGTTTGTCAGTTGAGACCGAGGAATAAATAACAGGGAGCAGGCAGTGGGCAATCGTGAAATAAAGGTTTTAATACATGAAAATCAAGACTGCAAGACTGCAAGACTGCAGGACTTTCAGAGCTTCAGACCCAAATAGCGGACAAACAGGCACACAATGAAAATACTGATTCTTTGTACGGGGAACAGCTGCCGCAGCCAGATGGCTCACGGCTTCCTGCAATCATACGATGAAAACATGTATGTCAGATCCGGAGGAACAGAGCCGGCTGTCCGGATCAATCCGAAAGCTGTGGAGGTTATGGCAGAAATCGGGATAGATATAAGCCATCATACCCCTCATTTTGTCGATGAATACCTGGATGAGGAGTGGGACTATGTGATTACTGTATGCGATCACGCAAATGAAACATGTCCTGCATTTTTTGGCAAGGTAAAGCACCGGCTTCATCTCGGGTTCGAGGATCCATCACATGCCACCGGGACACCGGAGTTCATCCACAATGAATACATCCGTATCCGCGACCAGATTCGTGAGACATTCCTTAGGTTTTATAACGAAAACATTAAAAGCTAAAATGAAACCTTCTGATTTAAAGCTAATTGTTCAGGAAAAATATGGAAAAATAGCCTCATCTGCTGAGACCGATTCCGGTTCATGCTGCTGTACGCCCGGGTGTTGTTCATCCGAAGGTCTGCAAGCTTTCAATGAGAGCTACAATCACCTGGATGAATACCTGGGATTCATTAAGCAGAACGGCTTCGCTGGTATGAAAATCCACAAGGAAAAGAGAATTGAAATGCCGGATGGAGTCATCTCTCATCACGACGGGATAGAAGAGTCCGGAGTATTCAGTATTACAATTTCGGCCAGTAAGCCACACTTGGTCGGCTGATTACCACTTTGAACAGGAACCGCGACAATCCACATCGAATCGTATATCGCAAATCAAAATATTCTGTTTATGCCATCAAAGAAGCGTCTCAAATTACTCGACAGGTATCTCACCCTGTGGATAATTCTGGCAATGCTTGCCGGGGTAGTAATCGGCTGGATCAGCCCTGAGATAGCCGGTTTCTGGAACAGTCTCTCGAGTGGAACCACAAACATCCCCATTGCAATCGGATTGATAGTTATGATGTACCCCCCACTGGCGAAGGTAAAGTACGAGGAGTTGCCTGATGTCTTCAGAAACACAAAGGTACTAGGGCTGTCTCTTGTGCAGAACTGGGTCATCGGACCGGTGCTTATGTTCCTTCTCGCCATCCTTTTCCTGAGGTTCAACGTGGATTACATGTACGGACTGATACTTATCGGCCTGGCGCGGTGCATAGCCATGGTGATTGTCTGGAACGACCTGGCTAAAGGTGATACCCAGTACGCCGCAGGACTCGTTGCCTTTAACTCCATCTTTCAGGTGCTCTTTTTCTCTGTCTATGCATACCTGTTTATTGCGGTACTGCCCGGCTGGTTCGGGCTGCCGGTCAATGATGCCGTTGAACAGATCACAATAAGGCAGATTGCCAAAAGCGTATTTATTTACCTGGGAATACCTTTCCTGGCCGGGTTCCTGACGCGATTCATCCTTATAAGAGTGAAGAGCAAAGAGTGGTACCATGCAAAATTCATTCCTAAGATCAGTCCGCTGACCCTCATTGCACTGCTTTTCACAATCTTCGTAATGTTCTCACTGAAAGGCGAATATATAGTTAAGATACCTCTCGATGTGATCCGGATAGCTATCCCGCTTATTATATACTTCATCATTATGTTCTTTGTCTCGTTCTTCATGAGCAGGAGGGCTGGGGCCAATTATGAGCAGACTGCAACCCTGTCGTTCACTGCTGCCAGCAATAATTTTGAACTGGCAATAGCTGTTGCCATCTCTGTTTTCGGCATTAATTCAGGTGAGGCATTCGCTGCCGTGATCGGGCCGCTGATAGAGGTGCCGGTGATGATCGCACTGGTAAACGTTGCTCTCCGGATGAAAGCGAAATACTTCAGGCAGGCCGAAGGTTGATGGCAGGGCGCCTCAACGAGCCGATTGGCTGTCACAGGGAGGCCGGAAGGACCTTTTGCTGGCCGCTCAGACCGGTGAATTCTTATTTTCTCCTGAAGATACGTGGGATGAATTTAGGCACCTCCTTCTGATAGGTTGAATAATCAGGATATTTGCCGCTGCTGATCTTTTCTGTCATTATCGAGCTGCCGATGAACAGCAGCACCAGTAAGACCGGGCCCAGAAGTGTGAAGTTTATCCATTTGCCTGATGCAGCCACACCGAAGAGGTAGAAGCTGATCCAGATGGCTTGTTCAGAGGCAAAATTGGGATGACGGACATATTTCCAGAGACCTTCAGTCAGGAAACCCTTCTTCAATGAGTCACTGAATTCTTCCGCTTCAACCGATGCGGTGCGCTTCATTGTCTGGAACCTGAACTGCTGGTTGTCTGCCGCTGTCTCTGTCACGAGGAAGGTGAGCATGAGCATTGCGGCCACTATATCGGTGATGGCAAGAGGAGACCCGTTATGCAGAGCTGCCAGAAGGATAGGAGTCGTGAATAAAAGAATTATCAGGTTCTGGTAAAATGAAATGAAGAAAAGGTTGAACATTCCAAAGCGAACCCTCCCCCTGAGGGCACTGGTATCACGCAGAATCTTCCACCTGTAATCCTCTTCACCTTTCCAGGGGATGATATTGTATCCGCCCTTGCGGTGGAAGTTATAGCTTAGCCTCAGTCCCCACATTGTCACAAGCAGTGCCATAATAACAGTCCTTGCCGAAGGAAAGGCGGCCACGGTAATCCAGCTGTATGCCGGGGGCAGCAGGCTCCACAGCTTGTCAACCTGGCTGTAGTTGAAGGTTATCTCACTAACAATGAAACAGGCAAGGGCTACCATGGAGTTGGCTGGGTTCATGATAAAAATGCCAATGTCAGTGATTTCTTTGAGTATGATCCGGGGACAGACACGTGGACAAGGAAAGCCAGTTTCCCCGGCACGCTCAGGGGTAACACTACTTCCTTCTCTTTGCCTAACGGTAAGGGATACATTGCCATGGGTTATTCAAATGAGCAGTCAAAATACCTGAATGATGTCTGGGAATATGACCCGGTACTTGATAGCTGGACAAGAATCGAGGACTTCCCCGGTTCACCGCGTTTCGGTGCCAGGGCTGTCGTAATAGGATCTGGTGCTTATATTATTGGCGGTTACGGAGGAATTTATGAGAAGGACATGTGGTTGTTCTCACCGGGGGTGAAATAATTCCTGATCTTATCAATCAGCCATTTAATTTTTGCTTCAGATATTTCGCCGTGTAGGATGTTTCGCACTGTGCCAGTTGCTCAGGCGTGCCTTCAAATACTACATAGCCGCCCTTATCTCCTCCTTCCGGTCCGAGGTCTATGACCCAGTCGGAGCACTTGATAACTTCCACATTGTGTTCGATGAGAAGAACCGAGTGGCCGTGGTCAACAAGGGCGTTGAGCGACTTCATTAATTTGTTTATGTCGTGAAAATGGAGTCCGGTGGTCGGCTCGTCGAAGATGAAAAGCATCCTTGCGTCGCTCTTTTCCTGGCTGAGGTAATAGGCCAGCTTCACTCTCTGGCTCTCCCCGCCGGAGAGGGTTGACGAGGACTGTCCCAGTTGCACATAACCCAGGCCTACGTCAGCCAGCGGTCGAAGTTTGGCGGCTATCCTGCCGCATGTTTTGTCCTTTGTTCGACCGAAAAACTCAATTGCCTCCTCGATTGTCATTTCGAGAACTTCGTAAATATTCTTCCCGTTGAATTTCACGTCCAGGATTTCCCGTTTATACCTCATCCCCTTGCAGGTCTCGCAAGTCAGTTCGACATCAGCCATAAACTGCATCTCCACATGTATGACTCCTTCGCCCTGACACTCTTCGCAGCGTCCGCCTTCGACATTGAAGGAGAAGTGAGCCGGTTTGAATCCGGACTGCACTGCAGCCTGCTGTTCGGCAAACAGTTTTCTTATGTCGTCAAATGCCTTGAGGTAAGTAACAGGGTTTGAGCGGGTTGATTTACCAATGGGGTTTTGATCTATCAGTTCAACGGCGGTGATGCTGCTGATGTCACCCTCCAGTGCCGTATGCCGTCCCGGTTTGGCCTCATTGCTGCCAAGCCTGGCAGCCAGGGCGTTAAAGAGGATATCGTGCACCAGGGTGCTCTTGCCCGATCCGCTGACCCCCGTTACTGTAGTGATTGTATGCAGCGGGATCTTTACATCGATATCCTTGAGATTGTTGGCGCGGGCACCCATTAATCCAATGTAGCTGTGCCACCTCCGGCGCATGGCAGGCTCCTCAATCCGCATGGCCCCTGTCATGTAGGCAGCGGTTAGCGATTTGTTCTTCTTTGAGAAGTCGACGCCGCCCTGGTAGATTACCTCGCCACCGTGAGTGCCGGCAGCAGGTCCCATGTCAATAATCATATCGGCGGCCCTGATGATCTCCTCCTCGTGTTCAACCACTATGACCGTATTTCCCAGGTCGCGCAGTTCCTTCAGGACATTGACCAGCAAATTGGTGTCGCGTGGATGCAGTCCGATGCTTGGCTCATCGAGGATATAGAGAGAGCCCACGAGGCTGCTTCCAAGGGAAGTGGCGAGATTGATACGCTGTGACTCTCCGCCGGAGAGAGTGTTTGAAAGCCTGTCGAGGGTGAGATAGGAGAGTCCCACATTCATCAGGAACCCCAGCCGTTGCTGTATCTCCTTCAGCAGCCGGCCGGCAATCTCTTTCTCCTCTCCGTTGAGAACGATCTGCTCAAAAAACTTATGTGCTTCGCTTACAGGCATGCGGGTGATCTCAGTGACGGAGCTGCCGCCCACCTTCACATAACCGGCCTCCTTGCGCAGCCGTTCCCCATTGCATTCCGGGCAGATCCGCTTACCCCTGTAGCGGCTGAGCATGACCCTGTACTGTATCTTGTACTTCTTCTCCTCCAGATGCTCGAAAAAGCGGTTCAGTCCGAAGAAGTACCTGTTGCCGCTCCACACGATGGCTTTCTGCTCAGGCGTGAGCTTATACCATGGTTTATGAATGGGGAAGTCGAATTTATCTGCGCTGTATATCAGTCTCTCCTTCCACTGCCTCATGGTCTCTCCGCGCCAGCAGGCAATGGCGTCATCGTAGACTGAGAGGTTCTCGTCGGGGATGACGAGGGTTTCATCTATACCGAGCACTTTTCCGTAACCCTCGCACACCGGGCATGCTCCCAGGGGGGAGTTGAAGCTGAAGAGATGTTCCGTCGGTTCCTCGAAGGTGATGCCGTCTTCCTCGAACTTGTCAGAGAACATTACAGTCTGGGTCGTCTCCTCGTCGGTCACAGTGAGGGAGATATGTCCGCCCCCGGTCATGAAGGCGGTTTGCACCGAGTCGGCTGCCCGGCTCAGATCCTCCGTGCTGTTGCCGGAAGCGAACCTGTCAATGATCAGGTCCAGTGTCTTCATCCGGCTCACCAGTTCAGCCGCTCCCGGTTCGTCGATGCGGATAATCCCCTTTTCGGTACTGATACGGTTGTAACCCTGCTGTATGAGGAACCTGATGAATTCTGACGGTTCAACGTTTTCCGGCACATCAAGTGGGGCTGTCAGCACTACACGGGTGCCGGAAGTGAGGGTCGCAAGGTAGTTGACGACGTCATCAACGGTGTGCTTTCGCACCTCGCGCCCGGATACCGGGGAAATAGTCCGCCCCACACGCGCCCATAAGAGCCTGAGGTAATCATGTATCTCCGTTGATGTACCCACCGTTGACCTCGGATTTCGGGAGTTGACCCTCTGTTCGATGGCAATGGCGGGAGGGATACCATTGATAAAATCAACATCTGGTTTGTTCATCCTGCCGAGAAACTGCCGGGCATATGAAGAAAGGCTCTCAACGTATCTCCGCTGCCCTTCGGCATAGATTGTGTCGAATGCCAGTGACGACTTGCCTGAACCGGATACCCCTGTAATGACTATCAGGTTGTTGCGGGGTATCGAAAGGGTAATATCCTTGAGGTTATGAACACGCGCTCCTTTTATCTCAATATTACCCTTCATGCAGCCTTCGTTGATAAGTTGGCAAAATTAATCATTTTGAAATTACAATTTTTTGTTTTCTTTGTCTGCGTCAGAAATGAAACAAACGGGGAACCGACCCCGTATAAGTCAACAGTAAAAACAACAATGTAACAAAGGAGGACCGCCTATCGTATAACTCTACCCGAAACCAAAATTAATAGAGTTATGAAGAGCAAACTGACCGATTATGAGCTTATAACAAGCTTCATGAGCGGTAATGAGAGAAGCATCGAGCTGCTCATCCTGCGTCACAAAAGTAAGGTCTACTCTTATATCAGCCTTTACATCCGGAACCGCGATCTCGCTGACGATATTTTCCAGGATACATTCCTGAAGGTTGTACAGTCGATACGTGCCGGCCGTTACCAGGACGACGGAAAATTCATATCCTGGGTGATGAGGATAGCTCATAATCTTATAATTGACCACTTCAGGCACGAGAAGCAGATGGGCATTGTGCTTAATGACGATTACGAAACGGATCTGTTCAACACAAAGAGGCTGACTGACGATAATGTTGAGGATGTGATAGTGCGCCGCCAGGTAATGCGCGATGTCAGACGCCTTATAAACGGACTTCCCGAGGATCAGCGCGAAGTGGTCATAATGCGGCACTATGCGGGGATGAGCTTCAAGGAGATAGCTGATATGACGGGAGTGAGCATCAATACCGCCCTCGGCCGGATGAGGTACGCACTCATCAACATGCGCAAGATCATGACTGAAAAAAATATCACCCTCTCAATAAGCTGATACAATTTTTTGATTCAGAAGGCGTTTTTCTGATATGAGAACAGAGACGCCTATGGATAAGAATTCTACCCTCTTACTATCTTATTTTGAAGTCACCAATACCCCGTCAGACCTCATTGCAGACGCCTTCGGCATCGATAATGCACTGAGTATTTTGCTTCCTGACATGGATGATGCACCGTCTGACGAAGTGATTGTCAGCCTGTTCGAGAAGATCAGGAAGGATAAGGTGAACTGAGAGACTTTCCTCAAATACTTAATACATTGTCGGGGAACCGGCAGGCACAGCCTGTCCGGTTCTTCCTTTATCTGAAATCGGCTGACGGTATTCAGCCGGACCGGTCTTTGCCGGATACGTTCGTAAAATTCCATTATCTGCCGGGTATCATTATCATTCTTACATGAAATTTTTACCTTAGCAAAACCCAACTATACAGTTATGAAAAGAATAATTATCTATTTTGTTGCACTGGTGACCACGCTGTGGTCATGCACTTCCAAACAGGAAAAGATGGAAAACAGGATGCGTGATTTCATCTCGTCATACGAGGAGCAGGTAATTCCTCTCTATAAGGAATCAGCCCTGTCATCCTGGGAGGCCAACGTCACAGGCACCGACGAGGCGTGGGCGAGGAACGAAAAAGCTTCACTGGCCTTTACCAGCTTCTTTACTGACAGGGAGGCGTTCGCCGAACTGAAGGAGCTGAAGGAATCGGGACTGGTTAAGGAGCCCCTGCTTGCCAGACAACTGGATATACTCTACAACTCCTATCTGTCAGGCCAGGTGGATACAAGCCTGATCTCCGAGCAGGTTATGATGGAGATGGCCATAACTAAGAAATTCAATGCCTTCCGGGCTGATGTCAACGGAAAGAAGCTGAGTGACAATGAGGTAGAAGATATCCTTCGCAATTCCACCCGGTCCGCCGAACTTAAGACGGCCTGGGAGGGTCACAAGATGATAGGCCCTCTTGTGGCCGATGACATAATCATGCTGGTCAGGCACAGAAACAAGATAGCACAGCAACTCGGCTTCAGCAATTATCACAGGATGAGCCTCGAGCTCTCCGGCCAGGACCCGGATGAGGTGACAAAAATATTTGATGAGCTGGACAGCCTCACCCGCGATGCCTTCGCCGCCCTTAAGGGAGAAATAGACAGTTACTACGCAAAGAGGTACAGTGTGGCCGCCGGCGACCTGATGCCGTGGCACTACCAGAACAGGTACTTCCAGGAGGCGCCTGAGATCTATTCGGTCGATTTTGACAGGTATTATGCCGACAAGGATATCGTGAAGCTTGCAACAGCCTATTATGAGTCTGTAGGACTGCCGGTAGACGCCATCCTGGCGAACAGTGACCTCTACGAGAAGCCCGGAAAGAACCAGCATGCCTTCTCAACTGACATTGACCGTTCCGGTGATGTTCGCACACTTGACAACATAAGGCCCGACTCTTACTGGATGAACACCATATTGCATGAGCTTGGCCACGGAGTCTACTCATACTACAATGACATGTCCCTTCCCTTCACCCTGAGAGATGCAGCCCATACCTTCACCACCGAGGCAGTGGCCAACTATTTCGGCAGGCTTGCCACCAACCCTGCATGGATGAACTACATGGGCATCATCGACAAGGAGGAAATGGAAAGGATCAGTGATGACGCATTCAACGCATTCAGACTGCAGCAGCTTGTATTCAGCCGCTGGGCACAGGTAATGTACCGCTTCGAAAAGGCTATGTACGAAAACCCTGACCAGGACCTCAACCAGCTATGGTGGGACACTGTTGAGAAATATCAGATGATGAGGAAACCCGAAGGGCGTGACATGCCTGACTGGGCAACGAAGATACATGTGGCTTTATATCCGTGCTATTACCATAACTATCTTCTCGGGGAGCTGCTGGCTTCGCAATTCTCAGTCTATATCACCGGTACGGTAGTTAAAGGCAATACCGATGAAGATATGAAGGCAATGGGTGAGTTTTTTAAAACCAGGGTTTTCATGCCAGGAGCACGTTATGAATGGAACGATATGATTGAAAAAGCCACAGGGGAGAAGCTGACTGCAAAATACTATGCCGGCCAGGTTGTGGGAGATAAATAATAAAAACAGGATACAAATGAAAAAACTACTGATTCTTATGACCCTTGTACTGACAGCCTGCTCTTCTGCCGACAAAGAGGGAGATGAGACAACGTCCGGCTTCATAGGTGAAACGGTGATTTCAGGTGCTGTTGACGGTGTTATGGAAAAACAACCCTCCGCTGACAGAACCATGCTTGAAAAAGGAATCCGTCATGCCGCATCACTCTGGCGCGGGGAGGACGGCACTGCCTCTGAATTCACCGGATTTGTTGCCGCAAACTATATTTCTGACCAGGATAAGAGGAAGTCAGTCTTCCTGAAGATCAGCAATTACTTCGAGTCTCTCTCGGGCAACCTGAATGAGATCACGCTTGATCTGAAGAAGGTGCTCGATGAGGCTGCCGGCGAGATAGACGAGGTAGACCGTATGTTCGGCAACTATTCAGTGGGATCGCACCTGCAATCCGATTTCTATGAGAATAAGATTGCCTTTGTGGTTGCCCTTAACTTTCCCTATTACACCCTTGCTGAGAAAGAAGAGTTTGGTGCCGGCTGGACCAGGGAGCAGTGGGCTATGGCCCGTCTGGGCGACCAGTTCATTTCACGTGTGCCGGCATCATTGAACCAGGCTGTAAGCACCGCAGCAGGCAATGCGGAGATGTATATAGCGGAGTACAACATCCACATGGGCAAACTGCGCTCCGAGGACGGCCGCCAGCTCTTCCCGGATGACATGGTGCTTCTCTCGCACTGGAACCTGCGTGATGAGATAAAATCAAACTATGCAGACAAGGAAAAAGGCAATGAAAAGCAGGAGATGATTTACCGGGTGATGGAGAGGATAATCAGTCAGGAGATACCGGGTGCCGTTGTGAATAACCCGGAATACGAGTGGGCGCCCTATTCAAACAAAATAATGAAGGATGGGGCAGAGACCTCATCACTTGCCGAGCCGGACACCCGCTACTCACATGTTATCAGCATCTTCAACGCCTGGAAGGCAATTGACCCGTACAATCCGGGCATGAACACGGCAATTGCACGGAGCTTCTCGGGAGGAATGGAGATTTCGCAGGAGGATGCTGCAGCCCTCTTCAATGAGTATCTCAGTTCTCCTCAGCTTATGCAGCTTGCAGGTATTATCAGGGAGAGGCTGGAGCGCGACCTGAGACCTTATGATATATGGTATGACGGTTTCAAGTCGAGGAGCTCAATACCTGAGGACCTTCTCACCTTAAAGACCTCATCTCTCTATCCTGACCCTGCAGCATTCAGGGCCGGAATGCCTGCGATGCTTACAAAGCTCGGATGGTCACCGGAGAGAGCGAATTACCTCGCTGATAAAGTTGTGGTTGATCCGGCAAGGGGATCGGGCCATGCATGGGGCGCCGGCATGAAGGGAGCGGTATCTCACCTCAGAACCCGCGTCTCCGACAAGGGAATGGACTACAAAGGATATAATATCGCTGTCCATGAGTTTGGTCATAACGTGGAGCAGACAATATCACTCTATGATGTTGACTATTACATGCTATCAGGTGTACCAAACACAGCTTTCACCGAGGCAACGGCATTCCTTTTCCAGGATCGTGACCTGATGCTCCTGGGCATGAAAGAAGATAATCCTGAAAAGGAGAAACTGCAGACCCTTGACGCTGCCTGGTCACTGATGGAGATAATGGGGGTCAGCATGGTGGAGATGAAGGTATGGAAGTGGCTCTATGAGAATCCCCGGGCCACACCGGCCCAGCTTAAGGAGCAGGTAATCAACATTGCAGTTGAGGTTTGGAACAAATATTTTGCCCCCGTGATGGGAGTGAATGACTCACCTCTGCTGGCCATCTATTCCCACATGATTAACGGACCTCTTTACCTGCAGAACTATGCATACGGACAGATCATTCAGTTCCAGATAGAAGATCACCTGAAAGGCAAGGATTTTTCAGATGAAATAGATCGCATGTACAGCCTGGGACGACTGACTCCGCAGCAATGGATGAACCAGGCCGTGGGAACAAAGATCTCTGCCCAGCCGATTCTCAGAGCTCTCGACGAGGCACTGAAATAATATAGTAACCTGTTGTTGCGATGAAGTTCCGCAGGAAGGGGATTCTTCCCGGGAACTGAGGCAGTCGCCGGGGACGCAGTCCGAATTTGATCTCAAAGTTCGGATTAATGAACCAGAGGGATTTTTTCTCAATGAAAAATCCCTCTTTTTTTATTGCTCTCTCGAATCGCCCGATATTAATGCCCGTATCCTTTATCTCAAGCAGCCCGTCAGTCCGGGCCGGGCTCTCTCCTGCGGAAAGAAGCAGCCTGCGATACACGGCTCGCGGCAAAAGATGTATCCACGGCATTTTCGAGAGCATCCTGCTGTCACACATCTGCTGATGCCCGCCGAAGGGATTGTTCCATGGCGGGAAGGCAATGAAGATCACACCGCCGGGATTCAGAAACCTTTTTACGAAGCCGATGAACTTCTCCTGGTCATGTATATGCTCCAGAACATCACGCATCATGATTAAATCAAATGTGCCGGCTGAGCCTGAGTCATATATATCAGCCGCGGTGAACTCAACCCTGTCGCCGCCAGGGATGGCGGAATAGAAACTTCGTGCATTCTCAATCTTGTTTTCCGAAATATCTATTCCTGATATCCGGGCGCATCCGGCTTCCAGGAAGGGAAGGAGGTTGCCGCCTTCACCGCACCCTATCTCCAGCACTGAAACGGAACTGCTAACAGGTAAGATGCTTTCAATGAATGGAATGACATACTTCGAGGTGGTGTGTGCCTGCTCCATGAAGTAAAGTTCCCTGTCGTTATGACGATCATGCATGATCCAAATGTAAATTTTTTTTCTCTTTTTCTTGACTTGTGTTATTTAAAGTAATATCTTTATAATATCATAATAATATCACATACCAATGAAAGAAGAAAGAATTTTCAAGGCATCATCAGGATATTTGTTCCTGCTGATCGGACTGCTGGTACTTGGAGCAGTTGTTCTTGCATTCATCAATGAGATTATCTGGCTGGGAGTTTTGCTGATGCTTCTGAGCCTTTTGATTTTTCCGGGGCTGATGGTTGTCAATCCGAATGAATCAATGGTTATGGTGCTCTTCGGTGCATACAGGGGTACCGTAAAGACCAACGGGTTCTGGTGGGTGGTGCCATTCTATGTGCGCAAGAAGATCTCCCTTCGTGCCCGTAATTTTGACAGTGATCCAATCAAGGTCAATGACAAGAACGGGAACCCTATCAAGATCGGGCTTGTGCTTGTCTGGAAGGTAGAGAACACCTACAAGGCTGCTTTTGATGTTGACAATTACGAACATTTCGTTCTTGTTCAGAGTGATGCCGCCCTTCGAAAGCTGGCAGGCCTTTATCCCTATGACAACTGGGATGGACATGAACAGGAGATGACCCTGCGCAGCGGTGGTGAGGAGGTAAATGAAGAACTGGAGCGGGAGATAAGAGAAAGGCTGATGATTGCCGGTATCAATGTTATTGAGGCAAGGATCAATTACATAGCCTACTCTGAAGAGATCGCAGGCGCCATGCTTCGCCGTCAGCAGGCAACGGCTGTTGTCGCGGCACGGTTCAAGATAGTAGAGGGTGCTGTTTCCATGGTTGAGATGGCACTTGAGCAGCTCTCCGTGAAGGGTATCATTGATCTTGACGAGGAGAAGAAGGCTGCAATGGTCAGTAATCTTATGGTGGTGCTGTGCGGTGACAAAGATCCTAACCCGATCATCAACACCGGAACACTGCAGCATTAGTCATGCAGAAGAAGTCATTCGTCATACGGATTGACCCGGACAAGCTGGGTGCCATTGAGAAATGGGCCTCTG
>DHGW01000028.1 GCA_002402965.1 Bacteroidales bacterium UBA4788
CTCCACTCCTGCAGCACCACGATGTCGTAATCACCGTTCCTGATTTTTTCCCTTGTATTGAGTCCTCGCGCTCCCCTCCAGTGCTCGCTCAGTTTCGCGCCGCCAATTGTAATCTTCTCGGTCATAAGCACTATGCCTGTCTGTTCGGAGAGCACTGACACCACCTGAGGGAGATTTTCAAAATACGTGTAACTGTTGCCCACAAAAAGAACACGCAGTGTGTCTTTGGAATTCTGTGCGGAGCCACTCATTGTCAGCATACTGAATAACCCGAAGGCTAAGCCGAAATAAACTTTTTTCAACATATTCATTTCCTTTTGTTGTACTCAATTATCATCTCCTCCCTGCTGACCGGCTTGCCGTGACCCGGCAGAATTGTTTCACATCCTGTGTCAAGGATCTTCTTCCAGGTGAGTATCAGAAGATCAACATCATCGGCAAAGGGTGGAAAGGGCTTTCCCGGCGTTGTGCCGATGATCGAATCGCCCGCAATTGCAATAACATCATCTATCACCACGGTTGCCCCTCCCGGTGAATGTCCCGGAGTGTGAATGACATACCCGTTAATGCCAAACCGGTTAAGATCAAACAGATCGGTAAAGACATGATCAGCAACACAGGGATCATACCTGAAGACCGGCTGAATCTTCCTGCCGATGCTCACCAGTCCCTTTATCACAGCGTAGGTCCCCTGCGGTATCGGGGTATCACCACCGGCAAGGAAGAGGCTCTCTGCCTCCTGAACCACCACCTCGGCCCCGTACTCTGCAGCCAGCCAAGCCGTATTTCCGGCATGATCAAAATGAGTGTGGGTCAATACCACCGCTTCCGGGATCAGCCCCCTGCGTTCCAGAGCATGCGCTATCCTGCTGCGGTCAAACGAGATGCCCGTGTCAACCAGGATAGTTCTCCCATTCCGGGTTATGGCAAATATATTGCACCTGGCCGGTGTCAGCCTGACCACCGCCGTGCCTTTTCCTGTATCCGGTATCTCAATCATAATGCTAAGATAATATTCGCTGCCGTTACGTTGCAATTATTGCAGCAAACAGTTGTAACTTTGGTATGTAATCAGATAATCCCCAATAAAAGTGATACCCATTTACCAGGTTGATGCATTCGCCCGCGGGCCCTTCACCGGCAACCCTGCAGCAGTATGCGTTCTCACTGACCCGGTCACTGAGAAGACAATGCAGGACATTGCCATGGAAAACAACCTTTCCGAGACAGCTTTCATCACCCGCGGCAATGGCGAATGGCTGATCAGGTGGTTCACGCCGGCAGCGGAGGTGGACCTGTGCGGTCACGCAACCCTCGCCTCGGCATTCGTGGTGCTGAAAATACTGGAACCGCAAAGCGATGAGGTCATCTTCCGCTCCAGGGTCATGGGTCACCTCACCGTCAGGAAGAGAGGAGACCTGCTGGAGCTAGACTTCCCTGCCGACACCCTCAGCGAAACAGAGCTGCCCGCAATAATCAGGGAGAGCCTTGGACAGTCACCGGAAGAATGCCACATTGGCCGGAGCGATTATCTCCTCCTTTACGGCAGCGAAGACGATATTATCCACCTGAAGCCCGATTTCAGGATGCTCGCCGCTACGGAAGCCAGGGGAGTTATTGCCACGGCCCCAGGTAAGGAGGTTGACTTTGTCTCGAGGTTCTTTTGCCCCGGGATTGGCATCGATGAGGACCCTGTCACCGGATCGGCCCACACAACACTGACACCCTTCTGGTCAGCCCGTCTTGGCAAGAAGATTATGAAGGCCCGGCAGCTCTCTGCAAGGGGCGGGGTACTGGAGTGCACCATGGAAGGTGACCGCACGCTTATTGCAGGACGCGCATCTTTATATCTTGAAGGTAAAATCCTTATTTAATATAGTGCACTATGAAAACATCATGTCATTTCCCAAGGTTGAGACTTATCCTGATTGCAGTAGTTATTGCCTCGCTTTCCGGATGTTCCGATGACCGAGAAAAGCCTTCCTTCTACACAGATGAATTTGTAGTCTTTGCATGGAATGACCTGGGCATGCATTGCCTTAATCCCTCCTATGACAAAGCAGTGATACTTCCACCATACAACAATGTCCTGGCCCAGGTTGTCAAACGCGGAGATCCGCCGCAATTAGTTACTTCCGGCCTGACAGTCGAGTACAGGATCATAGGCAATACCTCCTCTTACGGGAAAAGGGCATACGGAGGATTCTGGGATAACATCACCGCTCTCTTCGGCCTGCCGTCGCTTGAACATGACAGGGGTCTGACGGGCAACAAATTAACGGGTACCATGGCTGCCTCGGGTGATCGGTATGAGGCTACCGGTATCCCGGTGACACCTGTCAGTGATAATGGTGTGTGGGAGCCGCTTCAGGTGGCTGAGGTGATTGTTAAGGATGCCTCCGGTAAAATTATCGCATCAACCCGTGCCACCGTGCCTACCTCGGATGAAATCAACTGTGCAAAGTGCCACGGAACCGATGCATTCAATGACATTCTTGAGGAGCATGACGAGGAGAACGGGACCTCTCTGATGCAGTCTAAACCCGTTCTCTGTGCAAATTGTCATGGCACAATGGCGCTGGGAAAAGCAGGCAGGGGAACGTCCGGTAAATATCTGTCTGAGGCAATTCACGGTTACCATGCTGACAAGGATGCCTCCTGTTACGACTGCCACCCCGGTCAGGTAACCCGGTGCAACCGCAGCACAGAGCATGCCGGTACTGAAGGAAACTGTACGGAATGCCACGGTACCCTGGCCCAGGTTGCCTCATCCACCGAATCCGGCAGGATACCCTGGATGAATGAACCCGCTTGCGTAACCTGTCACACCGGGGTCACGGATGTCGGGACAACCACAGAACTCTATCGAGAATCAAAAGGTCACGGGGGGATGATGTGCTCAGCCTGCCACGGCAGCCCTCACGCTATGGTTCCCTCACTCAAGGATGCAGATAATTACCAGGCTATGCAGTACCAGCCTTACAGCAAGTCCCCGAAATCAATTGCCAGCTGCGGTGCCTGTCATGATAATTCCAGGGGAGAAGAGGATGAGATATCAGAGTTTGTTGAGAAACACGGTGGTGCCAATCCTGAAAAGATAAACGGATGTTATATATGTCATACGGCCGTATACGAAGATCGTCCGAGCTGGCCTCATGCATACACCTGGAAAAACAGCAACAGGTAACCGAAAGAAAAGCTAGTCCTTAAAATGGGATACCATAAGATCTTGCTTGTTAAGCGGGTATTCGCGGGCTTTTTGAATTGGCACTAAAAACGATTAAGTTTGCCGACGAAAAGAACGAGGATGATAATAAAGGATGCCATTCATCCCTACGGGGAGAAGCAGGATCAGTTTGACAGGCGCTATCTGCGCATGGCTGCGGTGTGGTCAGAAAACTCTTACTGCAAGAGAAGGCAGGTTGGAGCTCTGATCGTTAAGGACAAGATGATAATCTCCGACGGCTACAATGGCACACCGGCAGGATTTGAAAATGTCTGCGAGGATGAGAATAATGTTACCAAACCTTACGTTCTACATGCTGAAGCAAACGCCATCACCAAGGTAGCAAGGTCAAACAACTCAAGCGATAACGCCACCCTCTACATCACTGACTCCCCATGCATGGAATGTGCAAAGCTGATCATCCAGTCGGGAATAAGACGGGTCGTTTACAGCAACCAGTACCGCAACCTTGACGGCATAGAGCTTCTGAAAAGAGCAAACATTGAGCTTGTATTTATTGACCTCGGAGAAAAGAAAAATGAAATATAACAAAGCGTATCTTCCACTGATAATCGGTGTTGCCGTAGCCGTCGGAATACTGATAGGTTTTTATATGCCCCATCCCAAGACAGGGCTTTATACAAATTTCCCGCCGTCAAATGACAAACTGAGCCGCGTGCTTGACATCATCGAATCCGATTATGTGGATACTGTCAATCGCAACGAGCTCATCGAGGAGGCTATCCCGGTGATGCTGCGCAAACTTGATCCCCATTCAGTCTACATACCGGCCACTGACCTGGCTCTGGCAAACGAACCACTCCAGGGAAATTTCGACGGGATTGGTGTCTCATTCAATATGCTTACTGACACCGTGTTAATAATGAGCGCCATTTCAGGAGGACCATCAGAGAAGGCCGGCATCTTCCCCGGTGACAAGATTATCTATGTCAATGACTCGCTCATAGCAGGCAGGGGAATTCCGGATGAGGATATAGTCAAGATGCTCAAGGGACCGCGAGGGACTAAAGTCAACCTGAAGATTGAGCGGAAAGGTACCGACACTCTCCTGCCGTTCACAATTACCCGTGACAAGATACCTATCTACAGTATTGACGTCTCCTACATGATGTCCGATGAGGTAGGCTATATCAAGATCAATAACTTCGCCATTACCACACACGACGAGTTTAAAAAGGGCCTGCGCGAACTGAAAGGCCAGGGAATGAAAAAACTCATCCTGGATCTCAGGGGCAATTCCGGTGGGGTCATGGATGCCGCCACAATGATAGCCGATGAGTTTCTCCCTGACGGTAAACTCATTGTTTTCACCATGGGCAAATCAACCCCCAGGCAGGATATCAAAGCTACATCGCAGGGCGATTTTGAACAGGGCGAACTGGTTGTCCTGATAGATGAGTGGAGCGCATCCGCAAGCGAGATACTCGCGGGCGCCGTACAGGATAATGACAGGGGCACAATCATCGGAAGACGCTCTTTCGGGAAAGGACTCGTCCAGGAACCTGTGACTTTCCGTGACGGATCAGGCATGAGACTTACAATCGCAAGATATTATACCCCGACGGGGCGCTCTATTCAAAAACCGTATGATGAGGGAGTGGACAAGTACTACGAGGACCTGGGCAACAGGATCATGCACGGCGAACTTGAGGAGGCAGACTCAATAAGGCACTCCGACTCGCTCCGCTATACCACCCCTGGCGGCAAAACAGTCTACGGCGGCGGTGGTATAATGCCCGACATCTTTGTACCCATTGATACTGTTGGCCTGACAGATTATTTTCTTGCCATAAGGAATTCCGGGCTGCTCTACAGGTACGCCCTGAAATATACGGAAGACAACCGTGAGACCCTCAGAAGATTCAATGACCTGGCTTCACTCGACAGGTGGCTTTCTGATCAGAATCTGCTAACAAAGTTTGTGGCATACGCAGGTAAGAACGGCATCCCGCCCAGAACGGATCAGATTGCCATTTCGGAAAAAGTCATAAGTGTGCAACTGAAAGCATATATTGCACGCAACATGCTTGACAACAAGGGTTTTTATCCCATTTGGCAGCAGATTGACAGGACTTTGCTCGATGCCCTCAACTATATCGGGAGCATTTGATTACATATCACCACAAGAGCTTCTCCTCGAAACCCTCCAGCAGTCCGGCTGATTTTTCAGTCTCCTCTATAAATCCCAGGTGCCCTGACCGTTCAAGTATCACCACCTCTGCATTGTGCGGCAGCCCGATATCACGCTGAGCCTTTTCAGGAGAGAAATAGAGGTCGTGCCTCCCAAGAATCCACAACAGAGGAACAGTTCCGTTTTCAAGTATAAACTTACGTGATGGCCTGGCAATCATCCCGTTGAGCAAGGCGATGATCCCCTCTCCGGGGTTATGGGATGCAATCTTTTTGGACCGTTCCAGTTCTGCTGTCATCGACTTCAGATTATCCTTAGCGAACATCATGCTGACACTACCCGGATACATGATGTTCTTCCTGCCGGCCCTGACAACGGCAATCTCCCTGTTCCTCCTTGCAATTGCCTCCGGCGTGTCGGCATGCGGATGCGAGTGGAAAAGCACGTATCCTGACAGAAGCTCAGGAAAGAGCTCGACAAATGCCAGGGTGACATATCCTCCAAGCGAGTGACCAATCATCATTACCCTGTCCTCCCCTGCATCGCTGATCACCTCCCTGACCGCTTCTGCAAGAAAATCCATGGTATGGACTTCACCTTTAACTCCCGATTCTCCGTGACCTGGCAGGTCAACGGAAATAATACAGTATTTCATGTCCAGCCTTTCAATCAGAGGCTCCCATACTTCTCCGGTTTCAAGATATCCGTGCAGCAGAACTATTGGTTTCCCCCAGCCACGGACTGAGTAACAAACCCTGATACCTTTAAATTCTATACTCCTCTTCATGGACCTTTGTTATTGGTATTAAAATCCTTTAAATTTACGAGGAAGTAATGACTTTCCCCTGATCTTTCAAATAACCCTGACCAATAAAGTAAAAAGCCGATGAACAAGATCCTCTTTTCGGCCGTCTCGAAGAAATTTGTGATGGCACTTGCCGGTTTGTTCCTGCTGCTATTCCTGCCTGTTCACCTCGGCATAAATCTCATGCTGCTGAGGAGTGATCCGGAGCCCTTCAATACGGCAGCGCACTTCATGGCCACTTTCCCGCTGGTGAAGGTGGTTGAGATACTGCTTATTCTGGCAATAATGACGCACATTACCTATGGGCTGATAATCCAGGTACATAACTGGCTCTCCAGACCTGTGAGGTATGCCGTCAGGAACAAATCGGACACCTCGGCCTTTTCGAGATTCATGATATGGACAGGCGGATCGGTGCTGATCTTCCTGGTAATACATTTTTTCAATTTTTATTTCATCAAGCTGGGAATAGTTGAGGGTGATCCGGAGAACTTTTATGCCATTGCATACCAGCTCTTTGCGGTCCGTGGTTATGCGATCCTGTACTGGGTCTGTTTCCTTATTCTCGGCTTTCACCTTTATCACGCACTGCAATCTGCCTTCCAGACCCTGGGATGGTCCAATGAGTTCTGGAAACCTGTCATCAGGGTAATATCCCTCATCTACTCAATAGTTATTCCGATGGGATTTGCCATCATACCGCTCATCATCCGGTTTTTCAAATAACACGAAGAAAACAAGATTATGATAACTCTCGATTCAAAGATTCCCGAAGGCCCCCTGGAGGAAAAGTGGACACGCTACAAGGCAAATGCAAAGCTTGTTAGTCCTGCCAATAAAAAGAAACTGGATATCATTGTTGTTGGAACGGGCATCTCCGGTGCTCCGGCAGCTTCTGCCCTGGGGGAGATGGGCTACAATGTGAAGGTTTTCTGTTACCAGGACACGCCACGCAGGGCACATTCCGTAGCCGCCCAGGGCGGTATCAATGCAGCAAAGAACTACAAGAATGACGGTGACAGCGTCTACCACCTCTTTTATGATGTTATCAAGGGTGGCGATTTCAGGGCCCGTGAGGCCAACGTATACAGGATCGCCGAGGTAAGCAACCAGATCATTGACCACTTCACTGCCATCGGAGTGCCCTTTGCCCGTGAATACGGTGGCACGCTGACCACACGCTCATTTGGAGGGGTACAGGTCTCACGCACTTTCTATTCAAGAGGCCAGACCGGCCAGCAGGTTTTACTGGGAGCCTATTCATCGCTTGTCAGGCAGATAAAAGAGGGCACTGTAACAATGTATCCGCGCCGTGAGATGCTTGACCTGGTTGTGGTCGACGGCAAGGCAAGAGGAATTGTTGTCCGTAACCTGATCACCGGTGAGATCGAGAGGCACTCGGCACACGCCGTAGTACTTGCCACCGGTGGTTATGGCACCATATATTACCTCTCAACCCTGGCTGTCAACTCAAATGCCTCTGCTGCCTGGAATGCATACAAGAGAGGGGCCGCCTTTGCAAACCCCAGTTTCGTTCAGATCCATCCGTCAAGCGTACCCCAGATGAACGAATTCCAGAGCAAACTGACACTCATGTCGGAATCACTTCGAAATGACGGACGTGTCTGGGTGCCAAAGACGAAAGGAGATTCCAGGCCTCCAAATGAGATACCCGAAGAGGACCGCGATTATTATCTCGAACGCAGGTATCCCGCTTTTGGTAACCTTGTGCCCCGCGACGTTGCCTCGAGGGCTGCCAAGGAGAGATGTGACGCAGGGTACGGAGTCGGCCCGACAGGACTGGCAGTAAACCTCGATTTTCGTGATGCAATTAAAAAACAGGGCCAGAAGGCTATCGAAGAGAAATATGGTAACCTCTTTGATATGTACAAGGACATCACAGGCATAGATTCCTATACAGAACCAATGCGCATTTATCCGGCCGGTCACTATACAATGGGAGGTCTCTGGGTCAATTATGATCTTATGACTACCATTCCCGGGCTCTTTGCCGTGGGCGAATCCAACTTTTCTGACCACGGTGCCAACCGGCTTGGGGCAAGTTCACTGATGCAGGGCGCAGGAGACGGCTACTTCATACTACCTTATACCATAAGCAACTACCTTGCTTCAGAGATCAAAACTCCCAGAATAAACACCGATACCGCCGAGTTTCAGGAGGCTGAGACCAGGTCGGCAGAAAAGATAAAAAGACTGCTCTCAATAAGGGGAAAACAGACGGCAACAACTTTTCATAAGAAACTGGGTAAGATAATGTGGGACCACTGTGGCATGACACGTAATGAAAAAGGACTGACTGAGGCTATCGGACTGATCCGTGAGCTCAGGGAAGAGTTCTGGAAGGACCTTAATGTACCCGGCCGGGCTGATGAACTTAACCAGGAACTCGAAAAAGCGGGGCGGGTGGCTGATTTTCTGGAGCTTGGTGAACTCATGATGACCGACGCTCTGAACAGGAGGGAATCATGCGGCGCCCACTTCAGGGAAGAGAGCCAAACCCCTGATCACGAGGCCCTGAGAAACGATGATGAATATGCCTATGTGGCAGTCTGGGAATATAATGGAGATGAGCCTCCGGTATTGCACAAGGAGGAGTTGAAATTTGAATTTGTAGAACTGAAACAGAGAAGTTACAAGTAAAACCTATCGGAAAGATATGAAGCTCAAGCTTAAAATATGGAAACAGGGGGATGCTCATTCCAGGGGATCATTTGTGACCTATGATCTTGACGGCGTTGCACCCGAAATGTCTTTTATAGAGATGCTTACCTATCTCAACGAGACCCTTATCGGCAAAGGAGAGGAGCCTGTGACATTTGAGCATGACTGCCATGAAGGGATCTGTGGCAGTTGTGGAATGTATATCAACGGGTACCCTCACGGTCCGGTGAAAGGTCTCACAACCTGTCTTCTCTCAATGAGAAACTTCAAGGATGGTGAGACTATTGTGATTGAACCCTGGAGGGCGAAACCCTTTCCGGTGATAAAGGACCTGATGGTTGACAGGAATGCCCTGGATAAGATCCAGCAGGCAGGAGGATTCATCTCAGTCACTACCGGGGCTGCACCGGAAGCCAACACCATACCTGTTAACAAGAAAAACAGTGACCTTGCCTTTGATGCATCAGTATGCATCGGCTGCGGCGCCTGCGTGGCGGCTTGCAAAAACGCATCGGCCATGCTTTTTGTGTCAGCCAAGATATCACAGTACGCCCTTCTGCCTCAGGGACGGCCAGAAGGTAAGGAGAGGGTCAGGGCAATGATTGCCGAGATGGACAGGCAGGGGTTCGGGAGCTGTTCCAACACCGGCGCGTGCGAGGCCCAGTGTCCCAAACAGATCAAATTGTTCAACATTGCCCGTCTGAACCGGGAATATTACAAGGCATTCTGAAAAAAAGCGGCGCCCTCTTCGGACGCCTCTTTAGTTATCTGCCTGCAGAAAGTAGAATCCCTGCTCGTAATCTACCTATAGTCTGTTAATTACCTGCAGGTATCTTCAATCTCTGCTACAGTTTTCGGCGCCGTTTTGCCCAGCATCCTTGAACCGTTCGGCGTGATGAGCACATCATCCTCAATCCGGATGCCTCCGAAATCGAGGTAGCTCTCAACCTTATCGAAGTTGATAAAGGCCTTGTTTATTCCATCGGCCTTCCATTTGGCTACCAGCTCGGGAATGAAGTAGATACCCGGCTCAACCGTGAAGACGTGACCCGGCTTGTATGGCAGCGCAAAGCGAAGAGACCTCAGTCCGAACTGGGTGCTGCGCTTCACCTCATCATTGTACCCCACATAGTTCTCACCGAGACTCTCCATGTCATGGACATCGAGGCCCATCATATGACCCAGTCCGTGAGGCATAAAGAGTGCGGGGGCTCCTGCATCAACAGCCGCGTCAATATCCCCCTTCATGAACCCGAGGTCCTTCAGGCCGGCGGCGATTATCCTCCAGGCGTTGAGATGAAGGTCGCGATTTGAAATACCCGGTCCTGCCTTTTTGATCGATTCGGTATTGGCCTTCAGAACTATCTCGTAAATCTCTTTCTGGCGCTGGCTGAATTTTCCTCCCACAGGAGTGGTGCGCGTAAGGTCTGCCGAATAGTGCATATTCGACTCAGCACCGCAGTCGGTAACCATCATTCTTCCCTCTTTAAGAACATTCACGTGCACGTGGTTATGCAGCGTCTGTCCGTTGATGCTGAGAATTATCGGGAATGAAGGAGCGGCTCCCTTCGAGTAGGCAATACCCTGCAGCACACCGTAGATCTCCTGTTCCGTCATGCCCGGCTTGCACATCCGCATTGCCATCGTCTGCATCTCGCATGAGATGTCAGCCGCTTTGTCTATCTCGGCTATCTCCACATCCTCCTTGATGGATCTCAGTGACACCACCGCCCTGATGAGGGTTTCTGAAGCCCTGGTGCGCATCTGGCAGGGATTTTCCTTCAACAGTGCCCCGAGAGTCATCTTCGTCTCGGCACGGTACGGCGGAAGGAAATGGACCTCCCGGCCTCCTGTCATGGCCTCATGCACCACATCAGCCAGTTTTGCCATCGGTTGAGTGAGTCTTATGCCTGCACCGGAAGCAAGCTCTGCCACCGAGGGCTGAGGACCCATCCATACTATGTCGTCAACGTCAAAATCGTTGCCAAACACTATCTCATCCCCCGAATTGAAATCGATCAGTCCTGCCAGACCGGGCAGATCAACACCGAAAAAATAGAGAAAATCACTGTCCTGCCTCCAGTGATAGGTATTATCCGGATAGTTCATCGGTGATTCGACATTCCCGATAAACAGGGCTATACCGTTATTCATCAGAGACTTCAGCCTTTGGCGGCGCTTAATGTAAACTTCTTTTTCAAACATATCTGAAAATATTTTAGTATCAGTACGCTAATGTAGCAAGAGCAGCTGACTTTTTCCAGAATATCAGCAATTTTTAATTGCGAAGGACATTGCCAGGTTGTCATAAGAGTGTATATTCGCTTAGTGGCTAACCTTAATTTTACCATTTATGCCCTATCGCCGTCTGCCCAACACCGATTCTGCACGTTTGAGAGCCCTGAAGAGAGCCGTTGAAATGAGTAAGAATATTCCGCCTTTCAGGCTTGCTTTTTCAATGAAAACCCTGGTTAAAATTCAGGCATTTCTTCCCCTGTTTGAAAATTCCATAAGCCATCAGCGACAGACCCTGGTCAACCAGACTGAGAAGGCAAAGTCAAACCAGGATACTGCACGGAAGGCAAGGCTTTACATCACGCATTTCCTCAAGGTTATGAACATGGCCATAAACAGGGGGGAGATGCCTCCGGAGGCACGGTCATTTTACGGTATAGCTTCAGATGACTCCTCCATTCCTTCACTGACAACTGAAAATGAACTCGTTGCGTGGGGCAAGCGGATTATTGACGGCGAGGAATACCGCATAAGGAAAGGGAATTCACCGGTCACCAACCCTACAATAGCTGTTGTCAAGGTACGCTATGAGAAGTTCCTTGAGACCCGTAATCACTATAAGACCATTAACAGGAGAGCAACGGAATGCGTCAATAAAACCTCTGAAATGCGTCTTGATGCCGATGAACTCATCACTGCCCTCTGGAATGAAATTGAGGCCAGCTTCTCAGCGCTGCCTGAAGATGAAAAAAGAGCGCAGACCGAAAAATACGGAGTTGTTTACGTCTTCCGCAAGAACGAAATGATCAGGAAGGATCTCTCTCCCACTCTCTTCGGGACTGACCAGGAGGATAATCAGTAATCAGACCTTGAAACTCGGAAACACGATACTTAGGGAGCGGCCTCTCTTCCTCGCTCCCATGGAGGATATCACCGATCCCTCATTCAGGTATGTCTGCAAGATGTTTGGTGCTGACTTCATGTACACTGAATTCATCTCTTCCGACGGGCTTATCAGGGATGGCTGGAGCAGCGTGAAGAAACTCGACCTGTTCGATTATGAGAGGCCCATAGGGATCCAGCTCTACGGACACATCATAGAATCAATGGTTGATGCCGCCCAGAGGGCTGAGGAGGCAAATCCTGACATTATCGACATCAACTTCGGATGCCCGGTAAGGAAAATTGCAGCCCGCGGCGCCGGAGCCGGGATGCTTCAGAACATCCCGCTCATGATAGAAATGACCTCTGCCATCATCAGGGCAGTGAAAATCCCGGTGACGGTCAAGACCAGGCTCGGGTGGGACGAAAACAACAAGGTTATAGCAGACGTGGCAGAACGACTGCAGGATACGGGCATCGCGGGACTGACGGTTCACGGACGAACCAGGGCACAGATGTACCGCGGGGAAGCTGACTGGACACTGATCGGTGAGGTCAGGAACAACCCCCGGATGAAGATTCCGATCATAGGCAACGGTGACATCAACGGACCTGAACGGGCAAAAATGATGTTTGACAATTACGGCGTAGACGGGATCATGATAGGGAGAGCAACATTCGGAAGGCCATGGATATTCAGGGAGATACGCCACTACCTTGATACGGGCGAGATCCTTCCCGAACCCACTGTTGAGGAAAAGGCAGACCTTGCCCTGCTCCACCTGGATAAATCGCTTGAACATAAGGAGGGAAAACCGGCGATACTCGAGATGAGGCGCCACTTTTCAAACTACTTCAAGGGCCTTCCCGGTTTCAAAGAGACAAGGCTCAGGCTCCTGACATCGCTTGATATTGAGGAGATCCGCTCCATTATCGGAGAGATAAAGGAAAAATGGGGTGACTGCAGATACGACCGGTCAACCGGCATCTACGGCATCTGACACACCTGCTGTTCCCTTTGGAACCCTTATCCTTGCAAACAGTTTTCTGACGTCTTTCCATCGGAACACAATCGCCAGAATTACTATGAAGATCAATGACTGGATCACCAGGCCACCAAACTCCTTCCATGGATAAATCCCGATCTGTTCATACATCGCCGGCGTCTGGAGAGCCATATCGTCATGGGTTATCAGGATTGACAGGAAGATGTTGTTTGCCGCATGGGCGCCAATGGCCAGCTCTATCCCGTCATCAAACATTGTCACCACTGCAAAGACCAGCCCGAAAAAGATATACTGGGGCATCATGGTGAGAAAGCCGTAACGCTGCACCTCCGGATTGAGCCCGTGCATCAGCCCGAAAAGCACCGAGGTAAAAAGGATGGGAACCCATCTGTTGCGTGCCATGACGGCAAAGCCCTGCATGAGATAACCCCTGAAAAGTATCTCCTCGAAGGCAGCCTGGAAAGGTATCAGCGTCAGAGCCAGAACCGCAAGTATAATGAGCGAGTTTGATGAATTGTTCAGCCTGAAGTTGCCAGGGTCGCTCCTGAGTGCATACAACATCCACAAAGACGAAACAACAATCCACACCAGGGCAGCAAAAAGCATCCGGCCCCATCTGACCTTTCTGCCTCCGTTTACTACCGTCATGAATTTTCTGTTATGCAACGGCTTAATAAGCAGTATTATAGCCAGAAGACCCAGCAGAAAGGGCACTACCGTAAGAACGAATCCAACATTCAGGTCGATCCCCATCGCCTCAAAATCAGGCATACCGCCCTTCTGCGGTACTGCTGCACCATCAAGTGAGTTTATAATAATTACCGCAGCCAATGGCAGTGCTCCAATAAAATTAGCTGCCAGGAAAGGTATTATTACTCCTACAAAATATCTCCAGAACGCATTCTTTCCGCTGAAGGGAGCGGTCAGAAAGGAAGAATCACTCCCGGGTTCAGGGGCGTAGGTGGTATCGTTGGCTTCCATATAGGTCATGTTTTAGAATTCTGATCCGGGTCGTGCGGGATAATCAATCGAGTAGTGCAGGCCGAGGCTCTCCTGCCTGCTCTGGGCCATTTTGATTACCAGGTAGCCGGCTGCAATCAGATTTCGCAGCTCTATCAGCTGTCTCGAGAGCGTTGATCTTCGGTAGAGATCTTCCGTCTCCTGGTAGATTATCTCGAGTCGAGTCTTTGCCCTGGCAAGCCTGAGGTCAGACCTCACGATCCCGACGTAGTTGCTCATTATCATCTGCATCTCCTTGTAGTTCTGTGTTACAAGGATCATTTCCTCAAGATGTGTTGTACCGTGATAGTTCCACAAAGGTATCTTCTCCTCATAACTGAGGCTGGCTATACGTGCTGAGGCATCTTCCGCTGCCCTGTGTGCATATACTGCCGCTTCGATGAGCGAGTTGGATGCCAGCCTGTTGGCACCGTGGAGCCCCGTTGAAGAGACCTCGCCGATAGCATACAGCCGGTCTATCGAACTCCTTCCGTCCCTGTCAACCTTTACCCCGCCGCATAGATAATGTGCTGCCGGCACCACAGGGATCATATCCTTCGTTATGTCAATACCCTCGGAGAGACATTTCTCGTATATATAAGGGAAATGCGACTTAAGCTCAGCCCCGTCGAGATGGGTGCAGTCAAGCCAGACGAAATCATCTCCCCGCAGTTTCATCTCGTTGTCTATGGCCCTGGCAACAACGTCGCGCGGTGCAAGTGATCCCCTGGCATGGTATTTGGGCATGAATTTTTCACCGACGCTGTTTTGCAGTTCTGCGCCAAATCCCCTGAGTGCCTCCGTGATCAGGAAGGAAGGCCTGACATTAGGGTTATGGAGCGATGTCGGATGGAACTGGATGAACTCCATGTTCTCGATTTTGCCATTGGCCCTGTGAACCATTGCAACACCGTCTCCGGTTGCAACAGGTGGATTTGTGGTTGTCAGGTAGATGTTCCCACACCCGCCTGTAGCCAGCACCGTCACCTTCGCAAGAAAGGTGGTGACCTTGCTGGTGGCCAGATCAGCAACGTAGGCGCCGTAACACTCTATGTTCGTCCACTCCCTGGTGACATACTCACCAAGGTTGTGCTGGGTGAGCAGGTCGATGGCAAAATGATCCTCGTAGATTTCGATATTCTTGTGCTCTCTGACCTTCTCGATAAGCACCTTTTCTATGGCGGCACCGGTAGAGTCTTTATGGTGCAGTATCCTGTGCTCGGTATGACCTCCCTCCATCGCCATATCAAGGGTGCCGTCAGCCTTCTTGTCGAAATCGACGCCCATTTCGATCAGCTCCCTGATTCGCGCCGGCGCTTCGCTCACTACCATCCTTACCACTTCTTCATTGCAGTAACCAGCGCCGGCAACCATGGTGTCCCTCACATGCTTCCCGAAGTTGTCAGGCTCATACATCACCGCCGCTATGCCACCCTGGGCGTAGTTCGTGCTGCAGTCATCCATCTTCGCCTTTGTGATAACACACACCTTTCCGTGAGCCGCAGCCTTGAGGGCAAAGGAGAGACCAGCTATGCCCGATCCTATCACCAGAAAATCACACCTAACTTTCATACAGGTTTTTTTAGATACGAAAAGTAAAGATACAAATTGATTTCAGACTGTGGACCAGATTGTAAAACCGCGGATTTTAATATACTTTTGCCCGGTTATCAGAACGGAGAACCTCGAAATCATTATGGCTAACGAAGATATTTTCAAGAAACTGGTTGCACATTGCAAGGAGTACGGCTATGTTTTTCCCTCAAGCGAAATCTATGACGGCCTGGGGGCCGTTTATGACTATGGCCAGTACGGAGTTGAACTGAAAAACAACATCAAGAAATACTGGTGGGACAGCATGGTTCTCCTGCATGAGAACATCGTCGGTCTTGATTCGGCGATCTTCATGCACCCGGATATATGGAAGGCCTCGGGACATGTGGATGCATTCAATGACCCGCTGATTGACAACCGTGACAGCAAGAAGCGTTACCGCGCCGATGTGCTCATTGAAGAGCATCTTGAGAAGTATTCCGATAAAATCGAAAAAGAGGTGGAGAAGGCAAGAGGACGCTTCGGCGAAAAATTTGACGAAGCACTCTACAGGAGCACCAACCCCCGCATTCTGGAGGTCCGTGAGAAGTATGATTCTCTTCACAGCAGGTTTGTCGCAGCAATGGCAGGTCCGGACCTCACTGAACTGAGACAGATAATTGTGGACAACGCCATTGTCTGCCCCGTCTCCGGTACCTGCAACTGGACCGAGGTGAGACAATTCAACCTGATGTTTGCCACGGAGATCGGTTCAACATCCGACGGTGCGTTGAAGATCTATCTGCGTCCCGAAACGGCCCAGGGCATATTCGTTAACTTCCTCAACGTGCAGAAGACCGGCCGCATGAAGCTCCCCTTCGGAATAGCACAGATAGGCAAGGCCTTCAGGAACGAGATAGTGGCACGGCAGTTCATCTTCCGTATGCGCGAGTTCGAGCAGATGGAGATGCAGTTCTTCGTCAAGCCTGGAACAGAGCTGGAGTGGTTCAGCCAGTGGAAGGAAGCCAGGATGAAGTGGCACAAGGCTCTCGGGTTCGGTGACGAAAACTATCGCTTCCATGACCATGACAAGCTTGCCCACTATGCCAACGCAGCAGCTGACATCGAGTACAGATTCCCGTTTGGTTTCAAGGAGGTGGAGGGTATTCACTCACGGACAGACTTCGACCTGAAACAGCACCAGCAGTACAGCGGCAAGAAGATGCAGTACTTCGACCCGGATATGAATGAATCATACATACCGTATGTGATTGAGACCTCGATAGGAGTTGACCGTATGTTCCTGCAGGTGATTGCAGCCTCGTACTTCGAGGAGGATCTCACGAAGGAAGACGGTGTTGCTGACAGCAGGGTAGTGCTCCGGCTGCCGTCAGTGCTTGCCCCGGTGAAGCTGGCGGTGCTGCCTCTGGTACGGAAGGACGGACTTCCGGATATTTCAAGAAAGATCATCAATAACCTCAAATTCGATTTCAACTGCCAGTATGACGAGAAGGATTCGATAGGTAAGCGCTATCGCCGCCAGGATGCGATTGGCACACCCTACTGCATCACAATCGATTATCAGACAGTGCAGGATGAAACCGTAACAATCAGGTACCGCGACTCGATGCTGCAGGAGCGCGTACCGGTATCTCAGCTCAGGGCTATCATTGCTGACAAGGTCAGCATGCAGGAACAACTGAAAAGACTGTGACATGAGGGCCAGGCCGGCAAAGGTTCTGATCATCACATACTACTGGCCCCCCAGCGGAGGGGCAGGAGTGCAGCGCTGGCTCAAATTCACCAAATATCTCCCCTCTTCAGGCTGGTTCCCGGTAGTGCTCACCGTCTTCCCGGAATATGCAGCCTACCCCTTTCAGGACCCATCACTCTTTGGTGAGATACCTCTCGACGTGGAGGTTCACAGGACGAAAGCCCTGAACTATTTTGCCCTTTACAACAGGGACCAGTCTAAGATACCGCATGCAGGATTTGCCTCAGGTAAGGCCAGGGGAATCAAGAGCGCCTTAAGCCGCTTTATCCGTGGTAATTTCTTCATCCCAGATCCCCGCAGGGGGTGGAACAGGTATGCTTTCCGCAAGGCGTGCGAGCTGATCAGATCAGAAAACATAAGTCATGTCATTACAACCAGCCCGCCGCACTCGACGCAACTGATAGGGCTGAGGCTGAAGCGCCGTTTTCCGCACCTGAAGTGGGTGGCAGACCTCAGGGACCCATGGACTGAGATCTATTATTATGACATGTTCCGACCCTCATGGCCGGCAAGAATGATGGACCTGGACCTGGAGAAGAGGGTGCTCACGAAAGCCGACAGGATAATAACCGTCGGGCAGACCCTCGCCTCATCCTTCGCCACAAGGGTAAAGGGTATCGAGGAGAAAACGGATGTCCTGCCAAATGGATTTGACGAGGAGGATTTCCAGGGGTTGGAACCTGTTATTCCGGAGAGGTTTACCATAACATATGTGGGAACTCTCTCTCCTGCCTACCCGGTGGGGGGCTTCATTGATGCTGTCAGAGATCTCAGGATAGATGGAAGACGGGTTGCTCTCAGGTTTGTTGGTACAGTGCCTGACGAGGTCCGGGCTCTCTTCACTTCCGGAGATGACGGCAGCGGCCCTGAATTCGTGAGTTACTGCGAACACCCGGAAGCCATCAGACATATGATGAATTCCAGCATGTTGCTGCTTATAATCCCCGATCACAAGTCGAACAGGTCTATACTCACAGGAAAGATCTTCGAATACCTGGCAACGGAAAAACCGATACTGTTCCTTGGCCCGTCAGACGGTGACGCAGCCCGGTTGCTTACACTCTGCGGTTACAGGGGAATATTCGGCTACCATGACGTGCAGGGGATCAGGGATTTCATACTGAGAGTTGCCGAAGGAAAGACGGTGAAGCGCAGCGGACATCACCTCGAGTACTCGCGCCGGGCGCTGGCAGTGAAGCTGGGGGATATCCTCGACAGGCTGTTGTAATCCGTGGAAGGTGTCTCCTGTAAACCATCACGGCAGACCCCGGCAACCTGGCCTCCAATCCGGCAGAGCCTGCGGGAATCTCCTAAAACCTCTTCCGGAACCACTCCATCAGGGTGTCGGCCACCCCGTTAAGGTCATCAGAGAGCTTCCAGAACCAGACGCCGGCAACAAAAATCAATGTTACAAGCAAGCTCCTGAGAAGGATATCCGGGATAAGGGAGATTTGTGGCATTATATAACCTGCAGCCATAGCAGCCAGCGCTACAAGGGTCATTTTGAGATGTACCGTTCTGTAAGGCCAGAGCCCGAACCTCCTGCCGGTAAGCACAACGCCCAGCATGCTGTAGGTAATGTTTGAGATCATTGCTGCAAGAGCCGCCCCGGTGATTCCGTAAAGAGGGATGAAAATCATACTTGTCACCACAAAGAGGGCTATCAGAATGAACATGAGCCAGGTCTGGTACCTGTAAAGCGACGAGGTGGAGAGAACAACCCCGTTGACCCCGGCTGAACCACTTACCAGGTTACCGAAGCTTATGAAAATTATCACAGCCGCACTACCCGAATAGGCCTCAGGCAACAGGCGGAAGATGTTGCCTATGTTGACCATCAGCCCGATGAAAATCAGAAGTCCCACCGCATACTGGCTGATACTGCTTCGCACATACAGGTCGTCAATTGTTTCCAGGTCATCTTTCTTCCAGGCCTCCGCAAGGAAGGGTATAGAGATTTTCGATACTGACCGTCCGGGCAGGGTGATAAGCACAGCAAAAAAGGAGGCTATGGAATATATCCCCACCTCGACTTCGCCAAGGTAAGTGTTGATAAAAAGCTTGTCGAGGGTCGTCAGCGTGACAGTGCTGATACCGGTCAGAATCCCGAACAGCGAAAGGATTATGATTTCGCGTTTTAGCTGAGGAGTGATGAAGCCAGGCTCCAGCTTCAGCGAGATTTCTCCCCTCATCAGGAGTCTGATGAAAATGATTATCAGCGGTATCCCCTGCGAAACCACGTACCCGAAGACATAACCGTTGAAATCTATGACGCCTGCCCAGAAGAGGCAGATAAGTGCCAGGTTGAAGACCCTGAAAAGAAACTCCCTCAGGAAGGTACCCAGTACCGCATCATACAGCACCTTGTTGTAATTGTCAAGGAGATTGAACAGCAGAGTAATCAGCAGCAGTGCAGGCAGATAGAATGAGTATTCGGCAATGAGCGGAGAGCGCTCCATGTTGGCCTGCTCAAAATGAGGTGAATAGAACCTGATAAAAACCAGGGCTGCAATAAATCCTGCCAGGGTGATCACCAGAGACAGTCCCAGAAACCCGTGATGCTTCCCGCGTCCATCCCTGAAGTAGGGAAAGAGCCTGTTGATTACGTTCGTGAATCCAAGGCTGGAGAACTGGGCAAGCATGGTGGCAAACGAAAGAAGAAGCTGAACCACACCAATCTCCCCGGTGGTGAAAATCTTCGGTGAAAGAAGGATAATGTTTACAAAGCCCAGGAGGGCGCCAAGGTAGGACCATGCCGTCCCGCGTATCGTCTGCTTCTGAACTATGCCCATCGTACAATGCTGCTCCGGCAAATGTATAATAATATACTCATTTGATTTAAGGATCAGTTGGTGTATTTTTGTCAGGTGATATCAACCCGGGTTTTACCCGACTAACGCCCTTGCGATGAAACCGAGTCTAATCAAATCAGCCCTGCCGCATCTTATTGCCGTGCTTCTTTTCACCTTTATCTCCTTCGCTTATTTCTTCCCGGTGCTTGAAGGAAGGAAGATCAATGCCCATGACACCAAGGTTTACGAGGGATCCTCGAAGGAAATAAGCGATTACCGCGACAAATACGGCAAGGAGCCGCTGTGGACCAACTCGATGTTCAGCGGGATGCCGGCATACCTGATCTCGGTAAAGTATCCAGGGAACCTGTTCAAGAACCTCGATAATTTCCTGAAGCTGTACAAGACACCTGTGGCAGCGCTATTTCTCTCGATGCTCGGGTTCTATATCATGCTGCTCTTCTTCAGGGTCAACCCATGGCTGGCAATGGCCGGAGCAATTGCATACGGATTCTCATCATACCTGTTCGTGAGTCTCTCAGCGGGACATAATACAAAAGCCTATGCCATGGCATATATGGCGCCTGTGATCGGTTCGGTGGTCTATTCCTTCAGGAAGAACCTTCTGCCTGGCGCCTCATTATTCGCTCTCTTCCTGGCGCTGCAGATTATGGCCAACCATTTCCAGATAACATACTACACAGGAATAATAGTCCTCGTCTTTGGTATTTTCGAGCTGATCCAAGCCATAAAAAGTAAGACACTTACTTCGTTTCTCAAGACTCTTGGCGTGCTTGTGGGAGCAGCCCTGATTGCCTTCAGTGTCAATTTCGCTTCGTTATATTCCACATGGGAATACAGCAAGGAGTCGACCCGTGGCAAGAGCGAGCTGTCGAAAGCAGAGGGGACAAATGAAAAGGGGCTTGACCCGGAATATATAACACAATGGAGCTATGGGATAGGCGAGTCTCTCACCTTCCTGATACCCAACTTCAAAGGAGGTGCCACAGCGCCGTTCGACAGCGATTCTGAAACGGTAAAAGCACTGAGAAAGAACAACATGGGGCAGGCACAGGGACAGCTGTACAGGTACTGGGGCAAACAGCCGGGCACCAGCGGACCTGTATATTTCGGGGCAGTGATTCTTTTCCTGTTCGTGCTTGGCCTCCTGATCATCAGGGGCAGGGAAAAGTGGTGGATACTGACTGCCGTACTGCTCTCACTAATGCTCTCATGGGGCAAAAATCTCATGCCGCTCACTTCTCTCTTTATCGATTTCTTCCCCGGATACGACAAATTCAGGGCGGTGTCGATGACGCTTGTCATGGCGGGAGTGCTGGTGCCGCTCCTTGGAATACTGGCCCTCAGGGAGATCTCTGAGGGAACGGTTAGCAGGGAGAAGGCGGCAAAGTCAGTGCTTATCGCCGCACTGATCACCGGCGGGCTTGCATTCATCTTTTTCCTCCTGCCCGGGCTGGCGGGGTCGTTCCTGAGGCCGGATGAGAATGCACTGCCGGATTCAGTATCATGGATCAAGGAGGCAATGGTGGCTGACAGGAAGATGATGCTTCGCACCGATGCGCTGAGATCAGTCATCTTCATTGCAGGCGGAGCCACGCTGATCTGGTTCTACCTGAAGAGTAAGATCAGGCCTGCATTTGCCCTGCTGGGACTAACCACGCTTTTCCTGGTTGACCAGGTTCCCGTTGATGCCAGGTATCTTGGCAGTTCCAACTTCGAGACAAAAAGAGCAGCAACAAATTCCTTTGCCCCGTCCGTGGCAGACAAGGAGATCCTCAGGGACGAGGGAGAATTTCGGGTGCTTAACCTCGCCGTGTCGACTTTCAACGACGCCTCGACATCGTACCACCACCAATCGATCGGTGGCTATAGCGGAGCGAAGATGAAGAGGTACCAGGAGCTGATAGAAAACAGCCTTACAGATGATATTAACTCGCTGATAGCCAGTCTCAGAAGCGCCTCTACAATGGAAGAGGCGGAGGGTGTAATGAATAGTCTTGGTACACTCAACATGCTGAACACCAGATATATTATTTTGGATCCTGGCTCAGCCCCACTTTATAACAGTTCTGCAGCCGGGAACGCCTGGCTGGTCAACAGGGTGAACCTCGTTGAAAATGCTGACGCTGAACTGCAGGCAATCAAAACCATCAACCATAAAGAAGAGGCTGTTGTGGACAGGAGGTTTGCGGAAATGGTTCCAGTGGCAGAAAATTCAGGTTCCGCCGGCGATACGGTCTATCTTGCTTCATATGAGCCCAACCTGCTCACCTACAAGGCAGAACTCTCATCTGAGAGAGTGGCAGTCTTTTCAGAGATCTATTACAAATACGGGTGGAAAGCCTTTATCGACGATAGCCCGGCTGATCACTTCAGGACAAATTATGTTCTGAGGGGGATGACACTACCCGCAGGAAGCCATACAATAACATTCAGGTTTGAACCTGAGTCGTACAAGACAGGGAACAAGGTCTCACTGGCAGGGTCAATCCTGCTGCTTATACTGCTGGTACTGGCGGCGATTCCTCTTTTAAAACTGCGGCGGAGTGATGCCTGACAACAAAATCTGCCCGGCCTGCACTGCAAAAGAGACTGCAGATCTCTTTAATGCCAGGGATTATCTGGTCAGCGGCCGGGAGTTCCTGATCAGGCAATGCACCAGCTGCGGAATGGGGTGGACGGTGGATCCGCCACCGGAAGCGGAGGCAGGCAGGTTCTATGTTTCTGAAGAATATATTTCACATACCGACAGGAAGCAGAGCCTGGCAGATTATCTCTATCACCTTGCGCGAAGCTTCATGCTTGGCCGGAAACACAGAATAGCAACATCAGTTACAGGAAAGCGTACCGGTGTGTTGCTGGATATCGGGAGCGGAACCGGCTACTTCGCGGCGTTCATGCAGAAGCGGGGATGGCAGGTAACCGGGATTGAACTCAACGATGAGGCCCGGAACTATTCCGCTTCGAGGTTCGGTATAAAAGTGGCCTCTCCAGGGGAGATCAAAGAGCTTCCCTCCGCCTCCGCTGACTGCATCACATTCTGGCATGTGCTTGAACATCTGTATGATCCGGCCGCTTGGCTGGACGAGGTCAAACGGATCCTCAGGGATGACGGAAAATGCATCATCGCCCTGCCTAATTTCTCATCAGCCGATGCAGAGTGGTTTGGAAGCCGGTGGGCCGCACTGGATGTGCCGAGGCACCTCTGGCATTTCACGCCGGAAGCGGTAAAGCAGTTCGTCGGAAAACAGGGGTTCACTGTTGACAGGATCGAGTCGCTGCCGCTCGATCTGTTCTATATCGCTTCGCTAAGCTACAGGAATACCGGGAAAAGGCTGCCGTTGACCAGAGGAGTGTTTACCGGCGTCCTCATCGCTCTGCGAAGCCTGTTCCGCAGTGAAAAAGCCAGCTCACTTGTTTTTGTGATCTCAAAAAGAGATTGATCCTGAGAGACAGCCATGAGAGATAATCATCTGATTAATAGCCTGCTGCGTCAATAAGACCCTTGCGCCGGCCACAAAGAATCAGTACCTGTCAAGCCAGCGATACTTCCTCGGGGTATCCCCGAACCGGACCGCCATAATAAACTCATGTGACCCGTAGGTTGACATCTGTATGGCGTTCAGTGTAAAGTCGAACGAGTAACCGAAGAAGAGCCTGTCACGCCGGACACCAACGTTGGCAATAATGGCGCTTCCGGTCCTGAAGGTTGCACCCACCCAGATTTTGTTGTCATATGAATAAGTAATCCCTATATCAGCCTGAGGCCTAAGCTGGTCTGACATCTTGAGCAACAGTGAAGGTTGTATCAGGGTCTTGTTGTCAGGCTCGAAGTCATAGTTCCCAAAGATATAATAAGTCCTTTGAATCTTCAGATCCCTGTATGCCTGACTTCCCGCCTTAATGAAGCCTTCCATCAGCTCCTGGGCTGAAATACCGATGGCAAATTTCCTGTTAAGCAGGTAGGCCCCGAAATTGAAATCAGGAACGAAAATGCCCTTCCTGAAATCCGTATTAAGCCAGGGTTCATCAGGATCCTCAAAGTGTATCTGCCTCTGGTCTATCTTATAATGGTAGCCGGTAAATGCCAGGCCGAAAGAGAGCTGTGTGCCGCCCTGCAGCCACAGGTGGTATGCATAGGAGGTTGAGAAGCCGGTCCTGCGGACAAGTCCGTTGATGTCGGAAAAGACAGTTGCCCCTAGTCCGACCTTGCCCTCGGTATGAGGCCTGAATGTCTTCTTGTCAAAAAGATTATCGCGGATAAGATATTTCTGTTTCAGAAGCCTGCCGTTGTAGCTGAGGGAGTAGGTCTGTGGCGCTCCCTGGTAACCTGTCCACTGCTGCCTGGTGGTAAGGTTAAGGCTCGTGTAACCATCAGCTCCGGCAACAGCGGGATTGATGAGGTATTTGTTGAACAGATACTGGCTGTAAATCGGTAACTGCTGGGCATCAAGCCCTGCCGTTAGTAAAACTGCTGCTATGACCAACAATCCCTTTTTCACCTTACATGCTACTTCAATCCTGTACATAACCTACCTTATTATGGTAACATGTCCGACAATGGGTTTCTCTCCGTTATGGAGATCGATGGCGTAATGGTATGAATCCATCGGAAGCTCCTTCCCGTTTGAAGCGCGGCCGTCCCATGGCTCTGTATAGCCATTACCGGATTTCCAGACCATCTCTCCCCATCTGTTAAGAATGATCACCTCAGCTTCGGTATAAAATGCTATCCTGGCAATATTCCAGAAGTCATTTATTCCGTCGCCGTCAGGCGAGAAGGCGTTTGGAATGCCCACACATATATCATTCAGTGGCTTCAGTAACAGAGAGTCTGACAGCTGGCATCCGTTGAAGTCCCTGGCCTCAACAATGTGCAGACCCTGCACCAGCCCGTCTGCCTCCTGTGTTGTCTGGCCGTTGCTCCAGCTGAAGGTGTAAGCCCCTTCACCGCCGGTGACACCAGCAAATATGCTTCCGTCTTTACTTTCAGGACAATACGGCGAGATCATGCTGAAGCTGATCCTGAGGGAGTCAGGCTGGGTTAGCGTAAGAGAAGTATCGGCAACACAACCGTTGGCATCTGTCAGGATAACCTCCTGAATCCCTGCCGGCAGATTATCCCTGGAGGCGCCCGACTGGCCGTCTGACCAGAGGTACGTTGTTGCCCCGGCTGCATTGACCGGGGCGACGGTAACCCTGCCAGTTGCTGCGCCGGCGCAATTGATATTGAAATTACCTCCGTTGCTCAGTCCGATGCTCAGCGTCATACTCAGTTGTCCGGGAGAGGCAAGTGCAATATTCTGAGTTACTGTACACAGGTTCCTGTCAGTAACAGTAACCGTGTATGTCCCCTCACTAAGGCTGTGGATCGAGTCCGTTGCTGTGGCTGTGAATCCCTCCGGGCCGGTCCATGTGTACTCATAAGGAGTAGAGCCTGTCTGGGGAACGACTTTTATCCATCCGTCTGATCTTCCGAGACAGCTGATACTGAATCCATTGTAATCAGACAGGTGTGCATCAATGGCTAGCTGTTCAGGCAGGCTCAGGATCGTATCTGCTGAAATGACACATCCGTAAGCATCGGTGACAGTGACCGTGTAAGTACCTTCTGTCAGTGAGGAGATGTCCTCAAGGGATGAATTGAATCCCGAAGGTCCTGTCCAGGAATATGAGTACGGAGCTTTGCCTCCTGCTACTGTAAGGTCAATTGATCCGTCATTGAAGGACGGAGAATTGAGGCAGGTAATGTCAGCCACATCAAGGGTCACATTTAGCGGATCAGGCTCGGTTATAAGGATGGTTCTGCTGTTGGTGCACCCATTGACATCAGTAACCAGCAACTGGTAGTGTCCTGCCTTGACTGTAACATCCTCCTGATTACTGAGCCAGGCCGGATCTTCAGTGACTGTCCAGTTATAGGAATAGGTGCCGGGACCGCTTCCGCCGCCCACGGTAATATCAATAGTACCGTCTCCGCCGTTGCATCCTATATTAAATGCTCCGTCCGGCGTTAGCGAAGAAATCAGGCCAATGGTTAATGAGTCTGGCTCATCGAGAGTATATTCGTATTCCCGGTGGCACATATTGGCATCTGTTACGATCAGATTATAGGTTCCAGCACTGATCCCGGTAAGAGATGCGGTGTTTGCAGTATATCCTCCGGGACCTGTCCAGGAGTAGCTATAAGCACCTGTGCCACCGTCGAACTGAAGATCTATGTAGCCGTTGGTACCGCCGTGACATGAGATCTCGTAATTGCCGTCTGCACTCAGTGAGATATCTTCGTCAAGAAGGTCAATACCGTCAGGTTCTGTCATCACTTCAGTAAAATAGAACTCACAACCAAGGTTGTCCCGTACTGTGAGAGAATATGTGCCTGCCGGAATACCCACAAGGAGGCTGTCGGTATTGCTTCCGGTGATTACTCCACCTTCAGAAGACGTCCACTCGTATGTATAAGGAACTCTGGAGGTTACAAACACCGTATCGGTGCCGTCCATATACCAGCTGGAAATCTGGCTTACACTGATTGAACCGTCAAAGTAGCCTTCGCATGAGATATTATGCTCCCCGGACAGGGATTTATCAAACTTCACGGTGGTAGCAGGAGCATCATACAGCGTCTGTGGCAGCTCCTTTTTGCAACCGTTGCCATCTTCGACTGACAGGATATAATCACCTGGTATAAGGTTGTCCAGGTTAAAGAACACTCCCAGTGACATCGATCCCTGGTAGACAGTGTCGGCAGCATTCCGGATCAGGTAGTAGTAATACGGAGGAGCCTGTCCCTCTGTCAGGGCTATAGTCGCTGTGGCATCACCTGCTCCGGGACATGAGATGTACGGGTTAAAGTAGAACGACAGCTCGGTATTGGGTTCGATCAGGTTGAGATCTGCGGAGCTGACGCAGCCGAGACTGTCTGTTACCTTTGCAGTATAATAACCCTGGCTGCACTCCTCGGCTAGGAAAAGGTTGTAGCCTTCATCCTCCCAGTAATCGGGTCCGGTCCATTCCACCCACATTTGATCAAGCCCCCGGGAGTGGATGATCTCAAGAGCTCCATTCTGGCCGCCTTCGCATGTGATCGAATCCAAAATCTCGAGCGACTGTAATGGATGTGCATGTACCTTCACCTCTGATGTAAAAGGCGGACCGTAAGGACATCCCGGTCCTGTAACCTTTGGAGTGATACGGAAGAAGACCGACTGCATCGTATCGCTTTCGTTGGTGTAGGGGAACTGAAGATGAGTGCCCGGGGCAACGTTGTTGAGAGGAATCCAGTTGCCGTCAACAACGGAAGTTGGGGCAGTCGCTGATATAGTATAGTTGAACTGATTAATTCCGGAACTCATCACCGTGGGTGATAACAGAACTATGTCCGTGGTATCTCCATAACATATTTGAGGTGCGTTGTTCAGCGGAGTGGCCCTGGGTGTCGGGTTAATCCAAACCCTGACCGTATCATTGATCCCGTAGCACTTTTGGTTTCCGTTTACATCAAGTGTCACCGGCGAGACAACGTAGGTCACAATTCTGGCCGTATCACCGTTGTTGGTGAGCGGTTCAGTGATCAGATCGGTGACGATCAGGCCTGTTGTGTCAGTGTATCCTTCTATCTCCGGGTAGTCGTTTAAAGCATGGACATTGAACTCAACACCCTGGTATGCATTCGTCACACTAGAGAGCTGGATGTTAACACTATCACCGTTACAGAGTTCATTGTCTGCAAGGGTCAATACAACTTTTGCCGTTGGCTCAACATGTACGAGTATTGTTATTTCGACGCCGTCATGGCAGGTCGGGTCTCCAGGTTTACCCTGTATATAAGGTCTGAAGTGATAGGTGACTGTCTGGTAGCTGTCAGAGGAGTTTGTGAGCAGGTCTGACATATTGGCTATCTGGCGTTGTCCGTCTGACAGTATACCGCTTATTGGTGCAGGGTAAGTCACGTCAAAATCGTACATCACCTCTCCTCTTGATACCACCAGCGAGTCTATAGTGAACTCCACTGTTGATCCGTTGCAGAAGAGAGTATCAGGAAGCGTGACTGATATCCGTGGCACCGGCTGTACCCATATTGTCTGGTACTGTATAGTTGTGTTGCCGCAGTCATCAGTAAGGGTCCATTGTCTCCTAATGAAGCCGACGAAGTCTGCAGTGCCCATTTCGGTATCTGAGTCAGTATAGAGTGCATCCAGAGAGGTATCACAGTTATCTGCTTCGTCTGAAACATCGCCGGTATTTGTGATGCTCCTGTCATATGCTCCGGTAATGTCACGGCAGATTGTAATATCGACAGGTACCGTAAATGTCGGTGAGATGGTATCCCTTACTGTGATTACCTGGATATGGGTTGTGATATTGCCGCAGTCNNTGGTGATGATCTCTTCTCCTTCGCATGTGCCGGGTACCACTGCATCGGTGAAGATGGCATCGAGTGACGTGTCGCAGTTGTCTGCTTCGTCTGTTACATCTCCGGTGACTCCTACTGTTGCATCATAG
>DHGW01000046.1:0-7336 GCA_002402965.1 Bacteroidales bacterium UBA4788
ACATTTACCTCCCGCTCAAGGATTATCCCGAACATTGAATTAACTGATTCTATTATTTTTTCTGACAATTCAAGAATCTCTCTGCCAGTTGCCTTGCCATAATTGACAAGAATAAGCGCCTGCTTCTCATAACACCCTGTGTTTCCGGTCCTGTACCCTTTCCATCCTGCCTGTTCAATCAGCCAGCCGGCAGGAATCTTGTAAAGGTCTCCCTGTTTGTGGGCTGCTATCTGCGGATATGCCACTGTCAGCCTCTTAAAGTCGGACTCACTGACAACAGGATTCTTGAAAAAGCTGCCGGCATTGCCCAGGGTTGCCGGATCAGGCAATTTCGACCTTCTGATTGATGCTATTATCCCGGAAATTTCCCTGACAGACGGTTCAGTAATTCCCCTCCTTTCAATCTCATCTGTGATGCCGCGATATTCAAGCATCGGTACAGCTCTTTTTGACAGCCTGATGACTACCGAACAGATAACGACTTTATTTCTGAGCTTTCTTTTAAAGACGCTCTCCCTGTACCCAAACTCACAGTGGCGATTTTCAAATGTCAGCCACTCCCTCATCTCCAGGTGAAAGGCGCTGATCCTGATGACCACATCCGCAACCTCAACGCCATAAGCGCCTATGTTCTGCACCGACGCGGCTCCTGTTGTTCCCGGGATCAGAGTCAGGTTCTCAATACCCCACCAGTTCCTGCTGACGGCATACTCAACCAGATCATTCCAGATAACTCCTGCTCCCACCTCAAGAATCACGGATGCGTCATCCTCCTCAACGATTTTAATACCGTCTATCTCATTCTTAATAACAACCCCCTCAAAATCGTCTGTAAACAGGATATTACTGCCCTGGCCCAGAACCAGTATTTTGTCCAGGTTGTCTGACATCTCATTGAAACCGGGGAAATCAAGCAGCTCATTCAGCTCACAAGGATGTCTTAAATAAAAGAGATGAGAAGCATTAACATCAACACCTGAAGTGTTGTATGGCCGAAGACTGACATTTGTGCGGTATTGGATCATTCCGACAATATTAAAAAATTTTATCCGGTCATAAAAATCATTTATAGTTTTGCTGAACGGAGACGTCTATTTAAAAAACCGACTACATGAAATCGTTTGAAGTGACAGGCGGATGTAAGCTCAGCGGGGAGATCACCCCGCAGGGTGCAAAGAACGAGGCCCTGCAGGTATTGTGTGCAGTGCTGCTTACCCGGGAAGAAGTAATCATCTCTAACATACCTGACATACTTGATGTCAGACTGCTGATTGAGATGCTGGCAGACCTTGGTGTTCAGGTGAGCCGTATCAGTGCCGATACCTACAGTTTCAAGGCTGCAGATGTAGTGGCCGAAAGAATGTATGATCCTGCTTTTCTGGATAAGGCAAAGATGCTCAGGGGATCAGTCATGCTGGTAGGCCCCATGCTTTCAAGGTTTAAAAGGACAGTATTACCCAGGCCCGGAGGAGATAAGATAGGAAGGCGAAGGATGGATACTCATATCGTCGGCTTACAGAAGCTGGGAGCCGGAGTTGAGTTTGACACTGACAGGGGATACTACATTTTATCTGCCGGAATGCTCACAGGTACTGATATTCTTCTTGACGAACCATCAGTGACCGGCACGGCCAATATGATAATGGCCGCTGTGATGGCCGAAGGTGAAACTACCATATACAATGCTGCCTGTGAGCCATATATTCAGCAGTTATGCATCATGCTGAACAATATGGGTGCCGGGATAAGTGGCATCAAATCCAATCTACTGACAATCAAAGGTGTGAAAGAACTAAGTGGTTGCCATCATAAGATGCTCCCTGACATGATCGAGACCGGTTCCTTCCTGGGCCTTGCAGCCATGACGGGTTCTTCAATCAGGATAAAGAATGCCGGGATACCCAACCTGGGGATAATCCCCGACAGGTTCAGACAGCTGGGCATAAATTTTCATTTTGAAGGAGATGATATTATCGTGCCTGAGCAGGAAACCTACGAGATACAGAATGATCTGGACGGCTCTATACTAACCATATATGATCACCCATGGCCCGGACTGACACCGGATCTTATCAGTGTGCTGCTGGTTGTGGCCGTCCAGGCCAGGGGCAGTGTGGTCATTCACCAGAAGATGTTTGAAAGCCGGCTGTTTTTTGTTGACAAACTCATTGACATGGGTGCGAGGATTGTCCTCTGTGACCCGCACCGTGCAACGGTCATAGGACTGGAGCGGCGTCATCAGCTACGAGGCATAACCATGTCGAGTCCCGATATAAGGGCGGGCATGGCGCTGCTTATTGCCTCACTCAGTGCCGAAGGCAAAAGCATCATACATAATATCGAGCAGATCGACCGCGGTTACCAGGAACTCGATAAAAGGCTTAACAGTCTTGGTGCAATTATAAAAAGGATAGAATCTTAGTCTCGCGAACCTTTTACTGGTTAATATACTTCAGGTAATCAACCATCCCCTCGTAAATCTTCACAGCCATCTTCTGGCGGAAGTCAGGGTCGGCAAGCTTCTCCTCGTCTTCAGCATGGGTCATGAAGGCCTGTTCAACCAGGACGGCGGGCATCTGCGAGGCCCTTGTCACAGTGTAGTTGAATGACCCCACAACACCAAACTCACCCAGCCCTGTCTCGAGCAGCCTGTCATAGATGGTCTGCGCCAGCGGTGCCCAAAAGGGATTGTGCCAGTAGGTGCTGGTGCCTGCCACGGAGAGGTAGCCTCTGCCACCGGCATTGGCATGGATGCTTATCAGCATGTCGGCACCGGCTTTGATGGCGATGTCACGCTTCTCAATGAGTGTCATGTCCCTGTCGGAATCCCTGACCTGCACAACCTCTGCCCCCATTGCGGAACACAACTCTCCCAGCCTGAATGAGAGGTCAAGATTAATATCCTTCTCAACCAGTCCTGATAACCCGATGGCTCCTGTCCCTGAACCGCCGTGGCCTGCCTCGATTGCAATCTTCAGTCCCGCCAGCGGCTTTTCCCCTGCCGGGTCATAGTCAGGTGCGTACCTGACGTTCAGCACAAGGCTCCTGCCCACTGGCCTGATGTCATATCCCCAGATTTTTTCAGTCTTAAGATTCACATATACCCTGAAGGTCTCCGGGGTGCACTGTTTCCACGTGAGCTTGTCAATCACACCGCAACCGGTCCTGTGACTCACCCAGGTGGCGGCCGACTCGACACCGAAGAGCGTTATTACCAGCCGTTTACCATCGGGATCCGGATAAACCTCATAAGGTACCGGCTCGAGGTAAGGTATGGAAACCACATCACCCCTGGCCGATGGGCCGCAGGACATGCTGGTGACGCTGTAGAGAGGCTGCACCCTGCTGCCCTCCATCACCTCAACATCATCCTCACTGATGAATCCGGTCTCGGTGTTGCTCAGCCTGATCCTGTAGTTGCGGCCTATTTTTCCGCTGGTCTTGAGTACTACACCGGGACCCAGCTCTGACCGTATCGGCCCTCCCAAACGCGGCGCACCAAGATTATAGACCAGTCTCGAATAGTCATTCTTCACCATTAACAGCGGAAAGTCCTCAGGATTCCTGACCGTGACGACCCTTGTGATGTCAGGCTTGTAGCCCTCCCTGACCGGTGCACCCTCAGCCGGCTCAAGCCTGATGCTGAGAGTATGCGCAGTGCCTGCAGCGAAGCCACGCACCGGCAGCTCGGCACGGTACACACTGTAGTCGTCAAAGTCCTCACGACTGCACTTTAGGCTCCTCCTCCCTGGCCTGACATACAGCCATGCCTCCTGCCCCTTCGAAGCGCGAAAGCTCACCTTCACAACATCATCAGGAAGCAGTTCCACATCGGAAGCCGGTTCAAACGACTGTCTTTCAATCCACAGCGGGTATGGCTGCCGGGAAAGATCTCTTTTCTCATAAATGATCACATGCTCGCAGACAGCTTTCCGGCCGTCCGGATATACTGCTTCAGCTGTTACCTTGTTCACCCCCTCATTGAACAAAATAGTTGTGAAGAATATTCCCGTTTTGTACTGTTTAAGTATCTGGCCGTTTATACTTACGGTGGCGGGGTATTCACTCTTGCACAGGATATCAAACTGTGGCAGGTGCGTCACCGGCTCCGGAAGTCTGAGGAACTTAACCCATGGCGAATTGAGCCCCACGCTGTCACATCTGCATGGTATGGCTGCCAGAGACTCTGCGTCCGGTACCACCGGGTCAGTCACGGCAGTCTGCCCCGTTTTCCCGGCCGTGCTGCATCCTGCAAGCACCGCAACCGCCAGTAATATTATCAGCAGATTCTTTCTCATCTGTATATCAGGTATTTCTGTCTTATATCCATGAACTCCTTCACATCATCCTGGCAGGCTTTTACCACTTCTTCCACGGTGACACCCGGTTCATTAAGCCTGCGGATCAGCGCCGGGGGCGACCATACAAGTGAATCGGGACTCGTCTTACGGTATGCGTCGATGATATGCAATGATGCTTCCACGGAGCGGAATGCGGCCGGGTCAGTGAGAACAATCTCCACGCCTCCGCACATCTGGTTCCACGGCTTGCTGCTTCGGTTATAGCCTGTTCCTGCAGAGCGGGGGATGAAGTAGAGCGGCCTGAAATAAGCACCCCTGATACCGCGCGAGTTCAGGTCGGCGGCAGCCCTCTCGGCATTGACCCACGGAGCTCCGGTGACGATAAAGGGTTTGGTCATGCCCCTGCCTTCCGACATATTTGTTCTCTCGAAGAGGCACTGTCCCGGGTAAACCACAGCCGTCTCCCAGTTGTCGATGTTGGGCGAGGGCATAACCCACTGCAGTCCGGTTTCGTTCCACATCATGCTTCTCCGCCATCCTTTCATCTTAATGACTGTCAGGTCAGCGCCGTAGCCTTCGGTCTCATTCCACATCATTGCCAGCTCGCCATGGGTCATGCCGTGACGGAGAGGCAGGCGGTGGCGGTATATGCTTATGGTGTCCTGCATCGGGCCCTCAACCACCCGTCCTCCAAGCGGGTTGGGTCTGTCAAGGACGATAAAAGGTATGCCTGCCTTTGCGCACGCCTCCATGGCATGTGACATCGAGAACTTGAATGTGTACCATGCCGATCCCACTCCCTGGATGTCGAAGAGCATCACATCGATGCTGTCGAGCCATTCGCGCTTCGGCGCCCACGAATCGCCATACAGGCTGTAAACCGGGATACCGGTCACGGGATCCTTATCTCCGCCGCTGAATATGCGGCCGTGCTGCGCCCCTCTCACCCCGTGCTCGGCACCGAACAGGGCGACGAGATTAACGCCCGGCGTTGTGGCCAGAATGTCGACGGCACTGCGCATGTCAACCCCCACGGCCGAAGGGTTGGTAATAAGTCCCACCCTCTTGCCTTTGATCAGATCAAGATGCTCATCTATGAGCACGTTTATTCCCGGAGTCACGACAGGCACCGGTACCGGGGGACGCTTCATGCCGTCATAGAACTCTGCCAGCACTTTGTCGAGTGCCGGGGCATCGGCAAACGTGAAACCGGTCACCGCCATTTTCCTGATGGGACTTTCATTCCCGAAACGGTCGACGGAAGAGATGGCTATGCTGTCAAGCTTCATAAATGCCTGTTCGGCAGTTTTTATATTCTCCCGTGGAGTGCGGCCAAGGAAGGTGCGGTTGACTGCAAAGGCAGGAATTGCATCTTCTGAGACATTATTTCCATGGATATTCTGGTTCCATTGCGCCCCATACCTGTAATAGACCACCGTCCTTCCGATATCTGCCGGATCGGGATGGGTCCATGAAATTTTTAACCTGCCGTTTTCAGGCTTTGTTGATACCGCAGGCACGGCAGGAGCCTTTGTGTCGAGCCATGGCATGGGCGGCACCAGTGCAGGCCTTCGGTAAGGTCCGTCAGCAATTGCCTTCACAAGCTCCGGCGAGTTGACCAGCGGACCGATACTCCAGTGGATCACGCCCGGACTCTCAGGAAGAAGACCCCTTGTCACCATTATCTGGTTGACCGTCTCATCAGCAGCCCTTGAAACCGGTTGTATGCCGATGCTTATGCCAGGCCATAGATGCCGGCCCTTCAGATTCTCATCTTTCCACCATCCCAGCAGCACCGGGAAGCTCTGTGACAGCTGGTTGATGGGCCAGTAAAGCTGCGGTGAATAGTAATCAATCCATCCCTTGTTGAGCCACAGCCTGGCATCGGCATAGAGAGTCTCATGCTGGTTGAATCCGCTGCCGATGGCAGGCGGGTTATAAGGCTGCCAGATCCCGAAGGGGCTTAGCCCGAACTTGACCCAGGGCTTCTCTGCTTTAATTCCTTTATAAAGTCTCTCGATAAAAGTATTGACAGCTTCCCTCCTCCAGTCGGAGCGCGAAAGCTTGCCGCCTGAATCCCGGTATGCCTGCCAGCTCTGGTCGTCCGGGAAATCCTTGAAGTTATTGTAATCGGGATACGGATAAAAATAGTCGTCGAAATGAATCCCGTCAAGGTCATACCTGCGCACCAGGTCCATCACCACATTGTATGAATGATCCTGGGTGCCCTTCAGCGCCGGGTCCATCCACCAGTAATTTTCAACGTCCAGCTTCAGAACCAGGTCAGGGCGTTTCCTGACGATGGAAACATCAGTTACTGCTCCTGCAGCAGGGTGATTTGCACGGTAGGGATTGAGCCATGCGTGGAGCTCGATGCCCCTGGCATGAGCCTCCTCGATCCAGAACTGGAGCGGATCGTAATAAGGATCCGGGGCTTTGCCTGCTTCACCGGTGAGGTAATATGACCACGGCTCGAGATCGCTTTTATACATTGCGTCACAATGTGGTCTTACCTGGAAAACCACGGCATTGAAATTGTTCCTGTCCAGCAGGTTCAGCAGCTCGATTGCCTCACTCTTCTGCTCTTCAACGGAGAGGCCCGGTTTGCTGGGCCAGTTGATGTTGGCCACGGTTGCAACCCAGGCGGCGCGGAACTCGCGCTCGGCTTCCGGGGTGCGGCCCGACGGGTCACCGGTTACAGCTTTTCTTGATGTTGCACATCCGGCAATAAGAATTACCGTCAGCGCTGCAAAAACTCTGAATAATGATTTTCCTGCCATAGTGATAAAGGTTTTGATAGTGGGCTGATACAAATATAAATATCCTGCCCGGCTGGCATGAGGAGAGGAGCAAAAAATTATCAGAAGTTATACAACATATATCATACAAATTTCAGTTCCAATTCGCAAATCGCAATTCGCAATTCGCAAATCGCAAATACTAATTTTCTGCCTACACCAGCGTGACCTCTATCCCCTTCTCGCGGATTATCTGAATGAAATTGCCAGGGGCGTTCCTGTCGGTGATTATGTGAT
>DHGW01000046.1:7423-10771 GCA_002402965.1 Bacteroidales bacterium UBA4788
AGGTCCAGCCCGTCGATGCCGATAAAGAGCTTGCTGCACATCATCTCCGTCAGGAGTGATTCTGCATAGGGACCAATTACAGAAGCAGAGCTTTTGCGCATTGATCCGCCCAGTTGTATTATATCAATATTTGGCTTGTAGCTTAGTATGAGTGACACCTTGACCGACGGGGTTATCACGGTGATGGGTTCGGTGATTGTAATATGCTGAGCAAAGGCCAGAACAGTCGTACCCGAAGCAATGATGATCCGGTCATTCTTTACAAGCAGCCGGTTTGCCGCCTCGGCTATCCTCGTCTTCTCTGTTACCTGTACATTTTCCTTCTCGTCAATGTGCCTGTCAATTGTAAGTGCACTGACCTGGCCGGCGCTGCCGTGACTGCGGATAAGCATCCTTCTTTCCTCGAGATCTTTCAAATCTTTTCGAATCGTAACTTCTGAAACTCCCAACCGTAAGCTCAGGTCATGCACTCTCACATAACCCTCTTTCTCAAGTTCAGCCAGTATTATCTTGTGGCGCTGAGCGATGTTTCTCATAATTCCTGACCGCAGACCGGATTTATTAATTGTCTTCCAAAGATAAAAACAAAAGCAATTTAAAACAAGAGAAATAAAATCATAAAAAAGATGAAAATCTTACGTTTTATTATTATTTCTTTCATTTTTGTTTTGAATTAAGAAAAGCTTGTCCTAATTTTACCTTGTTTTTCTGACAAAAATCATAATTAAGCTATTATAACATTGGAAAGAGAAGATTTTCTAAAGGATTTAAAAGACTCTAAACGGCAGTGGGATTTTATAATCATCGGGGGAGGAGCCACTGGTCTCGGTGTTGCCGTGGATGCGGTAACAAGGGGTTACAGTACGCTGCTGCTTGAACAGTCTGACTTTGCAAAGGCCACATCGGCCCGCAGCACAAAGCTCGTTCACGGAGGGGTTCGCTATCTTCAGAAAGGTGATGTTGCCCTGGTTATGGAGGCGCTCCGTGAAAGAGGTTACCTGCGCAGGAATGCGCCACACCTTGTGAAAAACCAGCGATTCATAATCGGTAACTACAAGTGGTGGGAGAAGCCCTTCTATACTATCGGGCTCACCTTCTATGACCTGCTGTCAGGCAGGATGAGCCTGGGACGCTCACTCCCGATGAGCCGTGGCCAGGTGATCAGGTCAATACCTCAGATAGTCCGCCAGGGCCTCAAGGGAGGCGTTGTCTACCATGACGGCCAGTTTGACGACTCCCGCCTCGCTGTCAACCTGATGCAGACAGCCATTGAGAAGGGAGCGACGGTGGTCAACTATGCCAAGGTGAATCAGCTGCTGAAGAGCTCTGACGGTAAAGTCTCCGGTGTGGTAGCGCGTGATGAGCTTGATGGCACCAACTTCACAGCCATGGGCAGCTGCATCATCAATGCCACTGGCATCTTTGTTGACAATATAATAAGGATGGACAATCCTGCCGAGAGACCTCTAGTAAGGCCCAGCCAGGGGGTGCACCTCGTTGTCGACAGCAGTTTCCTCGGAGGAGATGACGCCATCATGATACCGAAAACCAGCGACGGCAGGGTGATGTTTGGCGTGCCATGGCACAACCGTGTCATCCTTGGTACTACCGACGTTCCCGTAAAAGAGTTCGTGCTTGAGCCCAAAGCCCTTGATGAGGAGGTCGATTTCATCCTTGAGACTGCAGGAAGGTACCTGGAGAAGAAACCGCAGCGCAGCGACGTGCTTTGCGTCTTCGCAGGGCTGCGTCCGCTGGCGGCGCCAAGAAACGGCGGCGACGGCGCAAAAACAAAGGAGATATCACGCAGCCACAAGCTGGTTGTTTCACCTTCGGGAATGGTCACCATCACCGGCGGCAAATGGACCACCTACCGCAAGATGGCTGAGGATACCGTAAACGCCGGCATCAAAGCAAGAAAACTGCCATCCAAGGAGTGTAATACCAAACACCTGAAGATCCACGGGTATCTTGAGAATCCTGACAGGAGTGACAGGATGTACATCTACGGCAGTGACCTGGAGGAGATACGGAAGATACAGAAGGAGAACCCTGCATGGGCGGAGAAGCTGAACGGGGAATCGGACTTCACCGCCGGTGAGGTTATCTGGGCCGTAAGGAAAGAGATGGCCCGCACTGTCGATGATGTACTGGCACGCAGGGTCAGGGTGCTCTATCTCGATGCAAGGCAATCAATAGCCCTCGCTCCTAAGGTTGCTGAGATCATGGCTGCGGAGCTGGGCAGGGACAAGAACTGGGTACGCCGGCAGGTGGAGGAATACACCGAACTGGCAGAAGGATACGTAATGGCTTAGCAGGAGAGCAGACAGGAAGTGTAACAATTAATTAATGTTAAAAAGACCATATCCGTTGAAAAGAAAACCAATATTTGACCACCGGAACAAGTGAACCAATAACCTGTCAAAAAAATGCGCCTATGATCAACTTTCTGAAACCACCGCCATACAAGGAGCCGCTCCCGGAGGAAAAGGTAGACAAAACCTATAAACGGTTGCGTCTGCAGGTCTTTATGGGAGCCTTTATCGGTTATGCTGCCTATTACCTTGTCAGGAAGAACCTGGCGCTCGCCATTCCAGGTATGATCAAGCCGGTTGAGAACGGCGGCCTGGGCTACACCAAGCTTCAGCTCGGCATAGCCCTTTCGGCCATCTCGATTGCCTATGCCTTCAGCAAGTTCCTTATGGGAGCGCTGTCAGACAGGTCGGACGCCAGGAAGTTCCTTGTGATAGGACTCGTACTTTCATCAATACTGATGATGTCAGTGGGCCTCTTCCCGTTTGCTACAAGCGCGGTCTGGATAATTTTCCTCTTCATGCTCGTCATCGGGTGGCTTGCAGGTATGGGATGGCCTCCCTGCGGACGTATCATGGTTCACTGGTTCTCACACAATGAGCGAAGTTTCAAGATGGGCATATGGAACACCTCACACACTGTTGGCAGCGGCCTTATGGGCAACCTGGCGGCATGGGGCACACTCCTCCTGGGCGGGCTCTTCATGGCCGACATCGGCGGAGGCATTATGGTGGAGCAGAGCTGGAGGGCGGTCTTCGTATTCCCAAGTGCCGTAGCACTCCTTCTGGCCTTCTTCTGCTGGTGGGCACTGAGAGATACTCCCCAGTCATGCGGACTCCCCGCCATTGATAAGTACAGGAACGACATACCGGTACAGAAGGAGATGAGTTCCGACAAGAAGATACCTGTAAAGGAACTCTTTGTAAAATACATCTTCGCGAACAAGATACTCTGGCTGATAGCCCTCGCCAACGTCTTTGTCTACCTGATCAGGTATGGCATCGGCGACTGGGCGCCCACTTACTGTGAGGAAGCCGG
>DHGW01000031.1:0-1740 GCA_002402965.1 Bacteroidales bacterium UBA4788
AAAGAATCGATGCCTTCGGTGACTTTGGCGGTCGCCCTTCCGGAATGGATATCGATCCTCAAAGTGGGCTCTATCATAAGCAATTTAACTTAGATTACGCTGTCCGGGGTAAAGGAGCAGGCACGGCCACCTCGGACAGACTCAGGCTGAACCTGTACTTCGATGCGGTCAGAAGAGGCACCGAGCTGACAGCCCTTGATGTCAACATCGCCATGCAGCGTGAGGCTCTTCAGGAGATACTGGACATGGGCGCCAGTCTGGACGATGATGCAACCATAAGGCGTAACTACAACTACTTTGACATAGACTACAACGAGGGAGACAGGACCATCAGGGGCTTCACGCTCAATGAGAAGAAGGTGGATGCCGCCCGGAGGACTTCTGGCTTTTTCGCCATCATGACCCACAAACTGGACATGGACCCGATGACGGCGCTGGACAACTATGCGCTCCGGGACGAGCAGGAGAAATACTTCCAGCAGATGAAGAGCCAGATGAACATCAACAGGCAACGTACATGGTCGGAGGAAGGCAAGAGCGGCAGGCACTTCATCACCTTCGTCTCACTTGTATTAAGCTCATATGTCCGTCATATCTGGAAGACAACCGCACTGAAAGATGCTTTCAGTTCATCCCTGGAAGTACTTGATGAAATGAGATCCATACGATGTATCGAACACCGGGGAAAGGCTAAGTTCATCACTCCCTTCACCGGCGACCAGGTCGGGATCTGCAATGCCTTTGGCTTTAATATCCCTGAGGGCTGCGCACCCATGTACATGTCAAAGAAAAAGGCAGAGAAGAAAAGGGGCCGGCCCAGGAAGACAACCGATGTAGTCAAACTCGATTAACAGTATAAAATGACGCAAGGCTCACGGTCTTTAAGGTCTCATATTATCCATAGTTAAACGATTGCCTTTTTTGATCAATAAGAATTACCATACAGGCATTAAACGACCAGGTAACGTTTATTGCATAACCATTGCCAGGCTTCTTGGCCGGTAGTTATCACATAAACGAGTAATGTAAATTTTGTGTTATGGACTTATTATGAAACTAATAGAAAGATTTCGGTAAAAAATTCTCTACCTCCTTCCAGGATACGATCTTAAAATTCTGGCTTTGTTTTCTGGTGTCATCATAATTAACCCCATCCTGAACCACTAAAATGCCCTTGGGGAAACCAGGCAGAGGAACATTCGTGACTTCCAAACCGTCTGTTTCTTCCACTCCATCAATTTGTCCATCAGTAATTCTGAAACTTCCGAGGTATTTATTGTTTCCCTGTCTTTCAAACAAGGCATATGAATAATTTCCCTGTGATGAGGCAATGAGATAGCCATTTAAACTGTCAGTGGGGTAGATGGCAAGTCCCTCAATGTCGAATCTTATGTTAGAATTTTCCTCGGAACTGTGCGGAACCATCTTGCCTTCAGCTATTTCTCCGGGGTCGGCCTTAAATTTCCATATCCCTGCTTGCTCCTTGCCAATGTACAGTGTTCTGGTAACATCATCGGCCACCATTCCCTCAGTTTGCATTCCCAGTGAAAAAGAGCGAACAAGTTTTGCATCGACTTTATTATTTACTGGAAGCAGCTCATATTGTTCTACTTCTCCGGACTTGCTGTTTAGAAAGACATAAATCCCCCCCGTTTCTAAGTTTTGGTACATGCACAATCCATAAACTTCGTCGGCCATTTGTGATTTGATTATCCTGCTGTGAATTGAATCGAGTTCCCC
>DHGW01000031.1:1767-2326 GCA_002402965.1 Bacteroidales bacterium UBA4788
TTGTTCATATAGCCAGTCGGGTAGTAATTAAGCTGTTTTCCGGCTAAATTGTAGGTAGCCAGTCCGCCTTTTTTATCGGTACCGATAATAACAGAATTCTCAATATTTTCACGGTTTATCCAAATGGCCGGGTCATCAGCAGAATCCACGTTTTTGCCCTGCATTGTGGGGTCGGTTTCAGCACTTGCCTGTACGACAGTTGTAATATGTTCACCTGCTTTTCGCGACATTCTGTCTGGTCGGTTGCACGACTGCATCAGGAGCGTAAGTGTTAAAACTGTAACAGTAACTATAACTGAACGGCTATTCATGTATACTTCTATTTGCACTTAATTGATGACCTGTCATTGCTATCCTGTCCGGCATCCCGGTTTTGGCGGCACCACTCTTTTTACCATTAAACAGAGCCACTATTTTTTGAATTTTTGCTTATATAATTCCAGTTCCTCTTTTGAATAATTTTCAATAAAGCTTTCCGGTATTTCAGTCCTTTGGCTGATTGCAGCAATTTCAGGGCCTTCAATAAAAGTGTTCATGCCGTTTTCGTTTTTGCTGATTA
>DHGW01000031.1:2486-36736 GCA_002402965.1 Bacteroidales bacterium UBA4788
CGGCAATAGGTATGATCGTGTCCTGCAAGTACCAGATCAACGCTATATTTCTCAAGCAACGGCTTTATTGTATTCCTGTATTTTTCGTTGTTTCGTCCCTGTGAACACGAATAGACAGGATAGTGAGTGAAAAGCACCGTCCATCTGTTAGGGTTTTCAGCCAGGGTTTTATCGAGCCAGGTGATCACAAGGACGCTGTCCTCCTCATTTTCACCAAGTGCCGGAGAATCAAAAGAAATAAACCTAACTCCCTGATAATCCAAATAGTAATTTCGATTGTAATACTCTTCTGAAGGCGAATTTGCAGGTGCACTGTAGATCTGATTCCAGTGCTTCGAGAAAGTGCGCGGTTGATTTTCCGGCTTGTCGTATTCGTGGTTTCCCGGTGTAACGACACTGGGCATCATTCCAAAAATCCAACCACCTGCGTAAAAGAATTCACGCCAGTATTCCTCGGTACTTCGGCTCACAAGGTCGCCGGCAAAAAGCATAAAATCAGCTTCCGGAAAATGCGTGTATGCCTGACGAATAGTGCGTGAACCGAGCGATTTTATGTCGTTCTGTACATCACCAAAGTAAAGAAAGGTAAAAGGTCCGTCTTCGGCGGAGGAGGTTTTAAATTGAAACCATTCACTCCACCTTTCGCCGTCGCCCACACGGTATGCATATTTTGTTGCGGGCTTAAGGTTTTCAAAAACAACTTTGTGCCCCATTGAAACCTGACTACCCTCCTCCCATGGAGTGCTGGTGCCTTTTTTTGTAATTGCATCCTTTTCAAGTCCAGGGGAAGCGACAACTGGTGTAATTTCGGCAACACTCTCTGTTACGGTGAAGAGTGTACGCCATGAAACAGCACGACTAGTAGCCGGATCGCCGGAGATGCTCAGCATTATTCTGTCCGGGAAGAGAGTTGGTTCAAAATTGGAATATTCATTCTTACTTTGTTTCACACTATTTTGTTCAACTTGCGGATTGCAAGAAACAAGAACAGCAATAAGAAAAAGAAATATATTTTTCATCATTGTGAATTTTAATAGATATTCAATTTTAGTCCGGCCTGCAATCTGGTACCGTTTTCAAGCGACGAATAAGTGTAATCAGGTTTCCACTGATAAGTACGTTGGACTTCGTTCAGCAGGTTATTGGCCGAGGCAAAAAGTACAAGTTTCCGGGTGATAAAGATATCAATGTTGGCATCGAGGTACGAAACCTTATCATAGAAAACATCATACTGTTCTGTTTGGCCGTTACCGGTTAAAAAGTCGGCAGTATAATTATAGGAAATGCGGGCGCTGAAACGTTTGCTATCGTAAGCCAGCGAAGCATTGAGAATGTCTTCGGCTGTTCCTGAAAGTTCGTATTCATTGTCTTTATTATCGACCCAGTTGTGGGTATAGTTGGCGTAAACACTAAAATTGCTCAACACTCCCGGAAGGAAATCAAGTTTTTTCTGAAAAGCTATTTCTACTCCAAAGAGATTAGCATTCCCTCCGTTGCCTGGTGTAAAACTCTCAAATTCTTTTCCTTCAGCCTTATTATACCGGTTTATGTAATTGGCTTTCTGATCTTCTGTAATATCGGTGCGGGCATTAATTTCATCGGGGGTTATTAAATACGGTGAAACTTCTTCCCATGGCAAAACCTCAATTATCCGGACTTCATAATCACGGATATTTTTTATAAAAATTCCTGCTGAAAGCAGACCGGTGGATCCCAGGTAATATTCGCCCAACAGGTCGAAATTGTGGGCCAAAGTTGGTTTAATATCCGGATTCCCAAAAAAGATTTCTAAATCACTGATATCACATTTGGTGTACGGTACAATATCGCGATAATTAGGGCGGCTGATTGTTTTGGTGTAAACCAGGCGAAATACACTTTTTGCGGTTGGCATATATTTCAGGTGAATACCTGGCAAAAGTGAAACATAATCCTGACTGGCGCTTACCTCATCAAAGGTTTCAGCACGTTCAAAATATTCGAAACCATGGTAATCTACTCTGGTTTGTTCAACACGTAACCCGGCAAGCAGGCTCATCTTATCGCCTAATTTCTGTGTTGACATAACATAACCGCTGTAAATATCCTCAGAAGCTGTGTAGCCATCAGCAATTTCAGAATTGTAAAGCGTGACTATTTTCCATCTGTCGGTTGGTCCGTCGTAGCTTGTATTCTGTTGTCCGACCCAATCGGCTGTAACCGACTGTCCAACTGTATAGTATGAATTGCTGAATGCCGAACTTACATCTTGCATGTTTTGGGCAAAATCGCTCCACATCCATTTCCAGTTATATACACCGGGAGATTCCGGATCGTTGTCGAGAGGTTTCCATTTGACACGGCCGGGAATTTTACGGCTCTTATCCATAGTTTTGGCTTTTACTCCAAATTTCAGTTTATTTTCATATTTACCCTGAATTATAGGAAGCTCAAAATCAGCCTGGTAAAGGAACTGATCTACATTCGAACGTCTTTCACGACCCTTAAAACCGTCCAGTTCCCAGGTATCTACCCGGTTTTCATCGATATCTGCTGAAGTTCTACCTGCAATTTGTTCCACAACATTATCAATCCCAAACCCTTTATCAAGACCAATAAAACGGGGATTAGTGAAGTCCATGACTACTGTTTTTTCATTGTAGCTCTGCAGCTCGAAATCGCGTGAATCTGGTTCGTCTTCTATGGTTGAGATGTAGGCGAATTTCCAGTTGGCCTTTAAAAGGCCCAGGTTATGTTCGCCTTCAAAACCATAGTTAAGGATTTTTTTATGCACTAAATCACCACCCTTTTGGTTTGCACCAGCATAAACATGGCGTTCAAGTTCGGGATGGAATGTGGGATGTTCCGGATCATAATCCACATACATAGTACCCGAATTATCGTCAATCCCATTGTTGTCTTCATCTAAAACAATATATGGTTTGCCGGTTACATCATTAACACCGTCGCCATCAGCATCAATATCTCCGTCAATTTCATCTTCGAAATTTTCAATATCATCGAAAACCTGCTCAAAACTTTTGATGTCGCTGTATTCATCAGTCATTAACCAGTTTCCTTTATAGCCTCCTCCAATATCGTCGATACGCAGCGAGTAGGTTTTACGCCAGTCTTTATAATCGTTGAAAATACCTGTGAACGCGATCGAATGGTTTTCATTGAATTTAAAATCAATTCCAAGCGTGTAACTCTGACGAAGGCGTTCCATTAGTGTTTGTTCAATATTCAGGTATTTTGGGACAAAATATTCCGTGCTACCAACCATAGTCGGTTCCCAGGATGAGTTGTGATTATTTGAACCCAGTTTCTGGTCATAAGCCGATGCAGAGCCGATAATTCCCAACTTATCATTAAAATACCTGTCTCCAAAAATGATACTCCCATTTATCTGCGGATCTCTTGTCAAAAAGTTATAACCTCCTGCACCAGAAACAGAAAGACGTTTTGAATAAGGAGCTTTTCGAGTCACCAGATTTACAGCACCACCAATGGCATCACCATCCATATCGGGTGTAATTGCCTTGCTCACTTCAATGACTTGTACCATATCTGCCGGGATTGCATCAACGCCAACCGAACGGTTATCCCCAGTGCCGGATATGGCGGTGCCGTTGATTGAAATGGTGCTTTTTGAAGGATCGGTACCACGAATACTTATCAATTTGGCCTCACCCTGGTCGTACTGCACATGGATACCAGGAATACGCTTTAAGGCATCGCCAATATTGGGATCGGGAAAACTTCCTACCTGATCCGATGAAATTACATTCATAATACTCGGCGAGTTTAGCTGCATATTAAGAGCTTTTAATACTCCACCGGCGCTTCCCATTACCACTACTTCTCCTATTATTTCATTATCGGATAGCTGAAAGTTAAGCGTTTGTGTTGTGGCTTCTTCAATGGTAACACTCTTTTCTATGGGTTTAAAACCAACATATGAAACGGTTACAATGTAATCACCAGGGTTTAACCCGATCAGGCGATAAGCACCATTATTATCGGCGATTGTTCCTTTGTTTAATGACAAAATAACCACTGCCGCACCTGGAAGAGGAAGATTCTCGGAATCAACCACTCTCCCAACAATAGCACCTTTGTTATCCTCGATTTTATCAACTTCTGCAAAAAGGTATGTACCTGATAATAAGTGTGATAAAATGAACAATAAAAAGAGTTTTTTCATGAGATCATAGTTTTATCTTTTTCATGGGCAAACGTATTTTGATTATATCACAGGACAATTACCAAATCGTTACAATAAAATTTCTCAATGATTAAATAACGGCATGGCAAATATTGCTACTGCCACAGTAACCTGACAATATGTAAATCTGTTTATAAGCATAGCAACGCGTTGCATTGTATCAGCCGCGAGTTTTTGGTCAATATTGTAAATAAGGAAAATTTCAGCAATTTTGTACGTAATGTTTTTTCTACCCTTCCATAGGCTGCCAAGCCTGCGTATTCTGGCACTGGCAAGCATGGTCATATCCTGCCGCAGGATCCCCGATCTGCCGTCGCCCGGTGACACCTCCCTGTTTGCTGCGTGCGTCATTCCCGGCAGTGACGGAGTTATGACTATCTGGTCAAACAGGTTCACACCTTCACGGCAGTAAAGTGATCCTATCCCTTTTCTGAAGAGAGGGAACCAGGTATTGAACAACTCGCCCTTCTGAACCACAGGTAGACTATATCACCATCGGACAACTCAGGATGATGCATGAACAGGGTACTGTAACTGTGGATACCAACGTCTATATCCAGGGCATCATCACACTCACCCCGGAGCTGAGTAATATTCCTGACTTTGTGGCCTATATCCTGGATACTACAGCGCTTCCGGACTCACGGGAAGAGCTCTCCAACAGTCGCTTCATGACATCATCAATGAACATACGCAGCTGGAATACAGCAATCTGTGGCAGTGTTTCTCCACCACTGACGTCATGAGTGACGGAGTAACCATATAGGATATTTATTCCGACATTCCCGACGGCACTCCTGCCTCACGGGTGGCTACCAGCAGTGACCTGTCGCTCTTTGTCAGTGGCACGTTATGTGCAGCCAGCAATTGTTCCGGCGAATCATCTATAATCTGAAGCATAAATGTTTGAAAACCTTGGTGTTTACGATAGAATGCATAACCCCAATAAGGCTTAATTTTGATCTTTCCTTTTGTCAGATCCGTAGATTTTAAGCTTACTTCTGACGAGAAATTGTTCTCGTACCATTCACGGGCTTTTAAAATTTCCGAATCTTCATTCTCACCAACATCTCTTAGTTCCCTTTGGCAGGAAATAATAATCCCTAAAAGCATAATTGAAAAGAGAAACTTTTTTTTAATGTCTGAAATTTTGATTCCTGCCTGAAAGTTTTAAGTAGCCTGAAAGCTTTTACAAATGAGTCCTGAACTACATCTTCAGTAAGGTTTTTGTCTTAAGAATCGAGTAAGAAACAGAGAAGGCAAATCTCTTATATGTTTTAACAAAATAGCCGAATGAGTTGTAATCGCCGGATAAAACTTTCTTTATATAGAGATCATCCATTTCCCTTGTTTCGCTTCCCTTCAAGGTAGTTGCCAATAATAATACTCACTCCTCCAAATATTAATAATGAGAATATAAAAATCATTTGATCAAACTGATGACGAGGTCCTGTCAGATTCGGAGAGATGAAAGCAATAAAAAGGTATGTAAACAAAATTCCTGTTCCAATGCCAACTAAGAAAAGGGCTAACCTTAACCAGGGAAATTTAAAAGTGATTTCTCTGGGTTTAAATATCCCACTTACATCAACACCTTTTTCAATCAGTGCCATTCTTTCTTTGTTCCTATAACGCAGATAGAAATAGTAAGAAAGAATTATTGCTGCAAAGAAACCTATCCAGGTAAGGGTTTCCATAATGCTACTAATAGTGAATCTGTCCATAGTATAAAATTTAAGTTTGTGACTCTGTTTTATACATTAGATTCAAAAAGTATAAAATAAGTCACAAATATGAGCAATGATTAATTCCTTTGGAAGGAATCTACTGTCTGATCGCAGGGGGCTGCCTGCAGATCAAAGGTAAGAGAATACCCATATTATAGACACACAGCTGACCACCTCACCGCTTCAGCTCCTCAAATCCTTTACCGTAGACACCCATCACGTTCGCCACGGTGATAAATGCCTTGTCATCAATGTGCTTTATGATTCGGTACAAGTCACTTGCCTCATTCTTTCTTACAAGCGTTATTATCACCTTCTGGTTTTCCTTGGAGTACCACCCCGTACCTTCAACCACTGTCACTCCCCGGTGCAGTTTTTCGGTTATCTGATCGGCTATCGTGTTAAAATGCCTTGAGAAGATGAATACCTGAACCGACTGCCTGTTGCCTGACAGTATTGTGTCAAGGGTATAGGCCTGGACTGCCATTGTAACAAAACCGTAGACCATGGTTTCCACCCGCTGCGCCGGCTCGAGATCAGTAAGTATCAGATAGGATGACCCTATTATGACCACGTCGCAGTACAGGATAACCCTTCCAAGGCTGATATTGCGGTATTTAGTCACAATCATGGCTATTATATCAGTTCCGCCTGTGCTGCCCCCCTGGGTAAAGATGATGGCCAGTCCTACCCCACACAGGCCGCCTCCGATCAGTGCCGACATGAACTTCTCCTGAACCACTGCCTCCGGGATGAGCGGTTGCAGCACAGACAACAATGCTGCCCCGAGTAAAATCCCGTAGATTGATTTGATTCCGAAGCCAGCCCCCAGAATCTTAAGACCGATGATTATAAGCACCACATTTATTGCGAAGTAGGTGTAGCCCATTGGTATGCCGGTGGCGTAGAAGATTATGGCAGCAAGACCCGACACACCGCTGCCTGAGATCTGGTGAGGCAGCAGGAATGCGGTCCATGCCACCGAAAATATAACCAGACCGATTGCAATCACGACATAAGTCCTGACATTTTCAACAATTGTACGTATTACCATAATAAGCCTTTAAATCGGCGCAAAGGTAGAACGCAGACCCTGCAATACCAAACCGCAGATCAGAACATCGTAATTCCGGTTTTTCCCGGCTCTAATGACAGGCTTTTCAGGAGGCTCCCCCGGAAAATTGCCGGGAGAGCCTGATGTCAGTTAGCCTAACCAGGAGGAACGCGCTACTTTCCCTGGCGGAATTGAAGATCGCGCAGGGCGATTATGTATTCATTCCCTGTCTTCGAGTGTGAGATCTCATACTTCGTCGGGTACCAACCGTCCCTTGTAAAGGCTGCCGGCAGTGGCAGGTCAATTACCTCACTCGGGCGGGTCAGGAGGTAATCGCGGGTCATCATCGGCTCCCAGAATACAAATTCCCCGTCATAGGAGCCCCAGATGAACGTTTTGGTGAATGTCGCACCGCCAAGCTCGGGAGATGCCCCGTCAAGCCAGTGCACACCCATAAACGGCACGAAACCGGGAGCAGGGAAATACCCCAGCGGAACGTACTGGGGAGCAGGGAGATTTCCGAACTGGGCCAGATTGCCTGGAAGCATTGCCATACGCTCCTCGTCAGGAATAATGTAGAAGTGCACGTCGAAGCGAGATAATCCGTAGATTTGAGAAGGTTCGTGCCCCTGAGGGTTCCAATCCAGCATTACAAAAGTGTAGAAGCCCTTACCCCTCTCCTTAGGAAGCTCCAGGACAAACCCCGTCATCTTTCTGACAAGCCTGAAGAAATGCAAACACTCCGGCTGCAAGCAACAGCGCAAGTCCTTTGCGAGTTCTTTTCATAATTGAGAAAATTTAAATAAGTCCTGCTCTTATGGCTTTTCAGTTCTGCCCCGGTTTGGATGTGGTTTTCCGGTTACACAATGAAATTGAAACCTGTTTCTGACTAATAAAAACAATATGGTTTTTGAAATGTTCACACTGATTTGAAAATCATTAAAGGCTGAGAATCAAGCCTGGATTGAAATTTCATCTGGCCGGAGCAATGCTCAGAACCTTATTATTTTTATCCTGGAACAATGCATTGAATTCCCGCAAATGCCCTACTTTTAATCCGGATATGTTCAAAATAAAAGATAAAGCATTATGAAAATCAATTCAAACAGACTTAAGGTTGTTACTCTGCTGGTAATGGCAGCTCTTTTTCTACCGGCAGTACTCATGGCACAGGATTCAAAGACCAACTTCTCCGGCAGCTGGATTTATAACGCCGGCAAGAGCAATGCAGGTCAGACACAGGGGCAGGGGCAGCGTCCGGGCCAGGGATTCGGAGGAGGTGACTTTATCGCAAATCAGGTGGAAAACAACCTGACTGTAGAAAGAAAGATGAGAACGCCTGACGGATCTGAAAGTACGGTTATCTCAAAATACACCCTGGACGGCAAGGAGAGCACCAACAGCTCCAGAGGGGGAGATAGCAAATCAGTTGCCACCTGGTCTTCCGATGGCAAAAAACTGACCATCAAAACCACGCGTACAATGACCCGTGACGGGGAGTCGAGAACTATCACCTCCACCGAACTGTGGAGCCTGACAGATCCTAAGACCCTGCAGATAGAGACTACAAGGCCGTCACCTGACGGGGAGAGGAAAACTACGGCAGCGTACGATAAAAAGTAGCCTGTCAGCTGTCGTTAGCTGTGCCCGCCGCGTTCGCGTGAGCCGTGACTGTAGTATGCCCGTAAGTCATCGAGGTTTCTAAAGCAATGAACAAGAAATTCGAAGTTGAAAATCCGGATCTTGCCCTTAGTCCCTTCACAGGGATGACAAAGAGGCATTATATCGAACTGGCAAAGTACCTCCTGGAGAGAACCTTCACTCATGTCAGGTCTGTCAATGACCCGCTCACCTTTCCCATTGTGCCGGGAAAGAGTTATCCTCAGGAGGGATCGCCAGACTGGCGGTTCAGGTCGCTTGAATTCGAGGCACTTGAGAGAACCTTCACCCTGGCAGGACCTCTCATTCATGTGGATCCGGATGTGACAATAAAAGGGATAAGACTGCGCGATTACTACAAGCTGCATCTTTACAACGCGCTCACCCCCGGCCACCCCAACTCACTGCCTCTTCCTGAAGAACTTCCTGACTCAACCTACCAGTTCACATGCGAGTTCGGGGGACTGTTCAAGACACTTCTCCTGATACCAGACACGCTATGGTCAGCCTACACGCAGAAGGAAAAGGACGAGATGGCCGTCACCATCTCCAAATGGGGCCACCACCGCACCACGCAGAACAACTGGCGCATATTCAACATAGTAACTCTCTCCTTCCTTAAGAAACAGGGGTACGGGATAGATGATGAAGCCCTGAAGAGCCACCTCCTCTGGGTGGCCTCCTACCACTCCGGCAACGGTTGGTACCTGGAACAGACATACAACTACTACTCAATCAGCCTTTTCATTGTCTACACCACCATCTGGAACAGGACTTTCGGCGATGAGTATTACCCTGAAATTGCAGCCATTATAGAACGGTCGGCCCAGAAGCTTATGGAGTCGATCACCTCCTTCTTTGGCCGCGACGGGTACGTCAATATGTGGTCCAGGAGCATATGTTACCGTACATGGGTCTCCGGTGCCTTCCCGGTTGCCTTCATGCTGAAGGACAAAGACCTGCTCGATCCCGGCTTTGCCCGCCGGCTCTGCTCCGGCTCGCTCCTCCAGTTCACCGGGCGTGAGGATTTCTATCACAACGATATCCCCAGCCTGGGCTTCTACGGACGCAGGGAGTATATGGTACAGAACTACAGCTGCCCGGCCAGCCCCTTTATCATGTTCCTTCCCTTCATCTGCCTCGTGCTGCCGGATGACTCTCCCTTCTGGACTGCACGGGAGAATGAGGGTTTCTGGCCGGAGCTCCACGAGGGGGCACAGATAACCGTTCTTGAGAACCCCGGCCTTGTCCTTGTCAACCACGGCAAAACAGGCGCCTCGGAGATCATCCCCGGCAAAGTCTTCTATGATGATCCCAACTATTCCAAGCTTGTCTACAATACCCATTTCCCCTGGGAGGACCATGATCCGGAGGGAGGCACCTCAATGGAGTACAGCTTCAGGAGCCTCGATCCGCGTGACGTCAGGGGTGATGACATCAATTTTTACCTTACCGGCGCTACGCTGAGCAACACATCAGACAGGAGCCGCTTCTTCTCCACCTCTCAGAGCATGGTTTTCAACGGTGTGCGTGACGGAGTGCTTTACCGGCAGGCGCTGATGAGAAGACCGCCTAACAACGGTGTTGGATATATTATCGACCTGGCTGATATCATAATCCCTGGTGGCGTAATACGGATCGACAGAAGCCGCATGGCCTTCGAGCATGAACTGACCCTTGGGCACTTCGGGCTGCCTCACCTGGATGGCAAGCCGGCTGAAACAACCGTTTTTGAGGAGGACGGCAGAAAAGTCATCACCGCCTCGGTAAAAGGAAGGCGATTAGCGCTGATTACCTACTCGGGATGGGACAGTGTAGAGACCCTGACACACGTCAACCGGAATGCCGAAACGGATGAGAGCACCGTGATCTATGCTACAAGGAGACGCACGGCGAAGAACCCGGCAATGGAGCTGATGATAGCGGTGATGCTTCACCGGACTGATGACGGAGAGTGGAGTGCTGAGGAGCTTGACCCGATAAAGGAGATCAGGATCATGGATGTTACCCCGGCATTCTCTCCGCTAGGCGCCGGGATAACCCTTCGTGACGGCACGCTGTACAACATCTACTTTGAGGAAATCGATGGCAACCGCCGCACCTGAGTACCGGCACCGGCGCAGCCCGGGAGTTCCGGTCCGTTAGCCAAAAAGGTTCAGGCTCAGAAGTATGAGAGGCAACGTAATGATGCTGAAGATCGTTGATATAAAGACATTTGCCGTTGCCGTACCATCGTCCTCACCCAGGATGTTTACCATGATCACAACGTTGACCATGCAGGGCATGGCAGCCTGCATCAGCAATACGGAGACAACCTCCTTGTTCAGCACCCCGGGAAAGAGCAGGTTGAAGAGGATAAAAAGCCCCAGAAGCATAAGTGGTACCAGCAGCAACCTGTTGAATGAGAGGAGATAGGCATTTCGGTTCCTGATCATCTTCTTTCCGTCAGCAAACCAGATCACCGAGGCAATGAAGATCATTGATAGCCAGGTGTTGGTCTTTCCCAGCGCCCCTACGGAATCAAGCACAAACTGCGGCAGCTTTAACGAGAAGATGAATAGCAGAAACCCGGTGATTATTGCTATAGTATTAATATTCAATATCCTGCGTAGTCCGTCTTTCATGCTGAAAGATTTCCCCGGTGTGATAATGGCAACGCCCAGAGTCCACATCAGGATATTGGAAACCAGGACGAACAGGCTGCCGTAGAGCAGTCCCTCCTGCCCGAACTGTGCCGAGATAACCGGCAATCCCAGGTAGATTATGTTTCCCAGCATGCTGTGCAGCCGGAAGATGGAGGCATGACCGCCCTTGATCTTAAAGATAAGCGTCGTCATCCACCCGGCGAAAAGCATGAAGAGCATTGTCAGTGCGGCAAGAAGCAGAGTCTGGAGGCTGTTTGCAAGGAGCCTCGGGGTAACCTCGATGGCGCTGAAACTTGTCAGCAGCATCGAGGGCAGAGTCACATAAAAGATCAGCTTCGCAAGGAAATCCTTTGTGCCGGCGGTGATCACCTTTGCCCGGCAGGCCAGCAGTCCTACCAGAACAACGGTTGCCAGGATTCCGATCTGTCTGAGAATGACAAGTGAGGTCATTAATGCGTGATGAATGGTTATGGTTACGGGCGTCTCCCACGGAAGACCCGGCAAATATAACTCGTAAAAAGCGAAACGAAGAAGCCGGGAAAAACTTTCTCCCTGAAATAGTTTTGCTAATTTTGAGCAGTATCCCTGTCAGAACCGGGAAAAGACAGGGAAGCGAAAAAGAACAGTTGCGCAATTCCATGAAGATCCTCATAGTTGAAGACGAACCCAGGGTGGCCTCCTTTATCAAGGAAGGACTTGAGGAGCAGGAGTACCAAACCGCGGTTGCCTACGACGGATTATCCGGAGAGAAGGCGGCGCTGGAGGAGGATATCGATCTCATCCTCCTTGACCTTATCCTTCCGGGAAAAAGCGGAATTGATGTCTGCCGGGCTGTCAAAGAGAAGAAACCTGACCTTCCGATACTGATGCTGACAGCAATGAGTACGACTGTCGACAAGGTCAAGGGCTTCGATGCCGGGGCGGACGATTACCTCGTAAAACCCTTCGATTTTCCCGAATTGCTTGCCCGTATCAGATCACTTCTCAAGAGACGCACTTCCGCCGTACCTCAGCAGGAATCGCTCCGCGTCGCCAACCTTGAACTGGACCTCCTGAGAAAGGTGGCAATCCGCGGTGAACAGGTCATAGGACTGACAGCCAAAGAGTTTGCTTTGCTTGAATTTTTCATGCGCAACAAAGGAAGGGTGGTTTCACGCACAGACATTTCAGAAAAGGTCTGGGATATTACATATGATACGGGAACAAATATTGTGGAGGTGTATGTCAATATCCTCAGGAAAAAGATCGACAGGGACTTCGAGCCCAAGCTGATACATACGAGGATTGGTTTAGGATATATTTTCACTGATTCATAAATGAAAATCAGGCAAAAACTGACGCTTCAGTTCTTCCTGCTGGCCAGTGTGATACTGCTGCTCTTCTCGCTGGCGGTATATATAGCCTCGGCTAAATACCGCCGTGACGATTTCTACCAGCGGCTTGAGAGCAGGGCAATCAGCACTGCCAGGCTCCTCATCGAGGTCGATGAGATTGATACTGACCTGCTCACCAAGATAGAGGAGGATAACCCCGTATCTCTTCCCGATGAAAAGATCATCATCTTCAACTACAAGAACGAGATCCTCTACTCCACCGATACCCGCAACGTTATATTGTATGATGATGACCTGCTGACAAAGATCAGGACCTCGGGAGTGGTCCGGACCACCAGCGGGAGGTATGAACTTCTTGGGATCCTCTTTCCCGAAGAGTTCAACAGGTTTGTGGTGCTGAGTGCCGCACGCGATATATTCGGGTACGACAAGCTCAAAAACCTGCGTGCGATTCTGTTCCTGCTGACAGGTATCTTTCTTTTGCTCTTTTACCCGGCAGGCTGGCTCTTTGCGGCCCGGTCACTCTCTCCCATCTCCAAAGTGGTAGAGCGGGTTGAGGAGATATCCATTGCCAGTCTCGATCTCAGGGTGGACGAGGGCAACGGCAAGGACGAGCTGGCACATCTCGCGCACACCTTCAATCGTATGCTTGAGAGGCTTGAGACAGCCTTTGAGGTACAGAAGGATTTCATCTCTAACGCCTCACATGAGCTCAGGACGCCGCTCACGGCCATAACAGGACAGCTTGAGGTGTTGCTCATGAAGGACCGCCCGGAAAAGGAATACAGGGAAGCAACCATTGCCGTACTTGATGATATAAGGAAGCTGAACAGGCTTCTCGACAGGCTGCTGCTGATGGCCCATGCAAGCTCCGAAGGAGCCAAGGCAGGCTTCAGCATGGTCAGGATAGACGAGACATTGTGGCAGGCACGTGAGGAGATTATTAAACACGACATGGAATACACTGTGACAATCGCTCTCGATGAGAATATCTCCGACATTGAAAACCTTACCATTCGGGGTGATGAACAGCTTCTGCTGTCTGCGGTCACGAACATCATGGAAAACGGTTGCAAGTACTCTCCTGACAAATCCGTAAGGGTTTACCTCAGCCATGACAGCAGCAACATCCTGGTGAGTTTCTCTGACAACGGTCCCGGGATAGCCGGGGATGAGATAGAACGCATCTTTGAATCCTTTTACCGTAGCAAATCGACCGCCTCTGTCAGGGGACACGGCATTGGTCTTTCGCTGGCAAAAAAGATCATTGAGATTCACCGGGGTGAGATCACTGTAACATCGAAGCCCGGAGAGGGTACAACCATTAACGTTTCTCTGCCTGCCGATCAGTTAAATTCTGATTTAGTCCGCAGTTAATGCACAATTCATCCATTCCTTGAATTCTCTGATGTTTCAACACTTTATGTATTAAATCATTTGCCATCTGAAAATAGTTTTATATTTTTGAGCTCAGATGCATGTAATGCATCAGGTCTGTACTACATAAAGTCGTTTAATCATGAAGCGGAATCTGCTGATTGCTTTGATCCTTGCCGGAGTTGTCACCGGGCTTTCAGGTCAGGACAGGATCATAACACGCAGTAATGACACCATTGACTGCAGAATTAACCGGATCACACAACGCGAAATCAATTTTGAGCTGGTCACTCAGGGAGTGAAGACCGAAGGTCACTTACCCCTGAATGAGATACTCAGCTACTCTGTCTCGCCTGCATCACTGCCAGGGCAGGCATACCGGCCTTTGCATACCGGGACTGCCGGGAACCTTCGCGTCGGACTGAACGGCGGTCTGGCTTACATAACGAGTAGTTCGGAAGCGGCGGAGGAGACAATGGCCGGCATGGGCCTGTTATCCACTGATGCCCGGGAGTATTACAGTAAACTCAAAACCGGCTGGTATGGCAGCGCTGACGCCACCTGGCTCTTTAACGGGAGGTACGGGGCAGGACTGAAATACAAATTCTTTTATACCGGAGCCGTAACGGAAGGTTATTTCGACCTTGGTGATCAAATAAACCTATATTATTCAATATACAGTGAGAACATATTCGTCAACTACGGCGGGATATCACTGTTCTACCGGGAACCTATAGGTAAAAAAGAGGTCTTCAGTCTTTATTCAAGCTTCTCTGCCGGCATGACATTCTACCGCAACGAGTCTGAATTTCTTGCCAATGGTCTGCTCATAACGGGAAGGGCTCCCGGCTTCGACGGCACGATCGGACTTGAATATGATATCACACCGCATATCTCGGCAGGCGCGGAGGCGTCTGTGTTTGCGTCAAAGCTTAAGAAGATAAACATCACGAACGGGGTGGAGGATCAGACCCGGGAACTCGATAAGGAAAACTGGGAGAACCTGTCAAGACTGGAGGTGGCAATAGGAATAAGGTTTAAACTGTGGAACAGATGAAAAGGTCAGCTTACATATATGGGATTATCCTCCTGGTCCTGGCAGTCACCTCCTGCAGTGACGATTTCCTTGACAGGAACAATGCTGACTGGTACGGCCTTTCGGACACGCTCCTGCTTGATAATTTTAATACGGAAGCCACTGTAATGTTTGAGCTCCCGGAAAAGATAAACTCCGGTTTCATCGTGTTCAGTCGCCCGAAGTGGCTCTCTGTGGAATCGCCGCGAGGCAAGGTTGAGTCCGGGAGGGTTGAATTCCCCCTGAGCATTGACGGATCCAATCTCCCGGAGGGATACTTCAGCCACTCGGGAATGGTGCTGGTTCAGGTCGAAGATTTCGGGTTTGTCTCATTCACTGTAATATTTACAAACTATGGACTCCCGTCCATTCAATGCACTCCTTCGAGCCTGCTTTTTGACGGAACCACAACTCAGCAATTTTCAATTACCACTCCCACGGAGGGTATTCTTGACTGGGTCATAACAGACATCCCCGAATGGCTTTCCTTTTCCGAAACTTCAGGCACTCTGTGGCACGGTCAGTCTGCATGGCTTATCGCTTACCTCGATGCCGGCAAAATCACGCCGGGTACCCAGGTTCTTGATACAGTTAGAATAAGCAGTCCTCATGCTCAGTACCCGTTTCTGCTGAGCATAAGAGTGACACCGGCTACAGTACCGCCCCCGCAGGGCTTTACATTGGGAAGCATACTGATGGACGCTGAATATCATCATGACTCAGGGCTGATGGCAGTCTGTACCAAATCGCCAAACCAGCTCATCCTGTTCAATACCGTCTCACAAGAGTCGGATACAATCGCCCTTGAGAAAACGCCCGCCTGCATCAGTATCTCCGCTGACGGCCATAAAGCAGTTATCGGGTATACCGTTGCTTCAGTCAGTTACATCGATCTTGATACATTTGAGATAACAGCCGATTATGATATTGACTGCATACCATTCGACATTGTTCTCGGGGAAACAGGATGGTGCTATATTACACCAACTGAAGACCAGTGGGTGTATATGCGAAACCTTAACCTGACCACAGGACAGGTCAGCACAAACTCCTATCAGATATATGAACAAACTCTTATCAGGAAAGTGCCGGCTGAGGATTATATGGTCGGCTCCTCGCTGGGCCTGAGCCCCAGCGGCCTGATGGTTTTTGACCTGACAGAAGGAGCGGTGAATCCTGAGGTGACCAAGTACCATGAATCGATAGGACATTTCTGGCTTTCAAAGGATGGCACAAAGGTATACTGTGCTTACGGAAAGATCTATTGGGTCCCGGAATACGTGGGTTCATCGTACGGTACAGATGCACCGGTATTCGGTAATTTCAACCTGAATTATTCCTGCATCACATCACTGGATGACTGCCCCGCGATCAGCAGTGTCTTTTACAGCACCTCATCCTCCTGGTACCAGCCGGGAACCTCACCCCTGATTGAGCAATTCAATTCAACAAACCTCAATAAGATAAAGTCCTATAATGTGTCTCCGGCACTGGTAAGCATACAAGGGACAATGGTACCGTATGAGACAACTCCCCGGTTTATCTTTGTCAATAAGGAGGGGACAAGGATGCATGTGCTTAAGGTTCTTAAGCCGGATTACGATATTGAAGGCTGGCTTTTTGAAACCATAACACTTTAGAAAAGGAAAAAATCCGGATAAATTTGGGTACCGCCTGTCAGGCAGCCGGCTTGCTTTTCTGTGTGTGGAAATAGGTGAGTCCGTTGATCTCGGTCATGCCTACAAGCTCAAGCCCCGCCTCCTTAAGCAGGTTGGTGACGCTCCTCCTGGTCAGGTACCGGTTGGTCCTGGAATCTATGAAGCTGTACATCCTGTTTATAAAGGGAATCCTTGACTCAATGCCATTCTCGTATGCCTCTGCCTTTTCTGACATCTGTTTCGGCAGGTTGCCGTACTTGTCTGCAAAAGCGCTCTGCGTCCTGTTGTCGCTGAAACAGCCGATAAAATTGCTGTTTAAAGGGAGAAGGCCTGTGATCTGCTTCAGAAAATCCTTTACCTCCCTGATGTGGTTGAGTTGCCTGAGGGTGATAACGGTTCTTATGCCTTTCATATCCTCGGCATCATAAAAATAGTGACGTGACGAAGGAATGACAAGCATGCCCGATTCCTTTATCAGGTTCATGCGGTCAAGGTAATCTATCAGGCTCTGACGAACTTCAAGGTCCAGCTCGTCGAACAGGTGAATGAGCCCGCTGTCCCTCAAAGACAACTTCCTCTGGCTCACCTTCATAACAGAGTGATCCTTTATTGTTTCGTTATTCAGTCCGATGACTCCTTTTTCCATCTTCTACGTCAGATGCCTTTACTTTAGCAATTTTTGTGCCACTTGGATTATACAGCTCCCTTTTGCCGGGATTTTCATTTCAAATTTACTGACTACTATTCATAACACCCAAACTATTTTGATGTTCACATGCTACCCGTTGACAAACGGAACCAAACAGGAGACAGGCACTGTCTTTCAACTCCGGCTTGGGCCGTGAGTGCCGGTAATCTCGCGCAGTATGTACTTGTATCGCGTAGAAAGCGAATGTATATCAGTGTTCGATACGAAACTCCCTGTAGCCTGCCGGTATTCCTTCACTCACCTCTGTGGCATCGACGTATCCCCTTCCGGGTCCTCCCCTGCACCAAGCTGCAAATTCCTCGAGTTGCTCCCTGCTTCCCTCCGCCTCTATACATACACTGCCGTCAGACATATTCTTCACATAACCGGTGATCCCCCGCTTCCAGGCCTCGCGGGCGGTGCCCCACCGGAAACCCACTCCCTGCACCAAACCTGTGACATGTATCCTGTAAAGAACTTTCTTTTCCATCTGTCAGGAATTACGATGAAACGAGCAGGATCAGATCATTGTATTATTTTTACCTTCAATTTGAGTTAAATTTATGCAATTTCGAGCCGGATTTCAAGCCGAAACAACATCAGTTCAAACATTTTTCATTATGATTCATTCCAAAAACATAGAATACACCCGGAGATGAAGAGGGGATGGAAAATATCGATAGTGTCACTGGCCGTGATAATCTTCATACCCCTGTTCTTTATCAGCTCCGTATACGCGGGACTCTTCGGGCGCCTGCCCGGAAAAAAGGATCTCAGAAACTACAGGAATTCAACAGCATCACTTGTGCTCTCCTCAGAAGGAGAGATTATCGGCAAGTTCTATTCAGAAAATCGTACCAGCATTACCTTTGACCAGATACCGCCTCACCTGATCAACGCCCTGGTCGCTACAGAGGATGCCCGTTTCTATGAGCACTCGGGAGTGGACTCGCGGAGTCTGGTGAGGGTGTTTTTCAAGACCATTATCTTCAACGAACGGAGTGCCGGCGGGGGCAGCACCATTACACAGCAGCTGGCAAAGAACATGTACGGAAGGAAGGATTACCTCATCCTCTCCGTTTTTCTGAACAAGACCCGGGAGGTCCTCCTCGCAAGGCGAATCGAAAAGGTTTACACAAAAGAGGAGATACTTAACCTCTACCTGAATACCGTCTCATTCGGTGAGAACCTCTACGGTATAGAGTCAGCCTCGCAGAGGTACTTCAGCCACAGGACCGTCGATCTCAGGATCGAGGAATCGGCTCTCCTCACCGGCATGCTCAAGGCAAATACCTCCTTCAACCCTCGTCTCTATCCTGACAATGCCGTCAGCAGGAGAAACGTGGTGCTTGGTCAGATGGAGAAGTACGGCTATCTCGACAGAAGTACTGCCGACTCATTGAGCGCGCTTCCGCTGAATCTCAACTACAACAAGACCGACATTACTGGTCCGGCCGATTACTTCCTTGTGAGGGTGAGGATGGAGGCTGACCGCATCCTCAGGGATATATCCGCATACCGTGGCAGACAGTGGGACATTGAGAGGGACGGGCTGATCATCAGAACCACCCTCAGCCTGCCGTTGCAGCGCGCTTCCGGGGAAGCATTTGAATCGCATCTATCGAAGATGCAGAAGAGGCTCGACGAGCAGTACAGCACATCATCCGGACGCAGGGCGCTGAAAGAGATACCTGACAGCCTGAAGAAGATGATGACCACCCTGCAGGCCGGCCTGCTTGCCATCGATCCGTTCACCGGTGCCGTACTGGCATGGGCAGGAGGTATCGACTTCAAAACGCAGCCTTATGACCAGATACTGGCCAGGCGGCAGCTGGCCTCCGTTTTCAAACCCTTCATTTTTGCAGCAGCCCTGGAAGACGGGGTGGAGCCCTGCCGCTATCTCGACAACGATTCGATAACCCTCTCGGGATTCAACAACTGGAGTCCGGAGAACTACAACCATTCATACGGTGGCAAATATTCACTTGCCGGCGCCCTGGCTCAGTCGATGAACATTCCCACTTTCAGCCTCTTTCTGATGATTGGGTTCGACAAGGTTGAAAGGCTCTGGAGAGATATGGGCTTTTCATATCCCCTGGTGGACATGCCTTCGCTGGCAATGGGAACTGCAGAAGCAAGCATACTCGAGCTGGCCCTGGCATATTCATCCTTTGTCAACGGCGGGGTAAAGATCTCTCCCCATATGATTGAGTCAGTCAAAGCGCCTGACGGAAGGATACTATGGCAATACACTCCGCCAGGCCACCTCGGGAGGGTTCTCTCTGAACGTTCGGCCATGCTCATGAGCGCCATGCTGCAGAAAGCCATCAGGGAGGGCACCGGTGCCTCTGTGTACAGCACCTACGGGGTGAAGGTGCCGCTAGCAGGCAAGACGGGTACCTCGCAGAACTATGCCGATGCATGGTTCGCTGCCTTCAACCCCGGACTGGTGATAGTGAGCCGGGTCGGAGCCTCCTCGCCGTCCATCCACTTCAATAACGGCCGATATGGCTCTGGAAGCGCCCTGGCGCTGCCCCTGGTGGCGCTGACCCTCAAAAAGGCAGAAAAGGAGAAAGAACTGATGAACAGGATCAATGTTCCCTTCGAACCTCTGCCTCCCGAACTGGCAATGGCGCTCGATTGCCCCGACTTCAGGGATAAAACTTTCTTTGACAGGCTCTTCGACCTCTTCGAGGAGAAGGAAATCAATTATGAGGAAGCAGGCAGGCGCAGGCGTATAATCCGTGGCCGGATCTTCAGGCGCTGAATTTCATCAAAACTTCATCATTGATCACTTACTTGCGCCTCTGTAGTACAAACCAAAAATGAAAAGCATGATGAAAAAGAGTGTAACCTTATTGTTAACAGCGGTATTGATCCTTATCGCCGGAGCATGCAACGAAATAAGAAACGGAGATGACCAGGGAAGAGTGGTCCTGAAGGTCACGGACGCCCCGTTTGACATCAGCAACATTGAATCAGCCATGGTGACTATTACCAGGATTGAGCTCAGGAAGGTTGGTGACGGCATCAGCGACGGTAATCCCTTCATCACCCTCTCGGAAGATACGATTACCATTGACCTGATTGACCTGAGGAACGGTGTTACCGAAACCCTGCTCGACCTGGAGATCCCCTCCGGTGAATATGACCTGGTAAGGCTCTATGTGTATGAGGCGGGCCTTAAGCTGAAGGACTCGGATGAGATACACACGGTGAAAGTACCAGGCGGCAGCCAGACAGGCATTAAAATCTTCCTCCGCCCGGCGCTTGAGGTATCTGAGGGTAATCTTGCTGAGATCCTTCTCGACGTTGATCTCTCAAGGTCATTCATTATGAGAGGCAACCCGGCTCACAGCAACGGATTCATCTTCAAGCCTGTGATAAGAGCGGCCAACATGGCGAAGGCAGGCTGCGTAAGGGGAGTTGTGACTGACACTGCAGGTTTGAAGATCAGTGAGGCCAGCGTATGGATTGAGCAAGATACGGTTCTCGCAACTGCGTTTACTGACTCACTGGGATTCTATGCCATCATAGGGGTGCCCGCCGGAGAATATGCTGTTTCGGCCACGAAGGAGGGTTATGATACCGTCCGTTTTGAAGGCATAAATATTATTGCCGGCAATAGAACCATTCAGGATTTTGAGCTGACTAAAAAGTAAACAACTGATTGATTTGAATTTGGCTTAAAATAAAGCCGTGCCGCTGATGGCACGGCTTTTGTTTTTTTTCATTTTAATTACTAAATTTGGATGTCTACCTTCAAAAAGCTGCCGGAAAACTAACCCCGGTCATTAAGGAACCAAACAACAGAAGAAATGAAAAAAAGACGCGTACTGATGTTTGTGGCAATAATATCCATTGCACTTGCAGCAGTAATTTCCTGTGCTGTCAATCCTGTAACCGGGAAGAAGCAGATCATGCTTATGTCAGAAGCTCAGGAGGTACAACTGGGAATATCATATCACCCGCAGGTGATGGCAACTTTCGGAGAGTATACAGATCCGGGGATGCAGGCTTTTGTGCAGGCAAAGGGTGCGGAAATGGGGAAGCTGTCACACCGGCCGAACCTGGAATATCACGTCAAGGTGGTTGATTCGCCGGTCATAAACGCTTTTGCCGTCCCGGGAGGATACATCTATCTTACCAGGGGCATAATGGCCAACTTCAACAACGAGGCTGAATTTATGGGTGTCCTTGGTCACGAGATGGGTCATGTGGCAGCCCGCCACTCAGTAAGCCAGCAGACAAAGCAGCAGCTTGGCACCCTGCTGCTCATCGGAGGGATGATTGCTTCGGAGAAGTTCGCCAACTATGCCGAGGCTGCCATGCAGGGCATGCAACTGCTCTTCCTCAGTTTCAGCCGCGAAGATGAGCGCCAGGCTGATCAGCTCGGCGTTGAGTATGCATCCAGGACAGGATATGACGCAGCCAAAATGGCCGATTTTTACAAGGTACTCATCAAGATGAATCTCTCTGAGACTGAGGGAGGCGTACCTACGTTCCTCTCCACCCATCCCGATCCGGGTGACCGCTACAATGCGGTTCTGAGGGACTCAAAACTCTGGCAGGACAGCCTTCATCTACCCTCCTACAAGGTGAACTCTGACGCCTACCTTCAGATGATTGACGGAATAATATACGGAGAAGATCCGAAACAGGGGTATACTATGGATAATACCTTCTATCATCCCGAGATGAAGTTCAAATTCTCATATCCTCTGGGATGGGAGCTCACCAATGCCCCGACACAGGTCATTGTTCAGCCTTCCGACGGCAAGGCTCTGATACTCTTCACGCTGGCCAACCAGAAAACGCTGGATGCAGCCGTAGACAGCACCCTGGCCCGGTACGGACTGACGCTGCAGCGGGCTGAGAGAAGAACCGTCAACGGAATGCCTGCAGTCATCACCCTCTCCAAACAACAGACCCAGGACCAGTCAACGGGAGCCACGGGTTCAAACTCCGTCATCTCCTATTTCATCGATTACGGATCAGTGTTCTTCGTTTTCCACGGCGTCTCCACCGATGCTGACTTTGCAAGCTATTCTCCCACCATGGAGGCATCAATGAAGACCTTTGCCAGGCTCACTGACCCGTCAAGGCTCAATGTCAAGCCGAAGAGGGTTTTCGTTAAAAAGGCTCCGCGTGCCGGGACGCTGGCCGGTACATTCAGCTACTTCGGCATGCCGCAGGCCATGATGGAAGAACTGGCTCTGCTGAACAATATGGAACTCAATGACCAGGTGCCGGCAGGCAAATCCATAAAAATAGTCTCTGAATAAACTGACAGACATTGGCAGACCAGACATACAGCAAATCAGGCTTCATGGCCTGGATGGACAAAAACGGGCTCTACCTGAAATACGGTTCCATCGCCCTGTTGGTACTCATCCTGCTTGCAACCACCCTTTTTCAGGTCCAGCCTGAGGAAGTGGGAATAATCACCCGTTTCGGAAAGTATGTCCGAAAGGTTGAGCCGGGCCTTAACCTTAAAGTTCCTGTTATTGAGAAACTTTATAAGGTCGCTGTTGAGAGGCAGCAGAAGGAGGAATTCGGTTTCCGTACCACTGCTCCCGGCGTCAGGTCGGAATATACAAAGGAGGGTACTGTCAATGAGTCTCTCATGCTCACCGGTGATCTAAACCTTGCTGATGTGGAGTGGGTGGTTCAGTACCGCATCGAAGACCCTTACAGCTTCCTTTTCAGAGTGCGGGAGCCGATAGTCGCACTGCGTGATATCTCCGAGGCTTCAATGCGCGAGATAGTGGGAGACCGTACTGTGAACGAGGTTCTGACGGTGGGAAGGGCGGAGATAGCCTCAAGTGTGCATCAGAAGATACAGGAGCTATGCGCAGAGTACTCACTCGGGATAAGGATCGAGCAGGTAGTGCTCCAGGATGTCAATCCCCCTGACCAGGTCAAGGATGCTTTCAATGATGTCAACCAGGCACAGCAGGAAAGAGAGACACTCATAAACCAGGCCCGGTCAGAATACAACAAGGTGATCCCCAAAGCGAAGGGACAGGCGGAGGAGACAGTTCAGCGTGCCGAAGGCTATGCCATGGAGAGGGTGAACAACGCCCTCGGCGAAGCTTCCCGCTTCAATGCACTCTACTTTGAATATATCAAGGCGCCCGAAGTGACGAAGCGGAGAATATACCTTGAGACCATGGAGGAGATCCTCCCGCGGGCCGGAAGCAAGATTATTACCGACGAGAGTGGCAATAACCTGATACCACTCCTCCAGATGCAGCTTAACTCAAAGAAGTAAACCATGCGCACAAATACCACAAAACTCATCGTAACCATCGCCGTGCTGCTGGTGTCGCTCCTGCTCATCCTCGAGTGCGTTTACAAGGTCAAAGAGACCGAACAGGTTGTCGTGACTCAGTTCGGTAAACCCGTCGGAAAGCCGAAGATCACCCCGGGGCTGAAGCTCAAGATGCCCTTTATTCAGCGAGCCAACTTCTTCGAGAAGAGGTATATGGAGTGGGATGGTGACCCCAACCAGGTGCCGACCAAGGACAAGAAGTTCATCTTCGTTGACACCTATGCAAGATGGCAGATTACCGATCCGCTTCAGTTCTTCAAGCGACTGACCGATGAGAGAGGCGCCCAGTCGAGGCTGGCCGATATCCTTGACGGGGAGACCCGTGACCATATTGCAGGCCATAACCTCGATGAGGTTGTAAGGTCCGTCAACAGGACACCCGTTTCATCGGGACTCATCGGTGAGGAGACCGGTGACACTCTGAACAACATACTGACAGGGAGGCAGAAGATCGAGGATATGATCCTGATCTCAGCCAATGACAAGGCAAAGGACCTGGGAATTGTTATCCTGGATGTGAGAATCAAGCGCCTCAATTATGTCGAAGAGGTGAGGACGCAGATCTATGAACGCATGAAGAGCGAGCGTTACCGCATAGCTGAGAGGTTCAGGTCGGAGGGCCAGGGAGAGGCTTCGAAGATAAATGGTGAAAAGGAACGTGACCTGAAGACCATACAGTCGGAGGCATACCGGAAAGCGGAAGAGATCCGCGGCAAAGCCGATGCAAGGGCAGCATCAATCTATGCCGGCGCCTATGACCAGTCAGCATCAGCACGAAATCTGTACGGCTTCATGAAGTCGATGGAGACCTTCAGGCTGACATTCGATTCTACAACTACTATCATACTTTCCACCGACAGTGAACTTTACAAATACCTGACCGGTTTCAACAAGTGATTCTCTTCTTCCCGTTCGGGGGAGATAAACGGCAGGTCAAAGCAATATCCAACCGCGGCATATTTCTGTGCCGCGGTTTTATATTGCCATTTTTCAGATGATCAGGTCACAGACATCATCATGCCTTTGCCCCCGTTGGTCAATACCTTCCATGTATCTGTCAAAAGAGGCTGGCCAAATGCTCTTTCCGAACGTATATTAGTGTAGAAACAGACATCGGAAGAGATGAAAACATACTATCAGATAAAAGCAGAAGGAATAGGGATAGTACTGCTCCGGAAAAGGAAAATTGCAAAAGCGCTTCGCAGGTGGTTGCGTGAAAAAGGTTTGTCCTACGAGTACGTTTTTTACATCCAGTAATCTTTCAGGTACAGGTTCTGTTTAAGAGTTTTTCCGAAGCAGCGAAGACCGGCCCACTCAGGGCCGGTTTTTCTATAATTCTGTAACCGTTACGCGGCATCTAAAGGTATTCCTTAGCCATATATATGCAATACTTTAACACCTGCCGGGTATGACCGACTGCTGACTACCAACTGTAGAAAAGGCCGCAGTCCGAAGACTGCAGCCTCTGTGTTTATGCCTGATGACTTCCGGATTCAGCCCCTGTCAGGAAAGAACCTGCGCCACCAAAAGTATTTTCTGATTCTTGCCATAATTCAATTGAGTGCAAATATGCAAACAATTTTCCTTACGGTTTATTGTATCAGCTCTTATTTTTTGAGAAGATCACGAATCTCTTTCAGAAGCACAACTTCATCACTCGGCGGCGGGGGAGTTGCGGGAGCTGCCTCTTCCTTCTTCTTGAGACTGTTCATCCCCTTGATGACAAAGAAGATACACAGGGCAACAATGATAAAATCAATGATGTTCTGAAGAAACATGCCGTAATTGATCGAGACCTCACTTACAGCCGGCTGAATAACCGCGGCCCCGTCCATCACCGCATCCTGTCCTTTCTGCAGAATCGCCTTCAGGCTGGTGAAGTCAACCTTGCCAAGTGCCATGCCAATCGGTGGCATGAGGATGTCATTCACGAGTGAGGTGATGATCTTTCCGAATGCACCGCCAATGATAATACCAACGGCCATGTCAAGCATGTTGCCCTTGACGGCAAATTCCTTGAATTCTTTAACTATTCCCATAATTCTCAGGTTTTTTGGTTAGTAAATCTGATCAGGTTAACAATGATCAAATATACAAAAAGGTATGACATGATAATTTTTAGACGGACGGATTTAGTTTTGCCTTCTGAAACTGGACTTGAGCGGTTTTTTTTCTTATCTTACACATTCCTAAACAATCTCTCGCTGAGATCGTTTAGCTTTTATAATATAAACTAATTAAAACAGTAAAATCATGTCAGTACTCAAAGTAATCGAGATCCTTGCATCGTCACCGGTCAGCTGGGAAGATGCAACGGCCTCTGCCGTCAAGGTGGCAGCCAAGACAGTAAAGGAAATACGTTCTGTTTACGTACAGGATCAGAGTGCGGTGGTGGTTAAAAACAAGATCACCGAATACCGTGTCAATGTGAAAATAACTTTTGAAGTAATTTAAAAATCGAACAAATCATGGGATTAATTTCTTTCATCAAAAATGCAGGAGCAAAGATCTTCAAGTCTGAAGAAAAGCGTGAAGAAGCAAAAGCCGGACTTATCGTAGAACACATAAAAAAGTTCGGGTTTGACGTGAGCAAGGTCAACGTGACTGTTGACGATGAGAAGGTGATACTGACCGGTTCTGTTGACACTCAGAGCAACAAGAATAAGATAATAGTTACCGCAGGAAATGTGGAAGGCATCTCGGCAGTTGAGGATCATCTTATCGTAACTGTCCCCGAGCCCGTTGCCCCGCCCGCTCCCGAAAAGCAGTTCTATACTGTCAGGAAGGGTGATTACCTATCAAAGATTGCCAAGGAGGTTTACGGTGATGCAAAGAAATACAACATCATCTTCGAAGCCAACAAGCCGATGCTCACGGATCCGGACCTCATCTATCCCGGGCAGGTTCTTGTAATTCCTCCCGTCAAGTAGGACGATTTAACTTTTTCTATATGCCGGAGGCGGATCCTGTGATCCGCCTCCTGTTGTTTCCAGACATTATGATCAGAGAGGTGACGCAAAATAAAAAAGAAGAGGGATCACCGCAGGAAAACCGGCTGTAAAGTCTTATTTTTGGGTATCGACTGATTATCCGTAAAACTGTAAAAGATACCCATGAAAAACTCCCGGTTTATTTTCGTTTTTGCGGCATTTGCCCTGCTAATAATTTCAGGAGGATGCCAGAATCCGACACCCTCTTCAGCATCTCTGCCCCGGAGCACACCGGAGGCCGAGGGCGTATCATCTGAGGGACTGCTGACGTTTCTTGATTCAGCCGCTCTTGGCAGGCATGAGTTCCATAGTATCATGATAGTCCGTCACGGGAAGGTGATTGCCGAAGGATGGTGGGATCCTTACCGCCCTGACCTGAGGCACACCCTGTACTCCGTCAGCAAGAGCTTCACCTCCACCGCTGTAGGTTTTGCCGTTACGGAAAAATTGCTCAGCGTTGATGACAAAGTGATCTCATTCTTTCCTGATCAGCTTCCTGATACTGTATCACCATTCCTTGCAGACATGACGGTCAGGGATCTTCTTACAATGACCGTGGGACAGTCACCCGAGCCGTCCAATGCCATTACCTCGTCAGGCAGCGACTGGGTACCGGCATTTCTTGATCTGCCGGTTGTGAATGATCCGGGGAGCGTATTCCTTTATAACTCTATGGCCACCTTCATGCTGTCAGCCATAGTGCAGAAGGTAACCGGGGATAAGCTTATCGATTACCTTCAGCCTCGCCTCTTCAGCCCATTGGGTATTGAGGGGATTGACTGGGAGTCGAGCCCCGAAGGCGTTAACGCCGGCGGATGGGGCCTGCGGGTAAAAACCGAGGATATGGCTAAATTTGGTCAGCTATACCTTCAGAAAGGTTCATGGAACGGTAGTCAGATAATTCCGGCAGCCTGGGTAGAGGAGGCGACCACCTTCAAGATTGACCAGGCACCGGGTACACCGCCGGAGATAAAGGATAAAAGCGACTGGTTGCAGGGTTACTGTTACCAGTTCTGGCGCAGCCGCAACAACGCATACAGGGCAGACGGTGCCTTCGGGCAATACATCATTGTGATGCCCGAAAAGGATGCTGTGGTTGCAATAACCTCAGAATCACCTGACATGCAGGATGTGATGAATATGGTCTGGAAATACATCCTTCCGGCCATGAAAGAAGAAGTGCTGCCTGAGAACAAGGAAGCCGCCGAAAGGCTCAGCGCGAGACTTGCATCACTGGCATTGCCGATCCCGGCAAAAACTGACGACTCCCCCGTCGTTGAAACGATCCGGAACAAGAGATTCCTGCTTGAAGAGAATAACCTTAAGCTTAAATATCTCACCCTTGACTTTGCCGGAAATACCTGTAATCTGTCACTCGGAAACGGCGAAACCGTCCGCACAATACCCTTTGGCAGAGGTGAGTGGATTACTTCCATGACGGAGATGGCAGGGCCCGGAATACTGCGCAGACCAGGAGCAGCTTCCTCAAACATGGTGGCGGGAGCCTTCAGCTGGAATGATGACTCCACCATCGTGCTTACACTCAGGTATATCGAGAGCCCTCATCACCTAAAAATGACCTGCAGTTTTGTGAATGATACGGCTGAGGTGAGAATCAGGCAGAGTACACCTCCCGGCTATGACCTCCCCGTGCTGAAGGGGATGATGGCCAGGTAGGGAAATACTATCTTTCTTCAGCTGTTCCTGTCAGCTCCCTGATAACCACCGATGCGCACACCAGGCCAAAGGCGGCGGGCATATAAGACATGGTCCCCACGCTGGAGGCCTTGTTGCTCTCTTCGGAGCCCCGGATAATCAGGTCCTTGTCTACCACCTCAGGACTGTATACCGCTTTAAAGCCCTCGTGAACACCCAGTTTATGGAGCTTCTTCCGCAGCATGCGGGCAAGATTGCAGAAGGTGGTCTCAGAGATATCAGCAACCCGGATGGCCGTGGGGTCAAACTTGCCTCCGGCACCCATGGAGCTTACAATCTTCAGGTTCAGCCTGAGTGAATGATAGACCAGGAAGACCTTCGGTGACAGGGTGTCAATTGCATCTACAACAAAATCATACTTCTCCTCTTCCAGGATGTCTGTCATCCGCTGATCACGGATGAACTCCGGTACGATCCTCAGCCGGATCTCAGGGTTGATATCCTTCAGTCTCTCTCCCATCACCTCGGCCTTCTTTCTGCCCGTGGTTGAGGTAAGCGCCGGCAATTGCCTGTTCCGGTTTGCAGCTGTCACAACATCGCCGTCGATGATTGTCATGGCCCCTATCCCGGCCCTGCATATCATCTCAGCTGCCCATGAGCCTACACCGCCCAGCCCTGCGACAAGGACATGTGAGCCCTTCAGTTTCTCCAGGGCTCCGGGACCAAGGAGCATCTCGGTACGTGAAAGCCATCCTTCCGTCACAGGCTGAAGTTTAAGAGTGAGTTGAAATTATTGCGAACAAGTCTCTCCGCGCTTTGCTCATCATACCCTGCGGCAGCTTCAAAGTGGTGGTAGACCTCTGCAATCTGTTGTCCGGAATCGTCAGTCTCCAGCAGCAGCTTTTCGTGGGAGACCGACTCAAGAACCTCAGCTGTCAGTCCTTTTGCTCCCAGCGAGAACCAGAAGCCCTCCCCGGCCAGCGACGCTGCCAGGCTGCTGCTGCCCCTGAATCCGTGTATGACCCAGGGCCGGCCGGGTTTGACCTCCCTGCGCGCACGCCTCAGTTCATCCCACCCTTTGACGCAATGGATCACCATAGGCTTTCCCATCTCCTCTGCAATGTGCGCCTGGAAGAGAAAGGCACTGTACTGAACCTCCCCCTGCGCACCTCGAAGCCGGTCAAACCCGGCCTCACCAATCATTACCACATGAGGGTGTGCTGCTGTTAACAGTAACTCAGTCTGCAACTGACCAGGGTTGTCATCTGTCAGCTGCCACGGATGAATCCCGGCAGAAAAGAGAGTGTTGGCAGGGAAATCTTCCGGTACGTCATTACCTGCCATAAGGTTCCTGACGGCGATGGTGTCAGCGCTGCCACCCGCTGAATGAGTGTGAAAGTCAACATATCTTATCTCACCCGGAAGTTTCATGAGATTTATGATGAGAGCCGGCTTATGCCGTCATCAATGCGGCGCAACGTCTCTTCCCTTCCTATCAGCCCGGCGATGTCAAACAGGTGCGGTCCCCTGGAGGCCCCAACAAGCAAAAGCCTGAAGAGGTTGAGGATTGTCCCGGTATTATAGGGGCCGGATACGATCCACTCCTTGACTGTTTTTTCAAGGATCTCAGAGGTAAACGGCTGCACACCTGCAACAACTTCACGGAGTTCCCGCATCTGCAGGGACGAGTCGGCATTCCACCTCTTCCTGACAACATCCGGGTCATATGTTTCCGGGGCGACAAAGAAAAAGTCAGCCTCATGCCATAATTCCTTCACAAACCCTGTCCGTTCCTTTACCAGCGAGATGATTTTCACCAGGGTGGAGGCGTCGGGACTGAATCCTTTTTCTTTCACTATGGGCATGAAGAGATCTGCCAGCTCCTCATTGCTTTTCATCTGGAAATATTTGGTATTAAACCATTTCGCCTTTTCAGGATCAAAGCGGGAGCCTGATTTTCCAACTCTCTCAATTGTGAAGGCTGCAATCAGCTCATCCATCGTAAATATCTCCTGTTCAGTCCCGGGGTTCCATCCAAGGAGGGCCAGCATGTTCACGAATGCCTCGGGGAAGTAACCCTCTTCCCTGTACCCTGAGGCTGTTTCGCCGTATGGCCAGTAGAGAGGGAAGACCGGGAATCCCATCTTGTCGCCGTCGCGTTTGCTTAGTTTGCCCTTGCCGGTTGGCTTGAGCAGGAGCGGCAGGTGGGAGAAGAGCGGCGCCTCCCATCCGAAGCTGCGGTAGAGCATCACGTGAAGGGGAAGTGACGGAAGCCACTCCTCGCCTCTGATAACGTGAGAGATCTCCATCAGGTGGTCATCAACGATGTTGGCAAGGTGATAGGTGGGCATCCCGTCAGATTTGTAAAGCACCTTATCGTCAAGAGTGGAGGTGTTGACCACTATATCTCCCCTGATCAGGTCAGAGAAATGAATATCTTCATTGTCCGGCATGCGGTACCTGACAACATAATGCTCACCCGTTGAGATACGCTGCTTAACCGCCTCCTGGTCCAGGGTAAGGGAGTTGCACATATTCATCCTGGTGGTGCATCCGTAGTTGAATGTTTCGCCGCGTGATTCATGCTCCTGCCTCAGTCTATCCAGCTCCTCTGCCTTATCGAAGGCATAATAGGCATCGCCCCTGTTGATGAGCTCGTCAGCATACCTGTGATAAATTTCTTTCCTGTCGCTTTGCCTGTAAGGTGCAAAGGGGCCGCCCTCGCGAACTCCTTCGTCAACCTTAATGCCGGCCCACTCCAGTGAATCCATGATGTAATCCTCAGCGCCCCCGACATAGCGTGCCTGGTCTGTGTCCTCAATGCGGAGGATAAAAGTCCCGCCGTGATGCCTCGCAAAGAGATAGTTATAGAGAGCGGTGCGAACGCCACCGATGTGAAGGGGGCCTGTGGGGCTGGGGGCGAAGCGGACGCGTATTCTTCTGTCTGTCATAATAGTCTGGTGGTTTGTTGCCGGCGATAAAGATATGAAACTTGCATGAGCACGAGATCACCATAGGATTTGAATATTAAATATCATACCAGTTCCATCCTGCCAGTGAAAATAAAAAAGAGGCTGTCCCGCTGACAACCTCATGATTAAACAACATATCGTGAATGATCAGATCAGCCCTTTGCTGTGCTTGTCCCTGATCACCTTCAGCATGTCGACTGTCATTGATTCAAGGTTGTAGACAGGATTCCAGCCCCACTCTTCACGCGCCGCGGCGTCATTCATATAATTGGGCCATGAATCAGCTATCTTCTGTTTCATGGGATCAACGTCATAGCTCATAACAAAGCCCGGAATATGTTTTCTGATCTCGGTTGCCAATATCTCCGGATCAAAGCTCATGGCACTGATATTGAAGGCATTCCTGTGCTTCAGTTTTGAGGGGTCTGCCTCCATGAGGTTAATGGCTGCATCTATGGCATCAGGCATGTACATCATATCGAGGAAAGTTCCCTTGCCCAGGGGGCAGGTGAACTTCTGATGCTTCACAGCCTCATAGTATATCTCAACGGCATAGTCGGTTGTTCCCCCTCCCGGAAGGGTAGCGTTTGAAATAATTCCGGGATAACGTACACCCCGTGTGTCAACGCCAAAGCGAAGATAATAGTAGTCACACAGCATCTCGCCGGTAACCTTTGTGATCCCGTACATCGAGGTTGGCCGCTGAATGGTATCCTGGGGTGTATTGTCAAGGGGGGTTGTCGGTCCGAACGCTCCAATGGAGCTCGGGAAGAATACCGCACAGTTAAACTCACGGGCAACCTCAAGCACATTGTAAAGCCCGTTGACACCTATGTTCCAGGCAAGCCCCGGATTCTTCTCTCCTACGGCGGAAAGCACAGCCGCCAGGTGGTAGATGGTGTCTATATTGTATTTTTTAACAGTTGAGGCAAGCTCTTCAAGGTTGGTGGTGTCAACCTTCATGTAAGGACCAGTCTCGGCGAGCTCTCCGGTGGGCTGTGTCCTGTTTATGCCAGCAACAACGTTACTGCCTCCGAACCTGTTCCTGAGCTCCAGGGTGAGTTCTGATCCTATCTGTCCTACTGAACCGGTTACCAATATGTTTTTCATTTGTTTATAAAATTAAGGTGGGTTTTCTTCTGTTGAGGTCTGATCATTGTAACAGGGCAACAAACTTCATGAAATTTTCGTCAACTTGTTCTGACAAAAATCATTTAATTGTGCTTCAATAAATATAGGTCATTATGGAACAAAGTTGATATATTTGCCACTCAAACATCCAAAATTCATAGTAAATCAATAACCTTATTCCCATGTATACCAACTTCAAGGAATTTCTGACCGGTGAACTCAGTGCAATAAAAGAGGCCGGTCTTTTCAAAGGTGAAAGGATAATTGTCTCACCTCAGGGTGCTGAGATTACCCTCAATACCGGGCAGACGGTCCTCAACTTCTGCGCAAACAACTACCTTGGGCTCTCGGCGAACAAAAAGCTGGTTGAAGCTGCAAAAAATGCTCTTGACACTCACGGTTACGGCATGTCATCAGTGCGTTTCATCTGTGGTACCGGTGACCTCCACAAGGAACTGGAACGCAAGCTTGCAGATTTCTTCGGGACCGAGGATACCATCCTCTATGCTGCTTGTTTTGATGCCAACGGAGGTGTATTTGAACCGCTGCTGTCAGAGCAGGACGCCATCATCTCTGATTCACTTAACCATGCCTCAATTATTGACGGTGTCAGGCTCTGTAAGGCACAACGCTACCGTTATGCCAATGCCGACATGAACGACCTTGAGGAGAAGCTGAAAGAAGCACAGGCACAGCGCTTCAGGCTGATAGTCACTGACGGTGTCTTCTCCATGGACGGTAATGTGGCACCGCTGGGTAAAATATATGAGCTGGCCGGCAAATACAACGCAATGGTCATGGTAGATGAGTCCCACTCCGCAGGCGTGGTAGGAGATACAGGCCGTGGCGTGACCGAGCTTTACAATCTCAAGGGAAAGATCGAAATCATTACAGGCACCCTAGGCAAAGCGTTTGGCGGAGCCATCGGCGGGTTCACCACGGGAAAGAAGGAGATCATCGAGATGCTTCGGCAGCGCTCGAGGCCGTACCTCTTCAGCAACTCAATACCACCGCTGGTTGCCGCCGCAGGGATCAGAATGGTGGAAATGATGACGGAGACCAACGAGCTGCAGGACAAGCTGCATTTCAACACGAAGTATTTCATGGAGAAGATGATGAAGGCTGGTTTTGATATCAAACCCACCCAGTCAGCTATCTGCGCAGTGATGCTTTATGATGCAAAATTATCGCAGGAAATGGCCGCGAAACTGTTGAATGAAGGCATCTACGTCACAGGATTCTACTATCCCGTTGTTCCCAAAGACCAGGCACGCATCAGGGTACAGCTCTCAGCTGCCCATGAGACGGAACACCTTGACAAAGCCATTGCAGCCTTCACAAAAGTCGGAAAGGAGTTGGGTGTTTTGAAATAATTATAAATCTTCGCCCTCTCCATTTATTAATAAGTATAGGGAAGGTTTAAAAAATTAATATATTTTGAACTTTCCCTTGTTTTTTTAAAATAATGATTATTTTTGCCAACCATAATTGAGACAATGAACCATACTTTGCTATTTATTATTGCCCTTATTCTTTTCATCGCCATAAGCGTCTGAACGGGGAGTAATATATAGTCAGGTAAAATATACAGATAAGCTTCCCGGAAATCCGGGGAGCTTTTTTTTTTGAAATAACCGCCAGTGATGAAAAGAGAACTCAGAAGTATGCGGACGATGACCGGCAGGACTATGGCGGGGGCGAGAAGCCTCTGGAGGGCCAACGGCATGAAGGAGGAACAGTTCG
>DHGW01000050.1 GCA_002402965.1 Bacteroidales bacterium UBA4788
CCTCTTCTACAATGCTTTATGGCCTACGGCCAATTTTGACTGCCGGCTGCCGACCACCGGCCACTGACCACTGCCCCCGACGACCGGCGGCTCAGAAGGCGGCCAGCAGCAGGTTGATATCCTTGGAGAGCATCCCGAACTTCTGACCCAGCACCTCGTTGGTGAGGATGCCGTTATAGATGTAAACCCCGCTCCTCAGTCCGTTGTTGAACTTTAGCATTGGCGTTATACCTCCCGCGTCGGCTATCTCCTGCATGAGCGGCCTGAAGACGTTGCTCAGGGCGATGGAGGCTGTCTTGGGCACCCTTGACGGCAGATTCCATGCTGAGTAGTGAATTACTCCATGCTTCTCGTAAATAGGGTCCTTCAGCGCCCTCGGCTCGGCTGTCTCCACGCATCCCCCGGTATCAACGCTGAGGTCGATGATCACCGATCCGCGCTTCATCCCCTGGACCATGTCCTCCGTGACATAGAACCACGGCATGAGTATATCATTTGAGAGGGCACCGATCAGGACGTCAGCCGATTTCAGGGCTTTCTGAAGCACCTGCGGGTGGAATGTAGAGGTATAAAGGCGTTGTCCAAGCCGGTTCTGGAAGTTACGGAGACGGTGTACCGAGGTGTCGAACACCTTAACGATGGCGCCCAGTCCGAGTGCAGCCCGTGCGGCATATTCGCCGGCGGTGTTGGCACCGATGATGATCACTTCTGTCGGAGTCACCCCTGTCACCCCTCCGAGCATCACCCCTTTTCCCCCGGAGGTGGTGCTGAGATATTCCGAAGCCAGGAGAACCGAGGTGATGCCGCTGATCTCGCTCATCGACTCCACCACGGGAAACATACCGTCACTGTCCTTGATTATTTCACTTGCCAGGGCCGTCACCCTCTTGCGCATCAGTACCGAGAGAGTATCCTCTCCCATTGTTGCGGCGTTCATGAATGATATAATAATCTGTCCGCCCCTGAGCTGTGAGGCTTCCTTCTGCGTGAACGGGGCTATCTTTATTATTATGTCACAGTTATAGACAGTCTCGGGAGTGTCAGTCACAACCGCACCGTTGTCACTGTATTCCAGATCCGCAAAGCCTGCCTCTGCACCGGCTCCGCGCTCCATGAAGACCTCGTTGCCTGTGTCGGTAAGGATTTTTACTGCCTCCGGGGTGAGAGCGATGCGCTTCTCACCGTCCTGAAAGTCATGGGGTATTCCGATTGATATCTGCTTCCTGCCTACGGCTTTCTCTATCTGCTCTTCCCTCGGCATGAATGCGCTTCTGGACGGTTCATTCATCTGGCTTCGTTTTAAAGGTTTGACGGAGGAAAAATCCCGTAAGACCAAAATTAAGATTTTAATCGGATAGATATCAGATCGAAGAGGATAATTCAGTGCGAGGTCACAGCAGAAGGGGCAGGACGATCATATTGAATCCTGCACCACAGGGCGGGTAAATCAGAGAGAAGCTTCTTCCGGCGGTCCGGAGACTGTTTCAATTATCCTGCTGCCGTCAGGATCAACGGTGATGGCTATGCGAAGCGTTTCCGGCGGCAGCAGCTGCTCGATCAGTTCCGGCCACTCCATGAAGCAGGGTGAACCTGAATCAAAATACTCCTCGATGCCGAAGTCGAGCACCTCGGTGATCTTCCTAATCCTGTAGAAGTCGAAATGGTATACCGGCCTGTCGCCGGGACGACGGTACTCGTTTACGAGGGTGAAGGTAGGGCTGGTGACCGTGTCAGACACTCCCATCTCCTTGCATACTGCCTTGATGAATGTGGTCTTGCCCGATCCCATGCGGCCGTAAACGGCTATCAGGGTGAATCCTGCCGTCTCTTTCAGGAAGTGCCTCGCCGCATCACGCAGCCTGTTTTTATCGGTGACCACGATCTTCATGCTGCAAAAATAGCAAATCAAACCGGTTCCAGAGAGACCAGCGGAAGCAGCATCTCCTGCATCGAGATGCCTCCGTGCTGGAATGAGTCACGGTAATATGACACAATGTGGTTGTAATTGTTGGGATAGACCAGAAAATCATTGGCGCATGCGAAGATGAACCTCGATGAGATATTGGACATGGGCAGTCCCACTCTTGAGGGTGCGGTGATCTCAAACACATCGCGCGGATTGTAGTCGAGATTTCTCCCGGTCTTGTACCGCAGGTTCATTGATGTCTGCCTGTCGCCCACTACCTTAACGGGTTTCTGCACCCTGACCGATCCGTGGTCGGTGGTGATGACCACACGTGCTCCCCTGGCGGAGACGAGCCTGAGAAGCTCTATCAGAGGGGAGTGGATGAACCAGGAGTGTGTCAGTGAAAGCCACGAGCCCTCGTCACCCGTCATATCACGGATGAGGTTGATCTCGGTACGGGCATGGCTTAACAGATCGACGAAGTTATAGACAAGCATGTTCAGGTCGTTGCCCAGCAGCTGTGATATCCTTTCATTGAGACTTCTTCCCTCGGCGTCAGAGCTGATCTTGTTATAGCTCCACTTGCAACTTATGCCGGCCCTCTGCAGGTTCTTGGCAAGCAGCTTCTCCTCGTTCAGGTTCTTTCCCTCATCATCATTCTCGTCAATCCAGTAGTCAGGCATGATTTCACCGATGGCTGCGGGCATCAGCCCGGCAAAGAGGGCATTGCGGGAATACTGCGTGGTGGTGGGGAGAATGCTCAGGTAGAGCTCCTCGTCAACGGTACGCATCATCTGTCTCAGGTCACCGGCAATTGTCTGCCACTGGTCGAGGCGCATGTTGTCCACTACGATGAAGAAGAGGGGCGATCCTTTGCTGATAAGCGGGAAGATGCGCTTCGTCATCACCGCGGGAGAGATGAGCGGCCTGTCGGTAGCATCGGTGGAGATCCATCTCAGGTAGTTGTTCGAGATGTATTTTGCAAAGGCTCTGTTGGCATCTGACTCCTGCATCCGCAGCACATCGCGCATACCGGTATCGGATGACCTGATCAGCTCACCCTGCCAGAAGGTCAGACGACGGTAAAGCTCGCACCACTCCTCGAAGGTTGAGGCCGAGGAGATCATCCCGGAGAGAGTGCTGAACTCCTCCCTGAACACGGTGGTTGTCTGCCTGGTGACTATCTCTTCAATGTTGAGTATTCGCTTAAGGGTCATCAGGATCTGCTGCGGCTTGACGGGTTTGATGAGATAATCAGCTATCTGTGAGCCAATTGCGGCATCCATGATATCCTCTTCCTCACTCTTGGTTATCATGACCACCGGGATGGTGGGCCTGACGCCCTTGATGCGGCGAAGGGTCTCAATACCGCTGAGCCCGGGCATATACTCATCCAGGAAGATGATGTCATAAGCCTTCTCCCTGACCATGTTGATGGCGTCATTGCCGGAATGGCAGGTGTCGGTCTCAAATCCCCTTTCATTGAGAAAAAGGATATGAGACCTGAGCACTCCTATCTCGTCATCAACCCATAAAATTCGTATTTCTCTCATTGTCAGTCTATAGCGTTACCGCAGGTTTACATATTCCTTCGAGTGAAAGATAGCATATCTGTCGATATTCTTGTCTTCCCTGAATTTCTGCAGGTTATCGCGACTGATAAGATAGAGTGTGAGGCCGGCGGAGGATGCCTCCCTGATGGTTTGTTCCGGGCTGAATGTCCTGAGCCAGGCAGCTGCCTCAGCAGGATTTTCAAAGGGTCCTGTGGTGATGAGCAGGTAGCCGGCGTCTACTGCTGTTCCCTCTGTACGATAATTTTTGTCTGAATGATTGTCGACATTGTAGTTTATGATGTCAAACACAATCTGGTTCATGTTCGCCCGCGGATTGGAGGCAATAATGATTACGTAATGGGGTTGGAGGGTATCTGCGGCATATATCTCCTCGGCGATGCGGGTGTTCTCTGCAATTCTTATTTCCGGCTTTTCTTTCCTTAGGAATTCGATAATCTCAGCGGCCCTCTTTCCTTCTGCAGTGGAGGGGTATTTCGCCACCAGGGAATCAAGCTTTTCCTTGTATGCAATTTCTCCCCCGATGGCACCGGCGGACATTGCATCGAGGAGCATAAATTTCGGGATCAGTTCGTCTTCGGGGTACATCCTGACGGCTTCGGCGCTGATGGCAACAACCTCTGCATATCTCCCTTCGTCAAAGGCCATGTATGCCGCTTCGTAGCTTCGTGAAGCCCGGGTTGCCGCCTCCCTGTGTTTGTTCACATAATCGGGATCAGAGAGGATAAGGGCGAACTCTGAGTCAGGGAAGTATGACAGGAGGTCAGCCCTGCGCCTTTCGGCCCTGGCGGGATCGCTGTTGCGGAGCAGCCGGTAGAGTTCATACAGTGCTTCCGCCCTGATATTTTCATTATTGCCTTCCTTCGCTGCATCTTCCAGTGAGGCTGCTGCAGAGAGTGTATCGTTTAGCCGTGATGCCAGTATTTTGCCTTCGCCAAGCAGGGCCTCGGCGCTGCGCATGACGGATATCTGCATGAGGGAGTCAGTGAGGGGCAGGTTGCGCAGGTAGTATTCCTTCGTTCTTTCGGGAGTCACGCCGGCACTGTCGCTCTGCTTCATCTCGTTGTCGCTTTCCTGCTGGACGCCTCCGCTGAACGCTGCACGGGCCTTGTTTGACCGTCGCCAGTTATCCTCGAGTCTTCTTTCGCCCCACCGGCGTCTGAATTCTGTCCGGCCGAACGTGAGTGCAGCCTGGTTGTAGAAGTACCATCCGCCTTCAGCTGAGATGGCGCCGCGGTAGCGCTGTTCATTCTCGTAATACTGGCCCATGTTGTACCTGTCGCCACCGTCGCCGGTTCTGTCCCTGGTCAGCTCCTCCTCCACTGAACGTATCACTCCTGCTATCAGTGCGTCACGCTCTGCGGCGCTCATCCCCGCAACCCTGCGGAGACTGTCCTCAGTGACAATAACGGTGTGAAATTCTGCATACTCTCCCAGGTCCGTTGTTCTGCGGCTGATGAGGTTATACCCGGGGAAACGGTTGTCAATGATGTTGGAGGCGCTGTCATAGTAGTGCCAGGCCTTCATGTAGTCAGGCTGACTATAATAATGATCTGCCAGGGCGAGGTACGAGCGTGCCCTCTGGCGTGTGTTGACGGTACTGCTGGCTGCCGCCTGCGACCATAGCTTAAGAGCCTCCCCGGTGTTGCCCATACGCTGCTCCAGTTCACCCATGGCGAAGTAAATCTGGTCAAGGTAATCCTTGTTCTTGGAGTCTCGGAGCATTTTTTGGAGCGACTTCAGAAGGTTGTCAGCGTCACCGTGTGAAATGTCAGTCACGCCTGCCAGGTTTATGCCGGCATTGAACTCCAGGTCATAGGGAGGATTCATCTTCAGCACTTTTGTGAAGTAGCGTGTTGAGAGTTCATTGTCACCAGCGGCTTTGCATGCCTGCGCAAGGAGGTAGGTCAGGCGAACCCTGGTCTCATTGCTGCCGGCATTTTCGATGGCGCGTGTAAGGGGAACCACGGCATCGCCGTACCGTTTCTGGCGCAGGGCGATATCGGCCTGAGTAGAGTAGTACAATGTCTTCAGAGGCCGCGACAGGCTTTCAGGGTCTGAAAACTCCTGCAGCAGGCGCGATGCCTCCGATAAATTTCCTTCCTCGGTCTGTATTCGCGCCATCCATATGCCTGCCTCAGTGACGAGGTCAGGGTCGGTTGCTATGCCTGTGGCGAAAGAGAAGGACGAACGGGCGGCCATGAAATTCTTCTGGTAAAACTGAGCCTTGGCCATGAGCATGTAAGAGTCATCAACCCACTCATTAAACTCCCTCCTTTCATAAAACTCCTCGCTTTTGCCGCTGCTGCTCCTGCGTCTCTTCTCATCAGGCCGGGCGGTGATTGAATGGAGGGCTATCACCTTGGAGGCCTTCTGCACTGCCCGCTCCATGTCGGATGCGCCTGCCCGGGCTGACTCCTCAGAGGAGTATTCAAAGACGGGAAGCATTTCGCTGTAATCATCTCGATGCGATGTTATGACCTTCTTTACGCCGGCCTTGTAGGCTTCGTTCCCGTTGAACCAGATATTATATTTGGAGATCAGTGAGTTGTAAAAACGGCTCGCGCCGGTGTTCTTTTCAACGGAACAGCCGGCAAGAATCAGGGTGATCATGATGATCACCGCTGCAGTGTATTCCCTATGCCGTAATCTCAACAAATATGGTTTATACTCTTATAACTGAAGAGGCATCCCAAAAGTATCCAAAGTTAAGAAAAAGAGGCCAGAAAGATGGGATGAGCCGCAGACGGGCGGCAGCAGGCTCACTTCACCTCCACTCTCTTCGTCGGGGCAGACTCTGCATTGCGCTTCTCCACCTGTCTTACCACCGTCTCTGCCAGGTCCGTGAATGCCGCCCCGGTGACGGTGTCGCCCAGTGCCACAGGTGTTCCTGAGTCGCCCCCGTCACATATGCTCTCAACGATGGGTATCCGCCCCAGGAGCATGGTGCCGCTCTCAGCGGCAAGCCTGCTGCCGCCGTCCCTGCCGAAGATATAGTACTTCTTTCCGGGCAGTTCGGGAGCTTCAAAATATGACATGTTCTCTACCAGTCCCAGCACAGGCACATTGATGGCTTCACTGCGGAACATCGCAATCCCCTTACGGGCATCGGCCAGGGCCACCTCCTGCGGGGTGGTCACCACGATGGCGCCGGTGACAGGCACCTCCTGCACCAGGGTGAGGTGTATGTCACTCGTCCCGGGAGGGAGGTCGAAGATCAGATAGTCCAGTTCGCCCCATTCGCCCTGCGTGATGAGCTGTTTCAGGAAGCTGCTGGCCATCGGTCCGCGCCAGATGACTGCATCTGATCCCTTTACGAAAAATCCGATGGAGAGTATTTTGACCCCGTATTTTGACATCGGAATGATCATATCAGTGCCCTTTTCACTGCGCACCTCGGGACGGTAGTCACCAGCGTTGAACATCTTCGGCACGGAGGGGCCGAAGATATCCGCGTCAAGCAGCCCTGTGGCATAGCCTTTGCGGGCAAGCGCCACAGCCAGGTTGACCGCGATGGTCGATTTGCCTACACCGCCCTTGCCGGATGATACAGCGATTATATTTTTCACTCCGGGCAGCACATCTCTCTTCGGGGCCACCGTCTTCTCAACCACCACCCTGGGTTTCACTTCTATGGAGGAGATAACAGCATCGGGGCCGAGGGTCTCCTTGACCGCCCTTACACAGCTGCTCTTGATTGATGCCAGGAAGGGATCATTGGATTTTTCCGGGACCAGGACAATGGCGATTCCCTCATCTGTAACAGTTATCTCTCCTATCATACCCAGGCTGACGATGTCGCTGCCTTTTTCGGGATGTGAGACCATCCTGAGTGCCTTGAGAATATCTTCTTTTTTGTACATGATATGTTTTATTTGCGATTTGCGATTTGCGAGTCCATAGAGCTGGAATCAGGCAGCCTGATTCATAACACTGTCTGACATCTATAGTTCAGTTGCCGGATCCCAGAATCGCTCATGGAATTCGATGACCCTGTCGTCTTCCACCGTAAAGCCCTCGTTCTGCAGGAGCTGTTGCATCGTCGACGAGTTGCCGAAGTGGTGCTTGCCGGTGAGAAGCCCGTTGCGGTTCACAACACGGTGGGCAGGGATGAATTCAGGAATGTGATGCGATGAGTTGAGGGCCCATCCCACCATCCGCGCTGAACCGGCGGTGCCGAGATACCTGGCTATGGCTCCGTATGATGTAATCCGGCCGAAAGGTATGAGTTTCGTGACCTCATAGACGCGGCTGAAAAAGTCTTTACTGTCACGCTCCGGGACTGATGATCTCCTTATCATTTGGCAGTCTGAATGAGAGATAGGTAATGGGAACTCCCTGCTTCAGGAAGAGCTCCTCGTAGTGTGTTCTTATTGAGAGCAGCGGGTTACCGGGCATCTCCCCGTACAGGTCGGTTACCCTGGTTATCACCTCCAGCCCGTTGACACGGGTCAGCTCCACGGTATAGTCATGCAGCTCACGGCTGTCAGTCTTGAGGTGCACAATTCCCCCGTCCTTCAGGTATTGCCTGTAGAGGTTGAGGAACTGAGGCCCGGAGAGTCTTTTCTTTTCCCTGATCCTCTTCATCTGCGGGTCAGGGAAGGTGAGCCATATTTCATCCACTTCGCCGGGGGCGAAGAAAGAACCTGTGACCTCGATACGGGTACGCAGGAAGGTGGCATTGGGAAGTCTCAGGTTGTGTGAGTCTTTTGCTCCGCGCCACATGCGTGCCCCTTTGATGTCTATGCCTATTATGTTCCTCCCGGGGTAAAGACCTGCCAGGCCCACAGTATATTCGCCCTTGCCGCAACCAAGCTCGAGTATGATCGGGTTACTGTTTTCGAACCATTCGCTGTGCCACTTGCCCTTAAGGCCGTGGTCACGCCTGAAAACCTCCTCGAATGGAGGTTCGATCACATGGTCGAAGCCTCTCAGCTCAGCCCACCGTGCATGTTTGTTCTTGCCCAAAGCTGCGTTTATTTTGTGTTCCCCTCTTTCAGGGAAATCTTCATCCCCATGTCATAAACACCCAGGAGGATGGTGTCTCTCATTCCGTGTATCACCCTGAAGTGATATTCACCCGGCTCGGGGAAGTAAACGTTTGACTTATAGGGAATGGTTAGTTCACGCAGGTCACCAGTACCTTTGCCCAGCCAACGGCCTTTTTCATCGGTCACCATGGCGTGCAGAGTGTCCGTTACGGAGGTCCCTGAAGGGAAGGTGGTCAAAATGAAGAGATAGATGTTGCGGTAGGGGTACTCTGTTGAGGTGCGCATTGACAGTTCAAGGTTGTATGTCATGACTGTGTCATCAATGATGCAGGCATATTTTGCAGGATCGTAAGTACTCCACTCCCCTTTGTCAATCCTGAAGTTTTCAGAGTAATGTATGCTGCGGTCACACGCCACGGCAGCTGCCGCCAGCAACAGGGCGGTGAAGATGATCTTACTTCTGCTTCCTCTCATTTCTCCTGTTATATGGTCTGTTTCTGCCTCTGCCTTCACGCGGACGGCTTTTGGTTTCAAACCTGTCCAGTCCGCTGTTCTGCAGCAGCAGGTCATTACCCTTGTCCATCCTGTTGTTTGCCGGTACTGCCAGCAGGTTCTCCGGTTTGACCCCCCTGCGGTTTAGCTGGATAATCTCGCGTACCCGCGCCACCGGTACTGCCGTCATGTTAGCCGCGATGCGCGGGTCAGTGGAGTACCAGTATATTCCCGTGTGCACTTCCATCTTCATGAAATAGGCGGTGCCAGAGGCCAGCTCGAGCGGTACTTCCCTTGAGGGGAATTCCTTCTGGGTATCAATGTAACAGTCCAGTTCGTAGTTGAGACAGCATTTCAGCTTGCCACACTGGCCGGCCAGCTTCTGGGGATTGAGTGACAGATCCTGGTAACGGGCGTGGGAGGTGGTCACCGATATGAAGTTGGTGACGTGAGTAGAGCAGCAAAGCTCCCTGCCGCAGGTGCCTATGCCCCCTATCCGGCCGGCCTCCTGGCGGGCACCTATCTGCCTCATCTCAATCCTGATCCGGAACTCTTCAGCCAGCACCTTGATAAGCTGCCGGAAATCAACCCTCTCATCGGCTAGGTAATAGAAGATTGCCTTGGTCTTGTCACCCTGGTATTCCACATCACCTATCTTCATCGCAAGCCCGAGGTTCTCGGCCAGCTTCCTTGAACGCAGCATGGTTTGCACTTCCAGTTTCTTTGCCTCCTCCCATTTCTGCAGGTCAACAGGCCTGGCTTTCCTGTAGACCTTCTTCATCTCATCGAGGACGGGCTTGACCTTCATCTTCTTCATCTGCTCGCGGACGAGATACCCGGTCATCGAAACATAACCTATATCATGCCCTGGAGAGGCTTCAACAGCCACGATGTCATCTACCTCGAGCCTCAGCTCGTTGACGTTGCGGTAGAATCCCTTGCGGGTATTCTTGAAGCGCACTTCGATCACCTCATTGCATCGGGCATCGAAGGGGAGATCGGCAAGCCAGTTGTATTCGTTCAGCTTGTGGTTACCGATGCTGTATTTCGTTTCAGGCTTTGCCGGCTCTTCACCAGGCTGGACCTGTATATCCTCATTTGTCATGACGTCACTTTAAGGTTTCCGGAAGAGTGGATATATCTCACACCATCCCGGAAGGTGAATGCAAAATTAGGAATAAATGCGCTACTTTCAAGTAATTCCCCGCAGTTACCTGATTAGTCTCATTGTCCTGAGTGCAAGGTCAAGGAAAATCATTTTGGTGTTGCCGTTGCTCTCAACATGGGCGTATGCAAGGTTAAACTCACGGTTCAGGGCGTTGATGTTCTTATCGTTTATGAAGGGGTGAAATTTCCCTGAAAACTCATCCTCGGCCCTGGTGAGGTAGACAAGCTTGTTCTCCCTGCCATTGAAGTTCAGTATGAAGTTCTCACGGATCATTCTGAGGGAGTAGGTGAGAAAGCTCTTCTGCCGCTCCCTTCCAAGGGCAGCAGTCTCTTCCGACCATGTGACAAGCGCATGAATGTCACGGGTCCAAGCCGTCCGCATCAGCTTCGTGAACCTGTCGAGGTGTACTGCAGTGTTGTCATCCTCCCGTGCCAGCTCCATAGCCCTGACCATGTTGCCATTGGCAATGGCGGCTGTCTCCCGGGCTTTGACCGGATCCATCCCCATGGTCTTCACCAGGTGCGCGCTCAGCTCCTCAGAGGCGATGGCGGGGATTCTTATATGCTGGCATCTTGAGGTGATGGTTGTAAGAAGCTTTTCATCCTCCTCGGAGACCAGGATGAAGAGGGTTTTTGCTGGAGGCTCCTCAATCATCTTAAGCAGCTTATTCGCCGTCTCGGCATTCATCTTCTCCGGGAGCCAGATGATCATTATTTTGAAGTCGGACTCAAACGACTTCAGGTTGAGCTTGCGGATAATCTCCGCCGCCTCTGCAACGGGTATAAGCGCCTGCTCGTTGGCCACCTCCATGGCTTCGGTCCAGGTGGTGAGGGAGAACCATGGAGAACGGAGCACCATCGCCCGCCACTGCGAGATATAGGTGTCACTCACCGGTTCAGTGCCGGACTTCTTCTTTATCACCGGGAAGACGAAGTGCAGGTCGGGATGGATCAGCTTGTCGTACTTGGCACATGAGGGACATACCCCGCATGCGTCCTCCGGGGTCCGTTTCTCACAACTTATATAACGGGCGAATGCCAGGGCTATAGCAAATTTCCCGCTTCCCTCCGGCCCATAAAAAAGCAGTGCATGACTGACCCGGTTCTCTGCAACGGAGTTCCGCAGCCTGTCAATAACTGCCTTCTGTCCTGGTATCTGTGAGAAATTCATTTTGCCCTTCGTCTGACGAAGAGCAAATGTAGCAAAAAATTGTAGATCCGGATTTCTCAGAGTGCTGCCAGGGCACTGTCATAGTCAGGCTCCTGAACTATCTCCGGAACCAGCTCCGTGTAAACTACCTTTCCCTTCTCATCAACAACCACAACGCTGCGTGCGTAGAGTCCTGCCATCGGGCCGTCAAGGAGATCAACACCGTAAGCCTTGCCGAATGCGCTGTCACGGAAACCTGACAATGTAATGACATTGCTGATCCCCTCGGTGGAGCAGAAGCGTCCGTGAGCAAAGGGCAGATCCTTTGTGATGGCCAGAACAACAGTGTTTTCCATGCCTGCGGCCACCTGGTTGAACTTGCGCACCGCGGTGGCACAGACCCCCGTGTCAAGACTCGGGGAGATATTAAGAATTACTTTCTTTCCTGCCAGTTCATCAAGTGTGAGAGAGCCAAGATCTGATTTTACAAGGCTGAAACCGGGTGCCTTACTACCCTTTTCAGGCAGTGAACCTGAAGTGTTTATCGGATTACCCCTGAGTGTGATTTTCGCCATTTTTTTATTTTAAAATTAATCTATTCATTTTGATTAATGAACAACCGGAGACAGATAAGGTTTTCCAAATTGGTTAACTTTGTACCTCAGATTAAGCAAAAATAAAACAATACGGACTATGAAAATCATTGACAGCTTTAACTTTAAGGGTCTCAAGGCTATTGTAAGGGTTGATTTCAACGTACCGCTTGACAAGCAGACACGCGAGGTCACCGATGATACACGCATCCGCGGGGCTCTTAAGACGATAAGAAAAATAACTGCTGACGGCGGCTCTGTTATACTCATGTCACACCTTGGACGCCCGGAAGGGGTGATGGTGAAGTATTCACTCAAGCCCGTGCTGCCTGTATTGGAAAAGCTCCTCGGGATGAAGGTGGCATTCGCCCCTGACGCCCTTGGCGAAGAGGCAGCAGCAATGGCAGCGGCCCTGAAACCCGGTGAGGTTATGATGCTCGAAAACGTCAGGTTCTATCCGGAGGAGGAGGGCAAGCCGGTACTGCCTGACACCGCCACGGATGAAGAGAAGAAAGCAGCCAAGGCAGCCCTGAAGGTGAAGCAGAAGGAGATGGCGAAAAAGCTTTCGACATATGCCGACATATATGTGAATGATGCGTTTGGTACGGCTCACAGGGCACATGCAACCACCGCAATAATAGCGGACTATTTCCCGGAGGACAAAAGAATGTTCGGGTTCCTGATAAACAGTGAGCTGGCAGCGATGGACAAAATTCTCAGAAGTTCGGAGAAACCCTTCACGGCCATCATGGGCGGGGCAAAGGTTTCGGACAAGATAGGAATCATTGAAAACCTGCTCGACAGGGTTGACAACCTGATAATTGGAGGAGGCATGACATACACCTTCATCAAGGTCATGGGGGGCAGGATAGGCAACTCACTCTGTGAGGACGACAAGCTGGAGATGGCCAAGGACATCATCGAAAAGGCCAGGGAAAAGGGGGTGAACCTGATCTTCCCCGTAGACAGTGTCAATGCCGACAGGTTTGATCCGGAAGCCAACATCTATATATCAGCCATTGATGATGTGAATGACGGGTGGATGGGACTCGACATCGGGGAGGAGAGTGTCAAGCTCTTTTCAAAGGTGATCAGTAATTCGAAGACAATTCTCTGGAACGGTCCGATGGGGGTTTTTGAGATGACCAAGTTCGATGACGGGACCAAAGGCATTGCCATGGCAGTAGCTGAGGCCACTGATGATGGGGCCTTCTCGCTTGTTGGCGGTGGCGACTCCGTGGCTGCAGTCAATATCATGGGCCTTGCTGACCGGATCAGCTATGTCTCAACGGGCGGCGGAGCCATGCTCGAATACATGGAAGGCAAGAAGCTGCCCGGCATAACCGCCATCAGGGGAGAATGATGAAACTCCGTCTCATACCGGTTCTGATTGCCATGCTCCTGCTTGCAGGATGCGGCGGCGATGATCAGAAGACCTCGGGAACAATCACCCTGACAAATGAGCTGTATGACGGTGACTCATATTATTTTGCGATGGGGCTCTCCTTTGACGAGGCAAAAGAGGTTCCCACGCTTCCCGATCAGTACAGGGCTGACATAACACTTATGGCAGGAGCGGTGACCAGCAGTGGCCCTGTGGTGGCGTTCCTCTCATCAAACACTCTTGATCCGCCATTCTCACTCATCGGGACATATGGTTCGGAGAGTGCTGCGAAGAGCGCCTTCAGTGAACTGAAGAGCGTGGGCAGTCTCACCTGGATCGACCTTGCCGCACCCCTGGCTGCCAACCAGGTATGGGTGTTTAAGTCCCGTGATGCCACTTACGCCAAGCTCAGGATCATCAGCGTGACACTTGACACATCAGGAGATGATCCTGTTGCCTCCTGCACCCTCGAATGGGTCTGGCAGCCTGACGGATCGGCAACTTTCCCGGTCAGGTGATGAAAACACCCTCAGCCGGAGAGATCTTCACGATCTCCGATGCCCGGTCGTTTGAACAGATGGCCCTGGAGATATTTTATTTCCAGGCTGCCGGATGCTCCGTTTACAGGGAGTATCTGAGCCTGCTTGGCACAGACCCGGATAAGATCGACTCCATCCTGACCATCCCCTTTATGCCCATATCCTTCTTCAGGGACCATACTGTGCTTTCAGAAGCGAGTCCTGACTATGCCATGACTGAACCTTCCTCCGGCAGACGATCCGGACATGACGGCCCGGCCGGAAGGATTTTCCTCAGCAGCGGTACGTCAGGGGCCAGGCAGAGCAGCCATCACGTGAAAGAATTGTCAATTTATGACCGGAGCCTTGATCAAACATTCAGGATCTTCTACGGTGATCCTTTCAGATATGCCATAATGGGACTGCTTCCTTCATATCTTGAACGTGAAGGCTCTTCGCTTATTTATATGGTTGACAGGCTGATAAAGCTGTCTGGCAATGAGGCCGGAGGTTTTTTCCTTAATGATTTTGACGCCCTGTTCAGGGCAATTGACAGGGCCCGCTCTGCCGGGCTGCAGGTGCTGCTGTTCGGGGTCACCTTTGCTCTTCTTGACCTGGCGGAGCAATATCCCCGCGACCTGTCTGACCTGATAATAATGGAGACCGGTGGAATGAAGGGCAGGAGGCGCGAGATGATCAGGGAGGAGGTGCACGGGATCATCATGAAAGCCTTTGGCGTCAAATCGGTGCATTCGGAATACGGTATGACGGAAATGCTCAGCCAGGCCTACTCGCAGGGTAACGGACTGTTTCAGTCCCCGCCATGGATGAAAGTACTGATACGAGACAGTCATGATCCCTCTGCACACACTTCAGAGGCAGGCGCTTCAGGTGGTATCAGCATCATTGACCTGGCCAATCTCTGGTCATGCTCCTTCATCGCCACTTCTGACCTTGGAAGGATGCACCCCGGCGGCCTGTTCGAGGTGCAGGGCAGATTTGACGAGGCAGATATACGGGGGTGTAATCTCCTGGTATCGCAGGGCTGACTACAGGCTCAGAGCCCGAGGATTCCGTCGAGCCAGCTGAACAGTTTCATGCGCTCCTTCTCTTCAACCAGGTCAAGGCTCTGGGCACACATGTATATGATTCCCGGATCACGCTCACAGAGGGTGATCTTTTTATCAATATAATCCGGTCCCCGGTTTTCAGGCTTGAGATAAACCACCGCCGGCCGGGCAATGTTCCTGTTGCCGTCAAGCAGCTGCAAATGGTTGGAGAGTGAGATAAAGGTGAACTGACTGTGGTCACGGAACCGGTATGAGATGTTCTTCCTGAGAAGGGTGACGTTCTTAATTAAAAAGTCCTCAACCAGTCCCCTGCCAACAGGGTGGGGAGTATGACTGTTGGTGAAATACCTGAATCTGAATCCCAGGAGCGTGGCGGCATTCCACTGACCCAGATGGAAGGAGGCCCTTGGCTGATAATCGGGTCTGCCGGCCAGATGCCTGTAAAACCATTTTCTCATCCTGTCCAGGACAACCCTTGGACGGGCGGCGGGCACCCACCTGCCCCTCATCACCGGCCTGCCATCAATGAACCACTCTTCCGGTGTGATATTCCTTACAAGGAAGGTGTCATCATTGAAATAGACAAAATGCCCTGCAAGGCCCCTGATCCTCCAGATCATATTTGCAATGGAGATGCTGTTGAAAGTGGGCAGACAGTCCTCGTAACCCTCAAAAATCTCCGTGTGGTCAACTATCCGGATTGAACCGGACCGGCCTGGAAAATATCTGTTTACATCATCACTGATACCGGGGTCCTGCCCGTCAGTCACTATGAAGATGTTCCTTACGAAGGGTGCGAATCTCAACACCGAGAGCACGCAATACCTTATCTCATTGGAGGAAGCGAAGCGCGTCGGGTGAGCTCCTGAAGAGACGGGTACTGCTGTCTTTCCGCTGTATCTGTTTCGCTTCTCAGCCAGCTTCGGGTCACTCCCGTCAACCCACGCTATGACCACGTCAATGGGCTCGCCGGTTGTATCAGCTCCGGATGCTTTTTTGGCTCCGGCAGTTGGTGTGGTTCCGCCGGGTTCCATTGGAAGGTTCTCAGTTTCCATAATTCAGGTTTAAGACATTATCCAGCCAGTTAAATATCTTCTCCCGCTGATTGCTTCCCAGCATTTCGATACTTTGAACACAGACCGATTTTATCCGCTGATCTTTTGTGCAACGATCAATTCTCCTGTTCAGCCGCGCCTCCGAATACCAGGGATGCAGATACCCGAGATTGAGCCTGGCCTGATGTGCACTGTCGTTGCGAATCTCAAGGTGATACGCCAGAGAGGTGAGGATCAGCTGACTGGCATCCCTGAAGCGGTATGAAATGGTTTTCCTGAGCAGCTCTTCGTTGGCGCTGAAATAATCCTCAAGTGTTTTAATTCTCATGGGATGTGCTGTATGACAATGGAAAAAATAGCGCCATCTCCTTCCGGTAAGCCGGGAGGTTTTCCACTGACGAATATAAAATGAGATTTTCGGACGGTAATCTTTGTTACGGCGTATCTGCCGGTTGACCAGTACTTTCAGTGCATTTCCTGCAATTTTCCTGACAGGAGGCCACAACCATCTGCCCCTGATGACAGGCTTGCCGTCAATGAACCAGTCTTCCTCAACCGTATCCCTTATCAGGATCATATCATCATTGAAATAGATGAAATTCTCTGACAGGCCCGTGATCCTCCAGATCAATGTCTGAATGGAGGAGCTGTTAAAGGAGGGCAGATACTCTTCATAACCTCTGAATATTTCTTTATGGTCAACAATTCTGAGGCATCCAGCCCATGAGGGAAACCTTTCTGCGACCTCTGCATGAAGGCCCGGGTCCTGTTCATCAGTAACAATGTAAATGTTTCTGACAAACGGTGCAAATGTCAGGATTGAGAGGACACAGTATCTGATTTCGTTTGATGATGCGAAGCGCACCGGAAGGGCACCGGGGTGTGCTGCACTCAGTTTTTCATGTGCCAGGTAACGTTCCCTTTTTTCCGCAAGCTTCACGTCACTGCCGTCAACCCACAGTATCACTGCGTCAATTGGTCCGCTGTTGACAGGTTTTATGTTATCTGACATTGTTTTGTTGTAAATTTACGGTTTTATTATTTTTATACAATTTTAGCCAGAAAATTAAAGACTCATGTCCGGAGACAGTCGAAAAAAGATCGGAGTGGTATCAATGGTCAGAAATGATCAGTTCTTTATTCCCAAGTGGATTGATTATTACGGGAAGGAACTGGGACATGAGAATCTCTTTCTTTTTATCGACGGTCATGATCAGGCTCTTCCCGAGGACCATGCATCCATCAACGTGGTAAGGCTGCCTCGTCAGAGGCTGACCAGGTCACGGGGCGACAAGAACCGTACTGATCTGATCTCCAACTTTTCCAGGGCTTTGTTTCTGCGGTATGATCTCGTCATTGCACATGACATTGATGAGGTACTGGTAGTTGATCCTGACCGTGGGCTTTTGCTTTCCGACTATCTTCAGCGTCAGGTAAGATATGCTTCTCTCTCTGCCCTCGGGTTGGATGTGGGACAGAATCTCGATCTCGAACAGCCCATCGATCCCTCCCGCCCGTTCCTCGAGCAAAGGAGTTTTGCCCATGTGTCGGCGCGCTATACAAAGGCTGTTGTGGCTAACAGGCCTCTCAGATGGGGAGCAGGGTTTCACAGGGTCAGATTCAGGAATTTTCACATTGACCCAAACCTGTTCCTGTTTCATTTCGGTATGGTAGATTATGATATTTCAAAAAGAAAGATGGAGGATCAGTTGCTGCTCAGTGCCGGCTGGCGCGGGCACCTCGACAGGAGATATGAACTCTTCGATCTGATCACAAAAAAGAATCCTGTTGACGGCGATGCCTTCTTTAAGCAGGCAAGAAGAAGGGAGAGCATCCTCCGCCCGTTGTTTGCGCTCAATAAGCCGGGTATGCTTCCTGAAAAACCGGTGATCAGAATCCCGGAACGGTTCAGGAGCATTGTGTGAAACGGAAGCTGAGATCAATTAGCACTCAAGCACGGCAGAGGAGATGATAACCGATCCTGACATAACCCGGAAGAGTCTTCACCACCGGATTTACATCGCATCCTTATGTCTTATCGCGATATTTCTTCCTTCATCAAGGTACCTGCTGACTGTCAGTGAAATAATCCTGATATTAAACTGGATGGCAGAGGGAGGTTTCGGGAGAAAGTTCAGCATTCTCCGCGCTGACCGGGGCGCATCAGCCTTTATTCTGATCTATTTTTTGAATGTGATCGGACTGATCTGGTCTGAGGATCCGGGTTATGGACTCAGCCGTGACCTGCTGCATAAGTTGCCAACCCTGTTCCTGCCCCTGGTCGTTGCCACCTCTGCACTGCCGGGAAGGAAAATGACAAGGGTGATCCTGTGGCTTTTCATCGCATCGGTTCTGGCCGTCTCATTCACCGGCTTTTTCCGGACGCAATTGCAGCCGGCCCTGTCATATCGTGAAGCTTCTCCGTTCATACCGGGTATCTATTTCGGACTGATGGTTATCATTGCAGCTTTTCAGCTGCTGATGCTGGCATGGGAGACCAGGGAAAAAAGGATATGGTTCATTGCTTCCTTTATCCTGGCTGCCTGGCTGATCTTTTTTCTCTTTTACCTGAGGGCGCTGTCAGGTGTTGCTGCATTTACGGCTGCCATGATCTGGCTGGTCGTGACTCTTGCAGCAAGGTCAGAAAGGAATCTTCTCAGAATTGCCGTACCGGCCGGCTTCGTGGTTCTTGCCGGCCTGGTACTGTGGCCGATGGCAGGTATCTATCGCTATACACATGCAGAAAACCCCGTCGCTCTGCGCAGTCTGGAACCTTATACCTCCACCGGCACTCCTTACCTTCACGATACAACCAATATAATCAGGGAGAATGGTAACCTGGTCTATATCTACATTGCTGACGGGGAACTGAGGGAGGCCTGGAATGAAAAGAGCAATCTTGACTATGACGGCAAGGACCTGGCAGGGCAGGAACTCAGGGCAACACTCTTCAGGTATATGTCATCACTTGGCCTCAGGAAGGACAGGGAGGACTTTATGATGCTTGCCGGAGAGGATATAGCTGCGGTAGAAAGCGGCATTACAAACTATCTAAACGTTGACCGGCCAGGCTTCTATATAAGAGCCTATGAGGAGATGATGAGTCTCTATCTCTACGATAAAAGCTCCGGTCAGATGACTGACTGGGGCTCCCTGACAAAGAGAATTGATCTCTGGAAAGCATCATGGGAGGCATTCAGGGCGCGCCCGCTCCTGGGATGGGGAACGGGCGGAATCCTGAAGGCTGTTGAACTCGGACTTCAGAAGAACAACTCAGCCCTGTCAGGGTTGAATATGAAGCCTCACAGCCAGTATCTGTACATCCTGCTGACGCTGGGAGCTGCCGGGTTGATCATCACCATAATATTATATGCCTTCTTCGTCATTGAGAAGAAGGCATATAAATCATTGATGTTTATTCTTTTCCTTATAGTCTTCCTGGTGAATTTCACCGGGAACAACTCCCTGGAATCCCAGCCTGGTCAGGACCTCTTCGTATTCTTTTCAATGATCTACGGATATTTTGCTCCGCCCGCAGAGCTGAGGTCGTGATTCAGATGCCCAGCTTTGCCTTTAAGTCGGCAGGAATGGCATCCTTATGGACCATAATGAATATCGTCTTGGCCCTTACATAGCTCTCAGACATGTTGAGGAAGCCTGCCTGAGGATTGCGGTCTGTGCCCCATGAGTTTTTGGTGATGTAATACTTGGTGCCGTTCTGGTCTTTCACCATTCCGGTGATATGCATCAGGTGATCATCGGAGGTGACGAATGCCTCATATCCCTTCTGGCGGATCTCCTGTGTTACATTAATTTCCGGACCCGGTTTGTCAAACATTCCGGGTATGGGTGTGCGGTCAGATTGCATTCCCTCGAAGCGGGCCCTGTCAGTCATGGCCGGGATCGCTATTTTGGTCATGTCAGGATTGATGGCCACGCCGTTGGCATGGGAGAATCCCCTTTCACTCACATCACCGTCCCAGTTAACCGTGTAGCCGTTGTTCAGGGCATAGTCCATGATACTGATCATTTCGTCCAGGGGAACGTTGTGGAAACGGTTCATCTCCCAGTTGTCGGGTACTTCAAGGAGCCCCTCCGTATAGAACGGGAAATGGGTGAATGAGGTGATATGGACATAATCATTCATATTCAGCCCAAGGCTGGCGGCAAATGATTTCGGGGTGTAATTCCGGCCCTTGTAGCTGAATGTTTCGGGCACCTCGCCGAGGTATATGTCCAGGATGGCACCGGTAACCTCGTCCGACTCCTTGCTGATGCGTTTCATCTTTACGGGGACTGCGGTTACAGCACTGATATATGACTGGAGCTCGCCGTGGTTATGACCCGGAGAGTCATAGCTTATGCCCGTGTAGGCTTCCTCTGGCATCAGACCGTCTTCATTGAAGACCCTGAGCCAGGAGGGTGAAAGGCTGCCCGGACCCAGGTTGCCCTTACCCTGGCGCAGATAGTTGTCGAGTATCCTGTTTTCATATGTTTTCCTCACAACGAACATCTCGGAGAGGTCATATTCCCCTTTTCCCATGCGAAGGAGTTCAGACTCCATGAAGGAGGTTGTGGCGAAACACCAGCAGGTTCCGGTAGCTGACTGGTTCTTTACCGTGGTGGAGGGGTGTGAGACGACAGTGGCGAATTTGAATCCCTCGGGTTCAGCTACTGCCTGTTTTTTGGTCTTCTGAGCCTGGAGGGGCATGGCGGCAATGGCCAGTGCCATCAGGACTAATACTGATTTTTTCATGCGGATATGTTTTTTGATGGTTTTTAGCACGGAATAAAATTATTCAATTATTCTTAAAAGGGAAATGTTATTGAGCATCAGGTGAAGAGGGCCGGAGGTCACATTGTGGGGTAGTACGCATTCTCTATATGGTCTATCTCATAATTACTGCCGCTTATGATAACGGTTATGATATCAAATCTCGCTTCCTTTTCTATAACATATGTATCTATATAGTTCGATGCGGCGAAGATGATTGTTCTTTGTTTGGGAACGTTTACCGCCTCGGCGGGATGGACGCTGTACCCGGCTGACCGGCTTTTGACCTCGATGAACACCACATACCGGTCATTTTCTGCGATTATGTCTATCTCCGTGCGTCCCGAGCGCCAGTTCCTGTGGCGTATGGAATAACCCTGCCGGACGAGGAATCCGGCGGCAAGCTCTTCGCCCTTAGGACCCAGTGCATGTTTGTCGCTCATCTCATACCTCTATCAGCCTGTTCCTGATGGCATAGAGGATGAGGCTGGCGGTGTTTTTGGATCCGGTCTTTGCAAGGAGGTTTGCGCGGTGCTTGTCAACAGTCCGCTTGCTTATGAAAAGTGCATCCGCGATTTCGTGATTCGACAGTCCCTCACAGATCTTCAGGAGTATTTCCTTTTCGCGCCTGGAGAGGCTGGAACTCTTCTCCTCCTGTTCCCTGTTCTTGATCCGCCTTATGACATGATAGAGCAGTTCCTGCGAAAAGTAGTTGCCACCGCGGTGAACTGCTATAATAGCGTCATGAACGTCTGAGATGTCAGAGTCCTTCAGCACGAATCCCTTTGCCCCGGCGTTGACCATCCGGTAGTAGTATTCCTCCTCTCCGTACATCGAGAGTGCTATGACACTGGCGGTGGGGTGTTGGCGGGTTATTCGCGAGGTGGCTTCCACACCATCCATCTCGGGCATGCTGATATCCATCAGGATAATATCGGCGGGACAGGATTCAAGTATCTTGAGCAATTCGGTGCCGTTTGACGCTTCGGCCACCACCTCGAATTCCCCGTAGCCGCCAAGGAGGATTTTCAGCCCGTTGCGGAATAGCTGGTGGTCATCAGCGAGGGCGATTCTGATTTTTTCCATGTGGTGTCAATTACAATTCTTGATGGTCTGCCATTATGTACCTCTTCTACAATGCTTTATGGCCTACGGCCAAATTACCCATTATATACCTCTTCTGCAATGCTTTATGGCCTACGGCCAAATTACTCATTATATACCTCTTCTGCAATGCTTTATGGCCTACGGCCAA
>DHGW01000007.1 GCA_002402965.1 Bacteroidales bacterium UBA4788
TTATAGCTGAGGATGAAGTCCTTCAGGTCCTGGTAAATATCTGTCAGGTTCTCAGCAATGCTTCCGGTATAAAGTCCGTCGGACGGGTCACCAGCTGAGACTATGACCGGATAAGGATCGTTGTTCCCCATCTTCGAGAGCAGGTTGTCATGCATTCTCGTCCAGTCGAATTCAGTCACGCTTTTTTCATTGGGTTCCGCCAGGAGCGGATCGAGCAGCGGCAGCAGTGATGCCCTCAGGTAGATAAAAGGGAGCAGCCGTTGCATGACCTTCAGTATCTCGATTCCGTTTATATCCTTTGTTCCTTCAAGGTATTTGCAGTACTCGTTAGCCGAAGCAGCGAACTCGACCACCTGCCTTGAGTAAATTACCTTTTCCTCTTTTTCCATCATTTATAAATAACGTGACAAAAGTATTCATTTAAGCTTGAAAACCGGGGTTCTGTTGATAAAAGGAGGAGTGTCACCGTTTCCAGGTGAGTCTGTGTTCGTTGTCATAGACCAGTTTCTCGTGGTCAAGGAGCCATCGGATCACTTTGACGCTCTTTTCGCGCGGGAGTTCCATCTGAGCTTCCAGATCTTCGGGCCTCATCGGGTTTTCGCCAACAAGTTCCTTTATTTTATCAATTATTATGTCAAACTCATATTTGCTCAGTTCCAGTTCATTTCTCTCCTGGCACGTGTCGCACAGTCCGCACCTGCCGTTCTCCTCCCCGAAATAGGAAGTCAGGAATGCAGGACGGCACCGTGTTTTGTTTTCCGCGTACTCGGTGATCTTTGCCACCCTTTCGATATAATTTTCCTTCACTTTCAGGTAGAGTTCCGGTGATAGATGGAGGTGGCTGCGGTCAAGCCGCTCCTCGGTGAAGATCACCAGCGGGCTTTTTTTGCCCGGGATAAAGTGTATTATGCCCTGGGATGACAGTCGTATGAGATACTGGTAGATAGCCTCGCGGGTGAGTCCCGACCTTGCGGCGAGAGACTCCTCATTTATAGGAACAAATTCGGAGAACATACCGCTGTAGGTGCGCAGGATGAGTTTGATGAACCTGTCATATTCCTCGTTGGCAACCTGGAATTTATAAAGATCGTCGCGGCTCACTATAAAATGCACCCTCGAGGGGTTGTTGATTTCATCCGTGAACTCCAGGTAACCCTCTTTCTGCAAAAAGGTGAGGCTGTTGTAAGTCTCCGTCACAGAGAACCGGAATGCCGTAACGAACTTCCAGAGATCAAAGTCATGCACGCTGTTCTTCCCTGAGCCTACCGGCAACTGATAGAAGTTACCGATTGCTTCATAAACATCCTTTATCTTCTCCACAGGGGGAAATTTAATCCTGACAGAGTCAGCCAGTTTTCTTTTTTCGTCCTGTGACCACAGCAGAACTGAGAAAGACGATTTTCCGTCGCGTCCCGCCCTTCCCGATTCCTGGTAGTAAGCCTCGATGGAGTCAGGGCAGTCCCAGTGGATTACGAACCGCACGTCGGCTTTGTCTATCCCCATCCCGAAGGCGTTCGTGGCCACGATGACGCGTGACTCGCCGGAGCTCCATGCATTTTGTTTCCTGTCCCTCATCTCCTGTGGCAAGCCGGCATGGTAAAAATCGGCTTTTATATTATTTGCCACAAGCAATTCAGCAACCTCCTTCGATCTCTTCCTGCTGTTGACATAGATTATGCCGCAGCCCTGTTCTTTTCTGAGGCTCCGGAGGACATACGAACTTTTATCTTCGACCTCCCTTACTATGTAAGTGATGTTGGGTCTCCGGAAGCTGGTTCGCAGAATCTTCGGGTTCTTCATCCTGAGCCTCGAGACGATGTCATCTACCACACGTGGAGTAGCGGTGGCTGTCAGGGCGAGGAAAGGCACCTCTTCGTTCATCATATCTCTTATCTCTGCGATATGCAGGTAAGAGGGCCTGAAGTCGTAACCCCACTGCGAGATACAATGTGCCTCGTCAACCGCCACGAGGGTGAAGTTGAACCTGGGCAGGCGAGCCCTGAAGAGAGGAGTATGAAGTCGCTCGGGACTGACATACAGCAAACGATAGTCACCGTAAAGAACGTTGTCCAGGGCTATCTCCACCTCTTCACGGGCCATCCCGCTGTGTATGGCCATAGCCTTGATATTCATCGTCTTGAGCCGAGCCACCTGGTCTTTCATCAGGGCGATGAGAGGGGTTATGACGAGGCAGAGTCCCTCACCAGCCACAGGAGGCACCTGGAAAGTTATGGATTTGCCGCCACCGGTAGGAAGAAGGCCAACAACATCCTTTCCGGAGGTCACCGATTCGATGATCTCCTCCTGCAAAGGCCTGAAGGAGGTGAATCCCCAGTACCGGGCGAGGGTTTCCCTGTAGATATCCGGCAACATGGTTTAAGAGGCTGTTTAATACAAATTTAATAACTCAATCGTACTTTTAACCTTTTATTGACATTTAAGATATGCCGGTGCGTATCATTTTTTTGTAATTTTCGCCCCAGTAAAACCTTGCCCGATGTCATTCTCTGAAGATAAACTGCTGTTCGAAGGTCTCACCTTCGATGATGTGCTGCTTCTTCCTGCCTATTCGGAGGTACTGCCGCGCGATGTAAGCCTGAGGACGAAGTTCACCAGGAACATCATCATCAATACTCCTATTGTATCGGCTGCCATGGACACTGTGACCGATGCCGAGCTTGCCATCGCCATTGCGCGCGAGGGAGGTATTGGCGTGATACACAAGAACATGTCGGTTGGCCAACAGGCTGCTCAGGTAAGAAAGGTAAAGCGTGCTGAGAGTGTCATGATCTTTGATCCAGTCACCATTGTTGATAACGCCACTGTGGCGGATGCCCTGGCGCTGATGAAAGAGTTCAGGATAGGTGGCATTCCGGTGATCAATGACGAGGGTGCTCTTGTGGGCATTGTAACGAACAGGGATCTCCGTTTTGAGACTGACTATTCGCGCCGTATAAGTGAAATCATGACTCCACAGTCGAAGCTGATCACTCTCAGTCATCAGACTGACCTGGCAGCCGCGGCAGAGATACTTCAGATACATAAGATCGAGAAGCTGCCTATAGTTGATGAAAAGGGAAGGCTGAAGGGGCTGGTTACCTACAAGGATATCACCAAGGCAAAGGACAGACCCAATGCATGCAAGGATGAGAAGGGCCGCCTGAGGGTTGGCGCCGCTGTAGGCATTGCGCCCAACACACTGTCAAGGGTTGAGGCTCTCGTCGGTGCCGGTGTTGACGCCATTGCCATTGACACGGCACACGGACACACGAAGAGTGTGATTGAAATACTGAGGGAGATCAAGAAGATTTTCCCCGGAACAGAGGTTGTGGTTGGCAATATAGGCACTGCAGAGGCTGCCGCGAAGCTTGTTGAGGAGGGCGCCGATGCCGTCAAGGTGGGTATAGGCCCCGGATCAATCTGCACTACAAGGGTTGTTGCGGGTGTCGGGGTGCCGCAACTGTCAGCAATATACAATGTTGCACGTGCCGTCGAGGGCAGCGGGGTGCCGGTGATTGCCGACGGAGGCATCAGGTATTCAGGTGACATTGTCAAGGCCATTGCTGCCGGTGCCGACTGTGTAATGGCCGGATCACTCTTTGCCGGCGTGGAGGAGTCTCCGGGCGAAACCATCATCTATAACGGCAGGAAATTCAAGACATACCGTGGGATGGGTTCCGTGGAGGCCATGCAGATGGGATCGAAGGACAGGTACTTTCAGGACATGGAAGATGATATCCACAAGCTTGTTCCCGAAGGGATTACGGCACGGGTGCCATACAAGGGAACGCTCGGTGAGGTGGTCTACCAGTTCCTGGGCGGTCTCCGTTCAGGGATGGGATACTGCGGTGCGCGTGATATACCAACACTGAAGAAGGAAGGGCGTTTTGTACGTGTCACGAGTGCAGGCGTCATTGAGAGCCACCCGCACGATGTTACAATCACCCGCGAGGCTCCAAACTACAGCAGGAAAGTCAACGAATACTGAATATGACCAGACTCCTGATACCCCTATTGCTCCTTATTGCCGTAGCATGCCGTGAAACAGGCAGCGATACGACCCGTCAGGCGGTTGCACGTGCAGGCGACAGGGTTCTTTATCTGGATCAGATCCCGTCGGGGCTGGTTGTTGATGGAATGAGCCAGTCTGACAGCATCTCGGCAGTGCAGAGTTACATCCGCCAGTGGTCGCGCAAGGAGCTGCTGGCCCTGCGGGCCGAAGAGAACCTGACACCGGAGTATAAAACAGAGGTGAACAGGCAGCTGAATGAGATGCGGAACAACCTCCTGATATACCAGTACCAGCAGCAGATGATCATTCAGAAAATGGATACCACAGTGTCAGGCAGCGAGTTGCAGGATTACTACGTCAGCAACCTCAGTACCTTCACACTCACAACGAACATTGTAAGAGCGCTCTATATCAGGGTGCCGGCCGGAATGTCCGAACTCGAAAAGGTAAGAAAACTTTACAGGTCGCAGGAAACTGACGAAATCCGTGAGCTTGAGGATCTGTGTATTCAGAATGGCCTGCGATATGACGACTACAATGATGAATGGATAACCTTCACCCAGCTTCTCCTGGAGGTGCCGCTTGAGTCTGACAACCAGGAACAGTGGCTTCAGAGGAACAGTGCCGTAGAACTCAGGGACGACAGGTTTTCCTACTTCATTGCAATCAGGGAATACAGGCTGAGGAACAGTGTTGCCCCGTTCGAGTATATCAGGGGGCAGGTAAGAACGATCATTCTGAATAACCGCAGGAACGACTTCCTCCAGAAACTTGAAGACGGTATTTACAACGAGGCTGTCAGCAACAACACACTGAAGCTCTATTAGAAGACAATGAAATGATGAAAAGAAATATTATCATATTATGTGTGCTGGCGATATTCGCAGGACAGAGTGCAGCAGGTCAGCAGATTGTTGAATCGGTTGTGGCAGTGGTGGGCAACGAGGTCATCTACTTATCTGAAATCGAGGGCCAGGTAGTGCAACTGAAGGCCGAGCGTGACCCCACGCCGGTGGATCAGCTGCGTTGCCGTGTTTTCGAGGATCAGCTGATACAAAAGCTTTTTCTTGACCAGGCCAGGATTGACTCCATCGAGGTATCCACCGAGTCTGTTGAGTCCGATCTCAACAGCAGGCTTACGGAGTATATCAGGAGAGCCGGTTCGGAGCAGGCCCTGGAGTCATATTTCAACAAGAGCATGACTGAGATAAGGAAGGATCTGCGTGAGATGCTGACAAACCAGTACATCGTTCAGGAGACGCAGGGGACCATAGCCCAGAACATCACGGTCACACCTGAGGAGGTGAAGAAGTATTTCAGCACCATTCCACGCGATTCCCTGCCACTGATGCCCAGGAAGGTGCAACTCAGCATGATCTCGGTGGAGCCTCCGGACATGGAGGCCAGCAAGGCTGAGGTGCGTCAGAAGCTCCTCGACCTCCGCAGCCAGATCATCAACGGAAAGAGCTTCAGCGCCCTCGCTATCCTGTACTCTGAGGATCCGGGATCCGCTCCAAGGGGTGGTGAACTTGGGTTCAATACCAGGGGTGAGCTTGCAAAGCCCTATGCCGAGGCAGCATGGAGCCTTAAGCAGGGTGTGGTGTCAAAGATTGTGGAGTCTGAATTCGGGTTTCATATCATTCAGCTCATTGACAGGAAGGGAGACATGGTTAACTCACGCCATATCCTGATGAAGCCGAAGCTGTCAGCCGAACAGACCGAATGGGCCATTCTCAAGCTTGACAGCATAGCAACCCTGGTGCGTACTGACAGTCTTACCTTTTCCCAGGCTGCAATGAGATTTTCCTCTGACAAGGCCACCCGTGCCAACGGTGGCAAGATGGTCAGTGAGAATCCTGCCGAAAGGGTTAACTGGCTCACTCTTGACGAACTATCCAGGGAGGTCAACCTCGTGGTGCGCAACATGAGGCTTGGAGATATCTCCGAACCCTTCCGCACGGTCGATTCCAAGGGAAACAGCATCTATTGCATCATAAGGCTTGATGAGGAGATTCCGCCTCACAGTGTGAATATGCAGGATGATTACAACTTTCTTGCCGAGGCAACTCTGAGGAACAAACAGAGCAAGGTGTACGAAGAGTGGATCAGGGAAAAGATCAAAAGGACGTATGTTCGTGTCAGCGATGACTTCCGGGGTTGCCAGTTCCACTATTCCGGATGGTTCGAATAGCGAAGATAGCACCTGACGGTTCTCACTCACAGACGGCTGCGCACATCCTTCTGCCACTGTTTTTCTTTTTGCTGTCCTGCAATCTACAGGCGCAGGATGACCAGGGACGCAGGAGAGTGGAGATACTGCATTCCGATTCAATGAAGTATGAGCGTGTTGGCAGCATCACGCGAAACAGGCTGAACGGCAATGTGAGGCTGATGCACAATGACCTCTACATGAACTGTGACAGTGCCTGGTACTTTATCGAGACCAACGAGGTACTGGCTTACAGCAACATTCACATCTGGCAGGGAGATACAATACACATCCGCGGGCAATTTCTGTCATACAACGGTGACACCCGCAAGGCATTGCTCACTGACAGCGTGGTGCTCTCTGACAAGGAGATGCAGCTCTTTACCGATAAGATAGACTATGATGTTAACACCCAGGTTGCCTATTATAACACCGGGGGTCGCATTCTCAGCGGCGACAACACCCTCACAAGCATCGAGGGTATCTACTATTCAGACATGAAGATGCTTCATTTCCGTGACAGTGTCAGGATTGTCAACCCGGATTACGTGATGACGGCTGACACCATGAAGTACGACACAAACAGGGAAATTGCCTGGTTTGCCGGGCCTACCGAGGCTGTTGGTGACAGCATCTATCTCTACTGCGAGAATGGCTGGAGTGACACGCGCAACGATGTCTCGCAGCTCATGAAGAATGCCGTGCTTGACAATCGCGAGCAGCGCATCACTGGCGACACGCTCTGGTATGACGAGAAGAGCGGCAAGGGTGAGGCCTTCGGGCATGTGACAATCACTGACACTACTGACAATATTACCGGCGGAGGCAACTATGCCTGGTATGAGAAGCGTCCTGAACTCTTCCTGTTCACCGGCACTCCATGGTTTTCAATGTTTACTGATGATGACACCCTCACGCTCAGGGCAGACACGCTCAGGGCCATACCTGTTGAAGACAGCGCCGGCGTCAGCCACAGGCTGCTGAAGGCATACTACAGCTGCAATATCTTTAGCCGCGAGATGCAGGGCAGGTGCGACTCTCTCTCCTACTCCTTCCTGGACTCGGTCATAAGGCTATATGATGACCCCATTGTATGGTCACGGGAGAACCAGATGACGGCCGACTCCATCGCGCTCTTCACCGTGAACAGCAAGGCTGACCATATGGAGATGTACAACAGGGCCTTCGTTGTCAGCTCGGTTGATGCGGCCCGCTATGATCAGATCAGCGGGAAGAATCTTTCCGGCTATTTTGTTGACAACAAGCTCCACAGGATAAAGGTCACAGGGAACGGGGAGGCCATTTATTATGTTGTTGACGGCAACGAGCTTGTGGGAGTGAACCGGGCCCGAAGTTCCACAATAGAGATTTTTTTCGAAGACAGCAAGATTGTTGAGATATACCAGAACCAGAGTCCTGACGGGACTCTCAATCCACCGCTGAAGATACCCGATACGGAAATGAGGCTTGAGGGATACAGATGGCATCCCGATTTGCGTCCTGACCGGGAGAGCATGGGCATTGACGAGATACTGCCCCGCCGGCTGGAGGCATCTCCGGAAGATTTACCTGCACCTGCAGCAGAACAGGCACCGGATGAGGCAATCCCAAGCCCCGGGGTGAAAGCGCAGGATGAGACACCTCCCAGCCCCGGGGTGAAGGCACCGGGGGAGACACTTCCACGCCCCAGGGTGAAGGCGCCGGGTGAGACACTCCCGCGCCCCGTTAAGCGGGCTCCTGATGACAGTGTCAGGACTGAAAAAGGAGGGGCTATAAAAGCCGAAGTGCCTAAAGTTGTCACTAAATGACCGCTTCAGGCACAAAATGCTTATTGCAATTAATTGCTAGTATTCGTCTTCGTTGAAGAAGAAATCGTCCTTCGACGGGTAGTCCGGCCAGATATCCTCTATGCTTTCGTAGATATCTCCCTCATCCTCAATCTCCTGCAGATTTTCTATGACTTCCATAGGGGCACCTGACCTTATCGCGTAGTCTATGAGCTCGTCCTTAGTGGCAGGCCATGGCGCGTCTTCAAGTTTTGATGCTAATTCAAGTGTCCAATACATAAATGAAAAATAATTATTTGTTACCCTTCTAAGAGTCCGCAAATATAAAATTATTTAGAATAAAAAAAGGATCAGGGGAATTTTTAACGGGATTATTTTGTCTTTTTGCCAGGCATCCATTTAACCTCCTCTGTACCAAGCTCATATGTAAGGCACCGGGTTAATACAAAGAGGTAATCAGAGAGCCGATTGAGGTATTTTATGACATCCGGGTCAGTTTTCTCGGTTTCATTAAGGCGAAGAAGAGCGCGTTCAGCGCGTCGGCAAACGCATCGTGCAAGATTGCTTGTGGCAGCGGAATGGTTTCCACCCGGAAGGATGAATGACTGCAATTCAGGCAGGCGCGATTCCATTTTGTCTATTGAACTCTCAAGTTGCGTGGTGTCATCAACTGATATTCCCTCCGGCACCTTTGCTGACGGGTGCGTGGCAATAATGGTGCAGCATGACATGAGGACAGACTGGATATTGATCAGTTCTTCAGTTGGGACGCAAAACTGTTCCGAAGAGCGAAGCATTCCAATCCAGGCGATCAACTCGTCGATGGTGCCGTAGGCTTCGATGCGCGGGTGGTGCTTCGGGAGCCTGACGCCGCCTATGACGGATGTTTCGCCCTTGTCGCCGGTTTTGGTATAGATCTTCATCGGAATTACCTGACTGAAGGTGTTTATGGTATCCCTGTCCGGGTCATTGCGTCATCTGTCTGACTGCGGGAAAACTATTTCTTTCTGACCTCTATCCTGTTTTCGTTGATATAGTCGGCAGACACTTCGCCGTCCATCAGTTTGATTATCCTGTGGGCATGGCGTGCGATGTCCTCCTCGTGGGTCACCACGATCACAGTATTGCCGTCTTCATGTATCTTGTCGAGCAGGGCCATGATGTCAAAAGAAGTTTTGCTGTCGAGGTTACCGGTTGGTTCGTCGGCAAGGATGATTGAAGGGTTATTGATCAGTGCCCTTGCGATAGCCACCCTCTGTCGCTGTCCGCCGGAGAGTTCATTGGGTTTATGGGACATTCTGTCACCCAGGCCAACGAGATCGAGTGTCTTTACCGCGTGTCCTTCCCTCTCATGGCGCGGTACACCTGCATAGATAAGAGGCAGGGTGACGTTTTCGAGTGCGGTGTATCTTGGCAGGAGGTTAAAGGTCTGGAACACGAATCCGATCTCCTTGTTTCGTATCTCTGCCAGTCTGTCATCTTCCATCTTGCTGACATCGGTCCCGTTAAGGACATACACTCCTTTCGTAGGTGTATCAAGGCAGCCGAGGATGTTCATCAGTGTCGATTTTCCCGATCCTGAAGGGCCCATTATGGCAACATATTCATTCCTGTTGATGTCGAGTGATACTGAGCGGAGTGCCCTGACGATGACTGATCCTACCTGGTAGTTTTTAACGATTTCCTTAATCTCAATGACCTTATCCATGCCTTTTATATTAAAGTTCCGAAATTAGTTCAAATTCCTCTATAATTGACGCTGTGATGGTGTTATTTTTTGTTAATACCGTATGCGATAATGGCCCGGAGTGAGGTTTTGGAGGCAGAAGAGCATGCCCAGGCGGAATGTCTCGAGTGATGCGGTTGCGAATGAGAAGGTCGCGAGGGTCTGCCAGGCTTTGTGCATGTCGCGGTTTATGCGTATATCGTCGGCCACGATTATCATCTCCTCTCCCATTCTCATGATCGTGTTGGCATACTCTGTAAGTGCCTTTCCACGGTGGTTGCCGTCGATGAAAGCCATCTCTGTCTTTGTTCCAGTTTTCTTCAGGTGTGCGAGGGCCTGGCTGAACTCCATATTCAGCACTTCCGTGTTTGCAGCGCCATGGCGGCGGAGGTTTTCACGGGCGATGGCTGCGAGTTCAGGGCATCCCTCCACGGTAACAATTTTTTTTTGCGGTGCCCCCAGTGCCAGTGCCAGTGTGCTTATTCCGAGGGAGGTGCCAAGCTCGAGGATGATGGAGCGGTTATCAGGCTGACCGGCATCCCGGGGGCGGGCTGCACGGAGATCATTTCCCGGCTGGTCCGGTACCTGGGTGTCTCCGGCTGGTTTACCGGTTGCATTCCGGATTTTAGCTGGTGGTGAAGTTGCCTGTGGACCACAAACCTGCTGGCCGGGCACCCGCTCCAGGATGCTATCGAGACTGGCAGCAATCCCGGACAGCAGACCAGCCTCCCTTGCCGGCAGAGCCGCTGCAGAGGCAATCCTTCTGATGCTTCTCTCCTCGTCGTCCATCACTGTTGATCCGGCTCCGAGGTCGGTGACCCTTACCACCCTGCTGTCAGTAAGCATCTCCCTTCTCAGGCTCCTGACCTCATCCATGATATGCTTATCGGCACTGCCACCGATCACCTCAGTGATAAAGCTGAACATCAGCGGGCTGTGCACACCGTGTCCTGCCGTGCTTCCGGCTGTCATGAGGTGCGCGGCATATGCCGCTGCCGCGTGGATGTTCATTTCTTCAGACAGTTCATTTGAATCCCGCCCAAATTTAACTATTTTCGGTGATTATCATTTTGACGGTTCCAGATGTCTGAATTGCTTGACAGTGAGATAAAATTCCTTCCGGGTGTTGGTCCGAAACGGGCCGAATTCCTGGAATCGGAAGCCGGTATTTTCACATTCAGGGACCTCATTTACTATTTTCCATATAAGTATATTGACAAGACTCGCTTCTACAAGGTGAAGGAGCTTGACACCGACATGCAGTATGTGCAGATCAGGGGGAAAATTCGACGTTTTTCATCCGAAGGCGGTGGAGCGGGGAAGAGGCTGACAGCCGATTTTTACGATGAAACCGGTATGGTAAGGCTGGTATGGTTCAAGGGGCAAAAATGGGTTTTGAACGCATATAAACCTGAAACAGAATATATTATCTTCGGCAAACCGACCCTTTTCAGTGGAGCCTTCAACATCGTTCATCCCGAGGTAGAGGAGACAGAGAAGCGGGCCACGAGGGTGGTTTCAGCACTGGAGGCACAGTACAGCACAACGGAGAAGATGAAGGATCATTTTCTTCACTCAAGGGCGATTGCCAAGCTGATGGCAAAAGCCTTCTCGATGCCCGGGCTGCGTTTTGCTGAGACTCTCCCTCCTGCCGTAATCGCGCCGATGAAGCTGATGAGCCTCCAGGATGCCCTCTTCCGGATCCATTTTCCGGATTCAAATGCCGACATCGAGAATGCACGCTTCAGGCTCAAGTTCGAGGAGCTCTTTTATATCCAGCTTAACCTGCTGAGGTACAAGGGCAACAGGACGAAGAACACTCACGGATTCATCTTTTCAGTAGTTGGAGAGAGGCTCAATTCGTTTTACGCGAACAATCTCCCGTTTACGCTCACCGGGGCACAGAAGCGGGTGATTCGCGAGATACGGGCTGACCTGGGGAGCGGCAGGCAGATGAACAGGCTGCTGCAGGGAGATGTAGGCAGCGGCAAGACGATGGTGGCGCTGATGAGCATGCTGATCGGGGCTGACAACGGCTACCAGGGGTGCCTGATGGCACCCACCGAAGTGCTTGCCATACAGCATTTTAATTCAATCAGCAAATTTGTTAAGGGCATTGATGCCAACGTGGCGCTGCTGACCGGCTCTACTAAGCGCAGTGAGAGGAACCGGATTGAGAAAGGACTGCTTGACGGTACGATTGACATCCTGATTGGCACGCATGCGCTTATTGAGGAGAACGTGCAGTACAAGAACCTCGGGCTGGTGATCATCGATGAGCAGCACCGTTTCGGTGTGGCACAAAGAGCCAAACTGTGGCAGAAGAGTGACTGTCCGCCGCATGTGCTTGTGATGACGGCCACTCCCATCCCACGCACTCTGGCCATGACGCTGTACGGAGATCTAGATGTCTCGGTCATTGATGAGATGCCACCGGGGCGTAAGCCGATAAAGACGATGGCATTCACCGATGCCGAGCGGGAGAAGGTGTTCGGTTTCATGCGGAGGCAGATAGAGGATGGCAGGCAGATATATGTTGTTTATCCCCTGATAAAGGAGTCGGAGTCACTGGACTACAAGGACCTGGAGGATGGTCTTGAGAGCATGTCGCGTGCATTTCCGCCGCCGCAGTATTGCATCAGCGTGGTCCACGGGCGGATGACCACGAAGGACAAGGAGATCTCGATGGACCTGTTTCGCCGGGGGCAGGCGCATATAATGGTTGCAACTACTGTGATAGAGGTAGGAGTTGATATTCCGAATGCCAGTGTGATGGTCATCGAGAGCGCGGAGCGGTTTGGTCTCTCGCAGCTGCACCAGTTGCGCGGCAGGGTCGGCCGTGGCGCAGACCAGTCGTATTGCATACTGATGACCTCGCACAAACTCTCGGCAGACGCTACCGAGCGCATCAATACGATGTTATCTACCATTGACGGTTTTGAGATCGCGGAGGCTGACCTGCGGATGAGGGGGCCGGGTGACCTGGAGGGGACGCAGCAGAGCGGGATGGCGTTTGACCTGAAGATTGCTGATTTGGGGAAGGACGGGCAGATCCTCAACCTGGCCCGATCGCGTGCATCTGAGATATTGGCAGATGACCCGGAGTTGGCGGCACCGGAGAACAGCATATTGAAGATTAATCTGAAGAGGCTGTTTGGGAAGAATTATTCGTGGAGCGAAATAAGTTGACGTTCAGTGCAATACAATTCTTAATGGTCTACGACCAACATTCCCATGTACACCGTTGTTCTACAATGCTTTATCGCCTACGGCGAATTATTGGGCGTAGCCCATGAAGCATTG
>DHGW01000021.1:0-5284 GCA_002402965.1 Bacteroidales bacterium UBA4788
AGAAGAATTACAAAATTACTCTTGGGAAGGATTACATCCTTAAGATCAGAACAATATGAATCCGATAGGATTTTATTTGCCAGGAATGACGTAAATACTATAATTGATATGATGGAGGATAATCTGAATCTCTATAATACCATCCTACCATTTCAAAAAATCAAAGATTCCCAAGGAAGAATCTTATTTTATGGCTTGGACTGTTTTGCAGATGAGATCGTTAATGGTGATTCTTGTTTCATCTGTGGGGCTAATCCCTCTGAAAAAGAATTCAATGATGAACATGTAATTCCAGATTGGATATTAAGAAAATACGGTTTACACAATAAGGAAATCAGGTTACCCAATTCAGAGACAATGAAATATGGTCAATACAAAGTGCCGTGTTGTTCGGATTGTAATAGCTTGTTAGGGGAAACATTCGAAACACCAGTAAGTGAGATAATTGAAAAAGGTTATTCCTTTACCTATGATTACATTAAAAACGAAGGCTATAAGCTCCTTTTCAATTGGTTAGCATTAATCTTTTTTAAAACCAACCTTCGTACAACCAAATTCAGATTCTTTCTTGATAAAAGGAAGCCCGACCTTAAAATCGCAGACTTTATACATTGGGAAAGTATACATCATATCCATTGTATTGTCCGTTCTTTTTACACAGGCGCAGAGTTAGGGCCAGGGGTCTTAGGGTCATTTCTTTTGTTTCCGATGCGAAATGATCCCTACGAGTCTTTTGATTATGGCGACAACCTTGATGGAAAAGGAATTATGATAAAACTGGGAGAGATAGGTCTTATCGCTATTTTAAACGATTCAGGGGCATCTCTTACTTTATTCCAAGATGAAGTGAATAAGATAGATGCACCTCTTAACCCTCTGCAAATGAGAGAACTTATGTTAAGGCTGGCATTTTTAAATTGTAACCTGAAGGAAAGGCCATCATATCAATCAGAAATCTGGGACAATCATTATCGAATTCACGCCGAATTACCTGCCACTATTGAATTTCAAGACAATAAACAGGTTAACTTCGGAAATTTTCTCATGTCAGGCTGCTACCCTCTCATTGAAAACCAACAGTTTGATAATAAAGAGTTTGTTGTAGGCAAAATGAGAGAAGGAAATTTTACTTTCTTATTTGACAAGAATGGTAATTTTATTGATTCAAGAAATGTCACCGCTTGAAAACCAGCTCTTCATGTTACGGGAAAGGACGGCAACTCTCAAAAAGATATATTGACATTTTCTTAAAATCATTTCTAACATCTCCTCGCTTTCATGCAAGTAAAGGACTCTGGTTGACCTCAATGTAGAAAGGATTCAAATTACTATTTCTAGCCATTGAAATATTTCTCAAAGTCGAATAAACCTTATATCTTTATAGTCAACATATTGTCTGCTAAAATGAACATTATTGGGATAAGGGTACAACCTTCAAAGGTTTATTATACCATTATTTCTCCAACTGCCGAGTTCATCCAAATATTGGATGTAAATGTTGTGAAAGTACCCATCTCATTCAGCTGGCCAGAAAGGCTAAAATATATTCGTAGGACATTTTCTGATATTATAGATGAATATAAGATCACTAAAGCTGGTATGAGACAAACTGAGGCATTTTCCAAAAATGACAATAATGACCGAGTGGTAATCGAGGGGGTTATTCAGGAACTATTTGCCTCCAGCTCAATTGAGAAGTATTTCATTGGCGGAATCGTTACAATATCATCTAAGCTGCACATCCCACACGATGGCACATTCAAAGAACTTGTTGAAGGAAAAGCAATTTATAATGATATCGAAGGGTGGAATGATTACAATAAAGAAGAAAAGGAAAGCATTTTAACTTGCTTTGCAGCCTTTAACTTGTAATGCCATGATTGGAAGTACAAAGGAAGCCAAATTGAATTTCAAGCTTTTGCGTGAAATTGGTAAAGAAGGTAAAAATTCGGAGGTTTTCCTCGCCTATGATCTTCAGCTGGATGGGAATATCGCTGTTAAAAGAATTCCCATTAAGAAATTTAAGGATGTTGATAATTACTTCGATGAGGCCAAAAAGCTATATGATTCAAGCCATCCTAATGTAGTTCAGGTCAAGTACTCTTGCCAAGACGAGGAACATGTGTATTTAGCTATGCCCTTTTATGTGAACGGATCATTAAATCAATTAATAAACCAGAGGTATTTAACTACTGGAGAAATAATTAAGTTCAGCTTGGATTTCTTAAGTGGGTTACATCACATTCATACAAAGAAGCTGATACATTTTGACATTAAGCCAAACAATGTCCTGTTATCAAACTCAATGGATGGACTATTGAGCGATTTTGGTCTAGCAAAATATATTGATGCTTACGGGACAGCTGAGCCAGACAATCTATATAATGCTCAAATCCCCCCTGAGTGTTATCTAACAAATAGATTTACTGTGCATACAGATATTTATCAGGTTGGAGTTACGCTTTATCGCCTTTGCAACGGAAATAATGAGTTTTATTCGCAGCGGAATATATTTCGGAATGAAGACGGAACTTTTAATTATGATAGATTCAAAAGAGCAGTAATATCAGGTAGGTATCCAGACAGAGGGACTTTCTTGCCACATATTCCAAATAAATTGAAGACCATTATCAGGAAAGCCATGAAGCCAAATCCAAAAGAAAGATATAACACTGTGCTGGAAATGATGAATGAATTGGCTTCGATTGACAAGAAACTTCATTGGCAATATGTACAACATGAAGAAGCAATGGAATGGACAATTGAATTTGATACAAAATGTGAGTCTCTCAGGCTAATATCAAGAAATGAAACATACGAAGTCTTGGGTGAAAAATTAATAAGAAGTACAGCGAGGAGAACTCGCATATCAGACTGGTCAAAGAAGAACCTTGACAAACAAAGCGCTCTTGACTTTGTTACAGAAATATTGGATATTTACTGAGGTAATGAAAAAGTATAAAATACAAAAGATTAACCCGAGACAAACTAGGGAGTTTTTGTCTAACCCCTTCTCTGCTGATTCATTAAATGATAGACTTACTAAGTCAGGAGCTTCCACACCAAAAGAAAAAATAGTCCATAAAGACTTAGGCAATGGGTATTTCGAAATAACGGTAAATATTAAAAAATAGCCACTTATACCAATTGCTGCCTGCCCCCCCAAATACTTGGCCATAATCTTCAAATCACCCCCAACCTCCCCTTTTTCACGACATGTTAAGGTACCAAATCTGACCCCAGAGACACGACCTCAATGTTGGATGAGGGATTATTGTCAATAACAAAACCAGAACTTAAACGTTATATAAAAAAAGGAAGGGAGCATCGCTACACACTCCCTTCCAGCGACCTGAGAACGTTATCTCACGCGAACCCAGAAGCGAAAATATTTCGCTTTTTTGGGATAAACACGTTTTTTCCCGCGAGTAACGTAGGTACAAAATACCAATTTGTACCCAGGTCTTTCGTCATTTACGTTGGACATAATTGCCTCCGCTTTTGGTGATGTCCAGAATTTGGATTAGGGTATCTGGACTTAACCCTTTATCCTTAAGCTTGTTGACCCTATTTCAAAGAGCATTTAAAAAAAGTGTTAAAATGCTTGACAAACCCAAATCAGTGTCATACTTTTGTTTTGTCATTTACTTAGACATTAACGCTTCCTTTTGGTATTCGCACTATTTGACGAATGTAAAAGGGCGAAATTTAGACAATCCCAACTCGCTACAGTTGGGATTGCCGTTTTATATCAGTTTATCAACCTTCCCTCATTAGCTTTATATTTTCCACAAAGATACCCAGTAATACATACAATTACGAAATTTTGCATCAACGTTTTCCACACCAAACAATGTGGATAAATAAATCAAGAAATACTTGACTTTAAGACAAATGTATAGGGAAGAAAGAGGTAAAAAAAAACTTTTTTATCTTGACTTTTTCGAAAATATTATACTGTACAGATAATCACTTACTTAATTTTATATAAAAGTGAAAGAAAATGGTAAGCAATTATGAATATATTGCAAATGAAATATAGGACTTAACAAGTAGAAGGAATTGTAAAGCTAATAAGCCATAAATCCAATTGAGAGCCTGTGAAGATTTATAAGACAAAAGATAATTGGATTACCCACCAAGTTTTACTTTTATTTTGTTATATTGTTGATCTGTAATGTAGGAGAGCGATTTAAAGAGTTTTAACGTCTTCAATTTTTCCTCATTGGTTATCTTCGGATCATTTAAAATTTCATTTACGGTTGTAATATTATTGATTCGCCTCTTTCTCTCAAACTCATTAATATCATTCCTAAATCGATTTTGAATCTCCTGATCAGTTGCCTGAGTTTCATTCTTTAATTTTGTCGCCTCCGCCAAGATATTTAAATTGCTTAACACATACCCTTTCTTCTTACATATCGCTTTTGCTTTTTCAAATAGTTCTGGATCATTTATTTGAATCTGACTTAATTGAGAATTTATATTATCAGACTTGGAAATTTCTTCCCTTACGCTAAACCTTCCAATAGTCTTAATACCGAAATATTTCTCCGCTATCCAGAAAATCCCAGCAAAGGCACCAACAAACAACCCCAATAGGATTACTACTCCAACAATTGTAAGCACCCCTTCGAAAATTTCGCCATAGATAATGAACGATATATATGTTTTCATCACTTAAATAAAGGATTAATAAAGAACATATTGATACAATCAAATATACGCAGATTTTCAGTCAAATACTTCGAAATGAAAAAGATCTGCATATTCTGAATTATAAAATTCTAAGGAACATTTGTCTTAACCCCCAAAATATAGCTGGACATAATTGAACTATACTTAATGCTGTCTACCCATATTCACTGGATTGAGCCAAATCCTATCACATTTGACGCCACCGACAACAAAACCTCATAAGTGTGATCTTACCCTTGTCCAGAAAAAATATTTGTTCTGGACAAGCCTGGGGATGATTTATTGAAAAAAGGTATTAATTCGTTTAAAAATCCACATAGTCTGTCAAAGCCAAAACGAAACATTTGAAGAGTATCAACATAAGTGGCTGGATTATTTCCAGCCATTTTCATTTAATACCGTCATCAATTAATGACCCTAAAACAGTGAATTTCCTCCAGAAACTGGCCCAAAACTGGCGCGCAAGAAAAAACCACTTACCCGAAATCCGTGTAAGTGGTTGACTTGCTTAGCTCCCCAGCTAGGACTTGAACCTAGGACCCCCTGATTAACAGTGAGTTTCAGGGGATTACACGGGTTTACACCT
>DHGW01000021.1:5308-29248 GCA_002402965.1 Bacteroidales bacterium UBA4788
AGAAAATATTGGGCATCGGCAACGCTCTTGTCGATGTGATGACTATAATTCCAGACGAGTCCTGCCTCTCCCGCTTCAGCCTCCCAAAAGGCAGCATGACAATGGTAGACGCCGTCCGCTCAGATGAGATCAAACAGGCAATCAACGGCCTTAAGAAAACTCTCGCTTCAGGCGGCTCAGCCGGAAATACAATCTATGGCCTCGGCGTTATGGGCGTACACTCCTCTTTCATCGGGAAAGTGGGACGCGATGAATTCGGCAACTTCTATGAAAAAGATATGGTCGACGCCGGCCTCACCCCGGTACTCATGCGCTCTTTCCAGTCACCTACCGGCACCGCCGTGGCACTTGTGACACCTGACTCGGAACGGACATTCGCTACCCACCTCGGCGCTGCAACCGAACTGTCGGCCGACGATCTGGATGTCACCCACTTCAAGGGATACAATATCCTTTATATCGAGGGATACCTCATCTACAACCTTCCCCTGGTCGAGAGGGCTTTCCAGATTGCAAAGGAGAACAGTATGTGCATCGCCCTCGACCTGGCAAGCTTTAACGTGGTGAACGAGATGCTTCCGGCCTTTGACAGGATCGTCAGCGAATACGTAGACATTGTCTTTGCCAACGAAGAGGAGGCAAGAGCCTTCACCGGCCTCGGCCCGGTAGACGCACTCAACGAAATATCAAAGAAATGCAAGATTGCCGTCGTAAAGACAGGCCCCGACGGATCATGGATCAAACGCGGAAACGAGGTCATAAAGGTGGATGCCCTGAAGGTCAAAGCGGTTGACACTACCGGCGCGGGCGACCTCTACGCTGCAGGATTCCTCTATGGCTTCTCTCACGGATTCAGCCTCGACAAATGCGGGCTGTTCGGTTCAATCCTCGCAGGAAAAGTGATAGAGGTGATCGGGGCACGCATGCCCGAGGAAAAATGGGCCGAAGCGAAAAAAATGATCCAGGAAGTCGCCTCCGAGTAACCTTTCCGGAAGATCCTCTCCGGATAATCTGCCCAAAATTTCACATCCGGGTAATGTCGTAACAATATCACCTCATGGTAAGCTGCTCATAATGTCACATCCGGCTAATTTGTTCACAATATCACCTCAGGGTAAGCAGTTCACAATATCACCTCAGGGTACCAGTATCACCTTCCCGGCCTGTTGTCATCCGGACAGTTGCATTTACCGAGCCGGATAAACCTGTATCCCACCCCCACAGTCACACCTGCATTGGCCAAGGTCTGCGGATAATTCTCCGGAATGAACCGGAGTAAGCCGTACTGGCTGGCATACGCCCTTATCCTGACGAAGATATCAGACTTGAAATTGTACTGGAACCCGGCACCAACAGCCGCCCCCAGCCCTGTCATGTTATCAATGCGTGACATCCCGGCCTGAAAACCAAAAATAGCCCCGGCATCAGCGAAGAACCACTTCAGAAAATCAACTCTCGCCGTCACCGGCAGGGTAATCAGACCGAAGCTTCCCGGCCGGTCTTCCCCGGGAATTCCCGGCGCCGGACTGGTATAATAATACTGTTGAGAATATGATAAACCCGTTCCGATGCTGAAATGATCCCCGATCAGCCTCCGCAGGTCAGCACCAGCCGTCCACACTCCTGTTCCAGTCACTGAACCGGAGCCTATGAGCTCCTGAAACCTGAATATTTCATTGTCGCCGCCGCCGGCAAAAACTGAGTATTCTCCCCACCAGGTTTTCTGCCCGGAGCAGATTCCTGAAACTAACAGCAACGTAAAAGAGGTTATAATTGTTACATTTCTAAACATGCGAATGACCCTCCATTTTTAAATTCCTGACACTCTTCGCCCTGTAGAAGGCATACCACGCAATAAATGCGAAGCAGACCAGCGGCACCACAAAACCGACGGCCATCCCTGATATGTCTGCAATATGCCCCATTATAACCGGACATAATGCCCCGCCGACTATCGTCATCACCAGTACCGATGAACCCTTCTTCGTCATACCTCCAAGATCTTTTAATCCTAACGCAAAAATCGTGGGAAACATTATCGACATGCAGAAGTAATTCAGATAAAGAGCCACAAGCGAGGGCCATCCCAGACCAAGCATCACAAGAGCCATCGCTGCGGTATTTACAAGTGCACAGATCCCAAGCATCACCCTCGGGCTGAACCAGCTCATGAAGAGCGACCCGATGAAGCGCCCTGACATGAAAAAGACAAAACCCAGCGAAAGCAGGTAGGCAGCCTTCTCCGGCGAGTAACCGGGCATAGTCTCCACCACGTAATTGATGAAGAAGCTGTTGATCCCCGTCTGTGCAGCCACATAGAGAAACTGCGCCACCACTGCCCACCTGAAATGCCTCACCCGGAGCAATCCCCCGTATGTTCCCCTGTCTCCGTGGATGTCATGCTCTCCCTCGTGAATGTCAGGCATACGCGTGATCATGAACATGAAGGCTATGACAAGCACCACCCCTCCTATCAGCATATAGGGTAATGCCATGGAGGAGAATTTGTTTGTATCGCCTGTTCCGTCGCCTCCCAGTATAAGCATCCCGCCCAGGGCAGGACCGATTATCCAGCCCAGACCGTTGAACGACTGAGAGAGGGTGAGCCGCTGCTCGGAGGTGTCCTTCGGCCCCAGGACGCTTGAATAGGGGTTCGCAGCAGTCTCCAGAAAGGTCAGCCCGCAGGCTATCACAAACAGCGAAAAAAGAGTGAATCCAAAGGTCTGGATATAGGTGGCCGGAAGGAAGAGGAACGCTCCCGCGGCATAGAGCAGCAGCCCGGTGATGATGCCTTTCCTGTATCCCAGCCTGTTCATGAAGAGTCCTGCCGGGATGGCCATGATGAAATAACCACCGTAAAGAGCCGCCTGAACCAGCCCGGACCTGGCCCTGGTGATGCCAAGTATATCCTGAAAATGCTTGTTAAGAACATCCAGGAGGCTGTGAGCCACTCCCCAGAGAAAAAAGAGACTTGTCACAAGTATGAACGGGACGATAAATTCCTTCGTCACCAGGCGTTTCGGATCGCCGGAGATTGTCTTGCTGCTCATCTGTAGATCATTGAACCACAATATTTGTCATTATTTGCCAATAATACAATAATGATTGTCAGCCTCTTTCAGGAAAAATTACTTTTTCTTAAGTTGCATCTGCTAACCTGACTGGATATGAACCTAAAAACACTGTTTCCCGGCCTTCCTGCTGCACTTGCAGCAGCACTGCTAATAATGGCCGTCTCAGCATGCAACCGGGAGAGCTTTGTCCTCAGTCCGGAATACAACTATTCAATTGTTACCGGCACAGGAGCAGACTCGCTCACGGTAAAGGCAGCGTCAGAACTTAAAGAGTACTATTCCCGCATAACCGGTAAACCGCTGCCGGTAACTGTGACAGCCGAACCAGGGACAAAAATCATCTTCATTGGCAAATCCGGCCTCGGTGAGAGCCCCCTTAAAACTGAAATAACCAGCCTGAGCAGTGACGGCTTTATAATATCCTCATCTCCTGATACCCTGATCCTGGCAGGCAACAACGGAACAGACTGGCGCGCTGTAGCCTCCCGGAAATTTGAGACCACAAGGTTTAATCAGGATATTGTACCCGTTAACATGGAGTTTGAATTCGCGCCTCAGGAACTGTCAAAACTAAGGATCACGGCCAAATCACTGAAGAAGTGCCCCGAATGGCACCGGGGAGCGGGACAGCCTTCATGGATATTCATAGATGAGATTGTCGTTGAGTAGTTCATCACAAAAAGTTACTTTTACAGCTGTATTTTTATACCACACAAGAGATGCGACAAAGAACAAATAGACTGATCACCCTCCTTACTGCGGTTACCTGCTCTCTGCTGACGTTTGCCCAGGATGCGGACGAACAACTGATGCTAAAGTATTTTCATTCCATCAGCAGCGAGGAGATCGCCGGCTGGATGACAGAGATATGCTCCCCGAAATACAACGGCAGGCTGGCAGGTACCCCCGAGTACATCGCTGCTGCTGAATGGTTTGCGGGGAAGATGGGTGAGTGGGGCATAAAGCCGGCCGGGGACAACGGCTCATACTTCCAGTGGTTTGACCACCCTTATACAATAGTGAATGAGATCGGTGAGCTGCGGCTGCACATCGCACAAAAGGACGGGGTCACAATCACAAAGAGCTATTCCGCTCCGGCTGACTTCTACCCTGGAATGAACTCGGGCAACGGCGAGGTAACTGCCGAGGTTATATGGGTGGGATACGGCACCACAGCCCCGGAACTCAATTATGACGATTACAAGAATGTGGACGTAAAGGGTAAGATCGTTCTGATGAACCGCGATGTACCCTACAAGGATGCCCGCAATCCTGAATATGCAAAATGGGTAAAATACTGCTATCACCAGTACAAGGCCGAAAACGCCGCCCGCCACGGAGCTGTAGGGATGCTTTACATCGACGGTAACAGCGCCAATCCGAACATCTCTTACAATGATAACCTGGTTGTGACCGGTATCGGGCCGGAACCGCTGGCGGACATCTTCGCCGGCCTCGGGAAAGATAATAAAACTCTACTCGACCAGATTGACAAGTCGTTCAAACCGGCCTCATTTGTCACGGGAAAGGTAATGACAATGAAGGCGAACACAACCCGTCACCCTGAAGGCAGGACCTGCAATGTTGCAGGGATGATAGAGGGCGCTGACCCGGTTCTGAAGGATGAGGTGATCATCATCGGCGGGCACCTGGATGCGGTGGGTAATGCAGGCGGACTGCTCGTTGACGGTGGTCTTGACAATGCCAGTGGTGTGATTGACATAATGGCTGCAGCAAAGGCACTGGCAATGTCAGGCATAAAGCTGAAAAGAACCGTCCTCTTTCTCCTAATCGGCGGCGAAGAGGTGGGGTTGCTGGGCAGTAAGTATTACACGAGGAACCCTTTATTCCCGAAAGAGAAAACGGTGACCTACATCAACCTCGACATGGTGGGCAACGGCACGGGGCTGGCTGTCAGCGCCCCGGAAAGCTGCCAGGGCCTCACGGACTATTTCAAAAATGCCAACGACAGTTACATCCACAGGCCTATGAGAGTTTCAACCTCGAGGGGAGTTTATTACGGCAGGCCGCGAAGCGACGGGCTCGTCTTTCAGGCCGACGGATTCAGTACCATGAGCATCTCCACCACTGACGGCGTGAAACCCGTCTACTATCACCTGCCGGGCGATGATGAGACGGCGGTCACCCCTGAGATCATGGAAGATGTTGCAAAACTGATTTACCTCGCGTTTATCAAAATGGCCAACGCCGGCACGCTGAGCAACTGATAAAAAAAAGGACCGCAGAGGGTCCTTAAACGGATTTCTAAAATGAGGTTTACTTCACAGCAAGCTTCACGTTCAGCTTTATCTCGTCATTGATGGTATTGTCGCCCAGGTTGGAAAAGAATTTTCCCGAACCGAACCTCACATCATACAATGAGCGGTCAAAAGTGATGTCGGCTGTATAAATTGTGACAGCGCCGCTCTTTGATTCAGTGACGGTGAACTCCACCGGGTGGGTGGCTGCCTTTACAGTAAGGTTGCCTTTAACAACTGCCTTGCCGCCTTCGAGCCTGGAGCTTCCGGTGATGACAAGCTTTGAAACCTTGAATTTCTCAACCCCGAAGAAATCGTCTGACTTGAGATGACCCTCCAGTTTGGCGCGCATATTATCGTCCTTGAGATCGGCATCCTTTATGCTGTTCATATCAACCAGGAACTCGCCGCCGGTGATTGCATTTCCTTCAACGGTAAGCCAGCCGCTTTTCAGGTCGATTGTGCCCACATGAAAGCTCCCGATTTTCTTGTCGCCCTTCCAGTTAATTACGGTAGCCAAGGGATCAGCCTCATACTTCTTCTGTGCATTCAGAAGCGTTACCGTAAATATTGATGCCAGTAATATCACAAATATCTTTTTCATTTTATCCGGTGTTTCGTTTCACATAAAACCACCAACTGCCCGGTTTTGTTCAACAGAAATTGCTCAAACCGCCGCCGGGCTGTCATAAAATGTCAGTAAAACTGCTGATAATTAAATACTTTGGATATTCATCCCGCCGCTGACCTCGAAGATGGTACCTGCAGAGGAGGACCAGTCGCCCCGTGCCAGTGAGGCCACCGCTTTTGCCACATCATCAGGAGTGCCCCATCTCTTCTGCGGAATCAGGCCTTCAGTGATGAGCCTGTCGAACTTAAACTTGCTGCGTGAAGTAAGCTCTGTCTTGATGAGTCCCGGTCTGATCTCATAGACATTTATACCCTCCTCGGAAAGTCTGTCTGCGAATACCAGGGCAGCCATGCTAAGTCCGGCCTTTGAGATGCATACCTCAACGGCGTGGGTGAATGACGTATATGCCAGGAATGATGTGACGAACATTATAGTAGGTCTGTAGCCTGTGATCTTCTCCTTCATCCATATCATCTCCCTTGCCACACGGCGGGCCAGGAATACCGGGCCGCGCAGGTTGACATTCAGGACGCGGTCAAAGGTCTCCTCATCCATGTCGAGAAGGTCTCTGCGCTCGATGGGAGCGATGCCCGCGTTGTTCACCAGGATGTCGATCCTGCCGTACCGTTCCAGGATGCTGGAGATGGATTCATCATGCAGGCTGGTATGTGCCACGTCCAGGCCGATGGGGAAGAACTGTGCCCCGCGCTCTTCAATTTCAGGCTGCAGCGAGACCATGCCTTCGCTGTCAGGGGTGCGCGCGATGGCCGCAATATCAAACCCCTCTGAAGCCAGCGTCAGGGAGATGGCTCTGCCTATCCCCCTGCTCGCTCCCGTAATCAATGCTACCGGTTTTGAGTTCATATTTACCCCTTTTATCAGGTCAAGGCTTTTTCCTCAGATTGAGTATAATCTCACACTCACCCTTCACGTCGGCATCGGCAATCAGGTAGTTGCTCTGGTTGATAGATGCCATGATGTACTTCTTTTTCTTTCCGCCAAACTTCAGGTCACCCGCAATATAATTCCCGGGAACAGGCAGTGAAAGCTGTACATATTCGCAGCTTCCCTCCAGGTTGATGATCATCTGATCCGCCGTATGATGGTAAGCGTATTTGACATAGGCGCCCGAGCTCTTGTAGTCGATCTTTACCTCAGCCTTTTCCACGCCTGCTGTTATCCATTTGGGGCAGAGCCGAAGTCTCCTGAAGAGTTTGTCCCTGTCCTGCACCCCGGCCAATCCCTCAACAAAGGCGTAGAGCATCGCGGACGAGCCCCAGCCGTCAGTGGGTCTAGCCTCAGGTGATGTGCTTGTCTCAACCGTTGATGGCCTCCCGTCAGGGAAATACCATAGATAGGTCTCGCCGTTGCGTGAGATCAGGTCATAGTAGCGCATCAGAATGTCAATCCCGTATTGCTCATACCCGTATTCAAGGGCAGCCCTCGCCAGCTCACCGCCCGTGAGAGGCATTATGCCCCCGTTGCAGTAAGCGCCGCGTGAAAGCTTGTAGTCGCCGAATATCCCTGCGGGGAAGGGCGGATCTATCGAGAACCACTCGGCAAAGGCGTCGGTTGTCTCACGCCTCTTTATGTATTCATTGATGATTGCCGTGGCAATGCGGGGCGAAGCTGCACCTCTGTTGATGGCGGCAGGATTGCTCAGACTGAGCTGTGAAGCTTCATCAACACCATCGATGGTGACCGGTGTCTGCTTCACAAAATGTGTATAGAATGATCCGTTGAAGCAATGGGTGTTAAGGCTCTTGCGAAGCCTCAGGGCCCGGTCACGCCAGAGTGCTGACCTGACCTTGTCACCGAACATGTTGTACCAGTGCGACATGAAGTGGAAAGCCTCATAATAGCCGCTGTTGTCGCCGTGGAAATAACCCCAGAAGGTGTTCCCGTCAATCTGGAACTGAAGCCATTCGTGACGTCCTGCAGTATATGCAAAATCCCACGTATCAATCGTATAAGGCCTGCGGAAGAGGTATTTTTCCCTGTCGAAATAACCCCCGTCCATGACATATGAGAGGGCCCTTTCGAAAGAGGGCATGAGGTTGCGGATGAAGGCGTCGTCGCCGGTGGCCTGCCATGCAAGCCATGCTGCCTTTATAAACCTGAATTCGGTGTCCGCCTCCACCGGTGTCCGGACATACTTTGTCCAGTTCTCGCGCTCGCACGGAGTCTTCTCCGGGAAGGTGGTAAAGTAGTCAAAGATACGGCCGTTGCGCGCCTGGTTGTCTGCAAAGTGCCTGACTACGCTGACGAGGTCTGACTCTGTATAACGCAATGCCCTCATCATGTCAGAGTAATTTCTTATCCACACGGAACGGGCATCAGGTGATCTGTATCCCCTGATCTTTTCACCGTCTATATTCAATTCGAGGAGGTCCTGCTCAAGGAACCTGCTTATCCTCGGGATAAGCTCATCAAATGCCGGAGTTCCAGTTCTGACGTACATTACCGGGCCTTTAGGTTAGTTTTAGCGGCTTTAAAAATAGCAATTAATTCTCTTGATCCGTTGCTCCGGCCTCATTTTCTTCATCTCCCGGCACCTCCTCCTCCTCTTCCTTCTCATAAAAGGGTACAGGTTTCTGAGGTCCCTCGGCACGGAACCAGATGGCAAGGATCACGCCTGCCGCTGCGCCAAGCATATGAGACTCCCATGAGATGTCAATCCTGAACCCCGGGAAGATCCCCCACACCATCTCTCCGTAGACGAAAGCCACCAGGAGTGAAAGGGCCATCAGCGGGATGTGGCGCCTGATAATGCCGCTCACGAAGAGAAAAGAGGCCAGTCCGTAGACAACGCCGCTTGCCCCGATGTGCCATGCCGGCCTTCCCGTGAGCCATACTGCCAGCCCGGTAAGGAGGGTGACCCACAGCAGGACCCTGAACGATACCTGCGTATAGAAGTAAAAGAGCGCTGTTCCCAGGATGAAGAGAGGAATTGTATTGTTGAACAGATGCCTGGCGCCTGAGTGAATGAACGGAGAGGTGATGATTCCTGTAAGCGATGAAGCCTTACCCGGGTAGATGCCGAGGAAGTGCAGGTTGGCTTCAAAGAGCCAGCCTGCAGCCAGGGTAAGCCACATGAAAGCCACCAGCAGGAACGGGACGAGCATGCTGAGCAGCAACCGCTTTTTTTCAGCCTCTGAGGAACTGTCAGTCATTGCCTGCCGGAGGATATTTAACGGTCTCGTCCCGGGTACCTTATACCGGCCTTACGGCGCACCTCATCGAGGGTGCGGGCCAGCGTGAGGCTGAAGGAGAGGGGGACTACCGGGCTCTCTGTCAGCCCTTTGTCGAGACAGCTCATAACCTCGGCTGCCTCATACTGGTAACCCTGTGCGGGGGGAGTGAATATGCGGTCATCAACATCACCCTGCATCTCAATTATCAGATGCTGGTTCCGGTCGCGGCCACGGGTGAGGATCAGGTTGCCGTTCTCACAGTTGAACTCGGTGGAAACACCGCCCATGTTGGCGAATGAGCTGTAGGCCTCGGCCAGCCGGCCGTCACGGAACCTGAAGATTATTGCCGTGCTCTCATCAGCGCCGGTGGGAGCAAACACGGATGTTGCGACAACGTGCTCCGGCTCGCCCATGTACCTGAGGATATCCATCACAGGGTAAATGCCGATGTCAAGCAGCGACCCACCTCCCATGGCCAGGTTGTAAGTCCGGAGTTCAGGATCATAAGGAGATACAAAGGCAAACTTGCCCCTGATGTGCAGCAGTTCTCCCATCCTGCCGCTTTTGAGTATCTCATCAGCATTGAGATAGGAGGGCTGAAAGGGAGGCCAGAGTGCCTCCATCAGAAAGAGACCTTTTCTCCCGGCCTCATCAATCATCCGGGATACTTCGGCAGCGGTTATTGACATGGGCTTCTCACAGATTACATGCTTGCCGTTCTGCAACGCCATCAGTGTGTGTTCCATGTGTTGCGAATGGGGTGACGATATATATACCACCTCGACCCCCGGGTCCGCCAGCATCTCCTCGTAACTGCCGAAATGCTTCACGAAACCGAATTCACCTGCAAACTTCTCAGCCCTGCCGGCATCACGTGACACCACCGCATAAAGATGCGCATTGTCAAGCAACATCAGCGCCCGCGCAAACTTATGCGCTATGTTGCCGGTTCCAAGTATGCCCCATTTATATGCTTTCATATTCATAAATTTTCATAAAGTTAGTCATTCCTCCCCTATCTAACCCCTGCCCCGGAAATGAGTTCAGTCATATCCAAAAAAAAATATTCTTAAAATTTTACTTCTATGTATTGCATAGTATTATTTTTTGTTTATATATTTGCATTACCAAACTAACTTGTATTAACAGGTACCTTATAATAAATACAATGAAAATGACTGTCAACATCAATCTCGGGGGTTACGCGTTCAACCTTGACGATGACGCCTACGAGCGGCTCCGGCAGTATATGAAGCGCCTGGAGAAGGAGTTTTCGGGCGAGCCGGGGGCAACTGAGATAATGTCCGATATCGAGGGAAGGATATCGGAGCTTTTCAGGATGAGACTGAACGCCTACAAGCAGGTTATCACAATGAAGGATGTAGATGAGGTAATGACTATTCTGGGTTCGCCTGAGGACATCAGCGGCGGCGAGCCCGCCGGCGAGGTTCCCCCGCGGACGCAACGCCGGATTTACCGTGACCCGGACAGGCGTGTCTTCGGCGGGGTTTGTGCCGGCATCTCGGCATACCTCGACTGGGATCCCCTGATACTGAGGATCATCTTCGCGGTGTTGATCTTTGCCGGAGGCTTCGGCCTCGGGCTCTACCTGATCCTGTGGATCGTCCTGCCCGAAGCAAAGACCACCGCCCAGAAGCTTGAGATGCGGGGTGACCCGGTTACCATTGACAACATCAAGGATTCCGTAAGGCAGGAGTTCAACACCGTAAAGGAGAAAATGAACCTGTAACCTTCGCCAGAAGCGGATAACACTGATAAAAGAAAAACGCCATGAATACGGACAACACAAGAGCACAAATGCGCAAGGGGATCCTTGAGTACTGCATACTCGCGGTACTGTCGAGGAATGCCTGCTACGCCGTTGACATCATCAATGAGCTTAAGAAAGCAGAGGTGATAGTCGTTGAAGGAACACTCTACCCCCTGCTGACCAGGCAGAAGAACGCAGGTCTTCTCAGCTACCGCTGGGAGGAGTCGCCTCAGGGGCCCCCGAGGAAATATTATGAACTGACCGAGCTGGGGAAGATTTATCTCAGGGAGCTCGACAAGGTATGGGGCGAGCTTGTGGAATCGGTTAACCAGATACGTGACAGGAAATAGAGGCAGCCATGAAAAAAAACCTTGACATCAACATTGCCGGGCAGCTCTTCCGAGTGGACGAGGATGCCTGGGAGATCCTGAAACATTATCTTGACCACGTCTCCGCCAGGTTCAGGACAGAGCAGGGGGGCGACGAGACACTCGGTGACATCGAGGCGCGCATAGCCGAGATCTTCGGCGGGGGCAAGGAGCCTCCCACCCTGGTCTCGAAGGAGATGGTAACCAACATGATCAACATCATGGGGGCGCCGGAGGACTATTACGATGACGGTCCCGCATCAACTAACAAGAAACTCTATGTCAGGAAATCGATGTACGATCCCAACAGCCCTTCGGCAAGGTTCGGCAAGGCTCTCTCTGAATTCTTCAGGGCATTCGGTAAGGCGATGTCTGCCATCTTCAGGGTTATCGCCATCATACTGGGAGGGATATTCACCCTGGTTGGATTCCTTCTCTTCTTTTCCTTCGTGATACTGATCTTCTTCAACAACGTCCCGTTCTTTTCCTCGGTGATGGAGCCGGAGATGACCAATGTTCATGACCTGCTGGGTATAGTGCTGAGCAGCAATACCGTATGGCCAATACTGTTGCTCGCGGCGCTGGTCACCCTGCTCCCGCTGGCGGCGCTGACCTGGTTAGGTATCAAACTAATATTCAACATAAAGGAGCGCTTCCGGGTGATGAGCATCGTGCTCTTCGTGGTATGGATAGCTTCGCTCTGCGCACTGTCAGTAATACTGAGTCTGCAGCTCTCAGTCTATTCCAACAGTAGGTCCGTGGAGAAGCGGCTGACTCTTGAACCGGCCCCTAAGACTCTCTGGATCACCACAATGAAAAAACAGACGGACCTAAGGTATGACAAGCATGCCTCCGTTGAGGATTACAGGTTTTTCGTTGACGGTACAAGTAACAGGCTCCATGTCTCAGCCGACCTGAACATATACGGCAGCGAAAATGGCACCGGGATCATCTCCGTGGAGCGGAGGGCAAGCAGCAACTCAGACAGTGAGGCCCGGACCAACGCGAGGAAGATAGAGTACAACTGGAGACTCTCAGGTGACACTCTCTATCTCGACGAGTACTGCTCTCTCCCGGCCGGATCAAGGTGGAACGGTTCGATGATTGACATAGATGTCAGCCTTCCTGAAGGAACGGAGGTCAGGTTCCTGCCCGGCATTTCTCCCGAATCACTCAACTTCAATGTATACGCCGGTGAAACGCCATCCTGGAAAATAGAGGACGGGTATCCGCGGCCAATTGACGATTAACAGGGCAATAATTGAGCGCCTGCGTTTTTTAACTCTTCATTATCCCGGCCTGAACAACCGGGATTTTTTTGTCTGAAAAGCGGCATTTTAATATCTTTAGCTCCTCAATGCAGGGGCCTGTGACAATTACAGCTGAAAATATCCTTTTAATCGGTTCGGCGCTTGTACTCATCAGCGTGCTGGCCGGGAAGACCTCTCTCCGGATAGGTGTTCCCACGCTTATTCTGTTTCTTGCTGTGGGTATGCTGGCCGGTTCTGAAGGGATCGGGAAGATTCCCTTCAGTGACCCCGGACTTGCGCAGTTCATCGGCATCGTTGCCCTCAATTTCATCCTCTTTTCCGGCGGCTTCGAGACCGACTGGGGCTCTGTACGGCCCATCCTGTGGCAGGGAATAACCCTTTCTGTGCTTGGGGTTTTGCTGACAACCGTCACCCTCGGGCTGTTCATATGGTGGGTGACTGACTTTTCAATCTATGAGGGGCTGCTGCTTGGGGCGATAGTCTCCTCCACCGATGCCGCTGCCGTCTTCTCAATACTTCGATCGAAGAGCCTTGCGCTCAAGGGACATATCCGCCCCACCCTGGAGTTCGAGAGCGGAAGCAATGACCCGATGGCATACATCCTCACCATCGTATTCATCGGCCTGATACAGGACGGCGATAAGTCGCTATGGTCCGTCCTTCCGATGTTCTTCATGCAGCTGCTGCTAGGCGGCGGCCTGGGTTATCTCTTCGGCCTTGCCAGCAAGTTCATCATAAATCATATCAGGCTTGATTATGAAGGGCTTTACCCGGTGCTCTCCATCACACTTATGATCCTTACCTACTCGGTCACCACCGCCGTGGGCGGGAACGGGTTCCTTGCCGTCTATATCTCAGCCATATATCTCGGAAACCAGGACCTGCTGCACAAGCGAACCATCATGAAGATGTTCGACGGGCTGGCATGGCTGATGCAGATCATCCTTTTCGTGGTGCTGGGACTCCTTGTATTCCCGAGTCACATTGTTCCGGTAATCGGCATCGGAATGCTGATCTCGGGATTCCTGATCTTCGTTGCACGCCCCTTCAGCGTTTTTCTCACACTGATGCCGTTCAGGATGAGGGCCAGGACGAAGCTATTTATTTCATGGGTCGGGCTGCGCGGTGCCGTACCTATTGTCTTCGCCACCTACCCGCTGATGGCGGGACTGGAGAAGGCTGAGATGATCTTCAACATCGTCTTCTTCATCTCCCTCACCTCGGTAATGCTGCAGGGGACAACGATCCCCCTTGTGGCGAAGTGGCTGCACGTGTCACTCCCGGCCAGGGTCAAGACCGTCACGGCAGCTGATATATTGCTTTCGGATCCGATAAATTCCGAGCTGGCTGAATTCACAATTGCGCCGGAGAGCGTGGTGGCCGGAATGAAGATAATGGACCTGGGATTCCCGCAGAATGCCCGCATAGCGATAATAAAGAGGGATAACAAATACGTCATCCCGGATGGCATGACGGTCATTAAACCGGACGACAGGCTCATCGTGCTGGCCGGCAGCAAGAATGTTCTCGAGGCAGTGACGGAGTGCCTCCTCTCGGACAGCCCGGTCTGCAGCGATAAGGCAACACCCTCCTGAAACAACCAACCTCATCTTTTCCTATCTTTAGGGCACCAACTGCATTAGCCAATGGAACCGGGTGTCCTTAAGGATATCGTCATCATCTTTGCCCTTTCCACCTTTGTGAATTTCATATTCACAAGGATCCGGGTTCCCGCCATAATTGGGTACCTGCTCACCGGAATCATTGCAGGCCCTTATCTGCTGGGGCTGATCAGCTCACCCGAGAATGTTGAGGTGATGGCCGAGATCGGGGTAATACTCCTGATGTTTACTATCGGTCTGGAATTCTCGCTAAATCATCTGCTTAATATACGCAGGCTGGTATTCCTGGGCGGGTTCATGCAGCTGCTGCTGACTGCCGGGGTAACGATGCTGCTGGCAAGGGTATACCACTTCGAATGGAATGAGTCCGTTTTCGTTGGTTTCCTGACTGCCCTGAGCAGTACTGCCGTGGTGCTTAAACTTCTCCAGGAACGGTCGGAGCTGACCACTCACTACGGGAAAACGATCGTCGGAATTCTCATTTTCCAGGATATTATTCTGATACCGCTGCTGCTCTTCACCCCTATGCTTGGAGGCGCAACCACTGACGTGGGGCATGACCTGTTCATCCTGATGCTGAAGACTGTCGGGATAATGATCTTCATCTGGGTCGGAACGCGGTGGCTGGTGCCATGGCTCCTCCACCTGGTTGCCATGACAAGAAGCCAGGAGCTCTTTCTGATGAGCCTCCTTCTGATATGCCTCGCCGTGGCACTGCTTACTCACGAACTGGGCATGTCGCTTGCCTTCGGCGCCTTCCTGGCAGGGCTGATGATCTCCGATACTGAATACAGTCACAGTGCATTCGGAAACCTCATCCCCTTCAAGGATGTCTTTACCAGCTTCTTCTTTGTCTCAATAGGCATGCTTCTCGATCTGGGATTTGTCGCCGATCATCCCTGGCTTGTGCTTGCAGCCGTGCTGGTGGTGATACTGGTAAAGACAGCAGTTGCCGGGTTCACGGCTTTTGCACTGGGTCACACATTTTTCGGGACGGTGGTGGTGGGTCTCTCGTTGGCGCAGGTGGGGGAATTTTCTTTTATCCTTGCCACTATAGGACTGACGAATGAGATTATCACTCCTTACCACTACCAGCTCTTCCTGGCGGTGGCAATAACGTCAATGGCCCTCTCTCCTTTCCTGATACAAGCCTCAAAGCCGCTGGCCAACCTCATACTAAAACTGCCTCTCCCGCCCAAGATGGTTAACGGACTCTTCCCGCTCAGGCAGGTGGAGATACCTGAGATCAGCAACCATACGGTGCTTATAGGGAAAGATTCAAGGGCAATAAATCTCGCCTCCATGATAAGTTCCATGGGGCTTCCCTTCACTTCGATTGTCTTTGACACTGACCTTGCGCGAAAGGGGATGGAGAAGGGGAACCTGACTGTTTTCGGCGATGCGACCTTTGAGCCCGTGCTGCGGCAGGCATTCGTCCATACAGCTGAGCTGGTGGTGGTCTCCGTGGGGAACCTCATCACCGCACTCTCCATCGTGGAACATATAAGGACAATGAACAAGCATGCCCATGTAATCGTCCGGACGAGACATGTGACTGACATAGAGGAGCTTTACAGGCTCGGGGCCAACCAGGTCATCCCCGAGGAGTTTGAGACGGCGATCGACTTTTTTGAAAGAATCCTCGGGAAGTACCTCATCCCCAGGATGGATATCGAACGCGCCATTGCCCGCACCAGGGAGGACAACTACGGCACCTTCAGGGACAGAGGCAGGGTGGGCGGATACTCACTTCTCAGGGATATTCCTGATATTGAGATTGCAGCCGTGAGGGTGGGTGAAAAGACCGTTTTTGACGGAAAGACCATAGACGAGACAGCCATGCGCAAGACCTGCGGTGTAACAATGGTTGCCATCAAGCATGGTGACACTGTCATACCAAACCCGGAGCCGTCCACGACGATCTACGGCAATGACATAGCATACCTCCTCGGTAAACCTGAGATGATAGCAATAGCAACCGACCTTCTGACGAAGGATATCCAGCGGCAGTAATCCTTCAGCCGCTCTCTTCCAACGGGAACAAACAGCGCTCCTTAATTGTTACAGATGTGCCGCCAGGCATGGCGGGGGCAGATTTTAACATCAGCACAGCGGAATACCGGGGTAATCTGAGACAGACTCCCTGCAAAGCCCCAGGAGGCAGACTTTGACGGTAATAATTAAATGACGACTTTATTATGAATAATGCTATCTACTCGATTAACAGGCCTGAAAATGAGCCTGTACTGACATATGCTCCGGGAACGCCCGAACGGGCAGAGCTTGAGAAGGAACTTAAAAGAATCTCCTCCGAAACAATTGAAATTCCGCTGATTATCGGCGGGAAACAGGTTAAGACCGGACGTACCGGCAAGGTCGTGATGCCACATGACCACGCACATTTGCTGGCCACATATCACATGGCCGGCGAGCAGGAGACCGCCGGAGCCATTGAAGCTGCCAGGCAGGCCAAGGAGGATTGGATGACGCTCTCATGGGTCGAGAGGGCTTCAATTATGCTTAAGGCTGCAGAGCTTCTGTCGCGCAAATACCGTTTCACAATTGTTGCAGCTACAATGCTCGGGCAGAGCAAAACGGTGCACCAGGCTGAGGTGGAGGCGGCATGCGAGACGATAGACTTCCTGAGGTTCAATGCCTGGTTTGCCGGTCAGATCTACCAGGAGCAACCACGGTCAGCCTCAGATCAATTGAACAGGGTTGAATACCGGCCGCTTGAAGGCTTCGTATATACAATCACCCCCTTCAACTTCACGGCGATTGCATCGAACCTCAACATGGCTGTGGCGTTGATGGGCAACACAACCGTGTGGAAGCCAGCCACAACATCCCTCCTCTCGAGCTGGGTGCTGATGAAAGTCTTCATGGAGGCCGGGGTGCCGGCGGGAGTGATCAACTTCCTGCCCGGAAAGGGATCGGTAATCAGTTCTGTGGTAATGAACCACCCTGACCTTGGCGGGATACATTTCACGGGATCCAACAGCACCTTCAACGGACTCTGGAAGACCGCTGCCCTGAATCTTGACAAATATAAATCCTATCCAAGGATAGTCGGCGAGACCGGAGGCAAGGACTTCATCATGATACACAACTCCGCCAACCCACTGGAGGCTGCCACTGCAATTATCAGGGGCTCGTTCGAATACCAGGGGCAGAAGTGCTCGGCCTCTTCCAGGGTCTATATCCCGCGGTCGCTCTGGCCGGAGATCTCGGAACATTTACGGCGACAGGCCTCGGAGATCAGGGTGGGTGACCCGGCCGATTTCAGAAACTTCATGAATGCGGTTATTGATGAGAAGTCGTTTGACAATGTCATGCGGTATATTGACATTGCCATCAAGTCGCCCGACTGTGAGATAGTCCATGGCGGGAAGGGGGACAAGAGCAAGGGTTACTTTGTGGAACCGACAATAATTCTCACTAAAGATCCGCAGTTCATTACCATGAAGGAGGAGATCTTCGGCCCGGTGGTCACACTGTATGTCTACGATGACGACAAATATGAGGAGACGCTCCATCTTGTCAATGAAACCTCGCCATACGGTTTGACGGGAGCCATCTTCTCAGCCGACCGTCCGGCGATGGTTAAGGCTTGCCAGGTGCTTCGCTTTGCGGCGGGCAACTTCTACATCAATGACAAACCCACAGGCGCCATGGTGGGACTGCAGCCCTTCGGCGGTGCGAGGGCGTCAGGCACCAATGACAAGGCTGGCGGCAGGCTCAACCTTATCAGGTGGGTCTCGCCGAGGACCATCAAGGAGACTTTCCTGCCGGCGACGGATTTCAGGTATCCCTACATGGATAAGGAGGGCTGAAAGTCGAAAGTCTGAAAGTCATGCAGTCATGCAGTCATGCAGTCGTGCGGTCGTGCAGTCTTGCAGTCTTGCAGTCTAATACTCTGAACATCATGAACATATGTTATATAGAGGATGTTTTTGTCAACAGCCGGCGGGGAATTTGTTAATAATTGTTAATCGGGGAGTGACAAAGTGTAAGGGTTTTGCGTAATTTAGGAGTTTGTTAACCCTATGTTAAACCAAAACCTGTTCAAATGAAAAAACTTCTTCTTTGTGCTGCGGCAACTGCGTTGTTGCTCGGAGCGTGTGAGAGAGCCCCTGAACCCGTCACCCAGGAGGACGATTACATCAAGACATCACTCGAAGTAATACCAGGCCAGTATGTGGTGCTTCTCAAGGGCGATTTTGGTTATGTCAAGTCGGGCACCATGAGTTATGATGACGCTCAGCTGGCAATGACAGTTGTCACGAAAAACATTCTTGCCAAGGCAGGCATTTATGACCGTGAGCCACTGAATGTCTATTCAGCAGGCATTCCCGGCTTTGCTGTACAGATGAGTGAGAGTGAGGCCAAAGCCCTTGAGTCTAATCCCAATGTGAGAGGGGTATGGCAGGACATGATGTTCATTCTTGCAAAACCGGCTCCGACACCGGTACCTCTCCCAACTCCAGAAGTGACACCTCCCGGAATCACCAGGGTAGGCGGAGGAGCAACCTACACCGGCACAAAAAGGGCATGGATAATTGATACCGGCATTGACCTGGACCACGGTGACCTCAACGTAGATGTGGCAAAGGGGAAAACTTTCGTTACACGCACAACCACCCCCAATGATGACAACGGTCACGGAACGCACTGTGCAGGCATCGTCGCTGCCAAAGACAATGACGGAGGCGTGGTTGGTGTGGCTGCAGGTGCACCCGTGGTACCTGTCAAGGTCCTTGACAAAAGAGGTTCCGGCGCAATGTCGGTTATCATTCAGGGAGTTGACTGGGTAACTGCAAACGGTGTCGCCGGTGATGCTGCCAACATGAGCCTTGGTGGTGGTATTTATGAACCACTGGACCTTGAGGTAATAGAGATGGGAGCCAAGGGGATTTTTGTTGCGCTGGCAGCAGGAAATGAAAGCGATGATGCAAACAATCATTCGCCGGCCCGTGCTAACGGCGCTAACATTTATACAATCTCGGCTTGCGATGTCAATGACATATTCGCATCTTTCTCCAACTACGGCAACCCGCCTATTGACTACTGTGCCCCTGGAGTCAACATCATCTCAACCTATAATACCGGCGGTCTCGCCACCATGAGCGGCACCTCTATGGCAGCACCCCATGCCTGCGGTGTTCTGCTGGCAACGGGAGGCCATCCGACAACCTCAGGGTTTGTTATCAATGACCCGGACGGCGAACCTGACCCGATCATTCACACCGGGAAATAAATAATCCATCACCCTGAAACAAAACCCTCCGCATCCCGGGGGGTTTTTTATTTGCGCGACTACGGTTTAATATTTCCTGGCGGAAAGGCTCCCATAACCCCCGGGCTGGCGCGATTTTTGAGGGTAAATAGCAGAATTTAACCCCTCCTCCAGATGAAAAGAGTCCTCCTGCTTCTGCTGCCGGTGCTCATGCTGGCATCGTGCGAAAGACAATACCTTGTCCCCTCTGATGAGGTTCCCGCTTGGCTTAAGGAGATGATCCGTGAAGCCGAGGCCGGGGAAAGCACCCCGCCAATGTATACAACTGACTTCGGCGCATGGATCAGATACAAGTATGACGGCGACTACTTCTTCGAATGGCTGAACCCGGTCATGTCATCATTTCCGCCTGTCTATGACTATGATGGAACTCTCCTCAGCCTGGATCAGGATGCATTCATCAAGTACCAGAACGGGAAGTGCTGCAAGAAATATGTCTGGAAAGGATCATCCTTCCCGGATGATTATGATGAGTGGTAGACAATCACGATATTGACTATATTTGTTTGTCAATCCTCAAACAGTCACCGGACGATATTCAACTTCTCCTTTGCCAATGTGCAGAAAACTATCCATCCTGGTTGGACTTTCACTCTTACCCCTGATCTGCAAGGGACAGACAGGGCAGACTGACCTGACAGACTCGCTTCTGAAAAGCATCGTTGAACAGATAGTCCTCTTCCCACAGGAAAAGCTGCACCTCCACACTGACAGGGATGTTTACATCTCCGGCGAAACGATCTGGTTCAGGGCTCATGTCGCTGATGCCGTTCTTCATACACCTAAATCAAACCAGTATGTTTATGCAGAACTGATCAACCCGCTCGATTCAGTTGTTGAGAGGATAAAGGTAAGGCCTGACTCCGGGGCATTCAGCGGACATCTTGAACTCGATCAGGCTCTTCCTGAAGGCGACTATACCCTGCACGCCTGGACGGAAAACATGCTGAATCCGGGAGCTGATTGCGATTACAGAAAAAAAATCCGTGTGGAGGGACCTCTTTCAGCCACCGTTAATACCGTTGTCGGGTTCAGACATGAAAAAGGCGACAGGTATACGGCTGAAGTATCCTTCGAAGAGATCAAATCCCGGAAAAAAATAATGCCTCAGGGCCTGAAGATGAAAATCAACCGTCAGCCACTTGCCGATGTTGTTCCTGACATCGACACTGTGGCAAGATTCACGTTCAGGTTGCCGGCGGGAACAGACCGGAGAGTCCTGTACATCGAAAGTTCAAAGAGCAGGGAATATGCAGTGATACCCGCCCCGGATGATGACTACGAGGTTTCTTTCTTTCCTGAAGGCGGATATATCCCTTCCGGCGAGACATGCAAGATTGCCTTCAAGGTCCTGAATGCACGGGGATTGCCCGAAAATGCAAGGATCTCTGTCATTGATTCTGCCGGAAGGGAAGTTACCCGCGTCGAAACAGTGCATGACGGAATGGGATGGTTTTTCCTTACTGCAGACCAAAGCGAGGCGCACTCTGCCGTATGTACCAATGACCGGGGATTGGAGAAGCGTTACGAACTGCCGCGTTCCCGGGACGGGATATTCACGCTGAGTACCGAAAAATCAGTTGACACCCTTTTTGTAAGCTTATTGAAATCGTCTGACATAACGGAAAAGAATAACCTGTTCCTCCTGCTCCATACCAGGGGCATTATCCATTATGCCAGGCCTTGGGACAATGATTTCAGCACAATATCATTCAATACAGGCAAATTTCCAGCCGGAGCAGAATAAGCAGAAAATAGCGGCAACCCGAAGTTTCTCACTTCCCGGCCTTAACAAACCGGATGCCTCTGCCGTCGCCGGTCACAAGGATATAAAGGCCTGCCGGGAAGGCACTTACATCGATCTCTGTCACCTCCGTTCCCGAGTACAGGAGCACCCCGGACGAGTTGTACACCCTGCAATCAGTCGGTTCGCTGAGCCTTAAAGTCTCACCACTCACAGGATTGGGATAGACTATCAATGTCCCGGCCTCCTCGATCTCGTAAACAGGTGTGGTGCTGTTTGATTTCCCGGGGGTGGCAACGGCAAGGAAAACAATCTCATCCGCCCCGTCGCTCTTCCTGCCCATGCTTACATCCTCTTGCTGCAGGCCAAAGGAGACCGTGTCAACCAGAAGCTTATAGCGAGTATAGATGCCTATCTCCTCCCCATCCTTGTCAAGCCTGAATGGCGCATGCCTCTCACCGGGCCCGGGCATACCGTCAGCCCAGAGAAGGATGAATCCCCCGGCGGGAAGAACTGTCCCGGGCATCCGCCACTTAAGCGGATCATTGAAATTGTCTGTCAGGTACAGGTCTCCCAGGTATACCGGTGCAGCATCGCCGTTGTATATCTCGATCCAGTCACTGTAATAGCCCTGCTCGTCGGTTACGGTCTCCTCGTTGTCGGCCATGAACTCATTGATGAAGAGCAAAGGGGTCTGGCCTGCAACAGGCGCTATGAGGATGGGATAGCAGGGCAAAAGCGTTGTTCCGCCCGATCCTCCCGCAGCTAGTACCTGGTAAGTCACCGGATCTTCATCAGAAATACCTGAAACAGTGACACTGAATATCCCGTTCCCCTCATCATACATCACCGCCTCCAGTGCCGATCCTTCCGCCACGGAATAGATGAGCTTTGCAGTTACTGGCGGGGTGGCCGCCTCTACAATACAACTGACACGTATGGGGTTCCCTGACTTTCTTGTATGAGAGAAATACTTTATAACCGGGTCTGCGTCACCCTCTTCGATCTGAGCAGCCATCGATGCCTTCCTCACCTGCAGGTACGGGTACAGGCCCCACTTGACATGTGCTCCGGCAGCAGATGAAAATGAGTTCAGGAAATCGGTGTGATCATAGCCATAGTCGAGGGGGTACCAGGGATCGTTCATAACGTATGGAGATATCATCTCCTTTCTCTCCTCAATGGCCTGAATCAGCGAATCGATGTCCAGGGTGCTTTCTATAAGCTGCCTGGCATAAAAACTGAACTGCTTTCGCAGTACCGGGTTGTGAATGATGCGGTCATAAAGCGGCCTCTGCTGGTCGCCTCCCGGCTGCCATTCGTAAATGTTCCTCACGGTCCAGTTGATCCCGAACCAGTCAATGCCGAAAGTATTGTCAACATCATACGGGATATATTCAAACCTGCCGGTGAGTGTGTTGTGATAGAGGTAAAAGTTGTTTTTATTATAGATATACCCGTCCCAGTCGCCGCAGAATATCTGTGCCGCCATCATCTTCAGGTAGTCCTGAACATTGAAAACCCGGTCAAGTTCACAGATAAGATTTGCATCCTCAGTATTATTCAATATGCCTATGAGCTCCCCGAGGTCTGAGAAGTCGTTCTCCTCCACTTTGGTGATCAGTTCGTAAGTCCACCTGGTTCCGTTCCACAGCTTGTAGCTGTCAGAGTCAGGTCCGATGTATGTAAGGTCTGCCGGGTAGAGGCACTTGAACAGATTGCCGTCCTTGTTTCCGAACCGGGAAAGCGCAAACTCCTCATCTATATGCTCCACATTGATATAAAGGCCGTAATAGTTGCCATTGATATAGACCCTGACGTGGTTTGCCCGCGGAGCTGGGATATTCCACTGGCGCAGTATATCCCACATGATCTTTGAGCGCATTACCGACGGGTCATTATGCTCACCGTTCAGGTTCATCTTTTCCACCCCGAAATATTTCCCGCCCGGTGTGAATGTGTTGAAGGAGACCTTGAACGATTTCTTCTTTGATGACCGGGAGGTATTGCCCCTGAGCCTGAACCCTACCGGGTAAATTGTATCACGAACCGTTCCGTTGTCAAAGACAAAGACTGCCCGGAATTCCCTGTCGCTGTATGGATTAGCATAGATCCACGCCAGCGTGTCAGGATGAATTTCGATGAAAACTGCGGGAACCACCGTGTCAACGTAAAGCTGCCCGTTGTCCGGGAACGAGGGTTGAGAACGGGTGATTCCGGCAACACCTAAGAGTACCAATATCAGAGTCAGAGCCCTTTTCATCACACAATATTACTCAAATTAATACCTTTAGGCTCCGTAAGAAATTACTGCAGATCATGAAAAACACCCCACTGAGGTTCACCGACGGAGTTGTAACAATTCGCAAATTAAGGCGTAACGACAAATTCCGCATGGCGGAAATTTCCAATAACGAAAAGGTGGCAGTGAACCTGAGAGATGCATTCCCCTCCCCCTACTCTTTGGAGGATGCGCAAAAATTCATCGCGATGTGTCTCAGGCAGGAACCTTACCAGGTATTTGCAATAGAGTACGAAGGGGAGTATGTTGGCAATATCGGGCTGCACAGGCAGGACGATGTCTATCGCAAGACGGCCGAGCTGGGGTATTTCATCGGCGAGGCGTACTGGCACAAAGGGATTACTCCCCGTGCCGTGAATCTCATCTGCGATTACGGCTTCCGCGAGCTTGAAGTCATCAAGATCTTTTC